>JBKXQO010000003.1:117030-178300 GCA_047014865.1 Blautia sp. | reverse complement strand
TAGAGCGCTGCGTTCGGGACGCAGAGGTCGTGGGTTCGAATCCCGTCGCTTCGATGATCATGAGGCATTTAAAGACACTGGACATAAGTTCAGTGTTTTTAAATGCCTTTTATTGATTGGAAAGACCTTCCTATATTAACGTGCGAGAGCGTGGAATTTCCCATGAACCAAAAATGCGGTCACACGTCCACACAATGATTCTTCTCGGCCGTATTGCGCTCCTCGCGGAGTGTCTTTTGTCATAGGAATGTTCGGAAAAGTTTCCTATAACACAAGAACAGAGATAGCGCCTTGTTTAACCTTCAAGGCACTATCTCTGCTTTTCTTTATCTGGATGTCACTTTTTTCTCCGCGCTGAACGCTCCATAGGCATATTTTCCTGCGGCTATCTTCCTATAAGCCCTCACCTTGTAATAATACGTCGTCCCCTTCTTCAATCCAGAGTCCGTAAACTTCAGCCCTGAGGTGTACTTAACTCTCCTGTAGCTTCCACCTGCGCCCGTCTTTCGGTACACTTGATATCCGGTAGCTCCGGAGACGCTCTTCCAAGTCAGAGCCACCTTCCCCGCGCTCTTGCTTCCAATATAAGAGATGGAATCTTGTCCTAACTTTGTCTGCCCGGTGACACCGGCCGAGGAATACATACCATAGTAGCGATGGCCACCGTATTTAGAATACGCCCGCACAGTATAGATATATTTCACAGACGGAGTTGCGGTATTATCCGCATATTTCGTCGTCGAAGCCGACACATCCTTCAATGTCTTCCAACTACCTCCCACTGTCCTGCGGTAGATGCGGTAGCCAGCCGCCTTCGGCGTCTTCTTCCAGGTCACCCAGATGCGGTTGTATAGTGTGGGAGTTGCGCTGACCAAAGCTGGGGCCGAGTTAATCGTCCTCACACGGACCCCAGATTTCACATAGCTGCTCCAGAGAACTTTTCCACCCTTCCTTCGGTAAGCCCTCACTGTATAAGCATACACCTTACCTGGCACCAAGCCATTGCCCAGTTTCTTGCCTGTGTCCGTGTACGAGCATCCTGTGACGTCTGCAATTTTCGCCCAATACCCAGATGAATTCTTGCCGTAGACCCGGTACCCATCTGCTTTACTTGTGGCCTTCCAGCTAATCACATTCTTATAATAGGCCGTGCATTTTGCAGTAGGATTCGGTGTGGAGGGCTCTGCCTTCTCCACTGTAACCAGGCAGGATGCAGTACATTTTCCCATTCTCAAACGAATGGTCGCCGATCCAGCCTTCTTAATTGTCAACTTCCCGCTCTGGCTCACTGCGACCACGGCCGCGTTGGAGCTGGACCAATAACCACTATCGCTGATTGCATTAGACGGATACCGGTTAAAGTACAACGTCGTCGTATCCCCCGTCTCCATCCGCAGCGAACTCCTACTCAGAGTAATCCTGCTCAGCGGGACATACGAGAAACTGGTGGAAGCCATCGAATACCGGCTATTAAAGGAAGACGTGGTGAATTTCTGATCCCGGGTATGCCCCGTGAAATCTCTCTGAGATTTTAGGAACCAAGTATAATATGTGGTGCCGGCATCCCAAGTACTGTCCATATTATAAAATTTGTCTCCCACCTTTACAATATTCCATGCATGGCGGCCTCCGGCATCCCCCGTAATAATCCGGCAAGAAATCCCCGCCTCCTTCATCATACGGTAGATCAAGTTGGCATATCCCTGGCAGACCGCCGTGTTCTGAAAAAGAGCTTTATACGCCGTATATTTTCCATAGCTGGCATCGTTCAAGGTAGCATAGTCGTAAGTCACATGTCTAATCACATAGTCATAGATCGCTTTTACCTTCTGGTAACCATCCTTACTCTCCAGATTCATGGAATCCAAAAGTTGATTCACCCTGCTGGTCACCTTCGCCTCCTGGGATGCTGTGGTATAATAGATCATCGCATATCGGACTTGATATAGATATCTCCCTGAGGAGGAACGGTTGGCGCTCACATAACAAGTATAACCGCCATACTGATAAGCCAGATAATCCCCCTCCCAGGGCTTTGTCGTCCCATCGTCCAGAAAAGAACATTGAATCAGCTTCATAAAATAGTTGAGCATCTGATTCGAACTGCTGAACGTTTTACTGGTAGAATAATTGTACTGGATATTCTTAGTCCGGCTCACCAAACTCTTCCTTACATAGGAAACAGTCTTGTCCCAGGAAGAATAAGTGGAGACTGCACTTCTGCCCAACATTCTGGGAGAGGTCTCGTTGGCTTCCCCTGCCTGCTTGAGAATCTCTTCCTCTGTAATGACGTCCGCATACAGCGGATTGACATAGACGGCCTCTCCTTGCTCTTCTACCTGAGCCTGTTCATGTTTATCGTAGAGCCCCTCTGTCTCAGAGAACACCTCCCCTGAATCTTCCTCCGTCTCTTCGCCGGATGCAGATTCCTCATTTCCAGATGGCAACGTCTCCTCCAAGACAGCGCTCTCCTCCTCAGGATCTAAAGTTTGCCCCTCAACAAAAGACTCCTCCTCTGAGGACACCCCACTCTCCGAGGCATTCCCCGTTATACCATTCTCCACGGTTGACGCCGCCAATACTGGCGCCTCCCCGCCCAAGGCCAGGGATACTGCCAACAGCATCGCCAAAATCTTCTTTCTCATAAAACCTCCCTCTTTCTCTAAAAAAATATTGACTTTCCCGCTCTGAACCGTATAATACATGCATAAAGCTATTTACCACAATCAGAGAAAGGAAATCTTCCATGTTTAATCCCAACAAATTGCTTCAACTTAGGAATCTAAAACAAAAATTTGTGTCCAATCATCCCAAGTTCTACCGTTTCATCCAGGTAGTGTCTAAAACTTCCCTGAAAGAAGGAACCATCGTCGAGGTCACCGTCACCTCACCCGACGGCAAAAAAATCAGCTCGAACCTAAAGCTCAAACAATCCGATCTGGAACTCATGGAATCCCTCCGGTCTGTCTTAGACCGGTGAAGTTCTTCTCCCCTCACAGTGACAGACATCATCTCCCACCTGCTACCAAAAGTCTGGTGGCAGTCTCCGCCAGCCCCGGAACACTTTCCGGGTGTATCCACTGCGTGATATTCCGGTCAAAGAGCATATTAGCCGACGCTGGAAACTCTTCGTCCCCATCCCAGAAAATCACCGTCAGCTCAATGGTGGGAAACACCTTGAAGGTAACGCTGGCGTCCCCGAACTTCTCAATCTTTCCTCCCAGCTCTTCGGCCCTCTGAATCATTTTCTCAGGATGGCCTTGGAAGGCATCTGCGATGGGCTTCAAGGCCATCTTCTGATATGCCCCCTCAAAACATGCAGCTTGCCGTATCTCCCGGAATGGAATCTTATCCGCGCTGGGCAACGCTTCCTCTTGATAATAATACAAGTGATGGATAATCAAAAGTTGATCGTGTATCACAAGGGGAGGAACCTCTCTCCCGTTGGGAACCAATATACCCGTCTCTCTATTCCAGGCATATTCTCTCCGAAAATATGGTATATAGAGATTCCTCTCATCCAGTTCCAACTGCAGTTTCCCAGCGATCTTCCCGTGATCTGCTTTCAACAGACGCTGACGGAAATACTCATAAACCTCGTCATAATTGGAACTCGCCTCCACTGTGGACATCTTTTGACTCTCTAGCATCCGTTCTCCCCTCCCTTCTTCTATACCCCCAGTGTACAATATCTTCTGGAAAATTTCCAGCAAAAACCAGCCCCGAAAATTCGAAATCCTAAACTCCCCATGAATCCCGCTCTGCCGCAGTGCGATCCTCGCGGAGCGTTTTGGTGTCATAGGGGAGAGTAGGGAGAACTTTCCTATCACACAAAAAGCTCTCCCAGCGCAAATAAGGACTTGCACCCCTCGGATGCAAGTCCTAAAATTAGCAAATTTTTGTCTGTCCTACCATATCAAATTCACACTCAGTTCAGTCGGTACACATCTGCCGACTGAAGTCCAAATGCCAACGCGTCAGAATGACTGTCAAAATAGATATCCACATGTCCATAGGGCGTCCCCAAATCTTCCACTGTGTACACATTTCCATTGATCAGCAACTGAGTCCCAAAGGGAACCCCCGCCATAGCCACTGTGCGCCCGGCCTGGGGCCAAGTCCCACTGGCTGTCTGATTGCCTGCAGTTCCACAACACTGTGCACAATTACAGTATGCCGTCAATGTAAAATTCCCCAAATAAGTTCCCTGTCCGTCTCCGGTATCCTGTGAGTCATTGGAAACACTCTCATCACTGCCACTGTCCACCGTGTCCGACATCACCGCCGTGCTCTCATCCGCCTCCTCAACGATAATATTTGTGCTGGTACTTGAACTGGAGGACTCACTTGTCTCCTCCTCGCCAGGTTCTTCACGCACAACCGTTTCCTGACCGGACGTATCTTCGTTCGCCGGCGTCTCCGTGCCGCTGTCAGACTGACTCTGATCCTGGGACTGTTGATCTGCCGAAGCCTCTGCCGCCTGCTCCTGTTCTACCTGAGCCATCAAGCTGCCAATCTGATTGTCACGGTTGTTCACCTGATTTACCAGATAATCCGCCTCTGCCTGATTGCTGCTGATCTGTTGGGCATACCGCTCAATGTCGGAATTCGTGGAAGACACCAAGTCACGAACCTCCTGTCTCTTATCGGAACTCTCGACCCGAAGCTGTTGAATCTCCTGTACCTCTTTCTTGATTGTCTTCTCGTGCTCACTGACCGTCTTCTTAGTCTCTTCGTACTCCTTTAACATATCTCTGTCATACTCTGCGACCTTAGACATATTCTCCGCACGATTTAGAAAATCCGCAAAACTTGTGGACTGACACAGAATGTCCAACAGACTTGTCTGTCCGTATTCATACATATAAGAAATCCGAAGCTTCATACTCTCGTATTGTTCTGCTTCTTTCTCTTTTGCCTTCTTCAATTCTTTTTTGACTTTCTTCAGTTCCTCGGACTTTTCCCCGGCCTGCACCGTCAATTTCTCAATCCCGGCCGTCAAGGTATCATATTGACTGTTCAGATCATCCAAGTACTGTTCCAAATCTGCCTTCTGACCTTCCAGATTCTGAATTCTTTCCTGTGTTGACGCAAGGTCGGACTGTGCTTCCGCTTTCTCTGACTGTGCCGACTGAATCTTCTCCTGAGTCGTAGCCCCTAAGGTAGGTACAACAGAACTTATTGTCACAACTCCCGCTAAGAACAGTGAAAGAATCTTTCTTTTCTTCATAATAACACCTCATATATCCTTTCTAGCCCCTAGTATACCATACCCCGTAAAAAAATCAATACTTTTTCTTAATATCTGTAACATTTATGTAATATTTGCGCTGTTCTCCTTCCCAATGACAAGGTATATTCACAGAACAAAGAATCCTGCGCCAGGTCGCATGAGCGACACAATCCCTTTCTGCCGCAGTGCGATCCTCACGGAGTGTTTTTTGTGTTATAGGGAAGTTCGGAGAACTTTCCTAATAACACAAAGAAAAGGACACCTCCCGGTGCCCCTCTCCTCTCATAACTCGCTATGTAAGGTGATTACACGCTATGCCTCTGCCGCCTCCAGTTCTGGTTCCTCCTCCATAACTTCCTCAAATTTCCCCAAGATAATCCTCTGGATTTTCTCACGGGTATCTGAGTTAATAGGATGGGCAATATCTCTGTACTCACCGTCTGCAGCCTTTCTGCTGGGCATTGCTATGAACAGCCCTTTCTCCCCGTCAATTACCTTAATATCATGTACCACGAACTCATCGTCAATGGTAATCGATACCACTGCTTTCATCTTGCCTTCTTTTGCTACTTTTCTAACACGCACGTCTGTTATATTCATCACGCATGCCCCTTTCATCACTATTGTCTTTTCGTATTTTTATCTGCCCTTGATATTTATCTATCTCGCTGGCCTAAAGCACATACCGCTCATTCTGCTCTACCACAATCTTGATCTCTCCCTCGCCACAGTGGTACGAATTGGCCCGGATCGTATCGCGACTCTCCACAATGCAATTTTCTATATGGGTATTGTCCCCTAAATACACGTCATTTAAGATCACAGAATTCTTTATCACACAATTATTGCCCACAAAGACTTTTTTGAACAATACAGAGTTCTCCACTGTTCCATTGATAATACATCCGCTGGACACCAGACTATTTTTCACAATCGCGCCGGAATTATATTTCGCCGGAGGCAGATCATCGATCTTCGTCTTAATCGCAGGATCATGCCGGAAAAAGTAGTCTCTCACCTCGGGCCTTAGGAAATCCATGTTGGTCTGATAGTAGGATTCCACGGTGGAGATATTGCTCCAGTAAGAATCGATCTTATACCCATAGATTCTCTTTAAGTTTTTATAACGGATTAAGATATCCTTCACAAAATCATGGCGATTTTCCTGGGCTGATTTCTCGATCATCTCGATCAACTGTCTTCTTCTGAGCACATAAATTCCGGTGGAGATCGTGTGATACCTGGACACCATCGGTTTCTCCTCAAAGTCCTCGATCCTACAGTCCTCATTCATCCGGATCATGCCAAACCGCTCCACATCCGCGTCCTTAGCCTCCGTACACACGACTGTGATATCGGCCCGCTTTGCAATATGGTACTCCAACACTTTATTGTAGTCTAACTTATAAATTCCGTCTCCTGACGCGATGACAACATACGGCTCATGGCTATTTTTTAGCCAGCTCAGATTCTGATAAATGGCGTCCGCGGTTCCCTGATACCAGAACCCGTTATCCGGAGTCACCGTCGGCGTGAACACATACAAGCCTCCCTGTTTTCTTCCAAAATCCCACCATTTCGAAGAGCTCAGATGCTCATTCAGAGACCTTGAGTTATACTGGGTCAACACCGCAACCTTCTGAATGTGAGAATTTGACATATTGCTCAGTGCGAAATCAATGCTCCGGTAGCTTCCCCCAATAGGCATTGCCGCAATAGCTCTCTTATTAGATAATTCCCTCATGCGGTTATTATTTCCACCTGCTAAAATGATGCCGATTGCTCTCATACTCTGTCACCGTCCTTTTTAATTACTCCCCCGCTCGCCAGCTCACCGTTAGGGTAATCTTCCTTCGTCGTCACACCTCTTAGAGCAGTGTTCTTCCCAATCTTCATCCCATCTGGAACCACGCTGCCCTCTCCGACAGTGACAAGGCCCGATCCATACACCGCTGGTTTTAATATATTCGGTGTATTCTCATCGCCACATCCCAAAACTACGTTCTTTCCAATCACAACATCTTCCGCTATGATGGACTTGTCCATTTTTGTCCCTTCTTTAATCACAGAGTTCCTCATGATAATGGAATCCCGAACCACACAGCCTTTCTCAATAACCACATTGGGTCCGATCACAGATCCATGTACCTCTCCGTAGATCTCTGTTCCCTCTCCCACTAAACTTTTCTCCACCACAGCCTCTGCCGAGATGTATTGCGGAGGAATAATATCTCCTTTGGTATATATTTTCCAAAACTCTTCATATAAATTAAACTCAGGGATAATATCAATCAACTCCATATTGGCCTCCCAATAGGAGTTCAACGTTCCAACGTCCTTCCAATAGCCATTGTACTCATACGCAAACAACCTCTCCCCCTTCTCCTTACAATATGGAAGAATATGTTTGCCGAAATCACAACTCTGCTGGTCCTTCAACGCATATAGGGCATCCCTTAGAACTTCCCAGGTAAAGATATAGATACCCATCGATGCCAGATTGCTGCTGGGTTTCTCCGGTTTCTCCTCGAACTCTGTGATGCGCCCGGTCTCATCTGTCACCATAATTCCAAACCGGCTGGCCTCCTCGATGGGCACTGGCATAGTCGCGATGGTAATATCTGCCTTGTTCGCCTTGTGGTAGTCCAGCATCACCTCGTAATCCATCTTATAAATATGGTCTCCCGAGAGAATCAACACATATTCCGGATTGTACTGTTCCATATAAGACATATTCTGGAAAATGGCATTGGCAGTGCCTGTATACCACTCACTGCTGTTGCTCTTCTCATATGGAGGCAATACCGTCACACCTCCCTCGTTGCGGTCCAAATCCCACGGAATACCAATGCCTATATGCGTGTTCAATCGCAACGGCTGGTACTGGGTCAGCACCCCCACCGTATCAATCCCCGAATTGATACAGTTGCTCAGCGGAAAGTCAATAATCCGGTACTTTCCACCGAAGGACACTGCCGGCTTTGCAACACGTTCAGTTAAGACACCCAGTCTGCTGCCCTGTCCGCCTGCCAAAAGCATAGCTATCATTTCTTTCTTAATCATGCAATCACCTCTTGAACGTTATGATGAAATATTATACCATACTTTCACGCATTAGTGAACATATATTACAATTTTTTCAAAATACTTTTTTATTTTTTATCGTAATTGCATACATCATTTTACATTTTTTTACATATTTCGCCATATACTTGTGCAATATGCCAACTTTCCCCCTGTGTTTTTAGATATTATATCTAAATACCTCAAATGAATAAACTCTTTCCATTCTTCAGAATTAGAGGTATAATGATCTCGAATTTAAGAATGCACAAAAAGGAGCCATTTCATTATGTACAGAATAGACTTTCACACCCCGCAACACGTTCATTTCATCGGAATCGGCGGAATCAGTATGAGCGGCCTAGCCGAGATACTTCTAAAAGAAGGTTTCCAGATCTCCGGTTCCGACGCCAAGAAAAGTCCTCTGACCGAAGCCCTGCAGACAAAGGGTGCACAGATATTCTATGGCCAGCGTGCGTCCAACATTCAGGATACCGTGGAGGTGGTCGTCTACACCGCCGCCGTACACCCAGACAATCCTGAATACGCCTGTGCCGTTGAAAAGGGCCTCCCCATTCTCACCCGCGCACAACTCTTAGGACAGATTATGCGCAATTACGATACGCCCATCGCCGTATCTGGAACCCACGGAAAGACTACCACGACGTCTATGATCTCCCACATCCTCCTGGAAGGCCACTGTGATCCTACGATCTCCGTGGGCGGCATCCTTCCTGCCATCGGTGGCAATATACGTGTGGGTGATTCTGAGACTTTCGTCACAGAAGCCTGTGAGTACACCAACAGTTTCTTAAGCTTTTACCCCAAAATCAGTCTAATCCTCAACATTGACGCAGACCATCTGGATTTCTTTAAAGACCTAAATGATATCCGCCACTCTTTCCGGTTATTCGCTGAGAAGCTCCCCGCCGACGGCACGTTGATCATCGACAGCGACACCGACAACTATGAAGACATTATCAAGGATCTCCCCTGCGAGGTGATCACTTACGGTTTGAACCACAAGGCCGACTACACGGCCTGCAACATCCGCTATGACCAGTTCGGGCACGCCACCTTCGACTGCATGAGAGACGGCGTCTGCCTGGGCACCTACAGTCTGAGCGTGCCTGGTATCCACAATGTCTCCAATGCCCTGGCCACTTTGGCGCTTGGCTATAAGCTGAATCTGGATTATGAGACCATGAAAAGCGGCCTGAGACATTTTACTGGAACCGACCGCCGCTTCCAATACAAAGGAAGCGTCAAAGAAGTGACAATCATAGACGACTATGCCCATCACCCCACAGAGATCCGCGCTACTTTGACCGCGGCGAAAAATTATCCCCACAAGACACTCTGGTGTGTCTTCCTACCACACACTTATACCAGAACCAAGGCGTTGCTCCCGGAATTCGCCCAGGCGCTCTCTCTGGCTGATCATGTAGTTTTAGCAGATATCTATGCGGCTCGAGAGACAGACAATCTTGGCATTTCCTCCCGAGATTTGCAAAAACAGATCCTAAGCCTGGGCACGGATTGCCATTATTTCCCCACCTTCGATGAAATCGAGAACTTTTTATTGGAAAATTGTATCCCCGGCGATTTGTTGATAACTATGGGAGCTGGAGACGTTGTAAACATTGGAGAAGACCTGTTAGGACAATAGTTGTCCACATTATCCACATGCTTATGCACATTTTGGCAAATTAAGCATGTGGATTTTTTTGTGCATAAATTCATCTACATGATCTGACAGCCGCTTTTTCCTTTTTCCCTGTTTTTCCGCATATTTTCGACGTTTGTATGCAGGTAAATTTCCTGATCTCACCATTTTGTCCACATTTTCCACATTATCCACAAAGATGCCGCAATTTCCGAATTCATTTTCACCTGCAAAAATCCCTATTCTCATTTAGAAAATGGTATGTTATAATCTCAGGAGATATTGATATAGAAAGAGAGCGATGGAAGTATGAGTCCGATTACAATACATAAACTTCCCCAGGCAGAGGTCACGGTGATCTCTAATCGGTTCCTGGACTACTATATGCCCCAAGCCAATGGAGAATTTGTGAAAATCTATCTGTTTTTGTTACGGGTACAAAGTATGGCGCAGCCTCTCAGCCTTACTTCCATTGCCGACCGTCTCAATTGCACCGAAGGAGACGTCATCCGCGCCTTAAAGTACTGGGAGAAAGCCCGACTCCTCTCTCTGACTCTGGACTCCGCCGGAGACATCTCAGAGATTTACTTTCTAGATTCCACGGGAGATCCCCAGGCGTCCGCCGTGCAGGAAGAGTCTCCGGCTCCCACCCCGGCGGCCCCCACCCCAAGTTCTCTAAAAAAAGACACGGTCCCCCCAAAAGTATCCCTCTCTCTGGACAAAGTCAAGGAATTAAAAGAAAACGAGGAAATTGTCCAACTCCTCTATATCGCCGAGCAGTATCTGGGCAGAACTCTGTCTGCCACAGATACCAGCGCCTTGCTGTATTTCTACGACCAATTGGAGATGTCGGCCGATCTGATCGAGTACCTAATTGAGTACTGTGTGTCCAAGGGCAACCGCAGTATCCGCTATATCGAGAAGGTAGCCCTGGGTTGGAAAGAAGAAGGTATCACCAATGTCACCATGGCAAAACAATCCACCAGCGCCTACCACAAAGATTACTTTACCATCCTCAAGGCATTGGGAATCAAGAACCGCAATCCTGTGAAGCTGGAAATCCACATGATGGACACTTGGCTTCAAGATTACGGTTTTACATTGGACATCGTGACGGAGGCTTGCACCAGGACAATATTGCAGACTGGTCAGCCCAGTTTACAGTACACGGACAAGATCCTACAGGGATGGAGGCAACAGGGCGTCAAACACAGAAAAGACATCGAGGCTCTAGACGCCGCCCACAAGAGCCGGAAAAAGCCTCCCCAAAAGGAGACCCCAGCCAAATCCTCCTCCAATAACCGTTTTAACAATTTTCACCAGAGAGAATACGACTTCGCTGAGTATGAGAAGAGGCTCTTGAATCAATGACCCCGCCGCCACTCACCCTCTGACTACTCATGGAACGACTCACAAAGGAGCTCAATATGCTGAGAAATATTGAATACGACACGATTATGCGGGAATATCAGCGCAGGCAGACCAAGAGCCGCCACGATCAGGAGGCCCGCCAGACAGAAGTCTACGGTTACTCCCCCCGTTTTCAGGAAATCGACAATGAGATCGCCTCTCTGAGCGTTCGGAAGGCTAGGGAACTGCTGCTGGGAGAGCCCAGCACTTTCGACCTGAAATCCCGTATTCAGCAATTATCCCAGGAGCGCAACCGGCTCTTAGATCGGTACGGTTTTCCCCCGGATTACCTGACTCCCCATTACCAGTGTAATTTATGCCAGGACACCGGATATATCGGCAGCGAAAAGTGCGCCTGCTTTAAGAAAGCAGTGATTGATCTTCTGTACGGGCAGTCCAATCTCCAGGAAATCCTGGAAAAAGAGAACTTTCACAACTTCTCTTTGGATTACTATTCTGATAAAATAAAAAATGACGCGACTGGCCTGAGCGCAAGGGAGACCGCCCAGGCGGCGCTTCAAAAGGCGAAAATCTTCGTGGAACAGTTTGACTTTGAGTTCCAAAATCTCTTCCTCTACGGGGATACCGGTGTGGGAAAGACCTTTCTCTCCCACTGTATTGCCAAGGAATTGCTGGATCGCGCCCACAGCGTCTTTTACTTTTCATCCTTTGATCTCTTTGATCTCTTTGCCCAGAAGACTTTCACCAAGAGTATTTCCGCCGAAGAGATCGACAGCTATATTTTCAACTGTGATTTGCTGATCATCGACGACTTAGGCACTGAGATGACCAATACCTTCGTGTCCTCTCAGCTCTTCCTCTGTGTCAATGAACGTTTGCTCCGAAAGAAATCCACCGTCATTTCCACAAATCTTACCCTGGAAAATTTCTCAGACACTTATTCGGAGCGGACCTTCTCCAGAATCGCGAGCAACTATGATATGATAAAACTCATTGGAAAAGATATACGAATTCAAAAATTATTTCTAGGAGGAAACAAACATGAGTCCAAGTAATATTAAGAACCTGGATAGCATCCCGGCCGGAAGATTGGGCCTGATCCCACTGGAGAGTTGCAAATCTCTGGGCGCCCATGTAAATGACTGGCTGGTAAAATGGCGCTCCCAGCGCCGCGATGAGGAGGATTCTTCTCTGGTTTTCGAGGGCTATCGCAGAGATTCCTACTTGATCGACGTGGACACCCCACGTTTTGGTTCCGGCGAGGCGAAAGGCGTCATCAAGGAATCCGTCCGCGGCGACGATATCTATATCATGGTGGACGTCTGCAACTATAGCATGACCTACCGAATCGCCAAGTACACCAACCTGATGTCCCCAGACGACCATTTTCAAGATCTCAAGCGCGTAATAGCGGCCATCGGCGGCAAGGCCCGCAGGATTAACGTGATTATGCCTTATCTGTATGAGAGCCGCCAGAGCATCCGGAAAAACCGGGAATCCCTGGACTGTGCCAACGCTCTCCAAGAATTAGTCAACATGGGAGTGGAAAACATCCTGACTTTTGACGCCCATGACGCCCGCGTCCAGAATTCCACTCCGCTTCACGGGTTCGAGACCGTTCCGTCTTCCTACCAATTTATCAAGGCGCTGTTAAAGTGTGAGGATGACCTGCATGTGGACAACGAAAACTTCATGATCATCAGCCCGGACGAGGGAAGCATGAACCGCGCCATCTATCTGGCCAATGTGTTAAAGGTGGATATGGGTATGTTCTACCGCCGCAGAGACTACTCCAAAAAGGTCAGTGGAATGCACCCCGTAGTCGCCCACGAGTTCCTTGGACCTAAGGTAGAGGGGAAAGACGTAATTATCATCGACGACCTAATCTCTTCCGGCGACACCATGTTGGAGGTGGCTGAACTCCTAAAGAAACGCCAAGTTCGCAAAATATTCCTGTGTTCCACCTTCGGCCTATTCACAGAAGGCCTGGATAAGTTCGACAAAGCCTACGAGAAGGGGCTCATCGACCGGGTGCTGACCACCAACTTGGTCTACCAGTCTCCCGAATTGCTGCAGCGCCCCTACTATGTGAGCTGCGACATGAGTAAATATATTGCGCTGCTGATTGACACTTTGAACCATGACCTCTCCATCAGCCGCCTCCTAAACCCAGTGGACCGCATCACCCGCTGTGTGGCCAACTACAAAAGAGAGCACGGACAATTGGCTGAAGAGCCCAAAGCCTGAGGAATCCTATTACAGGGCAAAGAGTGTGCCGAGCTGAGAGACTAAAAGGTGTTCAAGTTTCTTCCAGATTAAGAAACTTGAACACCTTTTCTATGCATTCCCACACTTTTCTATTGTCACCTGCGTCAAAGCCTAACTCTCCTATACGCAACCCCCAGTCTGTCCAAAATCTCAGCTTCCCTGTGCTGACAGGTGAACACCAACACCTGGCGTTCGCACTGTGCCAGCCAGATAAGAGTGCGCTCCAGTCTCCGGTCGTCGTACATGGCAAAGACCTCATCCAAGATTAATGGGAGAGGCTCTTCCCTGCACAAAACCTCACTGGCCGCCACCCGCAGTGTAAAGTACAGTTGTTCTATAGTCCCACGGCTCAATCGCTCAGCCTGTATATACTCCTCCTCTGTGTGCACGCCCAGGTTCATATTTTCATCCAGTTCCACCCGTCGGTATTTGCCCTCCGTCAACTGACAGAAAATCTGAGAGACCCGCTCTTTCAGTCCGTGACTGATTCTTCCCTGCATCTGGACAGCCAGCCGCTGGATGGTCTGCTCTGCCAGGTCCAGAGCCTCCACATCCTCTCGCCCGGTCTGAGTCTCGGCCTCCTCCTCCCGCATCTGACTATACTCCATCCTCTGATTCTCCAGCAGACTCTTCTCCTCCTGCAACCGTTCCTCTAATCTCTCCGTCTGCCACTTGACCTTCTCACACTGAAGTCTGGAGGCTTCCCAGTCCTTCCTGTCTTCTCCGTATCCCTGACTGGTTCTCTTCTTGGCAAAACGCCACAGGAAAACTCCACATCCCCCCAGCCCGAAGAGGACAATCCAGGGAAGGATCCCTCTCAGAAAGATAAAGCCCAACAGAATAGCAAGGACAAGGAGCGCATTCCCCAGTAGCCATCCTTTTCCCACAGTCCCTTCCCTGACTGGCTCCTCTCTCTTCCCGTCCTCACACTCTCGCTCACTCTCCACCGTAGTTCTCAGGCTCTGCCGGTATTCCTCCCCCAACTGTTCTACGACCCGGCTTCTATCTTGAATCTTCTCCTCCAACTGACACAATCGCTCAGCCTGACGCTTAGAACGCTCCTCCATAACGGCCAGAATATCTTTCTTCTGGCTGCGAAGCCTGGCCTTGGCTTTCTCCAGGTTCAGGCCCGCATCCATTCCCTCCTGATATCCAGCCATATAATCGCGCAACTCCATGGCCAGACTCTTGTCAGTGACGCTCTTCAATTGCCCCACCGACACAGTGTTGTCATAGACCGCCTCCGATACCTCCCCGAGAAGTATCTGCAGATCGCCGTTTTCCACCGAGAGTCTCTCTCCATCTGTCTCACAGATAAGCTGCGCGCCGGTCCGTTCTTTCTGAAATGTTCGGCTCAGCCGAAAAATCTTGCCGCCACAATTCATCCAGAGCTTACCGCCATAGACGCCTGGATTCTCCCAAGGCTCATATCGGCGATATCCGTCGTTTCTGGCCGCCCGGCCTCTCATCCTGGGCATCCCGTAGAACATTCCCCGCAAAAAAGCGTGAAGCGTGCTTTTTCCGCCCTCATTCTGCCCATAAAATATATTGATCCCCGGCGACAGCTCCCACTCCCGCTGGCTCAGCTTTCCAAAACCTTCTACCTTGATCTTCTCAATTCTCATTCTCTCGTCTCCAAAAGGGCCTGTAAGCCATAGTCCAAGGCCTTCTTCTCAATCTCGTCAAGCTCTCTTCCCTGATAGGCGCGGATGTACTCCCCAATCAAGGTCCCTGCAAATTTCCGCTCTAACGCCCGATAATCATAAGCCAGCCTTGTGTGATCCTGTACATCCACCACCCGTCCCAGTCCATATAGACGCTCCAGGTTCAACGATTGCCCAGAATCCCGTTCTCCCTCTAGGAGAATACGGTACATATTCCCGGCCCCTCTTTTCTCCAGAGCTTCTCCCAGAAGTCTCTCCGTCTCATATTGGCTCATCCCTCTCTCTACAGGGAAATGCAACGTCTCGTAACTTCTCTTGGCCTTCCTCACCAGCTCCACGCTCAACCTGCCGCCCTTGTATTCCCCCCGTATATATCCATGAGGACCTTCCTCGTGCTTTTCCACAGGCTCCAAGCTCCCCGCATAAGCCATATTCACCATCCCATTTCTCTGAATCATCTGAGGTTGATGGATATGTCCCAGAGCCACATAGGAGAATCCAGCCTGCCCCAGCAGTCCAAAGTCTATAGGAATATGTTGCCCATCTCCCCCATGCGCCAGCAAAATGTGGAAGCCTTCTTCCCCTCCCGGACAGGCGTCGCGGTACAAATTCTCCGTGATCTGCCGGCTGTGATAGCTCAGACCATAGACATACGTGTGCAGCCCAGGCAGGGCCACCCTCTGAAGCGTCGGTTCTCTCATAAAAAATACATTGGAATTCCAGGTGAATGCCTGATAGAAGGAATCTCTTCCCAGATAGTCATGATTTCCCGCGATCAGCACTACCGCTGTGTCAGGAATCGTAGAAAACAGATAATTTACCTCTCTTAGCTCCCGCAAAAGCGGCTGCCCGTGAAACAGGTCGCCGGCGATCAGCAGAAGGTCAATCTTCTGCTGGCCGGCTTCCTCTATCACTTGGCGGAAGGTGTCCCAAATCTCTTCTCCCCTGCCCAAACTCCAGGGATAGCGCTGATCTGGCTTAGCTCCCAGATGTACGTCAGCCAAATGTATAAAACGCATGGCAGCTTCCCTCCTTCCTGCTCACTGCCGAATCACAGATCACAGTTCTTCACAGTCCTGGGGAATGAGAGCACGTCGCGGATATTCGACATACCGGTCAGGTACATAACGCAGCGCTCAAAGCCCAATCCATAACCAGAGTGACGGGTACTTCCATATTTGCGCAGATCCATATAGAAATCGTAATCTTCCGCCCTCAGCCCCAACTCGTCCATCCGGGCTTTTAATTTGTCGTAGTCGTCCTCTCTCTGGCTTCCCCCGATGATCTCTCCAATCCCCGGAACCAGACAGTCCATGGCCGCCACCGTCTTTCCGTCCTCATTCTGTTTCATATAGAACGCTTTAATCTCTTTTGGATAATCTGTGACGAAGACCGGTTTCTTATAGACTTCCTCCGTCAGGTATCTCTCATGCTCTGTCTGCAGATCACAGCCCCAGAAAACCTTATAGTCAAATTTATCGTTGTTCTTCTCCAAGATCTCCACCGCCTCTGTGTAAGTCACATGGCCAAACTGGGACTTCAGCACATGGTTCAGGCGATCCAAAAGCCCTTTGTCCACAAAAGAGTTGAAGAAGTTCATCTCCTCCGGCGCATTCTCCAACACATAGGCGATCACATACTTCAGCATGGCCTCGGCCAACGCCATATTGTCCTGCAGATCCGCAAAGGCGCATTCCGGCTCAATCATCCAGAACTCCGCCGCGTGGCGAGTGGTATTGGAGTTCTCTGCCCGGAAAGTAGGCCCAAATGTGTAGATATTCCGGAATGCCTGGGCATAGGCCTCACCGTTGAGCTGCCCACTGACCGTCAGGTTCGTCTCCTTGCCGAAGAAATCCTGGCTGTAATCCACAGTACCGTCCGGGTTCAGAGGCGGATTGGCCGGATCTAAAGTCGTCACCCGGAACATCTCCCCAGCGCCCTCACAGTCGCTCCCTGTGATCAGAGGCGTGTTCACATACACGAAGCCTCTCTCCTGGAAAAACCGATGGATTGCGTATGCAGTCAGAGACCGGATACGGAAAACCGCCTGAAATGTGTTTGTCCTCGGTCTCAAATGAGTGATCGTCCGGAGATACTCCAAACTGTGGCGCTTCTTCTGCAATGGGTAGTCCGGCGCGGAAGCCCCCTCCACACAGATCTCTTTCGCCTGGATCTCAAAAGGCTGCTTAGCCTGGGGAGTGGCCACCAAGGTTCCCTTCACCACAATCGCCGCTCCCACATTCAATCTGGAGATCTCCGCAAAATTCTCCATCTTATCGTGGTAGACCACTTGTAAGGTCTCAAAGAACGTCCCGTCATGGAGCACAATAAATCCAAAGGTCTTTGAATCCCTGACGCTTCGGACCCATCCGCCCACCGTCACTTCCTTGTCCAAAAATGCTTCCCTGTCATGGTAAATCTCTCTCACCGTTGTCAATTCCATAAATTCTCTCCTTTATCTGCAGCTTCTACTCTCTGCCTATTTTCTCTTTGATCCAATTCACCCTTGGCCTCTACACAGAGCACATGGGCGCTCTGAATGATAATACCTTGTATACACAATTTTATATTCTGTCCTATCTCAAATCGTCTGTCCCGGAGAAGCTCCGGCGCACAACTGACTCCCAGCTTTCTGCGCACATCCCGCGCTTCTCCCACGGGCTTTCTATATAGAGCAGTGAAAACTCCCTATATCTGATAAAAGATGAAACTGTCTACGACAGTCTCATCTTTTAGTATATCCTATTTATTTATTTCTGACAAGGATACCCATTGAAAATTCTTCCACAAAAATCGCCGCCACTATCTACACTCCAACAGCTTAGCAGTCACAGCTCACCTGCCGTCTATAGCTTCAATGGACTTGTTGTAAATTTTCAAATAAGTGGAGTCTCCATAGTGCATTCCGTCATAGGTGGTAAATCCGGTATCCACCAGATAGGAATACGTGTCGATATACTCATAATAACCGGCGACAGCATTCCTCACCTTCCAATTAAAATACCTGATATCGTAAGGAGTCCTGGGCAGGTACGTATCTCCGTAACTGGCGCTTGCAGTCTCCTTGTCGTTGGCCGGATTGACACTCATAAAATATAAATCACAGTCTAAGCCCGCCAAGTCCTTAGCCATGCTGATCATCGTCTTGGTATATTTAGATACCTCCGAATCCACAAGATTAAACCCATCAATCAGATCGTTGATCCCCAGATTCCAGATAACCGCCTTCTTTCCCGGCGTCTTGGAGATCTCCTTTAAGAAATTCCGTCCGGTGGTGTAATTGTTCTGAAACCATTGAAGTCCCCGCCCAGCCTCACACAGGAAGGTCACATTCTCAGGTACGCCGCCATACCTCTGGTCGAGAACCAACTGAGCGCCGTGGTAACGGGAATCCCCAATCATAAAGACTTGATCGTATTTCTCACTGACCTCCACAGACATCTTGGCATTCTCGCTCTCGATAGTAGTTTTCTTCTTGCAGACCATGTAAAGCTTTATAGTTCCCTTTAATCCCGTGTATTTCTGTCCCATGTCGTACTCCGGATACTCGGATTGATTCTTCTTCGTCGACCATCCTAAGAATGTGTAACCTTTCGGGCTAAACCCAGTGGGCATCACCGCGCTGGAATACTCGTTCTCCATCCGAAAACTGGTGTACTCTCTACTCCCGTCTTGGGAATAAAAGCGCAACGTGGACCCCGACTTCTTATATCTAGAATAGAGTTTCAGATTGGCGTCCACGCGAACACGCTGCTGCTCATCCAAAGTCTGAGAAGAGCTGGCATTCTTGGTTTTTCCCCAGCCAACTACCCGGTATCCCAACACTGTGGGCAGACTGGGAAGGGTGACGTACGTTCCTTTCTTCACCGTTTTTTTCAGAGAGGAGTACGCCTGCCCCTTAGAATTGTAGAACTGAACGGTACAGTAAGTGATCTTCTGATATACTGCGTAGAGTTTCAGGTTTCTTGTCACTTTCAACTTATCGCCGGATTGATAGCGGGCCTTTGTGGCCTTCTTTGACGTGGCCCATCCCAATCTATCGTACCCGCTCTTTGCGGGCAAACTGGGCAACGTCACCGTGTTCCCCTCCTGCACCTTCTTAGCCAGCTTATTCAGACTGGTGCTGGAGCTGCCGTCATTATTGTAGAACTTCACTGTATAAGTGGCCGCCTTCTTATTGAGCTGATACAAAGTGCGGTTACCCACTATCGTGTAGGAAGCTCCCTCCTTGTAAGCGACCGTCTTGCCGCTTTTCTTGTTGGTCCACCCCTGAGAGATATACCCACTGTAGACAGGTAGATCTGGCAAGGTCACTTTCTCTTTCCACACACCTTGTATCTTTAGGGCCTGCAGCCTGGATGTGCTCTTGCCAGTGTTGGTCAAAAAAGTAACTGTATAAAGTTTCTGGTGAACGGAGTATAATTTTAGATCCTCCGTCACCGTCAGTTTTGTGCCTACTTTATGCTTCGCAGAGCTGGCATTCATCGCTGTGGACCATCCCATGGCGCGCATATTCGACCGCTTCTCAGGGGAGGGCATCGTGATCTGCGTCCCCTCTTCCACAGTCATGGCAAACTCTGAATACTCTTGTTCCCCGTCTTCATCAAAGAATTGAACCGTCACTTCCTTCTTGTCCGGTTCCTCCGGCTGCTCCTGCTCATAGACCCCGTACAGATCCATATCTTGGGTTACCGTCACTTCTTCCCCCTGCTCATACTCCGCCAAAGTATCGGAAGCATAGGTACTCCATCCCAGGGCAAGCCTCTCCTCCACCTGGGGAAGTTCCGGCAATACCACCGTCTCTCCCTCCGCCACTTCCATGGTCAAGTCTGTGTACTTCTGAAGTCCCTCCGGATCGTAAAAAGACAACTCATAAGTAACTTCCGGCTCCTCCGGCGGCACTTCCGTCTCTGCACTCTCCGTGCCGGTCCCTTGGACTGAGTCCTGGTCACCTGCCGCCTCTTCCTCCACGGGCCAGCCGTTCTCCCCAAATGAAACTGCTCCCACCGGAACCACGGAAGTGACCAAAAAAACCAATACCAGCAGCAAACTGATCATCCTCGATCTCTTATCAGGCTTCTTGTTTCCCTTCTTAATACTCATAAAACTCTCCCCACAGAATTTTTACATTTTTGTTACATACTTATTTCATTATAATCAAATTTCCTCTCCAACGCAAGGTAAAAAATGACAGGAATATCAATAACCTCATAATAAAATTTGTCAATTTTGAGTATTTATCCTTTCACACTTTCCATATAACTAAAGAATACATTCCCCGCTGCCTGGAACAGTGCCGTACTGTCATTCATTCCGTAAGGTTTCGTCTCCTGGGTATCGGGATCAAAGAGATACGTATTGTAGGCGTCATATCCCACAATCACCACACTGCTCCCCTCCCCGGTCTTGGCAATCACCGGTCTTTGGGCGCTGACCTCATACAAAACACTATCCAGACTACATCCAGTCAGGTCGATCACTTTCCCTTCCTCACCCAGGCCTTCTTGTAGCTTCGTCTCGTCCAACACTCCGCGCTGGAAGACGTCAGGCACATCCGAGAGATTCAACTGAATCCGTGTCTTTTTATTTCCCCGCTCCCACAGGTACTGCTGAGCCCTGTCCAAGACCACCCCGCTGTTCTCGTCTGCCACCTGCACAGCCTGTGCCGGATCCGTATAACTGCCTTCCAGTTCCCCCAGAGCATATACATAGTAGACGTCGTTACGGGGCCGGGTCGTCTCCAGTTTAATCTCATTTTCCTCTCCGTTCCTCATCTTAGAATACACCACGAGAGGATCCTTATTGTTGATCGTCTGTTGGAAGGATAGCCGGATCTGCACGCCTTTCCTGATACTGGAGAGCAGCTCGATCTCCACCTGTCTCGCCGAAACTTTCTTATTGTTCATCACATTGTCCTGGCGAACGGCCTGATAACCATTCCCCTTTTTCTGGGAGATCTCCAGCGTCATCAGAGTAGATCCAATGGACACATTGGTCAGGTACTCTCCGGATTCTTGATACTCTTTCTTCACAGTTCCGTCGAACCCCTCGATCCGTATCTGATCCATAGCAAAGACACGCTTCCCGCTCTCATCAGCGTTCAGATTCTCTTCCTGGGCCAGCCCATAGACCAGGTCTTCATTCATAAAGCCCAACACCTGGATTCTCTGTCCCTCGCCAGCCTTGACGGTTCTGCTCTCCTGGGCGTCAAAATCCATCTCCACCAGTCCAGTGGACTCAAAAAGGCTCATCTCATCTGTCCAAGCCGCGTGAGAACCAGTCTCCGAGGCCACAAAACATTCCTCTTGTATATCCTCTTTCAGGATTTCATAAGATGCGTTTGCCAGATCCACCTGATAAAGATTGCCCCCAGACAGAAGGAACAGTTGATCATTCTTATTCATATAGCACAGTTCTTCCAATCCCTTCTCCAGAAAATCATAGGATTCTGTACTCGGGATGAACGCTTTCTCCGTGACCATATTCTGGTCGCTGTTATACTGACACACACTGATCCCGGTTCTCCCCTCATGTACTCCCCGGTTCATATACCCATAGAGAATAAAATCCACATTTCCATTCTTAGACACTCTCAGAATCTTGATCTGATGATCCGACCGGCTATCCCGGAAATCACTCTCCGAAAGCCCTCTTCGGAAAGAAAAGATACAGTTAATCTTATTGGATTCGATCTGGTATTCCCAGAGATCCCCTTGCTGTACGAAGGCGATAGACTTTCCTGAATTATCGCTGACATATGAGACCCTCCGGTCTGTCACTCCCAAGAGCAGTCCTGAGTCCGAAACCTGAATATGAGTCCCACTAAAAATCTGAGTGGCTGTCCGCTGAAAATCCAACAGTCGTATCCTCTCAGCCGTGTATCTCATCCGATAGAACTCTTTTACATAGTACACTTCCTGGTACCCGTCTGGATCCTTGGCGCTGATGAGGTATTCCATGGAGACACTGCCTGTGGTCTCGTTGATATCCTTGATTGTGGGAATTCCCTTCTGATAAATCTCAGGCGCCAACTCTCCCCAAGTCACCAGATCTGTGGAGGAATGAATATCCACCTGATAGAAATTCTCAGTGGTGGAACTGCTGTCCGACTCCAGATAATTAACCAATTCATCGGAGAACCCCTTATCCACACACCGCTCTGCGAAATTTTGGACAAATTGTACGTACTGTCCCGTATTCAATCCTGTCCTCTGAACGATCCGGGTATAATAGTAAGCCGGTCCTTCCTGGGTATCCAGGGTGATCTTCAGAGAATATTCCTGAGTCATCCGCAAGTCTCTCTCAATGGTGATATCCACGCTCAAGTAGCCGTCTTCTCCGGCCAAGTCCTGAATCTTCTTATTCTCGATCACTTTACTGCCGTCTGTGGTCTGAACCTCATAAGACAGGCTGCTCACTTCCGCCCCATAAGGATTCACCACCACCGTCAACTCCTTGGAAGCGTCCAGCGGCGTGATACTATCCCTGATAAAATCCCCCTGCATCTCCTCATAATAGCCGCACATCCGGTTCACCTGTGTTCCATCTATGGAAACCATCACCTCCGGCAACGTGGGATTGTTCATATCAGAACGGTTATCCGTCATCCGGTTGTTCATCAACAGAGAAGTCCCCACAATGCCAAGGACAAAAACACAGAACAAAATCCCCACTCTCTTGGCAATCCTTCTCAATGTAGCCCCACCTCCTGATCTCTTAGAAGCTCTGCTAAAGTTGGGTGGACATGGAGCTGCTCCATACAAGTCTTCGTCCTATCCAGACTTTTCTTTCTCCCTGTGTAGACACCGCGGATCAGCAGATTCTTAGGGGTGTGCTCCATATCCACGAACTCCAGAATCTGCGTCTCATACCCCTGACTCTCTAAGAGCTCCGCCCGCAGACCGTCGGTGATCAGAGCAGCCATCCGCTCCTTCAGGATCCCGTAGGAAAGTACCGGCAAGAGCATGTCATTGGCAATCTGCCCGTTGAGTTCATGTTGACAACAGGGCACAGACAGGATTACCTTAGCTCCCCAGGACACAGCCTTGGCCAGCGCATAATCCGTGGCCGTGTCACAGGCGTGCAAGGTCACCACCATGTCCACCCGGCTGACTCCCTGGTAGGACGCAATGTCACCCGGATAGAAATTTAGCTTCTCATATCCGTAGGCTCTGGCCAACTCATTGCAATGTTCGATCACGTCTTCCTTCAAATCCAGACCTATAATCCGCACATCGTATTGTCTCAGCTCCCGGAGATAGTGATACATGGCGAAGGTCAGATACGACTTGCCACAGCCAAAATCAATGATTGTGATCTCCCGGCCACGATCCAGACATGGCAGAATGTCCTCGATGAACTCCAGGAACCGGTTCATCTGCCGAAATTTGTCGTACTTCGCAGCCACAACCTTGCCATTTGACGTCATCACTCCCAGGTCTCTGAGAAACGGCACCGGAACTCCCTCCTGCAAGATGTACCGTTTCTTACGGTTATGTTCCAGTGGCCTCTCCACGTTCCGGCTGGCATGTCTCTTAACTTTTGTGGTCACTTTGCCTTTTTTGCTCACCAAAATCAGGCCATCCTCCCTCTGGCCCTCCCATTGCAGTTGCATAAACCTCTCTTCCATCATCTCCCCGATGTAACCAATCAACTCCTGTCTCTCATAGTTCGCGTGCAATGCTTTGGTCCCCACTGTCTCCGTGGCCTGGTAGGCGAGCCTGTCTCTCAGCAGAATAGGACGAATCTTCACCTTGGAAGGTCCGTCTTTCATTCTGCTTTTGCTGATCACAATCTGGATCAGTCCCTCTCCCATATTTTTATCTATAAATTCTTCTATCTCTTTTTTCATGGTTCTATTGTAATGGTTTTATTTAAAAATCACAACCCTAAAAATACCTACGGCAGCGATGCCTGCGGCATCTGCGCCTGGAGATCTCCTGGTACAGCAACACCTGAATCAACTCATCCAGAAAACCTCTGTGTTTCTCCTCCACTTCCACCATGTCCTTCTTGATCTGGTCACAGATATGGTAGAGCATATATTTATCCGGGTACTCATCGTAGAGCATACTTCCCTCATAGTCCATCCTCTCGCATTCTTCTTCCACTCTCTTCTGTATCTGATGTACCGTCTGAGGATAGTAAGATTTCATCAGTTGAAATTCTTTCTCTTGAATCCTCTCCCCGTCGTAGAGAGCCGGATTGGCATAGGCAACATAGAAAGGAAAAAATTTATCATAATACATAAAAAGAACTGTACTCCTCATTCACAATGGTCTATTATAATATATGCATACCAAGCCAGACCGTGCAGTCATATTTGCATCCTATTACTTCTCGGCGGTATGACATTCTCTCGATAAGAAGGGGGTACGCTTATGGGTGCTTTGTCACGTATCATCCACTCCAAAGACTTCTGGAAAAATTCAGGACTCTGTTTCATTGGTTGCCTGATATTCGCAGGCTCCTTCAACCTTTTCATCGTTCCTCAAGATCTGTACAGTGGGAATTTTACCGGTATTGCCCAGATCTTTCAGACTTTACTCCGGAAGACCGTGGACCTGCCACCGTCCACGGATCTAACCGGCGCATTTTTATTTCTGTTGAACATCCCCCTCCTGATCTTGGCCTATCTCAAGATCAGTAAGACTTTTTTCTTTAAGACCATTTTCTCAGTCGTCCTACAGACTGCTATGATCTCTGTCATCCCTATTCCCCCAGCCCCCTGGGTCTCCGATCCGCTGACCTCCTGCCTAATCGGCGGTCTCATCGGCGGTGTGGGCTGTGGAATGGTGTTGCGCAGCGGCAGTTCCGGGGGAGGAACGGATATCGTAGGAATGTATTGCACAAAGCACTTTCCCGATTTCAGCGTGGGCAAGATCAGTATGGGAATCGGCGCCCTCGTCTTCCTATATTGTATCTTCAACTATGACTTTGAACATGTGATCTACTCCATCATCTACACAGTGGTTCTCACCACCATCTTGGATCAGACTCACTATCAAAATATCAAGACCAGCGCCATCATTTTCACCAAGAACCCCGCTGTGGAAGTTGGAATTCTCAAGGACTTGCAGCGGGGAACAACCCGGTGGAGCGGGGAGGGAGGCTATACCCACGAGACCAGTTACGTCTTCCTGACTGTGATCTCTAAATATGAGATGCCCCGGCTGCGCCGTCTCGTCCACAAAGCCGACCCCCATGCTTTTATTATCTTCCACGATGTGATGGCTGTGGATGGCAACTTCGAGAAAAGGCTGTGACGTTGTCAAAACAGATATTCCCCATCCGCCCCACCGCTTGCCCATAAATATATCAGGGTATCAAAGTCCGTCAGACGGTCTTTGATACCCTGATATATTTCTCACCGACAGCAAGTCTCCAACTCTTGAACTACCTTCTCATAGTGCATGAAATGGGAAGCTTTCACTAAGATCGTGTCTCCGTCCTGTAGATGAGAAGAAAGATTTCCCAGCAACGACGTCAGATCCGGCTCATATACCACTTCCAGCCCTGTGCCAGCCTCCCGGGCCGCCGCCGCCAGCTCCTGGCTTAATTCCCCGGTGCAGATCAGAAGATCCACACCGCTGGCTGCGACGTACGTTCCCACTTCCCGGTGGAGATCCCTCTCCTTCTCTCCCAGCTCTCCCATATCTCCCAAAATAGCCACCCGGCGCCCCAGGGCGTCTCTTAGAATGTCCAAGGAAGCCTTCATGGAGACTGGGTTGGCATTGTAACAGTCATCCACCACTAAAAACCGCTCCGTCTCTACCATACGGAAACGGCCGCTTACCGGCTCCAATTTCTCTATACCGGCCTGGATCTGCGCCGGAGTCAGTCCGTAGACCATCCCCACAGCCGCCGCCGCCAACGCATTATAGACCATATGACGACCCGGCATGGGGATCTGTGCGGTAAAAGTCGCCTGAGGAAGGTGAATCCGACACCGCATCCCCTTCAGCCCACAACTTTCCACTTGGTCTGCGTAGACTGGATAAGCTGCATTCAATCCAAAGAAAATCGGTTCCTCCCCCTGCACCTGCCCCACAGTTGCCAGCTTGTCATCATCTCCATTCAGGATGGCTCTCCCTCCTGGCTTCAGATATTGGAAGATCTCTGTCTTCGCCCGGAGGACTCCATCTCTGTCCCCCAGAAATTCCAGGTGACACTGTCCAATATTGGTGATCACACAGGTATTCGGCTGGGCAATCTCAGCTAGACGGCTCATCTCCCCAAAGTCGCTAATTCCCATCTCCAACACCGCAATCTCATGGCAGTCCCTCAGTCGGAAAACTGTCAAGGGCAAGCCCAGCTCATTGTTAAAGTTCCCCTGAGTCTTCAGCGTACTGTATTTCTCCGACAACACAGAGGCAATCACTTCCTTCGTGCTTGTCTTCCCCACGCTCCCCGTGATCCCCACCACAGGAATCCGAAGCTGCTCCAGATAAAACTTGGCGATTTGCTTTACAGCCAGAAGTGAAGATTCCACCTGTACATAGGGATAGTCCACCCCATCCAATTTCTTCTCCGAGAGTGTCCCCAGCGCCCCCTGGGCCATCACATCCCCAATGAACTTGTGCCCATCCACCCGTTCTCCCACAATGGGAACGAAAAGACAGCCCCTCTCCACCTTCCGGCTATCACTGGTGATCGCCGTGATCTCCTGTTCGCCGCTTCTCTCATCTCCGCGGTAGACACCGCCGCAGACTGTCGCAATATTCTTCAGAGTCAGATTTTTCATAGTCCGTTCTTCTTTCCACCACAAATTTATTCGCAATTACGGCCTCGGCTCCCAGCCAAGCCCTCACCTTGTCAGCTAAGTTTCTTTTTTCATACTCATTGATACTTCTTCAGGGACACTTGGATCAAGTGCTCACACAAAGTAGGATAATCCATTCCAAGGGCGGCCGCCTCCTGGGGGATTAGGCTGGTGGGCGTCATCCCAGGCAGAGTGTTGGCCTCCAGACAGTACATATTGCCGGAATCGTCCATCATAAAGTCCAACCGACCATAAGCCTCCAGTCCCAACGCCTTGTATCCCACCTCCGCGTAAGCTTGCATCTTACGAGTCAGCGCCTCATCTAAGGGAGCCGGACACGTCTCCACCGTCGCCCCTGGAAGATATTTATTTTTATAGTCGTAGAAACCGCTCACCGGTTCAATGAGCACGATAGGGTAGGCCTTTCCATCCACTACAGCCACTGTATACTCCTTACCCTGGATGTAGTCCTCGATCACCACTTCCTCCTCATAGGAGAAAGCCTCATCCAACGCCTTCTCGTAGGCAACCTGGTCTTCCACAATATAGACGCCGATACTGGAACCACCGCAACAAGTCTTTACCACCACCGGGAACTCCATACCCAGAGCACCCAGATCATCGGTGCGATTCTTAGCCGTCATCGTCACTCCCTTTGGCGTGGGAACTTGATACATCTGAAATAACGCCTTTGTGATCCCTTTATCCATGGCCATAGCGCTGCTGGTGTGACCCGTGCCTGTATACTTAATCTTCATCAAGTCAAAAGCGGCCTGTACCTTCCCGTTCTCCCCATTTTCCCCGTGGAGAGCCAGAAAGACGATATCAGCCTCCTTGCACAGAGCGATCACATTGGGACCGAAGAAATCTCTCCTCTCCCGCTCCATCCGGCGGATCTCACTGTTAAAGCTCTTTATGTATTCTTCTGCCGCCTCCACATCGTACTCGTCTGTGAACGCGGTCTTTACATCCGGACACTCTGTCCCGGCAAACACGTCCACCAGAAGCGCCTGATGGCCTTTTTGCCGGAGTGCCTTACACACTCCCGTGCCGGAGACAATAGAGACGTCTCTCTCTGTACTGGTTCCACCCGCTAAAACTACAATCTTCATATCTATATCAGCCCTTTCCTGCTTCCTAGAACTTCTCTCCTCAACTTTATCGCGCCTAGGCGCCGTCTTCTCTGCCCCACAGCGTCTTCGAATCATCAATATACCACCACCGGCGCGCCAATCTCAATATTATTGTATATGATCTCAGCTTGATCATACGGAGTATTGACGCAGCCATGCGATCCCTCTGTCAGATAGAGATCCCCTCCGAACTCGGTCCGCCAATCCGCATCGTGAATACCCACGTTTCCGTTAAAAGGCAGCCAGAAGGTCACATCGCTGGCGTAATCTTCCCCTGTGAGCACAGCCGGGGATTTCTTAGCGTCCACCGCATAGACCCCTGCCGGGGTATCCCACCCCTTACTGTGATTTCCAGTCACAACCAGTGTGTCCACCAACAATTGGCCGTCCTTATACATCCACATTCTCTGATCTTTGAGACTGATCTCCACATAGGTATCGCCGATATCGTTCTCCTTACGGTCCCATCCCTCAAATGCATAGACCGGCTCCCTGATCTGAGTCTCCCCGGATTTGATCACCTTGATCAAAGCCGCCGTCTCCTTATCCTGATCGATGGCCCAGCCGTAGTCTCCACCTTTCACGCGGATCTTCTCTCCCAGCGCCGTGACAAAATCATGGGTACAGCCAAAAGTATCGTAGTCGTAACCCAATTGGTTCACATACGCGGCCACCTTCTCTTTGTCCAAAGTATAATTTCCCTTCTTGTCCAACACCAGCCAATTCTTGATCACATCTTTGTCCACGGTCTCCGTCCGGTCGTCAAAATCATAAGTGACGACCACGTCCACCAGTTTGTTCATCTGTCTCACATGCTTTCGCAGTGTCTTATCATCCTGGTATACTTTGGGATTCACATAGCACCCTGTTTCCTCCAAGTCCAATTCCCTCTGCTGTCCATCCACTGCGTCCTGGAGAGCTCTCAGAGTCTTATCTCGATCCAGTTGGTCCCCGATCACCTCAGGGACAATCTCATAGCCCGTATCCGTCTCCTGAATAGAAGCGTCCTGGGGCGCTGTGATATTTCCTTCCTGGAAACAATTGAGGGACAACATTTTTTCCTCCAATTTCTCCAGATCATAGGTCACGCCGGTATCCAACTGATGCTTCTCCCCCTTGGGCAGAGACAGTACCCAAGTCGCTGTCTTCTGTTGGGACAGAAGCTCTGCGATACCACCGTCAGGGACGTAGGTAAGCCCAATCTCGCTTCCCTCCAGTTTCTCTCTCCCATCGTTGCGCTCGTCGATGGCCAACGTATAGACAGAGACCTCTTTTTCCATATATTCTTGTGCTCTCTCCTCGGACAGGAAGGAGCAGTCAATTCCATTCACCTTAGACCCCGGCAAAAAATGAGTTTTGAAATAGAAGACTCCCCCAGCATAGATGGCGATGGCCAAGGCCACAAACGCCGAGATCAGGCCAATCAGCACCTTTCTCTTCGTACTCATCTTCTCTCGTTCTTCTGTCATCTGCGCCTCCTGTCGCCTAGATCTCGCCCAAAAGTTTTTCCAAGCTGACCAGTTTTACACTCAGGACAAAAACTTCCGTCGCCGTTGCCAGTTCCTGGGCAGAAGGAAGCGTGGGCGCGATACGGATATTGGAATCTTTTGGATCCTTTCCATAGGGGAAGGTGGCGCCCGCGCCAGTCATAACCACTCCGGCCTCTTTGGCCTTCGCCACAATGGCCTTTGCACAGCCTTCCATGGAGTCAAAAGAGATAAAGTATCCCCCTCTCGGAGTCGTCCACTGACCGATCTCCAGACCTCCCAGCTCCCTCTGCAGCGTCTCCAGCACAGCCTCGAACTTCGGGCGAATGAGATCTGCATGTTTCCTCATATGATCCTGAATTCCCTGGGCGTCCTTGAAGAATTTCACATGGCGAAGCTGATTGATCTTATCATGGCCAATGGTCTGTGTGGTTAAATATTTTCTCACCTCGTCCAGATTCTCCTTGGAAGCCGCCATCACGGACACCCCGGAACCTGGGAAGCTGACCTTGGAGGTGGAGGCGAACTCATAGACCATATCCGGATTGCCCGCCTTCTGGCATTCTTCCAAGATATTTAACAACGTATCCTGCTCCTCCTCATAGAGATGGTGCACACAGTAGGCATTGTCCCAAAAAATCCGAAAATCCGGGGCTGCAGGCTTTAAATTGGCAAAACGTCTGACCGTCTCGTCAGAGTAAGTATATCCCTGGGGGTTAGAATACTTCGGCACACACCAGATCCCCTTCACCGACGCGTCCTGGCTCACCAGCTTCTCCACCACATCCATGTCCGGCCCTGTGGGTAGCATGGGCACCGTGACCATCTCGACGCCAAAGAATTCCGTGACTTTAAAATGGCGGTCATATCCCGGCGACGGGCAGAGAAATTTCACTTTCTCCAGACGGCACCAGGGGGTGCCTCCCAGCACGCCCTTGAGCATACAGCGCGACACCGTGTCAAACATTATATTCAGGCTGGAATTGCCAAACACAATCACATGTTCCGGGTCTGTCCCGATCATGGCGCTCATCAGCTTCTTGGCCTCGGGGATCCCGTCCAGAACCCCGTAATTTCTGCAATCCATGCCATTTTCACACTTCATCTGGCTCTGGCCATCCACCAAGTCCAACATAGGCATGGCCAAATCCAACTGGTCTGTCCCCGGCTTGCCGCGGGACATATCCAACGTCAGCCCTTTCGCCTTGACCTCCTCGAACTGTTTTGTCAATTCCTCTCTCTGAGCTAAGAGTTCACTTCTATTTAACTGCTTATATGGCTTCATATAATCTCCTCCTCACTTTTTTCTGCTGTTTTTCATTGTACTATATTGTTTCTATGAACGTCAACCTTAACAGCCCACAGGAGAATCCGCCAATCTTGCCTAAAAAATAGTTCTTAAATTTTCCGAAACTGCAAGGTTTTCCCCCTGCCAGTATTGATTTTTGCATCCGAACAGAATAAAATGGGTAAATGACACGAAAATTGCCCGTTTCCACTCCCTCGCTATGTGGTGACAGAGTGGGAACGCCATCCGGTAAAACGCCTCCCGTCCAACGGACGGAGAACAAAACTGGCGATATAGAGACGATGGGCCTTCTATCCTGCACATGAGTTTAGAACGGTCGCCCACCTTCTATCTTGTATCGTCGCCTCATGAAGACAAAGGAGTTCACAATGGCTAAATACGACAATCATTCCCGCTCACAAAACAGAAGGCGGAAAAGAAAACGGCGTCTGCGCAGAACACTGTACGCTCTGTGCATTCTCATCCTTATACTCATAGCAGGAACTTTATTTTGGACCATACGAAAAGGTAAAATCCAAAATCCCGATGAACTGGCCGAAGACCTCAAGACAGAGCGTAACGACTCTCTTCTGGCTGAGTCCACCCCCTCTCCCACCCCAACACCAGTTCCGGCCACCCTCTCCATCACAGGAGACGACCTATACAGCCACTACGGCGTACTGATCCGCCAAAGTACCGGCGAGAAAGTATTTGATCTGAGAAGCGAGGAAAAGATGTATCCAGCCTCTATGACAAAGCTGATGACCGCGCTGATCGCCTATGAACAGATCCCGGACCTTCAGACGAAGATCACCTTGGACGCCCAGATGTTCGACGCCCTCGCCGAGGAAGGCGCATCCATGGCAGGTTTCTCCGGCGGGGAGGAAGTCACCGCCTTGGATCTGTTATACGGAGTTCTCCTGCCCTCCGGGGCCGAGTGTTGCATCGGACTGGCCGACTACATCGCTGGAGATGAGGAGGCCTTCGTCGCGATGATGAATGAGAAGGCTGCCCAGATCGGTATGAGGAATACCCACTTCACCAATCCCACCGGCCTGCACAATGAGAACCATTACACCACCGTGTCAGATATGGCCCTTTTGCTGGAGACTGTCCTCCAATCAGACACACTCCGAGAGATCATGTCCACCACCAGCCACACCAGCGCAGCCACCAATCTTCACCCAGAAGGCGTCACTTACAGCAGTACCCTCTTTGAGTTCATGCCCCAGGACGCCCAGTCCAGCGGCCTGATCCTGGGTGGTAAGACTGGTTACACCCAGGAGGCTGGCCAATGTCTGGCCAGCTTTGGCAAGGTCAACGGTGAAGAGTTCATCTTGGTCACAGGAGGCGCTCCAGGTAGCCACGAGACGGATCCCTACCACATCATCGACGCCTATCGCTGCTACTCCAGCATCACAATCGGTGGGACGCCCACCACCTCGTCCCCTGTCCAGACCAATGAATCAGAACAGTGACACTACCATCAACAATTATATGAGAGAAAGGGTTTAAATTATGTGGATTGCAGACAATTGGAAGGACTACCAGGTTCTAGATACCTCCGGCGGCGAAAAACTGGAGAGATGGGGAGATTATCTGTTGGTGCGCCCAGACCCTCAGGTGATCTGGAATACCCCAAAGACCAATCCCGGTTGGAAGAATAAAAACGGCCATTACCACCGCAGCAAGAAAGGAGGAGGAGAGTGGGAATTCTTCCACCTTCCACAACAGTGGTCCATCCATTACAGAGATCTCACTTTCCATCTGAAACCTTTTAGTTTCAAGCACACCGGACTCTTTCCTGAGCAGGCCGCCAACTGGGACTGGTTCTCTGAGAAAATCCGCCAAGCGCAGAGGCCAATCAAAGTCTTAAATCTGTTCGCCTACACAGGAGGCGCCACCCTGGCTGCCGCTGCAGCAGGCGCTTCCGTCACCCATGTGGACGCCTCCAAGGGAATGGTGTCCTGGGCCAAAGAAAACGCCGTCGCCTCTGGTCTCAAAGACGCCCCCATTCGCTGGCTGGTGGATGACTGTGTAAAATTTGTAGAGAGGGAGATCCGCCGTCAAAATCACTACGACGCCATCATCATGGATCCACCTTCCTACGGCCGTGGCCCCAAAGGAGAGATCTGGAAGATCGAGGAGTCTATCTTTCCCTTCCTCCAGCTCTGCGCCAAATTGCTAAGCGACCGGCCACTGTTCTTCCTGGTGAATTCTTATACCACCGGACTTGCCCCTGCAGTGTTGACCTACATGCTCTCCACGGAGCTGAGAAGATTTTCGGGCACTGTGCAATCCCAGGAGATTGGCCTTCCCGTCTACAGCACTGGACTCATCCTCCCCTGCGGGGCCTCCGGCCGCTGGGAAGCCGCTCCCAATTGAGAGATCAGAGAATCCTGCGGTGGGTCGCATGAGCGACACAATTCCGCCCCACCGCAGGATACTTTCACACATTAGCACAGCACCCCCTATAAAAGGAGGGCTGTCGTTGCAGACTCACACTCCGCAACGACAGCCCTCCTTTTTCTATCGGTCAATCAAAAACATTCCTATCAGAACTTGCCCTCTCAACAGATCTCTGCCCCGGACGGTACGTCCTTATCCGGCGTCACCAAGGACAGGTTCCCCTGGTCGTCCTCAGCACACAGAATCATACCCTCTGAGAGAATACCTGCCAATTTCGCAGGTTTTAAGTTTACCAGCACCATCACTTTCTTACCCACCATCTCCTCAGGAGAGTAATCGGACTTAATGCCGGACACAATCTGCTTTACCTGACTTCCAATCTTCACCTTAGAACAGAGAAGCTTTCTGGATTTCTTCACGGCCTCGCAGGAAACAATCTCCCCCACCTGAAATTGCATTTTCATAAAATCGTCGAAAGTCACCTGCGGCTTCTCGTCGATATCGATCACTGGCCCTTGACTGGATTCCTCCTGTACAGGAGGATGCATCTCTTCCACCTTCTTCATGATCTCTTTCACATCCAACCTGGCAAAGAGGATCTCCGGCTTCTCTGTCACCTTGTCTCCAGACGGATAGATGCCAAAACGCTCCAAATCTTTCATGGATCTTGCCTCGGCATTCAACTGTGCCAGAATCCGCTCTGTAGTCTCTGGCATGAAGGATTGCAACAAGGTGGCTCCGATACAGATTCCTTCCACAAGATTGTAGAGAACCGTTGCCAGACGTTCTTTCTTGCTCTCGTCCTTCGCCAGAGCCCAAGGCATAGTCTCGTCAATATACTTATTACAACGCTTAAACAGACTGAAAACTTCCGTCATAGCGTCAGCCACCCGCAGCTCGTCCATCTTAGCAGTCACCTTCTTGGGAATCTCCAGGGCAAAGCTTTTCAGCTCCTCATCCACCGGTTCCGCCACGCCCGCATCCGTGACCACTCCGCCAAAATACTTATTGGACATAGAGATCGTCCGGTTCACCAGATTTCCCAGGGTGTTGGCCAGCTCTGAATTCAGCCGCTCCACCATCAGCTCCCAGGTGATCACGCCGTCATTCTCAAAAGGCATCTCGTGGAGCACAAAATAGCGCACTGCGTCTACCCCGAAGAGCTCCACCAGCTCGTCTGCATAGATAACATTCCCCTTTGACTTGCTCATCTTGCCATCGCCCTGGAGCAGCCAGGGATGTCCGAACACCTGCTTGGGCAGAGGAAGTCCCAGAGCCATCAGAAAGATCGGCCAGTAGATGGTATGGAAACGGATGATATCCTTTCCAATCAGATGTAAGTCCGCCGGCCAGTATTTCCCGAACTGCTCCCCGCTCTCACCGTCACAGTCATACCCAATGCCTGTGATATAGTTTGTCAACGCATCCAGCCACACATATACCACATGTCCCGGGTCGAAGTCCACCGGAATCCCCCACTGAAAAGAGGTCCTTGACACGCACAGATCCTGGAGCCCCGGCAACAAGAAATTGTTCATCATCTCATTTTTCCTGGACACCGGTTGTATAAATTCCGGATAGGTATTGATATGTTCAATCAGCCGGTCTGCATATTTACTCATACGGAAGAAATAGGCCTCCTCCTTAGCCGGGGTAACTGGACGGCCACAGTCCGGACATTTCCCATCCACCAATTGAGACTCTGTGAAGAAAGACTCGCAGGGCGTACAGTACAATCCCTCATAGTGCCCCTTATAGATATCTCCCTGTTCATACAACTTCTTAAAGATCTTCTGAACTTGTCTCTCATGGTATCCGTCTGTCGTCCGGATAAATTTATCGTAGGAAGTATTCATCAGATCCCAGATCTGCCGGATCTGTCCAGCCACGCCGTCCACAAACTCCTTCGGCGTGACGCCCGCCTCCTGGGCCTTCAACTCTATCTTCTGCCCGTGCTCATCCGTCCCCGTCTGAAAAAATACATCATAGCCTTCCTGACGTTTGAAGCGGGCAATCGCATCTGCCAAGACTATCTCATAGGTATTTCCAATATGAGGTTTTCCGGAAGTATAGGCAATTGCAGTTGTGATATAATATCTCTCCTTCGCCATCTCTCTTTCTCCTCCTCTTTATTCTCCTCAGAATTCCCACCACATAGAAAGAAAAGCAGCCTTCCTGGGCCGCCTGAATTTCTAAAATCATCCATGGGATTCTGAAATCATATTTTTCCACAATCATTATGAAAAGATTAGCATAGTTTCCCACTTTTGTAAATACCCCAAGTGGCGCTGGCCACTTCACTTCTGGGTGGCCCTGTGCCCATCATCTTTTGGAAAACTCATTTACAAACCTCTTTGCTCTCTGTATAATCGTATCAGACAGACAATACCCATTGACGGACTCGCGGGACGCCCCTGTATCGTCCAGACTGTGGACCCAAACTATACAAAAGGAGTATTTCATGAAAAGATGTAAAATATGCGGTGCCATACTTCCCACCGGCGCATCCTGCTGCCCCGGGTGCGGCGCCCAGTGCACACAGAAAACCTCATTCAGCGGCCACCATGTCTTTCAGGATTCCCTGGATCACATCAGTGGCAATCCCTATGAAGAAGAAGGCTACGATCCCATGGACATCCAGCGAAACAAGGGAATGGCCCTGATGTCCTATCTGGGCATTCTGGTCTTGATTCCCCTCTTTTGTTCCCGGAACTCTCCCTATGTCCGTTTTCACGCCAACCAAGGATTGCTTCTATTTCTGATAAGAGTTGTCCTGAGATTTTTCATAGTGGTCCTGAACAAACTCTCCAGTATCGCTTTCTTATTCTGGGGTTTCGGTATGGCAGCTAAGGCTTTACATCTGGTCTCGCTGATACTGGTCTTTCTGGCCATCTGGGGGATCATCAATGTGTGCAGCGGACAGGCCAAACGCCTTCCTCTCATCGGCAAAATCCGTCTGATCCACTGATCTCCTCGCATATACTCCCCAGTGGCAGGCTCCTGTCTCTGAAGGATAGATGACCAAGACTTCTTCTGCCCCCCGGTGGCAGAACCCAATATGGCGTACCGTCACAGACCACACAATCCGTCTCGCACCGGTACGCCTACAGAAATATCTCCTCACAAATTCGCGCAAATGTCATTTCTCATTTTACTCTTAGAATGGGCACGCTGTCTACAGGCGTCATGAATCTCCCACATTCCCCCCCAACGCTCTCTTCAGAAGCTACAATCACAACTAGCCGTTAAAATCTCAAAGAAGATTCTAGAAAGGTTATTCCCTTCGATTTCTGTCTGTCAAAGGGGATATGCGCAATCCGCTTCACTACTTGCTCACAACCTTATTGCCACTCTTGGGATATTTTTGACTGGAGCTTGTACTCCTGTCGAAGCAGAGAAGTCTCACTCCCGCATAAGAAGCGTGGGACCTCCCCGATAAGTTTAAAAATATCCCGCAAAAATATATGAGATTATTTTGGAATTTAATATTGACAATTTTCGTTAAGTATTGTATAGTAAAAACAGATCAAATAATAACTATTACTATTATTGATTACAATCTCAAAGGAGGGAATGAATGAGAACTTTGAAATACAGCCGTCAGCGTGAGTCTATCAAAGAATTTCTTAATTCTCGTACAGACCATCCGACTGCAATCACGGTATACCACAATCTGCAGAAGATATATCCGAATATCAGTCTGGGAACTGTATACCGCAACCTCTCCCTCTTGACAGAGCTAGGCGAGATCAACCGGATCTCCACAGAAGAGGGCGGCGACCGCTTCGACGCTGTGACCACTCCACACAATCATTTCTATTGTAGAAAATGTCACAGACTGTCCGACATGAAGATGGAGAATGTGGATCATGTTATGTTAGACGCCACCAAAGATTTCAGTGGAAAAATCGAGAGTTACACCACGCTATTTCAGGGAATCTGTCAAGACTGCCTGGACAAAACCAAAGAAGAGACCAAGGCTTCTACATCAGAAATAAAAAAGAAAAGCTCTTGACAAACTGTACAATTTATGTTAAGTTAATAACAGTAATCATTATTGATTTGGCTACCGAGATTGGCGTGTCAAGAAATTGCACCTAATCTAGATAATAAATATTAAGAAAAGGAGATCAAAACTATGACAAAATGGGTATGTAGTGTATGCGGTTACGTTTATGAAGGAGAAAATGCACCGGAGGTCTGTCCTGTATGTAAGGCTCCAGCTTCCAAATTCATCAAACAAGAAGGTGAGATGAGCTGGGCTGCCGAGCACGTTGTCGGTGTTGCCAAAGGTGTAAGCGAGGATATTCTGGCAGATTTAAGAGCAAACTTCGAGGGAGAGTGCTCCGAGGTTGGAATGTACCTGGCGATGGCCCGTGTCGCTCACAGAGAAGGATATCCCGAAGTGGGACTGTACTATGAGAAAGCTGCCTACGAAGAGGCAGAGCACGCTGCAAAATTTGCTGAGCTGTTGGGCGAGGTCGTGACAGACAGCACCAAGAAGAACCTGGAGATGAGAGTAGAGGCTGAGAACGGCGCTACCGCCGGAAAGACCGATCTGGCAAAACGTGCGAAAGCCGCCAACCTGGATGCAATCCATGACACCGTACATGAGATGGCCAGAGACGAAGCTCGTCACGGAAAAGCTTTCGAGGGTCTGTTAAAGAGATACTTCGGCTAATCGAAAGCCATTCCAAATACGTCAAAAGAACGCTCTCTGGATTATTCACAGAGCTATGTAAGATTCAAATGATCATGAAACTTTGGATCTCAATACTTATCAAGGGAGGACAGATTTCCGTCTGTCCTCCCTATTTCCATTCAAGGTAGGGTTTTGAAATATGCATATTTTTCGTAGTGCTTGCACTACAATATAGTGCATTTTTTCTCTGTATCCGCCGGTGTGTTTCTGTGTCTCGAAAATAGTGTACTCAAAATGTACTCAATGACCGCTACGGTTTTAGAATAAAAGGGGGCAACTCATCACTACATACCTCCCATTTTAATCTTTACGCTACAGCTGCCTCACCATTTCAACGAACTGACTCATGCTCAGTACACCAGGTAGGATGGTTTCATCATCACGGAACACCATATAGTATCAATATTTATTTCCAGCTGCATTACGCCATACATTGCCCAGTTCAATCTTTTCACGACTTTCATCATTTGTAAAATGACCACCTTTGGTTTTCGCCAAAATGATCTTTCCGCTGTCGGTCATATTAATGATGTCCAGAGAATGGTTGATGAAACCGTTGATACAGAAATCATTACGAGCCATATTTCTGTGCCACCAGCGCACATTGGGTAACACAGGCAGCTCCATGACCAGATCCTGCTCCAGTCTGTTCACATCCTCTTCAATCCTTGGAAATTCGCCGCACTGTATCATCAAAATCATTAGAGGATGTTAGCACATAGGACATATTCAGTTAATATCCCATAAGCTGCCCTCGCTGTCTTTACATATTTACGCTTCTGCTGCCTCCATAGCTTCCTTTTGAGAATACACAAGCTCTTTCAACTTTTGAAAAGATTCCTCGCTGATAACATACTCCATCCGGCAGACCACACCCAATACCGCAAGGATAACACTAACGATGAATTTTCCATAATAGGGTTTGCCCCATTCCCATAAAGTTCCTATGGGTGCCCCTTTCTTTTCCTCCTTCATTTTGTAGATACCCCCTTTATAAAATAATTTCGGATTTTTCCAAGACCGGCCTCATCCATTTGAAATTGGTCGATGATGGAGCCACCCTCAAAATAAACAATATCCGTACAGCAATCTAAAAGCAGCTCAAGGTCGTGGGTAATGACATATAAGGTAATGCCTGCATCCCTGACTTGTTTCAAGACATTGGCAACCTCTTTCATATGTTTGTAATCAAGGCCGCTGGTCGGTTCGTCGAAAAATAGAATAGAATGCTTAGACGCGATTGCCGAAGCAATCGCTACCCGCTGCTTTTGGCCGCCGGAAAGAGACATAGGGTGCCTGTCTTTGAAGTCGATTAAATCTAACTCGGCAAGGATTTCCTCGGCCCGCTTCTGATTTTCCTCCTCCATACTGATCAGGACTTCATCCAACACAGTTTCTGTGAAAAGTTGGTGATTGACTTCCTGCATCACCATGTAGCAGGTATTTAATCTGTCTTTAGGGCGATAAGTTCTGCCGTTCCAGATCACCTCACCGCAACGCTTTTCAAGGCCGCAGAAACACCGGGCGAAGGTAGACTTTCCGGCTCCATTATTTCCAATAATCCCGACAATGCGATTTGTGGGGATTTTACTCTCACGGATGTGCAGCGTTTCCGGTTCGTTTTTGTAGGCAAAACGGAAATTGCGAAGTTCCAGTTGTTGACTGGCCTGGGACAACGCTTTCGGCGGCAACAAATCTTGAAGAATAAAGGTACGCAACCCCAACTCCGCTCTCTGTTGCTCCGTCAGGCTTTCAAACTCCGCTGCGGAGTAATCCTTTTCCACCTTTCCGTCAGTAATATAAATAAAGCGATCCGCAAGACCGCGTAGATAGTAGAGGCGATGCTCTGACACGATAATCGTTTTTCCCTGTGACTTCCAAAATGCAAGTGTCGCTCGCAGATCGAGGATAGAGGAAGCATCCAGATTGGATGACGGCTCATCCATCACCAACACATCCGGCTCCATGATGGATACTCCGGCACAGGCAATTTTTTGCTTTTCTCCGCCGGAGAGGTGAAAGATATTGCGTCCCATCAATTTCTCCAGACGGAAATCCCGGATGGTCTTATCTAACCGTTCACGAATACTTTGCTCCGGCTGTCCGAGATTTTCACACCCAAATGTGATCTCGCTGGTTGTGTCCACATTAAAAAATTGTGAACGGGGATTTTGAAACACACTACCAACAATTTTCGCTGTATCATAAAGAGGCTGCTCTGAAACTTTCACCCCGTTCACCCATACGCCTCCGTTCAATTTACCTTCGTAGTAGTGAGGAATTAAGCCGTTGATTAGTCTGGTTATTGTTGTTTTTCCGCAGCCGCTTTCGCCGCAAAGTACGATGCACTGACCGTCCTCTATGGTCAGATTTATATCCTGGACTCCACCAGTGTTCTCGTTCTCCTCCCCATAAGAGAAAGTCACATGGTCAATCCGTATCATAGGTTCACACCCTCCCATCAAAAAGAAATCTGCTGCTGAAACAAAAACAAGGCAAAGCAGATAACACAAAACAGAATCGCAATCAAATCTTGAACATGGAAACCGATCTGGCACACATTTGTACGTTTAACGGGGGCTCCAAGCCCCCGCGTCAACGCAGCAGCAGAAAGTTCATCTCCAATCTTCACAACGGACACCATCAAAGGAACAAGGCGATATTCCACTATCAGGAAAGGATTTTTCCCGCCGAATCGTATGCCCCGCATTTTCATTGCATCCCGGATTGCCTGATATTCTTCGCTAATCGTGGGAAAAAAGCGGAAAATTACAGACATTGGAATAACGATTTTTTCCGTGATGTGCATGCGCTCCATTGCGCCAATAAACTCACTGACCGAAGTGGATGAGATCAGATAGGCACCTGTCATAATGCCGGGTGCAAACCGCGTCATAATGGATGTCACTGCCAGTACGATGAACGAGAGTAATCCGCTTAAACTCGTAAGAGCAATCCGCTCTAACATAAAGCAAACCACATATAGCAGTAGATATTTTCCTGCTGTTTTGAAACGATGTTCCGACAAAATTAGCGCAAAGGGAACAAGGCTTAAGCACGGCTTGACAATGTTCATAATTCTTTCATTACTGGTACTGAACATCAGTGTTGTGATCGTCAGCAGCAGAATGAGCTTCGTCCGGGGATCAAGCAGGATTCCTTTTCTTTTTTCGGTTGTTTCTGAAAATGATATTCCGTTCATTACACAATACCCGCTTTAGCAAAATGCTTTTTCAGAAGCGCCTTGCCTAAAAGGCCACCCAGGATCGCAAAGATAAAGATCCCGGCAATGACCAAGATAATGCTCCACATAGGCATAACAGCCATCACTCTGTCAGCGTATTCCTCACCAAAGCTGGCCGCAAAACTGGCCCAGGAATCTTCTACCATGAAATACATGGGGATATATGTACCAACCATCCAAAGGCTAAACACCGCATACCCGATCAGGCTCTTTTTGGCGCTTTTATAACCGCCAGATTTCAAGATCAGATCTCCCAGCAGTCCAAAAATCGCACCCATCGGTACACCCCAAAATCCCATGCCGGTCAGTCCCATCAGTAGGCCGCTTAAAATCCCCATAATTGTTACCATGCCGAATTTCTTGACTCTGGTCAGGAACAGCATGAATGGGATGCCGGTAATCAAAGACCATAAGGCTCCAAGGATCGGCAAGAAGATGGGTATAAAACCGATGGGAATAGCGACGCAGCATCCAATTACAAAGTAGAGAACGGTAAACAGACCGAGATTAATCAGATCCTTTGCTTGTAACTTGTTACTCATAACGAATACCTCCATTCATTTGCTGGTTAGTGATTTCTAACCCCTAAAAGATACCATAGTTAGCAATATCTCTCTACGACCAATCATCTTTTTAGCTCCAAATAGCAACGAGTTTTTTTGTTGACTGACTTCGTTTGTAATTCTATAATATAATAACATCCAAATTTATAAAGCGGGCAATCGAATGACGGGAGCAAAAAATGAAGATTGATGATATTATTAGAAAATGTAGTGAAATACCTGGGATTTCACTAAAGCGTAACGATTATAGCGTGGAACTGCTCTTGAACAGAAAAGATGGTAAAGGCTCCATGACCTTTTTCCCGCTCTTTCCTGGAATTACTATCGCTTACATCTTTGTAAATTCACCCATTTGGACGGCACCGGATTTTTACGGAAATGGCTCGGTGGAAAAAGGCCCTTTACTTGTAAACTATTGTGTAGCTGGTCGTTGCGAAATGATTTTGAATAACGAAAACTTTGTCTATGTAAAGGACGGTGAAATATCTCTAACAGAATGCTTCGCCCAAAAACAATATGTCTATCCCCGCCGCATCTACGAAGGAATGGAATTTTTTGTTGATATTGATACCCTGACAGAACAAAACACATGGGTGCAAAAGGAATTTGCCATTGACTTTCATAGAATTGTTGACCGCTTTTGTCCTGAAGGGGCCACCTATATTTCATCTGTTCTCCCCGAGGGCGAAGAAATATTAACAAAACTTTGGGAACTATTTGATGTTTCTGTCCCATATGCGATTTCACAAATGAAAATATACACATTAGCACTGTTTTCTCTATTGCAAAACATCAACGACATACCACCATCACAAGCCTGCACTTTTTTCACAGACACACAAGTAGATATTGCAAAGCGGGTAGAAAAGATCATTACTTCTGATCTGCGTCAACATCATCCGGCCTGGGAACTTGCCGCACAATTTTCCGTCAGCGAAACCAGCTTAAAAAATTACTTCCGCGGTGTTTTTGGACAAAATATATCTATTTACCTACGGGAACTCAGAATGAAAAAAGCCGCAGAGTTATTGACTTCTACAAGATTGTCCGTTGCAGAAATAGCAGAGCTGATCGGCTATATGAATCAAAGCAAATTTGCATCAGTTTTCAAAAAACAATTCGGGCTATCGCCATTGGAATACCGGCGATCAAAGAATTTGGAAAATAGATCAGCCCCACCCACCGCATAGGGTCACGGGCTTTCAATTCCTCGGTAGCTCCCGCTGCCTCCATAATACGGGGAAGCAAGGTATCCATACGCTCCTGCGCCGCACGGTCAATCTCCAACAAGTGCGGGTATAGCTTCTCATTCAAATCAGGTTAGTTGGCGCGTTTTTCTGCCTCCTTTCAGGGTCAAACTCATTGTAGCAAGCAGTGTAACCCTATACAGGTTCACTCATTTTCTCGAATTGTCCTTTGGACCATTCTTCGCAAATTTGCTTGTTGGGGTGAGGCCCCAATCTCCCAGAACATCATCTGCCGATGATGGCTACGCTGCAAAGCTGCTGACAATATCCGGAGAGAATATCTACATTAAAATGTTGTGTGACGATGGTGACGATGAAACGGAGAGTGATTCAAGGTCAATTTGTATCGTCACAACCGTCACATTTGGGAAAAATATAATATTTCACTGTGAATAAATCTGTAAATTCGAAATCAGGCTACATTGAAAACACACCAACGGTGGGCATAGCCAACATCAAAGATGTTATTCAATGGGAGGCTGCTTGCCAAGTTATGCAAAAAACGATGTGCCCAAATTGAACACATCGTTTTCGTTGTTCTATTCTGTTATCCCCTCCACTTATCCGGGAAAGGCAGCTCGTAAACACCTTTCATCAGAAGCGTCCCTAAAGTACGCCTCTACAGCTAAGACTCTGGCGTAGTCAAAGCAAATATTTGCAATCCGCACACTCCCAAAAGTTCGAAGACTTCCCTTCTAAAAATTGTGTAAGACGCTCCGCTTACTCCTGGGCGGCCTGTGTATTCTCCGGTGTCTCGGTGGCCGTGGTCTCCTCAGAGGTCCCAGTGCTCTCTGTCTGTTCAACGGCCTTGAAAGAATATTTCTTGTTCGCCGTCACCTTGAGCTTCTTGATATTTCCCTTGTTCTCAGTGATCTCGGCCTTATCCTTCCAGCCATCCACAGTCTTGTCATACAGATCCTGCTTTCTCTCAGAGATGATGGTATCCTTCTGATTCTCCGTAGCTTCCTCATCAAAAGCCTTGTCCAGGCGTACCACATAGTAGTCGTCCCCATCTTGGACCAAAGAGGGCACAACCTCCCCATCCTGAAGATCCTTCACTGCGTCCTTCACTGCGCTGGGAACCGTCTGCGTATCTTCCTCTTCCTCCTCGTTGGTGGAATAATTCATCGTGGAGGATGATAAATTCTCATCCACACCCTCGGCAATGGCATCCATATCCGCATCCGCCGTGGCCAACACCTGGTCTAAGATCTCCTGGGCCTCCGCCTTTGGATCTCTCTCATCTGCTTCGCTCTCCTGGTCAGAAGAATCCTCAGAATCACTCTCCTCCGCAGGTGAAACTTTTACATAAGTCACCGTGGTCTGTGCGGCCTCCTCATCTGAGACGTCTGTATCCACGTCCTCCTGAATGGGATCTTGCATCTTCTGATAATAGGTGGTCAACTCTAGGAAATGCTCCACATCCTCCTGTGTGACGGCCAGAGACTCCTGCGTCTCCTCATCATTGTCTTTCATGAACTGCTTGGCCGCCTTCTTAATCTTTTTTTGCTCCTCCTTGGTGACAGACACATCGTACTCATCTGCGTGCTCTTTCAACAGGCACATCTCTTCCAACTGGTCCAGGGCCCCATCCCGCAGAGAATCCCCATAGGTAGTCCCTTTTTTCTCGTTTTCTACTTGATCCCACATGGAGCTGGCGTCTGAGCCCAGCATACTCATATACATCTGAGACGTCTGGGCTTGCTGATATCTGGTCAGAAAGCTCAATGTTCCCATACTAATCTCTTCTTTATCCACTGTCGCCGCAATCTTGGTCCCATCCAATTTTCCACAACCTGCCAACCCAGTCAAGGCCAGAGAACCTGTCAGCGCTATAATCATCACTTTATTTTTATTCTTACTCATGCTATCCTCCCGTATCTTTCTGCTATCTTATGAGTATAAACGTTTTTTTCGTCCAAGGCAAGAGACTTCCTTTAAAATTCAACTTACATTCACAATTTATCGGAAGACAAAGAATCCAGCGTGGCAGGATTCTCCGCCTGCGGCGGGTCGCACAAGCGACATATCCCACTTCCACCGCAGTGCGATCCCCGCAGAGCGTTTTTATATTATAGGAGAATTCAGAGAACTTTCTTGTCAACACAGAAAATCCTCTGCAAGCTTTTCCAATCTCTCCACCAGTTTCTGTACTCCTTCCAACCCATCGCCTTTCATCTGATATATAAAATAAGGATTCTCCTCCGCCTTAAATTGTAGCCTTCTCCCGTACTCGTTCAGGATTACAGGGATTCCCGCCGCGTCAATCTTCGCCTTCTCGTAGAGCGTTAGTTTCATCTCATTGCCCCTCTGCTTTATCTCACGCAGATAGGCCCTGTGCGCCGCCGCCTTTAAGGTGGCGATCAGTAGCAAGTTCATCACCGCCCTGGGCAGCTCCCCAAACCGGTCCAAAAGCTCCTCCAGCATATCCTCGTATTCTTCTTGATTCTCGATCCCGGCGATACGCTTATACACATCCAGTTTCTGGTACTCATTGGCAATGTATGTGTTGGGAATAAATGCATCCATGCTCAAATCGATTGTCGTCTCAAAGTCCTCCATCACTGCAATTCCCTTGGCTTCCTTCACCGCCTCATTGAGCATCTTACAGTACAAATCATATCCCACCGCTTGCATATGGCCGTGCTGCTGAGCTCCCAGAAGATTTCCGGCGCCCCGAATCTCCAGGTCTCTCATGGCGATCTTAAAACCACTGCCCAAATCTGTGAACTCTCGAATGGCAGCCAATCTTTTCTCCGCCGTCTCCTTCAAGACAGAATTTCGGCGGTACATCAAAAACGCATAGGCCGTCCGGTTGGAGCGCCCGATCCTCCCCCTGAGCTGATAGAGCTGAGACAGGCCGTACCGGTCCGAGTCATGGATGATCATGGTATTCACATTGGAGATATCCAGCCCCGTCTCAATAATCGTTGTGGATACCAGGACGTCCAACTCCCCACTTATGAATTCATACATCGCCTTCTCCAACTCCCGCTCGCTCATCTGCCCGTGGGCAAAACCCACCCGGATCTCCGGCAAAAGCTGAGTCAACCTGCCCGCCACCTCCGCGATATCATTGACCCGGTTGTAGACGTAATAGACCTGTCCGCCACGCTTTACTTCCCTGAGAACTGCCTCCCTGACCATCTCCTCATCGTACTCCATCACATAAGTCTGTATGGGCATACGGTCCATAGGCGGCTCCTCCAACACACTCATATCCCGGATGCCAATCAAACTCATATGGAGCGTCCTGGGAATTGGCGTCGCCGTCAAAGTCAGGACGTCTATATTATTCTTTAACTTCTTGATCTTTTCCTTATGAGTCACCCCGAACCGCTGTTCCTCGTCGATGATCAGCAAGCCCAGATCCTTATACTCCACATCTTTGGACAAGACGCGGTGCGTTCCCACCACCACGTCCACCCAGCCCTTTTTCAGGCCTTCCATCGTCTTTTTCTGCTCTGCGGACGAGCGAAAACGACAGAGAAGATCCACTCTCACCGGAAAATCCATCATCCTCTGGACAAAGGTGTTGTAGTGCTGCTGCGCCAGAATTGTAGTGGGCACCAGATAGACCACCTGCTTCCCCTCCTGGACAGCCTTAAAAGCTGCCCGCAGAGCAATCTCTGTCTTACCGTAGCCCACGTCCCCGCATATGAGCCGGTCCATGATCTTCTTACTCTCCATGTCCCGCTTAGTATCCTCGATGGCCTGGATCTGGTCTTCCGTCTCCTCATAGGGGAACATCTCCTCAAATTCTCTCTGCCAGACCGTATCTTTTCCATAGACAAAGCCTTCTTTCTCCTGCCTTGTGGCGTATAATTTCACCAGATCCCTGGCAATGTCGCGCACTGCCCCTTTTACCCGGCTCTTTGTCCTGTTCCACTCCTGAGTCCCCAGTTTATTCAACTTTGGCGCCTTGGCCTCTTGACCAGCATATTTCTGAAGCAAATCCAACTGGGTGGCAAGTATATACAGATTGCTCCCATCACGGTATTCAATCTTAATATAATCCTTGATGATTTTATCCACTTCTACCTTCTCGATACCCCGGTAGATACCCAGGCCGTGATTTTCATGAACCACGTAGTCACCCACGGCCAGCTCAGAGAAGTTCTGAATCTTCTGGCCTGAATACTGTTTCTTCTTCTTTCGCTTCTTCTGTTCTCTGCCGAAGATATCAGACTCCGTGATCAGGACAAACTTCACCAACGGATACTCAAATCCTTTATGGGCATGGCCGTAGACCACCATGATCTCCCCGGGCTGGATCGAGCGGCTGTAATCCTCACTGTAGAAGCTGCTCAACCCCTGATCCATCAGATCCTTGGCCAAACGCCGCGCCCTGATTCTGGAACCAGAGAGCAAGGCAACCCGGTACCCCTGTCTTTTCCACTGTCCCAGGTCCTTAACCAGTAATTCAAAACTGTTATTGTAAGAACTGACGGATTTCACAGTCAAGTCAAACTTCTCATGAATCTTCCAAAATTTCCGTGCAGGTTCCAGTGTGCTCAGCGCCGCTCCGTGATATCCGTTCAGTTTTTTCACCAACTCGGAGAACTCCAGCAAAAGCGTATCCGGTAAGTGTATCGCGGTCACATTCCCATCAACGGAAGCGTCTCCCTTGGCCATGCGGTTCTGTTGACTCTGCCGAAATTCCTCCTCCACCTCCTGAGCCTTCTCTGTCACCCGATTGGGCTCATCCAAGATCAAAATGGTGCGATCTTTAGGAAAATAATCGGCAAAAGACACCATCCCTCTCTCCCCCAGGCGCTCCGCCGCCGGAAAGATCGTAATCTCGCTGAGATTTTCTATGGACCTCTGGCTGTAGGAATCAAAACTACGGATGGAATCCACCTCATCCCCCCACATCTCGATCCTCCAGGGATTCTCCTCCGTCAGAGAAAAGATATCCAGGATTCCTCCCCTGACGGCGAACTGTCCGGAGCGTTCCACTTGGGGAACCCTCTCGTATCCAAGCCAGACTAATCTCTGACTTAATTTCTCCAAATCAACACTGCCACTGCTGTCCAGATGGATCAGATTTTCGCGAATCCGCTCCAAAGGCATCAGGTAGTCCATGCAGCCGTCCACACTGGTAATCACCGTCAATCCCTGCCCCTCCAACAAGGCTTTTACCACCTGCATCCTCTGCTTGATCAGCAGGTTGCCGTGGATATCCGCCTGGAAAAACAAAAAATCTTTGGCTGGATAATAGAAGACCGTCTTATCATAGAACCGGTAATCTTCATATAATTCCTTCGCCCGCTGTTCGTCTTGGGCCACAATCAAACGATATGGAAAAAGCCCAGAAAGCCCATAAATCAAATGAGCCTTCTGGGATTCTATACAACCAGCTACTTGCACAATCTGAGGCTTTCCCTGTATCTTGCCACAGATCTCATCGTACTCAGCCATCTCCTGCAAGGGTTGGACAAACGCTTCCATCGATATAACTCCTCTTCTACTGTCTGCTGTACTCATCACGGGGATACTCTACGGTTATACTCATTCATTGCGGCATCCACACCATCCTCCAGAATCCGCTCCACCGCTTCCGCTCCCCGGAGAATCCCGGCATCTGCCAATTTCCGGTCCTCCCCAGAAAAATGGCCAAGCACATAGTCGGCCAGATCCCAGCCTTTTGGCTTAGCTCCCACGCCGATCCTGACTCTGTTAAAATTCTGGGTACACAATTTGGCAATGATATCCTTGATCCCATTGTGCCCGCCGGCGCTCCCCTTCTTGCGGACTCGTATCTGTCCTGGATCCAGATCAATGTCGTCGTAGATAACGATCAGTTCTTTCTCTGGATCAATCTTGAAATAGTCCACAATTCCGCGCACAGACTCTCCACTTAAATTCATATATGTCAGCGGTTTCAGCAATATGACTTTTTCTCCGGCTATGACTCCCTTTCCATACATTCCCTTGCAGCGAACCCCGGACTGAGGAATCTGATGTCTCTCCACCAGCGCGTCCACCGTGTCAAAACCCATATTATGGCGGGTGTGCTCATACTGTCTTCCTGGATTTCCCAATCCTGCTATCAAATACATGTCCTATCACTCCATAGCCCTCACAGCGGGGCCTACATATTCACGCCCTCTACCTAACTCAGAGCGCGTCTCTTCGTCAATGATTATCAGTTAAAATAGACCATCTCTTCCGGGAGAGGATCACAGGGCACAATCTCCTCTGCATAGAGCATCGGCCCAGGTTCTCCATATAATTTCACATCTTCCACGGCAATCTTAGCCGTCACTTCTACCCACTGTCCCACGCCAAGCTTGGGCGCATAGGAACTTTTACACAGAAACCCGATAAAAGTAGTGTCGTCCGCACAGCAGGTCATGGCCATCCTCCCCGGCACAATAAATTTACTCCCGACTCCCTTGGGACGCATCACACGCCCCTTAAAGCGGACCGTCTTTCCCTCATATTTCTCCGGATGATCCATGGCGTCCACAAACCAGATTCCATAGTCCTCCGGCAGGATCTCCACGACTGCGGCCTCCAGATCAAAGGGAAGTTCATCCTCAAAGATGTCCAACTCTCCCTCTTCATCCTCAAAGATAATCTCCGCCTTTTGATTGGCCACTTTAATCCCCCTGCGATAGGTGGCCAGAGGATCATCCTCCTTACAGCGGTTAAAGACCACCATATCTGTATTTCTAACCATATCCATAAAAATGGACTTCATATTATTCATATAGACCTGGAAGGTGCTGGCATCCACGGTAGTGATCTGCTGCGCCACTCCCCACCCCTCCGGAAGTCTCATATCCAAAAATTTGCTCACCAGCCACATGCCATTGTACTCGATAATCACTCTCTCCGGCTGATACAACACTTCCATCGCCGTCAGGCGCTCCGTTGTCAATTCCGCCTCTTCCTGAATGATCTCCACCACAGTATTACTCATCTTCAATAGTTGCGGATCGTACTCTTCTTCCCCCTCCTCACAGAGGATCAAAAGTGTCCGCCCATCTATATAGAAGTAGTCCTGCCCAATCGTAAAATTTAAAAATGACGTCTTCCCACTCTCGAGAAAACCTGTCATCAGATAAATTGGTACTCTAATCTCATCCATTGCGCCCCTCCTATAATCCAAACAATTCTTCCAACTTATCCTCCTGGAGCTTCGAGCCAATCACACACACTCGTCCTGTATACTCTGGAGCGCCCTCCCGAATCTCTGTCTCCTCCGGAACCATATCGAAGTAAATCCAAGCGCCATCTTGGACTGGCAGCATTCCCTTCGCACGGAGAATCACACCGTACTCCCCGTTGGACGAGAGCTGATCCAGAATCTCTTGCAATTGGTCTTTCGTGTACTTTTTCACCGTCTCCCGTCCCCAACTGGTAAATACCTCATCCGCATGGTGATGGTGGTCATGGCCACAACAGTGACCATGGTCGTGGTGAGCGTGACTGTGTTCATGGTCGTGACCGTGTTCATGATCATGCGCAGAGTGACCGGGATGATCGTGTCCGTGCTCATGGGCCGGGTGATCATGACTGTCCTCATGGTCATGGTCGTGATCATGTGCAGAGTGACCGGGATGATCGTGTCCATGGGCCAGGTGATCGTGACCGTGTTCATGGTCATGGGCCGAGTGATCATGACTGTCCTCATGGTCGTACTCATGATTATGCACAGAGTGGCCGGAATGGTCGTGTCCATGGGACGGATGATCATGGCTGTTTTCATGGTCGTGGGCCGGGTGATCGTGACTATGCTCATGGTCGTGACCATGGATATGGCCGCACACAGGGCAGCTCTCTTCCTCCAACAATTCCTCCTGCAGAGAGACCGGCCGCTCCATCACCTCCAAGATTTTCGCTCCGTCCAACTCCTCGATGGGTGTCGTGATAATCGCCGCCCTCCCATTGATCTGGCGCAACGTCTCTCTACACTGCTCTGCTCTTTCCTCGTCGATCAGATCCGTACGGCTTAAGATAATCGCCCCGGCATACTCCACCTGATTGTTGAAAAACTCCCCAAAATTTCTCATATACATCTTACATTTCTTGGCATCCACCACTGTCGTGTAGGAATTCAGAACCAGCCCCGTCTCCTCCTGCACTCCCTGTACAGCCTTGATCACATCGGAGAGTTTCCCCACGCCTGACGGTTCAATCAGAATCCGGTCCGGGTGGTATTGGCTGATTACCTCCCTTAGAGACTGTCCAAAATCCCCCACCAGGGAACAACAGATACACCCGGAATTCATCTCCCTGATCTCAATACCTGCTTCTCTTAGAAAACCCCCGTCAATTCCAATCTCCCCAAATTCATTCTCGATGAGAACAACTTGCTCATTCTGAAACGCTTCCCGCAACAACTTCTTAATCAATGTGGTCTTCCCGGCTCCCAGAAAGCCTGAGATAATATCTATTTTGGTCATATGATACTTCCTTTCTCCCGGATTCATCCACCGAGGACAACGCCCCTTCCCAGAGAGACGCAGGCCTGTAAACGCAATTATCGGCGTCAACCTCCATGGATATCGTCCGGCCTATCCCATCATTTTTTATAAAGTATGGTGACCAGCGATCTAAAATCCCTGGTCCGAACTAATTGGTATTATAACACATTCCTTTTCCAAAAGAAAGCTGCTATATACCATCGCAAGGTATACAGCAGCCCCCATTTTATCCGTACAATAAGACAGTGCTCTCCGTCCCACAGTCATCTGTCGTAAATCAGCCGTTGATCATAAATTCCATCAGCTTCTGAATGTCTTCCGGCTCATATGCCACCAGCTCCAATTCAGGAATGGTACCCACGCTGAAAATATTTGCCAGAGAAACGTACTGACTCAGCTTAGACTTCAAATTCAGTCTGTCTCCCTCTCCGGTCACCAGCTCCACCTTGCCTTTGCAATTATCAATCACTTCAAATAATTTGTTCACATCTGTTACATTGGACACTTTCATGGCAATCTTCTCCTTTCCAATCTCAATACTTCTCACTTTTTCTATGTTCGGGGAAATTATAGCATATTTCTCTCAAAAGTCAAATCCTTCCCCTTTCTGTTTTGTTTTTAATACAAGAAGACACCGATTCCATATGGCGCCAGCGGATACTCAAAAGAGAACGGACGATTATCACATTCTTTCCTCTTTGCTTTATAAATGTCCGGCTCTTTTCTCAATCCATCTTGATCCAAAATCAGCTTATAATTCTTTTGTCTTGGCACGCCCACCCGGTAATCTTTGCGCTCTACCGGTGTGAAATTCATCACAAACAAAAGATTATTCCTCTTTGTTGGAGATTTCCTCACAAAGCTGAAGATACTTCTGTCTGTGTCGTCGGCATTGATCCACTCAAACCCATCTCTGTCCACATCTCCGGCATATAGGGCCGGATAATGCTTATAGAGATGGACCAAATCTCTAACAAAGGCCTGGAGCTTCCGATGATTCTCCTCTCCCAAAAGATACCAATCCAGCTCTCTCTCCTCACTCCACTCTTGAAGCTGGCCGAAATCCTGCCCCATGAACAACAACTTTTTCCCTGGATGTCCGAACATATAAGCATATCCGGCCTTCAGGTTCCGAAACTTATCATCTATATCTCCCGGCATCTTATTGACCATGGAACACTTCAAATGTACCACCTCGTCATGGGAGATCACAAGAACGTACCGCTCACTGTAAGCGTAAGTCATGGAGAATGTCATCTTATGGTGATTGTACTTGCGAAAATAAGGGTCCAATTTCATGTACTCAAGAAAATCGTTCATCCACCCCATGTTCCACTTCAAGGAGAATCCCAAGCCTCCGTCCTCCACGTCGCCAGTCACTTTCGGCCATGCGGTAGACTCCTCGGCAATCATCATAACCCCTGGATTTCTCCCCTGAACAACCGTATTGAGATGTTTAAAGAATTCGATGGCCTCCAGGTTCTCATTTCCTCCATATTTGTTGGCAATCCACTGCCCATCCTGCTTTCCATAGTCCAAGTAAAGCATAGAAGCCACCGCGTCCACGCGCAAGCCGTCCACGTGGAACTCTTCCACCCAGTACAGCGCATTGGCAATCAGAAAATTCTTGACCTCACTGCGCCCATAGTTGAAGATCTTCGTCCCCCAGTCCGGATGCTCTCCCTGCCTTGGATCCGCATGTTCATACACTGCCGTCCCGTCAAAATCCGCCAACCCATGGGCATCTTTTGGGAAATGTGCCGGCACCCAGTCCAGAATCACCCCAATCTTATTTCTGTGCAGATAATCTACCAGATACTTAAACTCCACCGGGCTGCCATAGCGGGCCGTGGGCGCATAGTACCCCGTCACCTGATACCCCCAAGAGCCGTCAAACGGATGCTCCGCGATCCCCATCAGCTCCACATGAGTATATCCCATCTCTTTGGCATAATCCACCAGCTCATGGGCGAACTCTTTATAATTGTAAAATCCATCCGGATCCGTCTTCGTCTGGACATGTTTTCTCCAAGATCCCGGATGCACTTCATAGATGGACAAGGCATCCTTCTCCACATCCAGCTTTTCTCTCTGATCAATCCATTTTTGGTCTCTCCACTGATACCGGGAGAGATCCGCAATCTTGGAGGCGTTTCCCGGTCGAAACTCTGAGGCTGACGCATAAGGATCCGCCTTGTACAGTAACTCTCCATGCGCTCCCACAATAAAATACTTATAGAGCTGCCCTTCCTCCACGCGGGGAATAAAAGCCTCAAAAATTCCGATTGGGCCCACCTTCTTCATCGGGTTGGCCTCTACGTTCCAATTATTAAACTCCCCCACCACAGACACCGACTGGGCATTCGGCGCCCAGACTGCAAAATACACGCCTTCTCTACGGTTAATCTTTGTAAAATGCGCCCCCAACTTCTTGTAAATATCGTAATGCGTTCCTTCGCCAAACAAATATTGATCCAACTCTGTTATCGCTATCTTTGCTCCCATGAAGCTCCTCCTCTATGCCAACGCTAAAATCCGGCTCCCGTTAGGCTCTATCTCCAGCCATACCTGGCCATTCTCAGCCCTGACCATCTCTCCACTGACTAAATCCCGGTAACGTTTACCCGGAAGCGGCTCTCTCACCACCACGCTGACCTTTTGGCCATCATTGTTGACCGCCACCAGAACGCCCTGCTCCCCCAAAAGCCTGGCAAATGCATACTGGCGATTTGTCAAAAATAATTCTTGGTATCTCCCATCCACACAAGCCGGATTTTCCCTGTGTATCTTCCCCAGAGTCTCAATCCAGCTCACCAGCTTAGGGTTGGGATTCTCTGCAAGAACTTTTTCCAGATCTAACGCCGGCCTCAATGGATCGTCATTGCCGCCCTCTTTCCTTCCCTCTATCCCCCACTCTGATCCATAGTAGACAGAGGGAATCCCTGGGAGTGTGTACAACAGTGTGTAAACCGGAAAAATGTGTTCTGGGATAGCCAGCTTACTGGCAATCCTGTCCACGTCATGATTGTCCACGAACGAATATAGCCTCAATCCCCGGTATATCCCTCCATTTTCATCAAACTGCCTCCGGATCGTATGGGCAATCTCAAAGTAATTATGATCATTGTGGCCCGAATACAACCCTTTATGCAATTCATAATTGGTCACGCTGTCCAGCATACGCCCGCTTACATAGCGACTGTAATCCCCATGTATCACCTCGCCCATCAGCCAGAAATCTTCTTTCTTGCCATCTGTGTAAGTTCTCATCTCTTCCATAAAAGAGAAATCGAGACAGTCGGCGCAATCCAACCGAATCCCATCAATTCCAAACTCATCGATCCAAAACCCAATCACCTCCAAGAGGTAATCTCTGACTGCCCGTTCCTGCAGGTTTAAGTTCACCAGTTCAAAGCAGTTTCTCCAAGCCTCATAGGAAAACCCATCGTTATACGGATTATCCCATCCAAAATTAATTCCTTTATACCAGTTACAATAAGCAGACTGTTCCCGGTTCTTCTGAATATCCTCAAAGGCGAAGAATTCTCTCCCTGTATGGTTAAAGACACCGTCCACCACAATCTTGACGTCCAACTCATGGGCCTTCTCCACGAAATGTACGAAATCAGCATTGTCCCCCAGTCTCCGGTCTACCAACTTATAGTCCTTTGTATCGTACCCGTGGGACGTAGACTCAAACAGAGGGCCAATATAGATCGCAGTACACCCCAACTTCTTTACAAAAGGCAACCACTTCTCAAGCTCAGGAAAACGGTGCGTCACCTCTTCCTGCTCATTTTTTCTCGGCGCTCCACTCATACCAATGGGATACATGTGATAAAAAACTGCCTCTTCATACCATTTATCCAAATTCATGTCCTCCTTGTCCGACATAGACATCCCCTATCGCCGCAGCTTCACTTTTCCTTCATTATAGCAATCCTGATGCACACAGTCAATCATCGCGCACTTACAAATTCTGCCGAAATTGCAAAGAAAAAAGAGAGGATTCAACCTACTTTATATTGCGGCATTACACGCCTGCGATACCTGATTGTAGGTCAAATTCCTCTCCATCAAATTGCAAATATTAACTTACCCGACACTTCTGCCATTGGTAAACCCAGAACTCCGAGAGAGAAAATCCTTCTCAGATTTACCTATTCAGTGGCGTCCTCTGAATCCCCGTTATCACCACTGTCGTTTCCCTCAAGGTCCGAGGAACCGTCCTCATCCGAGGCCTCTTCCTCCTCGTCCGTGGCGCCCGTGTCTTGGCCATCCTCGTCGGAAGCAGTATCGCTTCCCGTCGAATCCTGAGTCGCCTCCTCGCTCTTAAGCTTTTCCACTGTAGAATCCCAAAAATCAGAGTATGACTGTCCCACTTCCAAAGTAATCCCCCTGGACTCTGCCAGCTCGCTGACCGTCACTAGCTTATAGCCTTGCTTAATCAACTCCGGAATAATACGGATGGCCGCCTCCACCGACGGCTCATGGATATCGTGCATCAGTACGATCTCACCGTCAGAGACATGTCCAATAACAGAATCATAGTCTGCATCGGCATTCATCTTCGCCCAGTCCTCCGTGTCCAGAGACCACATAAAACATGGAAGTCCGGTGGCGGAACAAATCGCCTCATCCTGCGCTCCATAAGGCGTCCTCCCCACTGTGGCTGGCGAGCCGGTGGAATCCTCCAAGAGACTGTTCGTCTTCTCAAATTGCTCGCTGATCTGCTCTGAGGACAATGCGGTGAGCTGGGGATGGCTATAGGAGTGATTGCCCAGCTCACAGCCCAACTCCTTCATCCTCTTGGGAATATCCGGATACTCTTCCACGCACTGCCCCAACATGAAAAACGTAGCCTTGGCATTGTTCTCCTCCAGGCAATCCAACAATTTATCCGTGTACTGTCCCGGACCGTCATCGAACGTCAATGCCACCATCGGGCGGCGGGCTTCCGGATCCAGCACCCCATTGTCGTTGAACTTGTAATCCTGGCCGTCCACTGTCACCCAGCCAGTCTGTATGTATCCATTTTTATCAAAATAATATGTCTGTCCATCGATCTCTTGCATCCCATTGGCATAATACGTCCCGTCGGCATTTTGGTACCATTTGCCATTGTCATCCTCCTGCCAGCCAACGGTATGCACGCCGGCCTTTCCGCTGTCTCCCTTACTGCGTACTGGCTGCCTGACTGCCTCCCCCGGTCCAGACTCCTGAGTCTGAGCTTGGACTTCCACAGTCTTCCCGCTGCTTTTTCCCCCTATCTTTCCGACAATCGGGGTGACCACCCCTCTCACCAAAAAGACCAAAAGCAAAATGACCGCAACAGCACACGCTCCCAGTCTCGTCATTTTGCGGATAAAAAGCTGCCTCTTCTTACGTCTCATCCGCTCACGTAAAATTTTCTTATCCATCTCGTTCCTTCATCCCTCTTATAAATCTAGTATACCTAAAAAGCATCTAAGATCTATGATACTCTATTTCCGGAAAAAGTAAACCGTAATTTCTGTTTTTTAAATGTTTTAAGTAATTTTATAAAGTGTTTATCTTTGTTTACAGACGTCCACCCAGGCTCTCGAGTGGGAATATCGCTCCAGCTCTTCACAGGTCAGCCCAATAGCGCTGTTTCCACTGCCACAGGCCGGATATACCGTCTCAAAACGCTTCATTGACTCATCCAGATAGACTTGCACCTGATCCGGGACTGCAAAGGGACATACCCCGCCCACCGGATGTCCCACCTTCTCAATCACCTCGTCCGGGGTTAGCATCTTGGCCTTCACCCCAAAGTAATTCTTATACTTAGAATTGTCAATCTTCCTATCGCCGGCCGTCACAACTAGTATTGTCTCGTCTCCTTTTTTGAAGGACATGGTCTTAGCGATCCTGGCCGGTTCCACACCCACGGCCTGGGCCGCTAACTCCACAGTGGCGCTGGATTGATCCATCTCCAAAATCCGCTCCTCCATATGATACTGCCTAAAATATTCTCTCACTCTCTCAATAGACATCTTCTCTCCTCCTATGCCAAATCCACTTCATCCCCGGTGTAAAATATTTTCCGTTCCGTGAGACACTAAGGCCTCCCAGCTTTGACTGGGAGGCCCTGCACTCCTCATTTTGACTTACCTCTATTTCGTTCCAAAAATTCTGTCCCCGGCATCGCCCAACCCCGGACAGATATATGCATTTTCATTCAAACAGCGGTCCAGATGACCACAGTAAATCTGAATATCTGGATGTTTCCTGTGTAAACGCTCAATTCCCTCAGGGGCTGCAATCACACACATGAACTTAATATTGGTGCCCCCTTTCTGTTTAATGAAATCCACAGCCGCCTCCGCTGAACCGCCAGTGGCCAGCATCGGATCCACCACCAAAATCAACCGCTCACCGATCGCCTCCGGAAGCTTACAATAGTATTCGTGAGGTTCATGTGTGACCGGATCACGGTAAAGCCCCACATGTCCTACCTTCGCAGAGGGAACCAAGGTGAGAATCCCATTCACCATCCCCAACCCAGCTCTCAAAATTGGTACAATCGCCAATTTCTTGCCGGAAAGCATCGGCGTCATGCAAGTCTCCAGGGGGGTCGTGATCTCCACATCCTCTGTGGGAAGATCCCTCATTGCCTCATATCCCATCAATATGGCAATCTCCTCCACCAGCTTACGAAATTCATTGGTTCCGGTCTGCTCTGCACGGAGCATGGAAATCTTGTGCTGGATCAACGGATGATCCATATAAAATACATTCTCCATCTCTCTTTCCTCTCTCTCGCTCATTCTCATCTGTAATTGGGGATCTCACTCCAAGCTCTGACAGCGATGGTATGTCTCCTTTTCCACACTCAATTATAATCGGTTCCCCTTCATTTTTCAACTCTTACTCTGGCCATATTTCTTGCAAATATTTACCACCACTCCGCTCAAAGCCCACAGGGCAATCGCATTGGGAATTACCATCAATCCGTTAAAGAAATCCGACAGCGACCACACCAAGTCCACCTTCAGCACGGAGCCCACTATCACAAACCCCACCACCAAGATAGAGTAGATCTTTCCCGCACCTTCCCCAAACAGATACTTCATGTTGGTCAACCCAAAAAAATGCCATCCTAAGATCGTGGAAAATGCAAAGAACAACAGGCAGACTGCCACGAAGATATCGCCAAAACCACCGAAAGCCTGGGAAAATGCGGCCTGAGTCAACGCTGTTCCCGTCTTGTGGGTATCCATCACCCCTGTGGTCAATATGGAAAATACCGTCAGGTTTAAGATCACAAATGTGTCAATAAACACACTGACCATAGCTGCTAACCCTTGCTTGTGGGGGTTCTCCACCTTCGCCCTGGCATGAGCATGGGGAGTGGAACCCATTCCAGCTTCATTGGAGAACAACCCTCTGGCCACGCCAAAACGTATGGCCTCCCTGACTGCGATTCCAGCCCCGGCCCCCATCACTGCGTCCGGGTCAAAGGCTCCCACGAAGATCATCTTAAAGGCCGCCGGTAGTTGGGTAATGTTCATGACGATCAAAATCAAGCTTCCTATGATGTAGACAGCCGCCATAAATGGAACCAGTTTCTCCACCACAGCCGCCAAGCGCTGGGTACCTCCCAGAAAGATAAAAGCGGCTGCCGCTGCGATAATCAGTCCAAAGACAAGAGGAGGAATCTGTATCCCCCTGGCCTTAAACACCTCTGTGAAAGCGGCTCCGATGGAATTTGCCTGTACCATATTTCCACTAAATCCCAACGCCACAACAATGAACACTGCAAACAAAACAGCAAGAACCTTGCCAAAAGTTCCCTTGAACGCCGCGCGAATATAGTAGACTGGCCCTCCGGTAACCTCGCCGTTTACCGTCGTCTTATACTTCTGCGCCATGGTAGCCTCAGCGTAGATCGTAGACATTCCAAAAAAAGCGCTGACCCACATCCAGAAGATGGCCCCCGGCCCACCTCCGATCAAAGCGGTCGCCGCTCCTGCCAGATTTCCGGTACCTACCTGAGCCGCAATAGCTGTGGCCACAGATTGAAAAGCCGTCATCTCTCCGTTTGCGCCGTCGCTATTTTTCTTTCCCATGCTCCCAAAGACCAAGCGAAAGCCTTCCTTTAGCTTCCGGACCTGAATAAATTTCAATCTCACGGTGAACATGATTCCCGTCCCACACAACAAGATAATCAAAACCACGTTCCACAGGATGTCACTGGCCTGGGATACAAAATTTGTCACTGCGTCCATAATACTCTCTTCCTCCCGATTGTGTTTTTATCAATACGGGGAAATCTCTTACCCTCTCAATTTCCCCTCCCCTCCATCTCTGAGGGGTTTGTCCCGACCTGCCCGTCGGTTCGCAGCCGCTTGAACAGGATTCTCCGCCTGCGGCGGGTTGCATATGCGACATACTTTTCTTCCGCCGCAGTGCGATCCTCGCGGAGCGTTTTTGTGTTATGGGGAAATTCAAGGAACTTTCCCATAACAAGACAAAGAATCCTGCCTCGCTGGATTCTCCGCCTGCGGCGGGTCGCTTATGCGACATACTCCTCTTCCGCCGCAGTGCGATCCTCGCGGAGCGTTTTTGTGTTATGGGGAAGTTCAAGGAACTTTCCCATAACACAAAAAAAGCTGATGAATCATCAGCCTCTGAGAAAGTGAACATTTTGCATATTTTCGGATTTGTTCTATCTTCTGCGTTTTTTATTCATAGTCCCGAATCCGTATTTTTTATATGCTCTGTCCTTTTGCCTGAGAGATTAACAGATATAAATCTGCCGTACACCTTCGGCGTCCTTTTGCAGGAACTCTCCAGAGTAATTCCATTTGTACAACTGGTATAATACCTGCCAACAAGCATTCCACATACCCTGCCGGCCTTATACCTGAGATGTGTCCGAATATATCCCCTCCGGACTTACCGGGTCTCATATACACCCAAGATAAAAATCCCAGATATATTCTAAAATAATTTAACATACCTGTCGCCTTTTGGCAACAGGTATACTTCAATTTACAATCAATTTTTCTCTTTTTCCTTCTCCATAACCTTCACTCCTCGATTGTCCACGATTGTAGAAAAAACAATCTGCGTGCTGGTCTTCCCAAAATGCTGCAATTCTCCAATAAATAAATCCAGCTCCATGGTGCTTGGAAACGTCACTTTCATGATCACGGAATAACTCCCTGTCACACAATCGCATTCCAACACGTTGGGGTTATTCTTCAAGAAAGGATAGACCTCCATCTTCTGTCCTGGAGAGATCTCCAGATTCACATAGGCCTTAATATGGTACCCCAGTTTCACAGGACTGACCAATGCCTGGTATCCCTGCAGAACGCCATCCTTCTCCAGGCGCTCAATTCTAGCGGAAACTGCCGGCGAAGAAAGGTAGACCTCCGAGGCAATTTGTTTCAGGGGAACTCTCGCGTCCTCCTGCAGCATCTCCAATATCTTCGCGTCAATTTTATCCATATGCACGACAATCTCTCCTCAACTTTGTAGTTAGTTTTTTTAAATTCGCGCTTCCTGGGCGCTCATCTATTTTTTATTCCTCCCCCTTCGGGGCCTTCATAAAAAACGGCGGGGCTCGTTGCAATATGATTCTCATATCGCAACGCTGCAAATAGATTCGCGCTTCCTGGGCGCTCATCTATTTTTTATTCCGCCCCCTTTGGGGCCTTCATAAAAAACGGCGGGGCTCGTTGCAATATGATTCTCATATCGCAAC
>JBKXQO010000003.1:72635-116930 GCA_047014865.1 Blautia sp. | reverse complement strand
CTCATATCGCAACGCTGCAAATAGATTCGCGCTTCCTGGGCGCTCATCTATTTTTCATTATAAATTGGTTTGGTTCAAATTGCAATGTTTTTGTTGTCTTTTCCTTAAAATTTTAAGCTTTTTTCTGTGCTCATCCGAAAGATTTAAAGTTTTACAAAAGTGTAATTCCATGCTCCACTTAAACATCTTGTCTCAGCAGTCAAAATATATTATGATAAAACCAAAAACAAGCCAAACATACAGGAAAACATAATGAATGAGGTGAACGGATATTGAACAAAAAAGAAATCTCTGAGATAAAGAAACAATTCACACCCGAACACTGCGCCATCACACGAATCTGTGGCTGCTACGTGGACGGTGAGAAAGAAAAAAGGACCGAATTAAAGGAAGCCTTCCTCTCACTTCCCGAGGAAGAGATGTTTAAATACTTCGACATCTTCCGCAAGACGCTCTCCGGGACCATTGGGAAAAACCTGATCAATCTAGATTTTCCTCTGTCCCAGGAAGCCGAGGGCGGAACGCAGGAATATCTGCTCCGGCTTCGGGACAGCAAATTAAAAGACGACGATCTTCTGGAAGACTTCTACGACAAAGTCATCGAACACTATTTCTACGGGGAGAACTATTACATTATTTTGATTCATGGTCTCTACGACATACCTGGCAAAGCCTCCGACGGCTCCCAGATGTTTGACGCCTCCGATGAGGTCTATGAATTCCTACTGTGCAGCATCTGTCCAGTGAAACTCTCTAAGGCCGGACTCTGCTACAACTCGAAAACCAACAACATTGAAGATCGAATTCGAGATTGGATTGTGGAGATGCCCGACCAAGGATTTCTCTTCCCAGTTTTCCAGGACCGCAGCACAGATCTTCACAGGGTACTCTACTACTCCAAGAATCCGGCTCTGGAACAGACGGATTTCATGGATTCCCTTTTCGGATGTGATCAACCAGTGTCAGCCCAGGGTCAACAAGAGATTTTCAATACCATCGTCGAAGATACCTTAGGCGAGAACTGCGACTACGACACAGTAAAGAACATCCACGAACGCCTCAACGAATGGGTGGAAGAGCAGAAGGACGAACCGGAGCCACTCTCCCTGGACAAAACCGAGGTGAAACACCTTCTGGCCGAGAGCGGCGCCCCCAACGAAAACCTGGACTCTTTCGACACAACCTTCGAGACCACGGCCGGTGAACAGACCTCGTTGTTGGCAACCAACGTGGCCAACACCCGCAAATTTCAGATTAAGACCCCCGATGTGGTGGTTCAGGTAAACCCTGAGCGCACCGACCTGGTAGAGACACGGGTCATCGACGGACGCCCCTGTCTGGTCATCGCCGTGGACGATCATGTGGAAGTCAACGGCATCAACGTCCGTGTTATCACACAGCCTCCACTCAGCCAGTGAGAAGGTATACATACGGTCAAAGTTCCCTCTAATGGGAATCACGCCGTCCGCTCCCTAGATCTCAAAGTAGTCAAAATGCTCCGACAGATATCCGGGCAACAGTCGTCCGTGTATACCCAAATCACTCCGCAGTGGAGGAGAGTTCTTCAATCAGAAAATTCACCGGAATCTCCCGCGACACGAATGAGGGCGGCAAGAGTTACCATCAACTCTGCCGCCCATACTGTCGCTAGAATCTCTTAGTTTTTGCTAAGACCCCCTCTTATATCTGAAAGACCTCCATATCCTCTGGTACGTACAGGTTTCCCCGGTAATACTGCCTTCCTTCTTCCAGATACAGCTCTTTGCGATGTTCCCGGTTGACCTCTTCTGTGTGATAGAGAATCAAGTTGGGGATTTCTAATTTCTCCGCCACCTGGCAAGCCTCCCTCACAGTGCTGTGATGCTTCTCATAAGGTTTGAAACGCTCCGCCTGAGAATACAGGCAGAAAGCCTCGTGCATCAGCCAATCGCTGCCCGCCACATATTTTTCATCCCGTTCATTGTAGGGTTCGTCCCCCACACAGGTAAACTTCTTCCCGTCAGGCAGGTCCATAGTAAATCCAAACTGCTTCGCCTTCGTGGAATAGATATCAAAGAACTTCACCGGACAGCCCAGAATCACCGCCGAGTCTCCGTCCTCCAAGGGGATCATACGAATTCTCTCTCCCATATGCCTCGTCACCTTCTTCTGAATGGTCAACTCCGCGATAGTCTGAATCGTCTTTATCAATTCTCTGTGGGCATAGATCCTCAATTCTCCCTGGTAACTTCCCTGATTCATCTTCGTGCCAATCATCCGAATCAGCCAAGGCATGCCCAACAGATGATCCACATGCTCATGAGTCACAAAGATATCATGGATATTCTCCAGGGCAATCCCTCCGTCCTTCAACACTTTTAAAATGCGGTTTCCACCGCCGCTGTCCACCAGGAAAGTCTCGCCGCCCTGCGTCAAGGCAAAGCAGGTGTTATAGTATTCTGTCACCGTTGCGTTCCCAGTCCCTAAAATCGTAAGTTTCACGTCTTCTCTCCTTTATCTATCTGGCGGCTTCCTCCGCCTGTTCATTTGTCAAATGGTATTTCTCCAGTAAGTGGAAAATCAAGCTGAGGATCATACCTACTACACAGGCCAACACCATCCCTGTCAACTCCACATTTCCCATCTTCAATGCGATTCCCGACAGCCCTGTCACAAAGATCACAGAGGTCAACGTGAGATTCTTAGATTTGCTATAATCCACCTTTGCGTCCACCAACATTCTCAACCCTGAGGTTCCAATCATTCCGTAGAGCAGGAAAGAAATCCCGCCGATCACCGGTCCCGGAATTGTACTGATCAAAGCCGAGAGTTTTCCCAACAAAGAACAACAGATCGACAGGACTGCCGCGCCGCCGATTACCTGCACGCTGTAGACCTTAGTCACAGCCATAACTCCGATGTTCTCACCGTAAGTGGTGGTAGGCACCGACCCCACACAGCCGGAAAGTGTCGTGGAGAAAAAATCGGCAAACAAAGAGCGGTTCAATCCTGGATCCTTCAGCAGATCCCGTCCAACAATCTTGCCAGTGACCACCTGATGTCCGATATGCTCAGAGGTCACCAGTAGCAAAGCCGGAAAGATAGTCAATATCGCTTCCAGATTAAATCTGGGCGTCTGAAAATTGGGAAGTGCAAAGAAAGCTGCATTTTGTACCTCTGTGAAGTCCAATATTCCACACAGAGCCGCCGACACATACCCCACGATGATGGCGATCAGAATCGGAATTACAGAAAGGAATTTCCGAAACAACACCTGCCCAAAAACAGCAGTTCCCAGAGTGATCAAAAACACCGCCACATTTTTCATGTCAATCTGTTCCGCCAGCAGCCCTGCGTTGTCCGCTGCGTTGCCCGCCAATTCCAGCCCGATCAGAGCCACAACCGGTCCCATAGCCGCCGGTGGAAGCACCACATCAATCCAGTCTGTGCCAAATTTACCTATGATCAAGGCCACAACCATACCGCCAATTCCGATGGCCACGAACCCTCCCAGCGCATAAGGGTACCCAAATTTCGCAATTACCAGACCTGCCGGTCCCAAGAAAGCAAAACTGGACCCCAGATATGCCGGCGCTTTCCCTTTGGTAATTAGAATAAACAATAAGGTTCCCACGCCGTTCATCAAAAGTACCACCGCTGGATTGATCCCAAACAAAAACGGAACCAATACAGACGCCCCGAACATGGCAAACATGTGTTGGATGCTCAACGGCACTAAAAGTTTAAAGGGTACCTTCTCCTCTACCTGGATCATTCTTTTCTCCACAATCTTTCCTCCCTGTACTGTATCTTTCTTCTCCCTGTCACATCTTGATTCTTGGATTCTTCCACTCTCCATCATTTTCTGGTATCTCAAAACAATGATCCATGGGACCGCTTCCCTTTCCCAGATCCAGCCCTGCCCGCAGAGCCCCTGAGATATAATTCTTCGCCCTTCTCACACTCTCAGCCACATCACAGCCAAGAGCCAGATTGCTGGCTATTGCCGAGGAGAGGGTACACCCTGTGCCGTGAGTGTTCGGATTCTCTATCCGCTCCCCTCTAAACCACCGGGTGCTCTCCTTGGTGTATAGAAAATCATTGGCGTCGTTTAGTTGATGGCCACCTTTAATCAGCACCCCGCCCTGATAGGAAGCGCCGATCTTTCTGGCCGCCTCCTCCATATCCTGAGGCGAGCCAATGGACATACCGCTTAACACTTCTGCCTCCGGAATATTGGGGGTGATCACCGTCGCCAGGGGAACCAACTCCTCCAGCAATGCGGCGCAAGCATGCTCTTGCAACAGTCTGCTCCCGCTGGTAGATACCATCACTGGATCCACCACAATGCGGCGCGCCCCATACTCTCTCAATTTCCTGGCTGTCATATGAATGAGTCCACTGTCCGCCAACATTCCAATCTTCACTGCGTCTGGATAGATATCATTAAAAATACAATCCAACTGATCACCCAGAAATTCCGGCGTCACTTCCATGATCCCATAGACGCCTGTGGTATTCTGTGCCGTCAAGGCAGTGACGACGCTCATCCCATAGACCTTATGAGCCGTCATAGTCTTTAAGTCTGCCTGAATCCCTGCGCCTCCACTGCAATCGCTGCCTGCAATTGTAAGTACTGTCCTCATCTTCTCCCTCCGTCTCAGGCCTTCTCCAGCCTGACATATTTTTCAAAACATTCTCCATTCAGCTTGCTCAGCCCATCCAGAATTCCCATGTGGAAGCTGCCGGTGCCCATAGCCCCCATCTTCTCATAGGCCATCTCTCCGGCAATTCCCATGGAGGCCACCCCTCCTGCTGCTGCCAGCAGCCCGTCAGCCGACACGCCTGCGAAGGCGCCAACCAGAGAAGTCGTCATGCAGCCTGTCCCAGTAACCCGCGAGAGCATGGGATGGCCATTGCGTATCCGTATCGTCCGTTCACCGTCTGTGATCACATCCACCTCCCCAGTGATCGCCACGACACATTCCAATCTCCCCACCGCTTGCCTGGCTATTTCCACAGGATCGTTCTTCTCATCTGCTTTGGCAGCGTCCACTCCTCTGGCTGCCGTCTCTAATCCGGCCACAAAGGCCACCTCCGAGAGGTTCCCTCTGAGAATCGAGATCTTCACCTGACTGAGGATTTGCTCAATGGTCCGGTTCCGCAAAGTGGACACTCCTGCGCCAACAGGATCAAAAATCACCGGAATCTCTCTATCGTTGGCTCTCCTCCCTGCGGCAATCATCGAGGTCACTGTTCGCTGGTTTAGAGTCCCCATATTGAGAACCAGTGCATTAGCCAACGAGACAATCTCTTCCACCTCATCTCCGTCGTCAGCCATGATTGGCGAAGCCCCAATGGCCAGAACTGCATTGGCACAGTCGTTGGCTGTCACATAATTGGTGATATGGTGGATCAGAGGTTCCCTGGCTCTTATCTGCCTCAGCAATCCGCCGATCTGTTCTTTGACTTGCATATTCAGTTCCTCCAAAATTGTGTTTACACGTCTATGCTTTTTCGTCTTATCTTATCATAGCCTCCATGATAATTCAAATTTTTCCCTGTACAGACACCGATAAACGCAAAAAATCTAATCGCTAAAAATAGAAATCCAATTCTCCTCTCCGACAAACCGTCCCGATCGTTTTTCCTCAAAAATTTTTCAAGTCCCTGTGGAACTTTAGAAACTTTTGACAGCCTGGTTCCACAAATAAATTTTTCTAAAGACGGACATACTAATTGAGATCAAGTCAGCTATCTATTTTTCGCTGTAGTGTGATCCTCAAGGAGCGTTCCGTCCCATATCTGAACGGCCAGCTTCTTGTAAAACCAATCCAAACGAAGGAGGATGTACCATGACAGAAATTTCAATCTTAGACTTACAGAATCTACGCCATTTAATCGGCGGCTACACCACCACCCATTGTAAGATGACTGCCTACGCCTCGCAGGCTCAGGATCCTGAGATAAAGAAACTCTTTCAGGACGCTGCCGACTCTGCAATGAAGAACAAGCAAGATCTCATGAGATTTTTATAGGAGGAAAAAGACATGGATGAAAAGACAATGGTAGCCGACGCACTGGTCGGCGTAAACGGAGAACTGAAAATGTTCGGGGATATGATCCCTCAGACAGAAAACTGCGAGCTGAAACAATGCCTGAAACAGATCCGGAACCAATGCGAGATGTCCCAGGAACAGCTCTACCAGGTAGCCCGCAAGAAGAGCTACTACGTGCCGGCGGCAAAGGCCACACCACAGGAAGTCGCCCACGTGAAATCAATCCTCACTCAGCCTCAGATGGGTATGTAAATCTCCTGAATAAAGAATAGAAAGCCCTTCGCCAAAAGATTGTGCAGACGGTAGACCTCTTTCCATCTGCGCAGTCTCGGCCGAAGGGCTTTTACAGTACAATGAACACGGGAAAAATTTCCACTTATGTGACCAAAATCACAGATGACCATGTAAATCTTTGCTATAATCGGGACATACTAAGAAAAAATCTTTCGCATTCCATTGGGAATAGCCGAACAAGCAAAGGAGTGACTGCAATGATAAATAAATTTGAAGCAAACAATTTCGATCAGGAAGTTATGAATTCCTCACAGCCGGTGATGGTTGATTTCTGGGCTCCCTGGTGCACCTACTGTAGAGCGCTGGAGCCTGCGTTAGAAGAATTCGCCCAGGATACCCCGGACTTAAAGATCGGCAAAGTCAACGTGGACGAGGAACCAGAACTGGCGAGACAATTCAACATTCGCACAATCCCCACCGTGCTCTTGATCCAGAACGGAAAGATCCTGGAGAAGAAGGTGGCACCCGCTGAGGTGGAGGACCTGGAGGAGATGGTGGATTCTCTGTAGGGAAGAAATCCAAAAGGTGCTGTCACATGAACGATTAAAAATCGTGATATACTCCCTTCTAGATAGACACGTGAAATAATAAAACTTGCTCTATTTCAAAGGGAACATATCAGCCTAAAAACTGCTAGTAGATAATATCTACTAGCAGAAAAAGCTTTACTTTTTTAATTGTCTACTTGACGGGGAGCGGTTCACACATCAATTACTTAGTGCGACAGCCCCTTTGATTCCAAAAGAAAGAATCACCAGATGCACTGCTCTTCCTTCTCATATCACACCACGTCCCCAGCGGTCTCAGTGGATGGCCACCACCTCATATCCGGCCTTCTTCACGGCATCTTCAATCTCACTCGCAGAAATATCCCTGTCATAGGAGACAATCGCCTGCCCCTTCTTCAGGTTTACTTTTGCGGTCGCCCCGTCGATCTTGTTGATGGCGGAAGTCACGTTAGCCACACAGTGTTCACAGTGCATACCCGAGATCTTTACAATCTTCTCTCCCAATTTCGGTTTGTCCAAGACCTTTTCCTCCGTCTCAGCGGTGCCTCCACCGCCGCCACAACAAGGCCCCTCTCCCTTCAGGTGCTTCACCGCGCCCCTGGCCGCAAAGACCATAATCACTAAGACAATCAACAGTACAAGAATATCTGCCATAACTGTCACCCCTTCCAAATATCAATTTATCGATTTCTTCTCTTCTTCTTGATCCAGAGCACCAACTGGTAAATCCCAGCGATGATTAGATACAAGACGATGAATATGCCAATTGCATAGAAGATAGAATTTGTATCACCCATATTACTCCTTCTCTCTGCCCATTCTCAGACTCACCTTAGACAAACCTGTGTACACCGTCGACGCTGCACACAGGTTGATATCGTTACCATTTCAATCATTTTATATACAGTCACTTTCCCGGAGAAGATTTCTCACCGAGAGTAGATTGTTGATAGCCGGAGCAAGAGCCGTTGCCACACCCGCTGCACCCTTCACAGCCACAGCAGCCGCCTCCCCTTCCGCCTTTTTTGATAAATCTGCTATAGACGACAAATCCACAGTATCCAATTACCAATATAAGAATCACAACATTTGCAATCACAGTTCTCTCCTCCTCTCCACGGTTGTTCTCTATCACGCCCTGCCCTCAAAAAGGTGATGTTCATCGGAGGCCGCCTCCCTTTCCTAATAGAGGGAGGGGATTTCAATATCCGCTTTGACGATATACAGACGACCTGCCTAGGGCAGGTCGCCTGTATCTCTAACCTTACCTTGCTGCTTCCACAGAAGACTTGGTATAAATTTTCTTATCCTTGTATGGATCTGGCCTAAACAACATGAAGAGAACTGCCAGAGCCACAATGATACCCACCACAGTGCCAGGACCAAACGCCCCGCCCATGGCAAAACTTCCGATCTGATAGATACTCAGGCATACCAAGTATGCGAAGATATTCTGGAACAAGATCGCGAACCAGAACCATTTTCTGGACTGCATCTGCTGCGCCATCGTAGCGATAGCGGCCAGACACGGTGAATCCAATAAGTTGAAAGTCAGGAAAGAGAACGCTGCCAGCGCGCTTGGGAACCATGCCTGAATTGCCGCTCCCACTGTCAAGGTATCCTCTGCCATATTCTCGCTTACATTTGCCAACACACCCATTGTGGACACAATGGCCTCTTTTGCGGTGAAACCTGACAGGGACGCTGCCACCGGCTGCCACTCGCCGAAGCCCAGGGGTGCAAAGATCGGGGCGATTGCTCCGCCGATCACAGCCAGAAGACTGTCTCCACTGTCTTCTACCATACCGAAGGAACCGTCTACAAATCCAAATCCGCCCAAGAACCACATTACCACACAGGCCAGGAACAGAATAGTACCTGCCTTAATGATGAATCCTTTCAGTCTCTCCCACACATGCAAGAGCACAGTCTTCACGGAAGGCATATGGTACTGGGGCAGCTCCATCACGAAGGGAGCCGGTTTGCCGGAGAAAGGTTTGGTCTTCTTCAACATAATTGCAGACACCAGCACTGCCACGATACCCATGAAATACATAGCCGGAGCCATCAAACCGCCTGCTGTGTAACTACCGGTCGCATAGCTGGTCATAACGCCGCCCATCAACGCAATAACCGGGAGCTTCGCGCCACAAGGAATAAAAGTAGCCGTCATTATCGTAAGACGTCTGTCATTATCGTTCTCAATCGTCTTGGATGCCATAATTCCAGGAATACCGCATCCTGAAGAGATCAACAGCGGAATAAAACTCTTTCCTGAAAGCCCAAAGTGACGGAACAACCGGTCCATGACGAAAGCGATACGTACCATGTAACCACAGTCCTCCAAGATGGACAGAAACAGGAACAAGATTGCCATCTGCGGAACAAAGCCAAGTACCGCGCCAAGGCCACCTATGATACCGTCGATCACCAGGCTCTGAATGATGTCGCTGGTTCCGATGGCGGTCAGACCTGAGGCCACCACATCCTGAATTGCAACCACAAAGGTGTCATTGGTCCAGTCTGTGACCAGAGTACCCACTGTCGTGACGGAGATATAATAGACAATTCCCATCACGATCAGGAAGATCGGAATACCCAGGATACGGTTCGTCACAATCTGGTCGATCTTATCGGAAGTGGTCAACTTGCCTTTCTGTTTTTTCACAGTGGTGTTGACCAATTTCTGTATGTACTTATAACGGCCATCCGTGATGATACTTTCCATATCATCGTCATATTTTTTCTCAAGTTCCTGGCAATCCGCCTCAACCTGCTTGGAGACCTCCGCCGGAAGCTTCAAACTCTCCACGACTTTACTGTCCCTCTCCAGCAATTTGATGGCGTACCATCTCTTCTCATTTTCGCTGATGGCGTCTGGAAGCACCTCTTCCACGTCCAAAATCTTCTTCTCAATGTCGTCCTCAAAGATGGTCTCTGTTAGTTTGTACTCGCCTTTCTTGGCCACCTTCACCGCCTCGTCGATCACCTCGCTGAGACCTTCTCCCTTGAGAGCAGAAGTCTCAATAATGGGGCAGCCCAGGAGCATACTCAAGCGCTTCACGTCAATCTTGATATTATTCTTTGCGAGCAAATCGCACATGTTCAATGCGATAACCACTGGCACGCCCACTTCCATAAGCTGGGTGGTCAAGTACAGATTTCGCTCAATGTTCGTGGCGTCCACAAGGTCGATGATCACATCCGGATCTTCTTTCAGAAGATAGTCACGACTCACTACCTCTTCCAGTGTATACGGTGATAAAGAGTAGATACCTGGAAGGTCTGTCACCACGACTTCTTCTTTGGTCCTCTTACTTTTTACCTTGCCTTCTTTTTTCTCCACAGTGACGCCTGGCCAGTTTCCAACATACTGGTTCGCCCCTGTCAGCGCATTGAACATCGTCGTCTTTCCACAGTTGGGATTTCCGGCGAGAGCAATCTTAATTGCCATAATCTTACCTCCTAAAGTTAGCTTTAATTAACCTGCGACGGCTAAAAAAATGTGTACACCTTATTTTACTTGTACACATTCTGCGTCATTTTTTCTCACAGTCAGCTCATACCCTCTGACCGTAATCTCCACCGGATCACCGAGCGGCGCGACTTTTCTTATGTAGAGCTCGCTCCCCTTTGTGATGCCCATATCCATGATACGGCGTTTGTAAGCACTGTCTCCTTCAATCTTCGTCACCACCACGGTGGATCCCACCTCAGCATCTTTTAGCGTCATATTACTTCTCCTTCCTTATCAGACTCTCCGACGGCCATCCGCTTATACCATGATACGTTTCGCCATGTCCTCGTTGATAGCCACCCTGGAATCCTTAATATTTACTATCAAGTTTCCATTCAATTTAGAAACCACGCTGATCTCTGCATCTTCCACAAAGCCAAGTCCCGCGAGAAAGCGTCTCGTCTCATCCGATCCTCCCACTCTCTTTACGCGGCCTGACTCCCCCTGCTGCAAAAAAATCAATGGCTGCATAGAATCCCTCCACTTTCATTGAAATGCCCTTTTGCCAACTCTAACTCTAAAACGCAAAAGTTAGCTTTTTCTAACTCTTTTACAGTTTACTACTACCTAACCTCTTTGTCAAGCTACAAGTTTATAGTTTTTTTAGAAATAGCTTCAACCCATGCATGAATCTTTTTCTTCTACCGCCATCCCATGGTTCATCCTACAGACGTCTCAAGATCACTAAGAAATCATAATAAAATCCCCAAATGCTACTGTCCTCCGCACACTCAAAAATCTAACTCTCGATAAATCACGACAGATATTCGCAATCCACTTCGCTACTTGAGCTTATTGCATAGAATCCCAGGGACTCGGAACTAAGAATCCAACGTGGCAGGATTCTTTGTTCCGAGCCCCTGGGATTTCTTTCTCTACATCATTGGATCCAAACCTAAAGCAGGATGATTCTTCTCTGTCAGAAAAGCCACCAGCTCCTCCGGATCTGTAGCAATCGTCTCATCCCCAATCATATCTGTGAAATTCTCAATTCCATACAGTTCTCTGGCCGTAGCGTTCAAGCGATCTGCCACCGTCTCCTTGAGCTCTTTTGGCATCCAGACAATTCTCTCAATTCCTCCCTCTGCCTTCATAAATTTCTTAGAACCGATAAAGTGTTTTCCATGTCCCATAAACCCTGGTGTCTGAACACCGCCGCCAGTCATAGAGGCCAATTCCGGGAAAGTCATGCCCAGAGGCGTCATACCCGCATACTCACGGTTCGCTATACACACTCCATTGGAGAACGGCTCGATCCCACAGATACACTCAAAACAGCCGCAGGACGTCATAGGTTTTTCCATAATAGAATAGAGAGAGACTTCCTCCAACGCCCCCTGAGAAAATCTTTTGACGGCCTCGTTCACCTCCTCATATTCCCCGATTCTCTCGTCGATAACCCGCTCTTTCGTTATCTCCTGGCAGGGACCGTTGGGATCCAACTGGTGAGTCGCCTTCGCGTCCAGCCAGGATACTGCGCCGCACAGTCCTAAGCGCTCTGGCGTGACTACACAGACATGCGAGGGGGAGAACGCCTGGCAGAGAATGCAGCTATAATACACATCTACAGCCTCGTCTGTGAGAGAAGCCAGACGACCGTCCCTTCTGTTAAAGATCGGGAGCGCCACCTCATGGCGAACCCTGGCGCACTCTGAGGGATCCGTGTAGATTACCACTTCACACTTGTCCACCACCGCATCGAATTCATTCTTCACCTGGCTGTAGAGGACCTCTCCAATGTGGCGAATCCGAAACCCCGCCGCATAGGCATCCTTGCCAATTCGAATCCTCTGCATATCGCGCTGCCCCGTATGATAGACCCCCTCGATGCAGTTGATATAATTGTGAAATTTTCGTTCGATAACCGGCTCAAAATCTGTCTGCATATTTTTTCCCGCTACCTTCACCACATAGGCGATAGAATTCTTACTCCCCAATTCCATCTCGTCCACTTCCGGTCCCACTACGGTGATCCTGTGATCCTCCACCTCAGACATCTCACAGGTGTGCACCAACTCAGCACAGTCTACACGTGATCCGTCAAATTCCACCTGCATGTCTCCCCGTCGAATAATCTCCCCCTCAAAGGCAGAGGCGAACGCCACAGGGATCTCGATATTTTTCACCTTTATTTTAATATTTCTAGCCTCCAGCGAAGTGGCATAAAAGCGCTCCACATCCGGCTGTATCAGTAGACTTTTCGGTACAGACGGAACCCCTTTTACCTGATCCGTGACCACTGGGAAGCCCAACGCAATCGCCCCGGCCCCGCAGGCCACGACCACCTCGTCCAGTGGCGCGAATGCATTCACAAAAGCCGGAACTCTCTCCATTGTGTACCGCATCAACGATTCCGAATCACCTGGCGTGATGTTTCCGAAGATCAGAGCCGCCCTCAGCGCCACAGATACCACATGAACCACAGATGTCACCTCCCTGCCCAGGGGAATCACTCTAACATTGGCGCCCATCTTGTACCCTGCCTGCTGACACTGATCAATGATACCTCCCACCAACGTCACCAAAATACCCTGCGCCTGATAACTCTTCACCAGAGCCACTCCCTCTTCCACTGTCGGGGCCGCGCCCAGAATCACTGCAACTCCTGGTATATCTCCAGTCACCAGGGGAACGCCCAGCTCCCGGATCACCGCGTCCCCCAGATGCCCATAACAAGGACCCTCATAAGGATTCTGCCCATCCACATATTTCAGAGCCTCCACGAACTCCGCGCACAGGGCCGTCGCCACCCCTGACAGAAATGCATCCTGTAATCTCGGCGCTCTGGTCATCAAAGTCTTCACCACTCCCATCGCTTCCCTGAGCTCAGAGAGTGTCTTCACTTTCACCCCGGTAACTGCATAGTAACAGGGCAGGCAGTACGCCGTATCTGGGAATCCAACCGCCTTGTTTTCTCCCCATTTTTCTATTGCGTCACGGATCAGTCCATCCGTCAGTTTATAGACTGTATCATTTCCTTTAAATACCATCTCAAATAATGTCACCGTTTACCTCCATTTCCTTGCCATCCCAATCTTCCATATTATCCCGGCTCCGGTTAGATTCCCAGAGCCAGACGTTTCTCCTCGATCCTGGCAATCATCGCATCCCCTAGTTTCTCAATGTCCAGCTCAACCGTATACGCAGCTTCCACCCAATCACGGATTCCCTCTGTCAGCCAATGTACCATTTGATCCGATCCACTCACCTGGGGTTCCACACCTAGGAAGGTATCGATTCCCGTGGCCACCACGTAGTTCCCGATTGACACCGCTTTCTCGGACATCCACTCCGGAGCGCATCCCACCAGAGGAAGCTGTGAGATATTCAACCCAGAATCCTTTGCCAACTGAGAAGCCAAGACCATCATCCGGCTGATGTCCACACAGGATCCCATATGCAAAACCGGTGGGATGTCAGCCAATTCGCAGACTCTCTTAAGACCCGCTCCACACAGCTCTCTCGCCCGTTTATCCATCAATCCAGCCCTGGCGGCAGCTTGCGCGGAACAGCCAGACAAGACGACGATGATATCATTCTTTATTAATTTCTTCATCAGCTCGATGTGTGCGGAGTCCGGCCGGACTCTAGGATTGTTACATCCCACCATGGCCACGGCTCCCCGCAACACGCCGGAGGTGATACAGTCTACCAGCGGTTTCGTCGTACCCGTCACATCGATCTGCGAATTGGTGACTCCGTCCAAAGTCTTGACAATGGCCTCCACAGAGTAGCCAACGGTGGCCTTCTGCTTTAGCTGAGGAATATGTACCAGAGATTTATCGCGGTTCACAAAGTTCTCCACCGCCGTCCGGACGATACGTTTTGCGTTCTCCCCGGCTGTCTCCGCGTCAAACAACATAAAATCTGAGTCTGGCATCTGAGCGATGGGGGACGTAGTGATAAACTTCGTGTGAAAACATTTGCTCAACGGCCCCAGCGCTGGGAAAATGCACTGTACGTCCACCACGATGGCCTCACAGGCCCCTGTCAGGACCACATTTTCCTGCTGTAGGAAGTTTCCTGCCATGGGAACTCCTCTTCTCATGGCCACCTCGTTGGACGTACAACAAACGCCCGCCACATTTATACCATTTGCCCCCAGAGACTTAGCCAACTGAAGCATCTGAGGATCCTCCGCGTACTCACAGATCATCTCCGACAGACTGGGATCGTGGCCATGTACGATAATATTTACCTCGTCTTCTCGCATGACGCCCAAATTCGCCTCCGTATCCACAGGCTTCGGCGTCCCGAACATGACGTCCGAGAATTCCGTTCCGCACATTGATCCACCCCACCCGTCAGACATACCTGAGCGGAGGGACTGACGCACCAACGCTTCTGGCTTACTGGAATTTCCCATGTGAGTCATGTGCATCGCTGTGGACACCTCCCGGTCTATCGCCCTTGGCTCTATACCGGCCTCTCTCCACAATTTCTGCGTGTGCTCTGGCGCCCTGCTCAGCCATCTTTGCACGCCGAATGGTTTCCCATATTCCAATAACGCCATCTCAGAGATCTCATGGGCCAGCTCATAGATATCCCTTCCCTCAGTCTCCACTCCCCACTCTTTCGCTATCCGCAACAATTTCTCAGGGTCTTTCACTCTGTAATTTCCATTCTCTGCAACTGTGTGGAGTGTGTGGCAGATCTCCCGGCCATGGTCGGAATGTGTCGCCGCTCCCCCTGCGGTAAATCTCAGGAAATTCCTCCCGGCAATCCCATGAGCGTCGCATCCACAGATTCCCCTGGGGGATTTCTTTGTGATACGGCACGGCCCCATAGAACAGATACGGCAGCAGATCCCCTGTTCGCCAAATTTACAATGCGGCGTCTGATTTTTTACTCTTAGCTGCCAAGAATCCGCCCCCACCTTTGCCCCCGTCTCCAAAAGCCGGTTGGTAGCTTCTTCAAATTCTTCGACTGTCGTCAACTTAAATTCACCCATTTTAGCCTCCTCCTCGCCTTCTCCTGGTATAGGCGAACATTATTCTTTGTTTATATAATAACAATCCAAAGTTCCTTTTCCCATCAACTCTTATTTGAATCGCCTAAACAAAATGTTGGGTTCGCTCAAAATCCCCAAAAACATAACGCCAGCAGGCCACTAAAACGACTTCGACACAGAGAATTCCACCCTCAAAAAAATTCACATTACACACAGAAAAACCGTACCCACAGACATAATACAGGTACGGTTCTTCTATAAAGGTTACTAATGATTTATGAATTCTTCTCTATATTAGCACAATATCCTCAAGACAGTAATCATCAAAACGTTGATTCGCCTCAACATTTTGTAAATCCCACAATTTTTACTTCACTGGCGAAGCCAGGGTTCCCTCTGTACCTTAGCAAGCCATTTCATGACATGTCTGTGAAAGAGCTGGATATCGGGGTTCTCTTTCTTTCCATCCCGGGTGAGCATATAAGTCTCCCAGTAATATTCCCCGTCAGAAAAGGGAATTGCCACCAAATTCTCATTCGTCATATCTTCAAAGATAAAATCCGGGGTTACAGAGATCCCCTTATTCTTCCCCACCATTTTATAGCACAGACTAAACCCACTGGTCTCAAAGGCAATACGAGGCTCAAATCCCGCCTCCCGGCACTTCTTTGTAATCAAATGGTGAATCTGAAACTCACTGCTCTCGATGTACAAAAGCTCCCCTCTCAGATCCTCAATCGTCACCGCCTCCTTATTGCTCAGAGGATGCTGCCGGTTGACCAACAACTTGATCTCAAACCGTTCCATAAATGTGGCGTTTAGATATTTTTTGTCACAGTCTCCCACTGTAAACGCGACATTGCCATTCCCTTCAAGAAATCTACGCTGTACTTCATAGTCTGGATATTCCCGATAGTCAACCTGAATATCTGGGTATTGTTCCCGGAACTGAGCTATACACTCCGGCGTCACCAGGCGTAGGATTCCATACGCAGAGAGCAGATCTATCTCGTGGCTCTGACTCTGCTCGATACAGCGGATCTCACTGCAGATAAACTGGTACGACTCCAGAAAATCGCCCAAATGCTCATACAGAAACCTTCCGGATTCCGTCAATTGTACCCCCGCCCCCGTCCGGACCAAAAGCTTAGATCCCAATTCCACTTCTATATTTTTTATAATTTTACTCAGCCCTTGTGGCGTCAAGTAGAGACTGTGCGCCGCCTGAGTGATACTTTTCCGCTGGCACACCACCTTGAAATATTGCAAGTCTTTGACGTCCATACTTTTCCTCCCTATCTTCTGGAGCCACATTATACCTCAGCTCCCTGGAATTATCAATTTATAAAATATTCAAGTATCTGTGTCTATCGCAAAGCTCTTCTCTATTTTTAAAATTATAAAAAAACCCCTTGCATTCCCCTGATCAAATCTGGTATAATGGTCTCCGCAAAAGAATATTGGTGTTTTAGATGAGAATGGTAGTGAGATTATATGCATAATCGCAGCGAAAGTTAGAGCGATGCATAGAGTCTCTTTTTTTATGCCAATGAGACAAGGAGGAACACAAATTATGCCAAAAACAAAATTTCAAGATGTAATCTTCACTCTGATCATGGTGACCGTTATGGTCTACGGGATGGTGGTCTACAACATAGCCCTGGACAAAGGCCAGCTCACCAACACCGTCTTCCTGATGGCTTTTGGAGAGCTGCCGATTATGGGCCTGGCCGCCTTCCTGATAGAGATGTTCATCGCCGGACCCCTGGCCAAGAAGCTGGCCTTTCGGCTGGTTCATCCATCCACAGACAAATTGATCTTCGTGATCCTGGCCATCTCCGCCCTGACTGTCTGCCTGATGTGTCCCACGATGAGTCTGGCCGCCTCTATTCTCTTCAAGAGCGGATTCCGGCCGGAACTCCTCTCCACCTGGATTCAGACCAGCGCCCTGAATTTCCCCATGGCTCTGTGCTGGCAGCTTTTCTTCGCCGGACCCCTGACCAGATGTATTTTCCGAAGACTCTTTCCTGAGAAGATCGTCAACTCTTCAAACCCCGCCCCGGAAGTGCTCTCAGAATCCTGAGGGCACCTTCCCTCAGGCGCCCACCTCTAATCGCATTCTATCCCGGTATTTTCCCCGTATGATCCTCCAGCACAGCAGATGGACCGACACCGTCAAGATCCAGGAGACCGGATAAGAGATATACAAAGAAAACAACGTGTGCTGCCACCGGAAAATCGTCAAGATCCACACCACCCTCAATCCACAGGCGCCCACCAAGGACACCACCATCGGGGTGAAAGAATACCCCATCCCCCGCAGGCTACCCACGGTCACATCCATAAGCCCACAGAGAAAATAACAAGTACAGATCACCTGCATTCGCATCAACCCATAGCCAATCACCCGGGGATCGGTGGAGTAAGCCTGCAACAGGTATTTCCCCAACAGAAAGAAGCCATTTCCCAATCCCAGGCCAATCACCGACACAATGGCCAGACACAACAGCAGAATCCTTCCGATTCTCCGGTGGTTGCCCGCCCCCATATTCTGACTGGTGAAACTCAAGGCCGTCTGATAGATAGCGTTCATGGAGGTATAGACAAACCCCTCCAGGTTAGCCGCCGCAGTGTTCCCTGCAACCGCAATTGCCCCAAAAGAGTTCACCGAAGATTGGATCAACACGTTGGAGACTGCGAAAATACCTCCTTGGACGCCGGCTGGCAATCCAATCTGAAGAATCCTCCAGACCTTCTTGCCGTGGAGGCGCAACTTTCCCAGCTCCAAGCGGCACATACCCTCTTCCCTGGCCAGGCAGCGTAACACCAAGAGCGCCGACACAGTCTGCGAGATCGCCGTGGCCAGGGCGACCCCTGCCACTCCCAGGCCAAAACCAATGACAAAAAACAGATTCAGCGCCACATTGATTCCTCCGGCCAGCATCAGAAAATAGAGCGGTCTCCTGGTATCCCCTGTAGCCCGCAGAATCGCCGCGCCGAAATTATATGCCATAAAGGCAGGCATCCCCAGAAAATAAATTCTCATATACAGAGCAGCCTGATCCAGCACTTTCGCCGGCGTGGCCATCAGCTCCAGAAGTGGCCGCGCCAAAAAAATCCCTAAAAACAATAACAAAATCCCACAGATCAGACTCAGCAAGATGGCTGTGTGGACCGTCTCACTGGTATTTTTCTGATCCCTGGCGCCACAGTACTGAGCAGTCAGCACATTTGCTCCAATGGACAAACCCATAAAGACATTCACAAAAAGCGTGATCAAGGAACTGGTGGACCCCACTGCCGCCAGAGCGGTAGCGCCGGTGAAACGTCCCACAACCACAATATCCGCCGCATTGAACAGCAATTGCAAAATCCCCGAGAACACCAACGGAACTGCGAAGAGCAACAGCTTTCCAAACAGAGGACCATGGCACATATCAATCTCATAATTCTTTCTCATGGCCTCTTCCCCCTTTTCTTCCGAGGCCATATTATACTCTCGATCTTGAGATTCTTCAATCAAAAAATGCTTTCCTATCCAGCGTAATCTCCCTCCGCCACTTATCCCAAACGCATAGCGGAGATATTCGCCACCATCTTGTCCGTAATCTGTAACAGCATTTGCATTTCTTCTTCTGTCAGACCCCGGCCGATCTCTCTGGCCACCTTATCATCCTCTTCCGCGAGTTCCCGATAGATATTTTTCGATTTCTCCGTACAACTAATTTTCTTATATCTGCGGTCAATCGCACTGGTGGTACAGATTACAAATCCCTTTTTCTCCAACCGCTGAATGGTAGCCGTCATTGTCGGATGCGTCACCTGCTCGGCCTCCTCCAGATCCCTTTGATTTACTTCTTCCACCCCAGAGGCCTCCAAACGACTCAGTTCACCCAATATCCGCATCTGTACCGCTGTCAGCCCCAACTTCCTGGCCCCCTCGTCAATCTGATATTTAAATGCCCGGTCAATGATAGAAAACCGTAATCCAAGTGGTGCATGTTCTCTCATAATCTCCTCCTCACATTAAGTTGTAGACTACTTAATCTCCCTAAAATTAAGAATGCCGAAGCATCCCTGCCAAATATCTACTTAGTGAGTGATACAACACCATTCATTTGAAGATGTGTACGATCACTTTTATAAAATTCTCTGTCCTCACTGAAAAAATAGGAATCAGCCGCCGAACAGCCACAGACAACTGTACGGCGGCGTCCTTTCTCTCAGAGCACCTATTGTTTCTCCGCCAAAATCTGAAACATATGAGAGATTTCTTCCTGCTCACACCTCCCCTTCACCCCATACTTCTTCAGGCGTGAAGATCAAGTGGCGATAGCCTTTCATCTCACAGATCACAGCGCGGAGAATCTTTTTATACTTTTCTCTGGAGACCCAGAGAATCACTGTCATTTGTCTCACAATCCGCAGCCAGGCAGACTGTCGTTACAAGTATTCAGGCCGGAGTTATCACAACACGGTTTCGTCTGGCCAGCGCGATCGCTATATGGCAGACCTCTGTCACCGCGCACGCTTTATCCGCAAATGATATAATCCATGCCTCTTTGTTCTTCGGAATCGGTCCCAGTGGAAACATATGCGTGAGTATGGCGTCTCTCTCCCGATCACTGATCTCAAAGTTCTGAACACTGTTCTCAGCCGCTGCTTTCGGGTGATAGAATGCCTGATGCTCTCCTGTGGGCGTCTCCTCGCCAAAATCATAGGGACAAAAATCGTGGAGAAGCCCGGCTCTGGCAGCCGCCCTCTCGTCACCTCCCAGTATCTGGGCCAGTCTCCAGGACAGATAGGAGACATTGATGCTATGCATCAACCGGTTGGTCCACTGATGGTGCGAGTATAGGCTCAAGCGTAAAAACTCTTTGTTGACCAAGATATGTTCCACCGTCTTTAGGTACTCCGGCGAGACTTCTTCCGACATCTTAACGTCGACGGCAACCACCTTCTTTCTTTTTGATCTTATCTCTATTATGACTCATTCAGAAAAAAGCACAAGAGTTTTTCTACAAATTTAATAATTATATTTTTCACAATCTATTGTCAGACTTTTTTGCCGCCCTGGTCTGGGTCCGTCACACACTGAAAATCTTCCTCCATCCCCAATTCGAACTGCACACACCGATCCAGATGAAGCAATGTGTGCAGATCCACATACTGAACACGGGTATTTCGATAAGAAATCCAATAAAATCTTCGAGACTCCGCGCACATGACAGAGGTATAGACCGTATAATCGTAGGGACTGACCTCCTTGTCATAGTCAGTGACAACCCCGTTCTCCGTCACTCTCACCATCCCGTAAGGGAAAGCCACACTGGAGAAAATCCGGAACATATGCGAGATCCCTTCCTGCTCACAGCTCCCCTTCACCCCATACTTTTTCAAGAAAGATAACCGGACGAAACGGGAGGGTGAGGACCAGTCTCCTGGCATTCCAAACGCCCCACTCCCCGAGAAGCACTGCGACAACTGCTCCCCGTTGATCTGGAATCCCTCGTAGTCCAGGTCCCGGATCTGAGCATAATTCAACAGGTTCAGACGGTGCCATTGATAACTGGGACTGTTGGTCATCACTCCCATGGTATTCCGATAGACATGAAGACCATCCCGGTCTGGCTCCACCACGATGGTCTCCCCAGTCCCATCGGAAAAGATCCAGTGGATCGGCGGCACCGTTCCCAGAAGCGGATTTCCCACAAACTGTACCTCCCTCTCAATCTTCTCCGCCACTTCCTCCACAGTGGCACACTTGGCGAGGAAGTAAGTCACCGCGAAAGGCGGTTGTAGCCGGAGGCGTCCTGTCTCCTGTCCTTCCCCAAAATGAGCAAATTCCCGGTAATATAACTGTCCGCCCATAAGACCTCTCTCGTTGATCCCCTCATACAAAACCGGCGTAGACGGAAAGATCTGTACTCCTGTTCCCACAGCAGCGTAATCTGTGACCTGGCAGGTGTCCTCCTCCAAGGTTCCCTCCAACTCCGTACCGCAGGTATAAAATTTCATTTCCCTAGGGATATACGTCACCTTGCTCCCCTCGGCAAGCCGGTTAAAGTCAAAATTCCTCCCCCACAGATGTCTCCCATCCATGGTCTCCCAGGCAAAGGCGCTGCATCCTGAACAAAGGCTTTCCATCACCATCCTGGCCTGGCGAAGCTCTCTCTCTGTGCCCATTTTCTTGTCCTCCTAATCGTTTGGTAAGTATTCTTCCCTGCCACGCCTTATTTTATGTCAGCTCTCTGCCATACCGTCTTCTACTCCATTGATTTTTTTTCTGAAAGAATAGATCCTGTCTATACCCTCCAGAACGCCATACCTGCCGGAACCTTCACACCTGAGTCCTCTCCTGGACAAACTGCCGAAAGTTCTCCACCGCCGGACTCAGATAGATCCCCTTCTGGGTGACCATGTAGAACTTTCGCTCCCAGGACGGATAAGAGATCTGAAGAATCTTCACATTCAACCGCAACAGTAATTCCATATAAGGGACCACTGCAATCCCAAATCCATTGGCCACCATCCCGGCAATCACCTGATCCTCGTCAGTCTCGTAAGCTACCATGGGAAATCTGCCGATTTTCTCAAAGAGTCCGTCCACCACTGTCCGAAGCCCTGAATCCCGTTCAAAAAAGATATGGGAATACGCCAGGGTATCCTCCAGATTCACACAGTACCGGTCTGCCAACGGATGATCCCGGGGCACGATCAACACCAGATCCTGTTTCTCCACAGCAGTGCACTCAAAAGAGCCCTCGTCCCTGGGTCTGGAAGCGAATACCAGATCATACACCCTGTCTCTCAGCCCATTGAGAAGCTTCTGCGTCACATCTGTGTGAAAAGTAAACTGCACGTTCCTCTCTGGGTATTCCCGCTGATAAGCGGCCGCCAGCTCAGGGATGAAAGTGACTCCCAGGGTTCTCAGGAACCCCAGTCGGATCACTCCCTCCCCCTTTGCGCTTCTCCTCAGACTCTCCACCCCGTTATCCAGGATCGAGAGGGAGGACTCCACGCACTCCAGAAAGTCCCTGCCAAAAGCCGTCAGCCGGATATGGCGGCTACCTTTCTCGAAGAGCTTTACCCCCAGCTCTGCCTCCAACTGGGAGATGGCATGGCTCAGACTGGGCTGGGTGATACACAGTTGCTCTGCCGCCCTGGTATAATGGCACTCATGGGCCAACCTCACAAAGTATCTCAGTTGAAACAGATTCAAAATTTCACCCCCTTTTTTTCTATTCTAGAGTGGCCGATAGATTTTGTCTATAAAAAAATAGAAATCATCGATTTGTTAAATCTTTAGCAATGTGCTAAGGTGACAGTGTCAACACAATATGCGGGCAAATCCGACTCAACTTTCCATTTTCATAGGCGTAGACTCCTGCCAAAGCACCATTCCACACCCAGACCGGAACGCTCTAACGGCAGGTCTCCACTGCGCCGCCCTCCCCGGCACATTCACCTGGGAAGGCTCGAAATTCAAAGGAGAAGTCAGAACGCTTTCCCCGCTGAAAGGAGCATTACCCCATGCACATATCAGGAACCACCACCTTGCTGGGACTGATCGGGACTCCAGTATCCCACTCCAAATCCCCAGCCATGTACAACTTCTTCTTCCGGGAATTCGGGCTAGATTACGCTTACCTGGCCTTCGATGTATCCGAGGAAAACTGTGAGGACGCCGTTGCAGCCATCCGGACCTTGAATCTAAGGGGCGCCAACGTCACCATGCCCTGCAAACACGCAGTCATCCCTTATTTGGACCAGCTAACTCCTGCGGCCCAGGCCGTCTCAGCGGTAAATACTATCGTCAACGATCACGGCGTCCTCACCGGACACATGACAGACGGCTGCGGCTTCACGCGCAGTCTCCTGGCCGGCAAAGTGTCTGTCCAGGGAAAGAAAATCACCCTGCTGGGCGCTGGCGGAGCCGCCGCTGCCATCGCCGTACAGTGTGCGCTGGAAGGAGCCAGTCAACTGGCCGTCTTCAACCGGAGAGATCCGTTCTGGGAGCGCGCCGAGGCCACCCTGGAGATCATCCATCAGACTGTGCCTGGCTGTACCCTCTCCCTCCACGATCTGGAGGACCCAGAAGAGCTTGCCCATGAGATCGGGGACAGCCAGATTCTCTCCAACGCCACACGGGTGGGCATGGCTCCCTACGAAGATCTCACCAACATCCAGGATTTGTCTCTCTACCGGCCGGATCTGATCGTGACGGACACCGTGTACGCGCCTGTGGAGACCCGGATGCTGCGGGAGGCCAAGTCCTGTGGGTGCCGTACTTTCGACGGCCTGAGCATGCTCCTCTACCAAGGAGTGGAGGCTTTCTACCTGTACTCAGGAATCCGCACCACCATCGACCAAGTGCAAAAATTATTCTAAAGAACACGGGGGTTTTACAATGAATTCAAAAAAATATTACCCAACTGCCCTGGCCCTCTACATCACCTACTTCGTCCTGGGCATCGCAGCCTCGATCATGGGCCAGTACAAACAGGATTTCGCCGCCATGTGGGGGGCAAAAACTCTAACTGACGGCAGCTACGACGTCTCCGGTGTCGTCATGGTCATCGCAGCCATCGGTCTGGGACGTCTGCTGGCTTTCCCGGTGGCAGGCCCTCTCTCCGACCGGCTGGGACGCAGGATCAGCGCTCTCATAGGCTGCGGACTCTACGCTGTCTTCCTGCTCACCATCACCTTCTCACCCAATCTGTATCTGGGATACGCCCTGGCCATTATCAGCGGTATGGCCAACTCCTTTTTGGATACCAGCATCACGCCGTCCTGTATGGAGATATTTAAAGAAAAAGGCACTATCGCCAATATCTTTACCAAACTATCTGTCTCCGTCGCACAGTTTTTGCTCCCCTTTTGCATTAGCTATGTGGCGGTGCACAACCTCCCCTTCCACACCATCTTCCTGGCTACGGCTGTGTTGATCACTGTGGACGGAATCTTCCTATGCTTTCTGCCTTTCCCACCCTTCGAGAAAAAGGCCAAAGGCGCTCCCAGGGAGAAGATGAAGTTCACTCCTTCCACAGTGCTGCTGATCTGTCTTGGTTTTACCACCTCCACCACTTTCATGCTATGGCTCAATTGTAATCAGGAGTTGGGAACCCTCTACGGGCTCAGCGATCCCAGCAAGATTCAGTCCCTGTACTCAGTAGGAATTGTGTTGGCGCTGTTCACTAGCGCCGTGCTGCTGGGCAGAAACATCGCCCCGGTGAACATCCTGATCGTCTACCCCAGTATGTCCCTGCTGACCCTCATCGCCCTTTATCTGATTCAGATCCCTGGCGTCTGCCTGGTGGGGGGATTTCTCCTAGGATTCTTCGCCGCAGGCGGAGTTCTCCAATTGGTGACGGCCATCGCCAATGAGATGTTCCCTAGACACAGAGGTGTGATCACCTCCCTGGTGATGATCGCCTCCAGCGTGGCCAACTACATGGTTCTGAATGTAGCTGGCTTTCTCACGAGACTGGGCGGGTTGGACGGCCCCCGTCTGGTGCTCCTATTCAACGCCGCCGTCACCTTCATCGGTATCTGCCTGGCTCTTATCCTGAGAAGGCGGATGCCCAAAGACTTCGAGCCCCAAACTGCATCTGCAGATCAACTATAAAAACCATACAAGGAGGAAACAACCATGTCTAAAAAATATCCTATCACTATCAGTTCCTGGACTCTGGGGGATCAGTGCACTTTCGAGGAGAGAGTCGCCGCGGCAAAAGCCGCTGGCTTCGAGGGCATCGGCCTGCGGGCAGAGACCTATGTGGATGCCCTGGGAGAGGGGCTTCACGACGAAGATCTCCTGAAGATCCTGGAGAAATACCAGATTCAAGTCACTGAGGTGGAGTACATCGTCCAGTGGGCCGAGGATCACCGCTCCTACGAACAGAAATACAAGGAACAGATCTGCTTCCATATGTGCGAGCTCTTCGGTGTGGGCCAGATCAATTGTGGTCTGATGGAGAATTATTCCGTGGAGCACACCGCCCAAAAGCTGCGGGAACTCTGCCAGAGAGCCGGAAAGTGGTGTATCGGTGTGGAGCCCATGCCCTACAGCGGTCTCCCAGATGTGGAGAAAGCCTGGGCAGTAGTAAAGGCTTCCGGCTGTGATAACGCAAAACTACTGTTAGACACCTGGCACTGGGTGAGAGCCAACCAGTCCTATGATCCCTCTATCCTGGCGGATATCCCTGCCGAGAAGATCGTCTCCGTCCAGATCAACGATGTCCTGGCACGCCCTTACGCCAAGAGTATTCTCAGAGATGAGTCCATGCACGACCGCCTGGAACCCGGCTGCGGTTACGGCGACACAGCAGGCTTCGTGAAGATGGTCCGTGAGAAAGGTATTGAGCCAAAAGTAATGGGCGTGGAAGTCATCAGCGACGACATCCTCTCCAGAGGTTTGACTGAGGCTGCCCGGGATACCTACCAGGCTACCCGCAAAGTCCTGGCTCAGGCTTGGCCTGAGGTTCTGGAAGACTAAAAACCCCACACTCACCTATCTTCCAGGGACTCCCATTCCCGTCGGCTGTCCCTGGCACACCCGTTAAATTCAGAGATATAAGGAGAATAGACTATGGAAAGCAGAATTGATGGACACACACGGTTATTTGCACTGATCGGTTCCCCAGTGGGACACTCCGGCTCCCCGGCCATGTACAACTACAGCTTCGAGCGCCTGGGCATGAACAACGCCTATCTGGCCTTCGACGTTCCCCTGGAGAACACAGCCGAGGCTCTCAAAGCCATCCGCACCTTCCACCTGGGCGGCTTCAACGTAACTATGCCCTGCAAGACTGCCGTAGCCCAGATGGTAGAGAACCTCTCCCCAGCGGCAAAATTGATCGGCGCCTGCAACACTGTGGTGATAGAGGAGGACGGCTCCATGACCGGTCACAACACCGACGGAATCGGTTTCGTAAAAAACCTCCAAGAACACGGCGTTCCCGTCAAGGGACGGAAACTGGTGATCCTGGGCGCTGGCGGGGCCGCCACTGCGATCTCCGTACAGGCAGCCCTAGACGGCGCCGCCTCTGTGGCCATCTTCAACCGGGACGACGAGTTCTATGCCAACGGGGAGACCACAGTCCAGAAGCTCAAAGAGGCAGTTCCCCAGATTCAGGCTTCCATCTCCCCACTGGAAGATTCCCAGGCACTGGAGGCCGCTATCACTGACTGCGATATCCTGGTCAACGCCACGAAGGTGGGGATGAAACCGCTGGAAGACCAGACCCTGGTGGACGCCCGGCTATTCCGCCCGGATTTAGTGGTGGCCGACACCGTCTACAATCCCAGAGAAACCTTGATGATCCAGCAGGCCGTTCAAGCCGGATGCAAAGCTGCCGTAGGAGGTATCGGCATGTTGCTCTGGCAAGGCGTCGCTGCCTTTCATCTCTTCACCGGCAAGGATATGCCCGCCCAGGAAGTACTGGATAAGTTCTTCTCCTGAGGCCACAAAATAGATAAGGAGGGTTTTTAAATGAGTTACTATAAAGCTATGTTCTCACCCATTCAGATCGGTTCCGTGACCATCCCCAACCGATTCGCCGTTCCCCCCATGGGAAATAACTTCGCCAACACAGACGGTACTCTCAGCCAGCGCTCCCTCTCCTACTATGGCGCCCGCGCCAAAGGAGGGTTCGGCCTGATCACCATAGAATCCACCGTGGTCTACAAAGAGGCAAAAGGCGGCCCCAGAAAGCCCTGTCTCTTCTCCGACGACACCGTTGACAGTTTCGCAGCGGTGGCCGAGGAATGTCACAGATATGGAGCCAAAGTCTCCATCCAACTGCAGCACGCCGGCCCTGAGGGCAACTCCGCCCTCACCGGCTATCCCCTCAAAGCTGCCAGCGCCATTCCCGCCTCCGACGGCCGGGAAGTCCCCCAGGCCATCTCCACCCAGGAGCTGTACCAGCTAATCGAGTGCTATGGGGATGCGGCCGCCAGAGCCCAGAAAGCCGGCATCGATATGGTGGAGGTACACTGTGCCCACGGCTATCTGGTCAGCACCTTCATCTCCGCCCGTACCAACAAGCGGACCGACGAGTTCGGCGGCTGCTTCGAGAACCGTATGCGTCTCCCCCGCCTGATCATCGAGAACATCCGTCGCAAGACCAACGGGACTCTCCCCATTCTGTGCAGGATCAACGCTTGCGACGAGGTGGACGGCGGACAGTCTGTCCAGGACGCCGCCGCCGTGGCCGCCTACCTGGAGGAGGTCTGTGGAGTGGACGCCATTCATGTCAGCAGAGCAGTTCACCTTCACGACGAGTTCATGTGGGCGCCCGGAATCGTCCACGGCGGCTTTAACGCCGACCTGGTGACAGAGATCAAGAGGGCTGTGTCCGTTCCCGTCATCATCGTGGGACGCTTCACCGAGCCTCAGTACGCCGAGCTTCTGGTACGCCAGGGCAGAGCAGACATCGTGGCTTTTGGCCGCCAGAGCATCGCAGACCCAGAACTCCCCAATAAAACCAGAGAAGGCCGTTTGGAGGAGCTGACGCCTTGTATCGGCTGCCTCCTGGGCTGCGTGCCCAACATGTTCGCCGGCAATCCTATCCACTGTACGTTAAACCCAGCAGTGGGCAGAGAAGACCAGTTGACCAAGGCAGACTCCCCCAAGAAAGTCGTGGTGGTCGGCGGTGGTCCCGGCGGTTTGTACGCTGCCTATCTGCTGGCCTTCCGGGGACACCAAGTGACCCTGCTGGAGAAGTCCGACCAGCTAGGAGGCAACTTCCGCCTGGCTGCCTTCCCACCTGGAAAAGGCGACCTGACCGCCGCCATCGTCAATTTGATACAGAAATGTAAACAAAGCGGCGTGGACATCCGTCTGAACACAGAAGGCTCCGAGGAACTTCTCCGCTCTCTGACCCCTGACGCCGTCATCATCGCCACCGGGTCTACCCCCCTGGTGCTTCCCATCCCTGGTCTGGCTGAATGTGGCTATATCACTGCCCAGGATATGTTGGACGGCAAAGCTGAGATCGGACACAAAGTCCTGGTAGTCGGCGGCGGCCTGGTAGGCTGCGAGGCTGCAGAATTCTTGGCTGAGCGTGAGCACGAGGCTGCCATCATCGAGATGAAGCCGGTGATCGGCGCGGACGTGGTACCAGAGAACCGAAAATACCTGTTCGCCAGTTTCCAGGAACACCATGTGAAGTTGGTGGCCGGTGCGAAAGTCAGCCACTTCTACACAGACGGCGTCTCCTACTCCATGGCAGACGGCACGGAAGGCGAGCTGCGCGGCTACGACAACATTATCCTGGCTATGGGCTCCCGGGCCAACGACACCCTCAGCAGTAAGATAAAAGACTTCGTCCCCCAAGTCTGCGTCATCGGCGAGGCCCGCAGGTCTCCCTCCAATGCCCTCTTCTCCATCGACGAGGCTTTCGAGGCGGCCATGAGCATCTAAGCCCCCTAAATTTTGTATTATAGGAGAATTCGGAGAACATTCCTATAACACGGGAAAATCGCAAGGTTTTCAGTCCTATGACTGGCCTTGCGATTTTTTATATACGGTGATTGGCCAGCCTCACTTCTAATATCTAATCCAAAGATTCCAAGGTAATCCCACCCGAGATGGAAGTCTTGGCATGTCTCACGCACTCTTTGAGCGCCTTCAAATCCTGCAGCGGAGCCCCCACCGATTGACACAGCTCATACACGTATATACAAAAATCTCTGGGAAATACTTTTTCAGTATCTCTCAGAGATTTTTGGCCTTGCATATTATTCAATATTTTCATCCAGAGTCTATTTTATACATCGCCGTCCGTTCCCAAATCATCGCGAGAAAATCTTTGCACTACAACAGAAATCTCACTCTCTCCAACACTCCGCCCAGGAAAAATCGAAAAGCTTTCTTTTTTGTGGATAAATCCTTCATCTTGACGCCATTTGGAACCCTTGAGTACGTGTCTTTCGTCTCCACCACCGCCGCCTTCTCTTCGTACTCCTCCATATTGTCCCGAAGCTGGCGATTCATCTGTGGACTGTCCACAGCCAGCATCAGCTCCGTGTCAATGTATGCGCTGCGCATGTCCATGTTAAAGGACCCTATTAAGGATAACGCATCTCCCACCGCCACACTCTTGCCGTGGTAGGAGACCCCACCCTCATATTCCAGTAGCTCGACTCCTGTTTCTATAAGCCTCGATTTGTTCTGTAGATAGTCCACCGCCGCGAACATATTCCCATTATTAGCCGCTGAATTCTGCATCATCTTGGCCTTCCCACCCAGCTTGGATAACGCCTCATACATGTAATCGTTACAGATGGCATAAGGTGTGTGGATCACAGAAGTATCCGGATTTTCCGCTATCAAAGTCATGATCTGGTAGAAAAGCACCGGCTCCTTGGCATATCGATGGGTTGGGTTTGACAGTAGATGAATTCCTCTTGTCTCATAAGTATGTTCCCTATAATCGTAATCCACCTCAAAAAGCTGCGGCTTTCTCTGCCTGATTCCGTGGAATCTCTCTCTTAGACTTTTCGCCGCCCTTTTCACACTGATAAAATCCGAAATCTCCTCCTTCCCATGAAAAACTGTGCAGTAGTCCAATGCAGTGATCTCCCGGTAGTAGGCCTCCACCTCCCCCAGAGAGCTCTCCCCTCTGCCCGTATTATAGACCAACACATCCCTGTCATAGTTTTTATGCCCCTTGTAATCTCCAAGAAAGTAATCGAAGGTATTTCTCCCTCCCAGGATATAGGCCGTGTCGTCTGCAATCAGATATTTGTCGTGCATCCTTCCCATAAAATTCCATGGTTTCAGAGGATTTAACTTATTATACAGGATGATCTTTCCGTTGGGGTGGGCGGAAAGAGCGTAAAAGTAAGGATTCCCCTCCATGTTCACCCACGAATTAAATCCATCGGCAAAGACCTCCACCTTCACTCCCCTATCCGCAGCGTCCAACAAGGCCGCCAGCATATCCAGTCCACTGTTATCCGTGCGAAAATCAAAAGTGGACATTAGAATCCGCTCCCTCGCCCCGGCAATCAGGCGAATCCTCTCATCTAGGGCTTCCCCATTGTCCTCTAGAATCCTCGCCCGGTCTGCGCCCGCCTTGCCTCCATAAAAGTTTGAAGCCTGAAACTCTTGTTCCGTCTTCTCCGAGACTTTGGGTTGCCTGCTAAATGGCAAGACAGCGCCGACGACAATGTATAAAAAGAACGCTAAGACCAACAGAGGGAAAATCCACCGTCTCCTCCTATGTCTCTGCCTGACTTCCTGGATCAATATCCGCATATCAATCTCACCGCCAGGAATCCCCTCCCTGAGATATCGCCACACCCATCCATATAATTCCAGATAAGAGACCCAAGCTACCAACATCAATAGAATCTCCAACAACATCAACAAGTTGACTTGAAGCATGGAAAGATCCGGAAATAACAACAGGAAAAAGCTAATGATATACAATCCGGCCGTACATACCTTTCCCGGCCAAGTCGCCCCCTGTGTTCTCCACCCTTTCCTCATGAGAATCAGTCCGGCCATCCCCATGAACAATTCTTTACACAAGAAGACTGCCGTCACCGTCCTCATAAATGGATAGCGAAAACTGAATCCCAGCGCCACCACTCCCAATGTAATCTTGTCCGCCACCGGATCCAGAATTTTCCCCCAGTTCGTCACCATGTGAAAATGCCGCGCGATCTTCCCATCTAAAAAGTCAGTGAGCATCGAGACCCCGATAATCCCTACCGCCAAACAATAATCCCGCTGTGACTGAGCCTGAAAGCAAGCCGCCAAATAGACCCCCGCCAAGATCAGCCGAAAATACCCAAGTAAATTAGGAATCGAAAAATATTCTTTTATCCATTCTCTCATCGCTATTCTCCACCTCTGCCACTGTCCCTGTTGTCACCCCTTCACATGTCTTCCCCCAAAGAAAAACCGGCTACAAGATCACATTTACACATAAAGATGGCAACCGTCTACTATCCGATATAGTCCAACACTGGCTGTAGATAAGCCCTCTCGCTACAGTCGAAGGACTCTCTCACCCTCTCTGCCATCTCCTGCTCAGAGGGACTCTTATCTTTCTTCCCTTCTAACATCTTACAAAATGCCTTCATCATCCATCTGTCTCCCAGGGACATCCTCCCGTAATCCAACCCGCTCTGCAGGTAGAAAACCGCATAGTCTGAACGTTTTTCCCCGAAATTGGCCGCTATGGTCTTCTCTGTCTCCGGGCTCTCCTTAGGCGCGGCCCCAGTCACCAGGACGATGGCCTTCTCCCCGCCCAGTCCCTGACTCATAAGCCAAGATAGCTTTTGAATCTTTCCAGCATGAATCCAGGAAGCAAAGATCACCTGGTCATACTGGTCCAGGGGCTTTTTTCTGGCCTCCTCCCAGGGAACACAAAAGCACCCCAGATCCTCCTGAAGCCACTTCGCATAGCGGGCCGTAAACCCAGTCTTAGAGTAATAAATGATAATCCGCCTCATCTTTTTCAATTTCATCACTCCTCCTCTCCCAGAATTTCTCTCTCAAACGCCTTATACGCCTCATGTTCCATCTCTCTCATCTGCTCAGCATCCGTCTCAGCCCCCAAAGACGACAGAATAAAAGAAAGCCCAATATTGTATACCATCATATGTCTGTGAAGTCTTCTCGCACGCTCCTCACCGATCTCCAATTTCTCCATGAGATCTCTCAACGTCTCAGGATTCGTCTCCTCCCGGTAGATATCGTCCAACGAGTGAGCATGCTGCCTTTTTCTCAGATAGTATAGCCTATACAGGTATGGCTCCTCTCTGGCCAGTTGAGCATGAGCCCTGCCCACACTCTCGAACAGACAGGCGGTATCCACTTGACCTGAGATGTAATCCTGGATAAATTTTCTTGTATAATCGATCACCTCAGCCTTCAACCCCTCCATATTCTGACAATAACAATAGACGGGTTGCACGGAACATCCAATTCTCTCCGCGATATTCTTCACCAACACTTTCTCCATTCCACCTTCACGCGCCAAAGAAAAAGCCGCCTCCACAATCATCTCTTTTGTAATTCTCTGTCTAGGCATTCCCTTAATCCCTTTCACATAAATTGATTATATAATTGAATTATATTATGATCGTGCTCCATTTTCAATCCCTAAAAGCGCGCCTCTTCCCCGTCGATACTCCCGCTTATCGTACTGGATTGGCAAATATCTCACCGCACAATAAAACACAGACATGGAGATACCTGATTTTGTACCTCTATGTCTGTGCTCGCCTGCGGCTATCCTCTAGCTCCTATTATAGCCTCCTACTCTGCCTCGATATCATAAAGCTGGGCTACATTTCTGCTTCTGTATACCAGCTCATCCTTCGAGCTGAACCCCGCATTGTCCCAAAATTTGTTCCCCGCATGGTTATCTCTAAAGACCAGGGAAGCTACTTTCTTGATTCCCTCTTTTTTTAGCGCCTCCACGGCGGCCGCCATCAATTGAGTCGCCACCCCTTTTCTGCGTGCCTTCTCCACCACGGCCAGATGGTAAATATACCCTCTACGGCCATCGTTTCCTGCCAGTATCACTCCGAGAATCTCTCCCTCCTCCCTCGCCACATAGCAAGTAGAAGGATTTTTTTTCAAAAACTTCCGAATTCCTTCTCTGGAGTCATCCCGATTGTTCAACCCCATCCCTTTGGTGTGAATCCATATCTTCCACACCTCGTCGTAATCTTCGATCCTCAATAATTGTATATCCATACTGCATCCCCCGTCTTCCGATATAGTCTAATTCCCTCCTAATCGCCAGCTCTTGTAAGCCCTTAGACGTCTATCGATATTATATCGCAAATCATGAGAAAAATCATGCAAATCTTCAAAATATTTGCATTTTTTTCCAAATAATTGACAATAAGATTTATGAGAATACCGCGTGCACCAAATAGGACAGATTCAGATACCCTGCGAACATCAGCCAGAGCAAGTAAGGTATCAAAAGTTTCCCGGCCGTCTCATTGATCATGGAAAACCATCGCGCCGTCATTACGACCAAATCAAAGAGCAATAGCAACCAGACGAAAGACAAAAAATAAGCGTTTGCCCGGAAGAACAAGACTGGCCATAAGATATTCACAACAAGCTGTGCCCCGTAGACTGCCAACGCTTGCTTACTGTCCATATGACCGGATACATAGATCAGATAAGCGGAAACTCCCATCAAGAGATATAAAGCGAACCACACCACAGGAAACACCCATCCTGGCGGCGCCAAAAATGGCTGATACATCCCCCGATACCGCTCCCCTATCCCTGGCGTCAAAATACTCCCCAGCACGCCTGCCCCCATACTGATCAAGATACTCGCCGCCAAAGGTTTCCATTGGATTCTCCCCATACTCCTCCCGCCAGGGTCCCGCGCTGAGCATCCTGGTCTTCTCTCTTCCTTTACCCTATCTTATTTCTCCCAGAATCAGAATATGTTCCTCCACGGATAAAACCTTCCACTTGCCTCATGATCTCTGCCAAGATCCAAAGAGTATCCGAGATCTCCTCCGCCTCCAGATTATGTCCAACATTCTCCACCATATAATACTGTATACCCCTGTCACAACAGATCTGTTCCAGGTCCCGGGCTGGAAAATAGTCGTCTTTGGCACCAGCCACCACCAATTGATTCTCCGGAGCAAAATATTCCACAGTCTGGGGCAATGGCGTGAAGAAGCAGTGGCGGACATTTCTCAACTGAAAGTCTCTCTGGGCCATCCCTGCCAACACCGTCCCCATGCTCTTAGATACAAAGAGTATCTCCTGGTATCCTTCCAAAGAGGCTCCCCGCAAAGTCTCCCTGACCACCTCCCAGGCTGCCTCCACAGACTTTCCAGGCTGAAGTTCCTCTCCTGAGCCATCCCTTGGCCTGTCATAGTGCAAGAGCACAGTCTCATATCCCAGACTCTTGCACAGTTTCTCCGGGTAGTAGAGCAATGCCCGGTCCACACTGTGACGCCGCCCCGGGAAGAAGACGGCCAGACGGCGTCTCGCCAGCTCCCCCTTCTCATTCATCCACACTTGCATTCCCTCATCGATTCCACTGTCCCACAGGGCTTTCTCTTCCATCTCACAGAACACCTCCTCCCCTGTCAGCGCATCCTCCGCCAAAATCTTTACCAGGATTTCCTCTCCCTCCGGTCTCCCCTCACATCCAAAATCCGGTTCCTCGATCTCCCGAACTCTCAATTCTCTCATATCTCTTCGTCCTCCCCTCACATTTTTATCGAACACTGCCATAGACCGATTATATCACAAATATCTTTTCACTGTTATAACTCTGCAATAACCCCGTGGTACATTAAAATCAGAACCACGGTCTGTCTAAGAATTAATCCTCTGCAGACAGCCTCTGCTGCTTTCTATGAAGACCCAAACATGGTATACTGAAAAAGGAGGAAGATTTCTATTATGAAAAAACTGAAAACCTTACTAAAAAAACGTCTGTTTCCGCTGACCATTCTCTGTCTCTTATTGGCCGCCACCGGAATCTTCGGAAGTTTCTCCATCTTTGCCCAGAGGCAGGCGGAGAAATCCGTGAAGACCTACTCTTCTGACCCGGCTACTACTCTGTTTAAAAATTATATTCTCTCTGAGAAGGCTGTCAAAGCCACCTGCGAAAAATTTGGCTTCGACTACGACACTGTGACCACAGAAGAAATATTCGAGGACCGGGACCGGATGGACTACGCCTTCTCCGCCGACTTGAAGTTAGACAAAGGCGACCGCCCTCTCCTTGCCTCCCAACAAAGTTCTGCTAGGATCGTAGATGATACCGTGCCCTCTCTGGAAGTCTATCTGAACGAAGTGTACGCATTCGACGGAGGAGAACAGGTAATCCAAGACGCCTGTGAGAAATATCAGATCCCTGTCAAGACAGGCGTTATCGGAGATTTCACCATCAAGCAACTGATAGAGATCGAGCGCCAGGCCTACGAGACCTCACCCCACCCCAAGTCATGAGAAATCCCCGATCACCTATGAATATCTTAGCGTAAAGAGAGGTTATCCCTATGGCAGAAATCTTAATCGTGGAGGACGAGGCCCCCATCAATGAATTGATCCGGCGAACCTTGACCGCCACCGGACACCACTGTCTCCAGGCCCACTGCGGCCTGGAGGCCGTGCAACTTTGTAAAAAACGCCCTCCAGATCTGGTTCTACTGGATGTCAATCTCCCGGATATCAGCGGCTGGACTGTGAAAGATTCTATCGGCCAGATCCCTGTGATCTATGTGACTGCACGAGACGAGATCAACGACCGGGTCCGGGGATTGAATGGGGGAGCTGAGGACTACATCGTCAAACCCTTCGCCATGGAAGAGTTGACCGCCCGGGTTCAGGTGGTGTTGCGCCGCTTTCAAAAAGAAGAAAAATCCATTTGGATTCACAATACTTTTATCAATCTGGACGCCTGTCAAGCCGCCGTGGACGGTCAGACTGTGGATCTGACTTACCAGGAATTTGAACTCCTGCGCACCTTGATTGTCCACAAGAACATTGCCCTGTCCAGAGAACAACTGCTGAATCTGGCCTGGGGCCAAGACTTTCTCGGAGACATCCGTACCGTGGACGTGCACATCCAGAGACTGCGCCGAAAGCTTCATCTGGAAGATTCTATCCAGACTGTCTACAAATTAGGCTACCGTCTGAAGTGTTAAGCACAGATTTTAGTGTCAATAGAAATACAGAAAGACTGAGGAAATCCTACATGCAACTTTGGAAAAAAAATTATCTTCTGACCCTGGCTATCTTCACCTTGCTCTTATCCCTAGGGATCTCCGCCCTGGTCAGCGTACTATTCTATGAAGAATACCAACAAGAGATCAAGGCCACCGTCACAGAGAAGAGTACGCTGGAGGAAATCCTAACGCTGAATCCAAATACACTGTCCAACACCGAAGGGCTGCTAAATCTGACGGAACATTTGTCTGAGGATGGAAGGTATCTTCAGATCAGCAGGGGAGAAGAGAATGAACTCTTGGTCAATACCTTTCCCGGCTTCTCTCCAAATTTCCTAGAATCCACAGCCCTCGTCCGCCAAGGACAGATCCCCTATCTTCTGTCCACTGACATCATCCATCAAGACGGCCAGTCCTTTACTCTGTATTATGGCAAGAATCTCAGTCCCCTCTATCGTTCTCACTACCAACGTGTCCTGGCCTCCTGGCTGATTTTCTTAACTTTACTTCTGGCTGTGGGGATCATCCAGTATCTGGCCATGAAAAAAATTTACACTCCTGTCAGCCAGATCTCCCACGAACTTCGGAATCCATTGACTACCATTCAAGGATATGCCCAATACTTGCAAGCCGGCTGTCTGACAGAAGACGACCGGCTATTTGCGCAGGAGCAACTGATCGCAGAGACTGCAAATCTGCGCAGGCTTGTGGACAAACTGTTAATTATGGGAAACCTAAGAGAGGGAAAGATACGGACACAACAGATCGATATGGATCACCTGCTTCTGGACATCAAAAGACAGTATCCATCCCTGTCCGTAGAAAACCAAATCCACCGGGTTACGGGAGATGAGGCTTTATTAAAAAGTCTTTTGCTCAATGTGACCTCCAACGCCTACCAGGCCAGCGGCTGTGTACGGCTCTACACCGTCCAAAATCAGATCCGTATCTGGAACGCCGGGGAATCCATGGACTCCCAGACATTGGAGACCCTCAACAAGGGCAAAGAACTGGCCCCCTCGCTGGTGAAAGGTTATGGCGTGGGCATCCGCATCTGCCGGGATATTGTACGTCTCTACCATGGCAATCTGCGCTATCACATTCCAAGTCAAGGGGGAACCGAGGCTGTGATCTCCCTCCCCTGGTCCATGGTGACACTGAAAGACACCGCTACAGGACGCTGAATCTTTTCTCCAAAGCCATCCTTTGCCCATGCGAAGATTCAAGTGTCCTGGACCTGCCAGAATCTCTGTCCTTAGCCCCTGGGGATTCTCAGTTGCTCCCTCGCAACTCATAGTAAAAGATGTATTGTTGCATTACCCCGCGGCATCCACGGTACCTTCGGTTGGGAAATCCTCTTTTGTAGTGACAACTTATGGCCTGATTCATGTGAGTATCCACAGGAAAGGCATCCAGTTGATGAAGGGCAAACAGGCAGATACAATCTGCCACTTTTCCCCCCACCCCAAACAATTTTAAGAGTTCTTCCCGGGCCTTAGGGTAGGACATTTCCAATATTCTCTCCAACGGGAATTCACCATTCACCACACTTCTGGCACTGCGCACCACATACTTGCTGCGATATCCCAGATTACAAGCTTTCAACTCTTCCTCTCCCAATTCAGCCAAGACCTCCGGCTTCGGGAACGCGTAATAAATTTCCCCTCCCTCACCTATTTTTTTCTCGCCATAACACTCACAGATGCTCTGAACGCATCTGCGTATCCGCCCAATATTGTTCTGCTGAGAAATCAAGAAAGTGACGATCATCTCCCACAAATCCTGCCTCAAGATCCTTATCCCACTTCCGAATCTAGCCGCCTCCGTGAGATAACAGTCCCTAGGGTTAATCCTCTGTATGTATATCCCATAGTCCTCCTCCAAGTCGAAATACCACTTCCAAAACTCTTCAAACTCCTCTGCCTGGCAGTGAAAAATGCAACGCTCTCCCTGTTGACTGACTCGCACCATGCGGTCGCCGGCAATCACCTGAAGCGTATTCTCGTCTACTTGAGACATACGAAAGCATTGCCCAGAATCACAGATCTGTCTAATATCAAAATTTGAAATACTTTTTTCTATCATCTTCGAATCAATACCTCTTAGCCATTGTTATCCAAGTGGCCTATTCTTCTGAACGAGTGTCTAAACCTCATTATATCAGATTTACAAAAATACTCCACACAAAGAAAGCTCCCCTCTTCTATTCCCAAAAGACACAGAGAGTCCGCCACCCCCTCTGGCGTGACAGACTCTCCTTATATTTTCCCCTGCGGCCTTTGTCCACCCCCTGGACATAATCTAGTACAAGCAATACCTTATCCCCTGAGAGAGCCCACAGCCTTTCTTCCATGCACATGGGCAGACTCCGACGTCGGCCTTTCCTTGAAAAAAGCTGTAATCTCCGTCTATGTACACTGGTGCACTCTAATCTATTTGATATTTCCCCAGGAAAAATCGTGGCTCCCACATGTATACGCTGGTGCACTTCAGCATACACGATGCTTTCCTCTTCTACCTGTGTACGTGGATGACCCCGCCGTCAGATATCTGGGCCTGGCTTCCCTCGCTTAAGATCTCTCTCATTTTTTTCTCTTGGTCAGATACATTCAGATCCAATTCTCTGGGATAACCAATACTCTCTCCGGTCTCCCGGTCGAAGATATACAGTTTCTCATAATCCGGGAGAAAGGACACCACGTCTCCTGATTTCCCAGGTATATGCTCTCCCACCGCTATGATCTCTTGTCCCTCCAGGCTGAAATAGATGCCCAGCTTATTCCCGTAATCCTCAATGTAATCGATCTCCCCATTTAAGGTATCGTCCCCCACGCCGGCTCTCAGGCAGATATCCTCTGGACGGATTCCCAGATAGAACTGATTTTTCCCGGACTTTACCACCAAATGTTCCCACATGGGTGGTAGTCTCAGAGGGATATTGTTCACATACATCCGCCCATCCTGCCACTGTGCCTCCACAATATTGGTAGATGGTGATCCTATAAAACGGGCGGTAAAGACATTGGCCGGCCTGTGATATACATTGTAAGGAGTATCTAACATCTGGAGATTCCCCTCCCTCATCAGTGCGATCCGGTTGCCCAAGGTCATAGCCTCCACCTGGTCATGGGTCACATAGACAAATGTCTGGTGGTAGTATTGATGGACTTTCACCAACTCTTTTCTGGCCTGAAGACGAAGCTGCGCGTCCAGGTTAGACAATGGCTCGTCCAGCAATAGATAGCGGGAACGTTTCACCAGCGCCCTGGCCAGAGCCACTCTCTGCCGCTGCCCTCCTGACAGCTCTTTGGGCTTTCGATCCACATAAGATTCCAATCCAAAAATATGCAGAACCATCTCCAGTCTCTCCTGGATCTCTTTCTTATCCACCTTGTGCACCGCCAGTGCGTAACAGATATTATCCCTCACCGTCATATGGGGATACAGGGCATAATTCTGAAAAACCATGGACACATTCCGCTTCCCCGCTGGAATATCGTTTACACATTTTCCTTCCATGATCAGTTCTCCCGAGCTGATGCTCTCCAGCCCTGCGATCATACGGAGTGTTGTGGATTTGCCACACCCAGACGGCCCCAACAGAATCAACCGCTCCCCTTCCTTGATCTGAAGATTCAGATCCTCGATCACCGTATTCTTCTCGTATACTTTCGAGACATTCTTAAACACTATATCCATATTTGACATCTTTCTTCTCCTCTATCCTTTAATTCCAGATGATGCAAAGGTACTCATGATATATCTCTGGAAAATCAAGTATAGCACCACTGGAAGTATCATGGTTATAACTGCCATGGCCAAAGTAACCGTATACTCGATACCGCCTTCCGAGTCTGTGAACACCTGCATGGCCAGCGATAAGGTGTAGTTCTCCTTAGACCGTAAGATCAATGTAGGCCACACATATTCATTCCAGGCATTGATAAAAAATATAATTCCCGTCGAGATAATCGCCGGACGGCACACGGGGATAATGATATCCTTTAGGATCTTTAATTCAGATACGTCGTCCAGTTTCGAGATCTCGATCAGCGGCTTGGGGACAGTTCTCATAGCTTGACGAATCAGAAAGATCCCTGAGGCGTCTGCCAATTGTGGAAGCGCGACTCCCCATATGCTGTCCACCAGTTTTAGATTTGACACAGTGAGATAATTGGGAATCATTGTCACGGTAAAAGGGATAAAAATCGTACTGATCAAAAAAAAGTACAGGATATTCTTCCCCTTAAAATCAAAAAATACGAAAGCATAAGCTGCCAGCGTACTGGTGATCACCTTGAAGGCTGTCACAGTCACTGCAACCACCAGTGTATTCAGGGTGATCTTTAAGATCGGAAGTGCGTCAGCGATCTCCTGGTAATTCTCCAGGCTGATCTTTGTGGGAAAAAAGCTTCCGTTGTAGAGCTCCTGCATTGACTTAAAGGAACTCACAAATGCGAAGAGTATAGGGACAATTGCCACCAATACCAGCAACGCCATCAAGAAATGCCACCCTATCTGCCTGTCTGAGGAGTTCTTTTTAATTCTCATAGTAGACTCCTTTCTCCACGTATTTAAATTCTAAGATCAAGAGAAAGATAAAAATCAACATCATCAAAATCGCATAGGCTGAGGCTGATCCCGTCTTATAGAAGCCAAACGCCTCATTGTAGACATTGTAGATCAGGTTGCTGCTCCCATAGTTCGGCCCACCTTTGGTGATCATATTGATGGGAGTAAATACCTGTTGCATCCCCTGTACAATGGACAGAATCAACACGTATATTCCTGTGGAGCTACTCATAGGCACCACAATATTAAAGAAAATCTTTCTAAGAGGCACATTGTCCACTCTGGCGGCCTCCACGATCTCCAGGGGAACACCTCCCACACCGGACAGGGCCACAATAAAATTATACCCAAAGATCTTCCAGGAAGTGATGATGCTAATCACCACAATCACCATCCCTTGCGTGGTGCTCCAGACTGGCATTTCCATATTCAGCCCTTCCATGATCTTCGCCGCCGGCCCGGATATGGGATTCAAAATCCAGACAAAGATCATCGTCCCCACCACCAGTGAGATTACACTGGGTAGAAAAATGGCGCTCCGATAAAAGTTCTTACCTTTTCGAATCACAAAAGATAGGATAAACGAAAAGATATACGGCGCCACAAAATTAAAGATCAACAACAACAAGATATAGACCACCGTGTTAAACAATATTTTTCCAATGTTGGGATCTTGAAACATATTGATATAGTTCTCCAAGCCCACGAATTTCTTCACAGGTTTCACCATATTCCAGTCAAAAAAGCTTAGATAAATTGTATAGAGCAGTGGGTAGAACATAAAGATCCCCAGCGCTGCCCCGGCTGGAAGTAGAAACAGGTAAGGCCGGCAGAAGTTTGCCGCCTTACCTGTCCGTCTTACACCTCCGGCCGACTTATGAGTATTTTTCATAATCTCTGGCCTCTCTTTTTATTTGTCAAACAATGCGTTGATTTTATCCTGGCACTGCGTCAGCGCCGTCTTCACATCTGTGCTTCCGTCCAATATCTGGTCTCTGGCATCTGAGATATACTGCTGGGCCTCCAGACCTGAGTCCCCCGGATAGGCAGCCCACGGAACAATATCACCCACTTGAGAGGCGGCTGCCTCCATCAGTTGATCTTCCTCTAAGAGCTTCTTCATACCGTCATACTCCATTGCGCTTTTGGTGGGAGCCACATACCCGGTTCCCTCAATCCAGTCTGTGATGTTCTGGTCTTCATACAAGAACTGAATGAATTTCGCCACCGCCGCTTTCTTCTCGTCATCCTGGGAGGTGACTGCCAATACACATCCCCCGGCCGGCACAGCCCTATCTTCGCCTTCAAAGACAGGAAATTGGGCAGTCCCGATTTCAAACTGCGCTGAGTCCTCGATTCCGGCCAGATTGGCACAGGAGGATGCAAACATGCCCAGTTCTCCGGCATTGAAAGCCTGCAGCGCTTCATCTGTGCTGATATGTATCGAAGTCTTATCCTCCAAAGTCATATCTGCGTACAATTGAAAAGCCTCCACATTGGCCTGGTCGGCAATGGTACACTCTGGATTGCCATCCTTCCAGGTGAGCATCTTACCACCGTTGCACTCCAAAAGTCCTTGCAATGCCCAGGTATCATTCTCCTGTAAATGGAAAGCGTTCTGTCCGGTCTTCTCCTTGATCGTCTTTGCACACTCTCTGACTTCCTCCCAAGTCGTAGGCGCCTCGCTCAGCCCTGCCTCCTGGAAGATATCTTTGTTGTAGTACAGGATGGGATTGCTGACCGCATATGGAAAGCCGATCAGATCTCCTTGATGATCCGTTCCCAAAGCAATGATGTTATCTTCAAAGTTATTGGTGACAAAGTCCTGATCATCCCCATACTCTTTCATCAACTCATCTGGAGCCGTGTACTCGAAATTATTGGGGAAATATTCAAGGTTGGAGTAGGAAACCTGTACCAAATCCGGCGTTTTTCCCGACGCTGCGTCTGCCTGAAGATTTTTCATCAGTCCATCGTATCCATCGTTATACCTTCCCACCACTTCAATATCTGGATTTGCCTCATTGAAGGCCTCGATCTGCGCCTCCACTGTAGGGCCTCCCCTGGTCTCTGAGTTGGTATGCCAATACTCGATCGTGACTTTTCCCTCTCCCTCGTCCTTGGAGTCCTTGGCGCTCCCGCCACATCCGGTAAGTACGCCTCCGGCCATCACTGCTGTCATCAATAACGCCACAATTTTTCTGTTCATTTTTTTCTCCTTGTTCTTCTCATGGTTTAACTCATTGGAGTTTTCTTCTTCCCTCACAAATCCGTTTTGGTATAGTAAGGAAGATTTTTTTCATGCCGGGGACTTCTACTGCTCTCTCATCTTATAGAAGACCGACTGATAAGGTAACAACATCTGGAGATGAGATACAATCTCTTTGTCATCCTTCAGCCAGCAGACACTGTAACCTCTGGTCTGATTGTACACCACTTCCCGTCCCCTCGTTTCCACTCCATAATCCAAAGATTCTGTAGTCAGTTGAAGAAAATTCCCCATCTGTCTGCTCTCGTGGAAATGTGCGTGACCACATAGGTACGCCACAAGATCCGTCTCCTGCAATCTCTCCACAAATCCTTCTTCCAGATCTGTGTGGAACCATCCCTGTTCACTCCTCAACGGATGGTGTCCCAGAAGAATACTTCCCTTTCCATAGGGATGCGCCAACTCCTGAAATAGCCACTCTACCTGCTCTCCCTTGAGACTCCCATTTCCATCTCCTTCTATGCTGGTATCCACCGCTAGGAAACGGTAGTCTCCCACATAATCCACATAATATAAGGGCCCTTCCTTCTCAACTCCTTGGTATCCCCTATAGAATTCTTTCTTGTTGTCATGGTTTCCCAGAACTGGCAATACCTTTAGCCCTGGTACATACACATCCAAGAGTTCACGTAGATACTTATAGTCCTCCCGGTCTCCCTCGTGAATCAAATCTCCTGTCAAAACCATGACGTCGGGCTGTAATTGCCTCATCTCCTTTAAGGCATTGATTAAATAATCTGTAGGCATACTTTGAAGATGAATCACCTCATCCAGATAAGTGCCCCGATAATCTCGCCTCAAATGCAGATCTGACAAATGTGCAATCTTCAGCATTGATCTGCTCCTCCTTCTTTCCTTCTCATGTCCAAGGAGTAGTCTAGCAAAATATCAGACCACATACTATCCAATTTCCCTGTAATTTCTGTAAAACAATTGTAAATTCAAATAATATACAAAATTTACCAAAAATTCCCGGACATGTATGTCTCCATACCACAAGAGATTCCAAAAGTCCCCAGTTTATACAAGTTTCCCATTATAAAAGGAGGCGCACAAGCGACATCATCCCTCTCCGCCGCAGTGCGATCCCCGCGGCGCGTTTTTATGTCATAGGACAGCTCAGAGGACTTTTCTATAACACAAAAAACGACTGCGACACAACAAAACCTGTCATGTCACAGCCGTTCTTCTCCTACGAACGCCTCTTTTTAATCTTGTCACGAAAGACTCCCACTGCTTAAGCAAAAGTGAGACTTACCTGTCCCATCAGGAGTACAAGCTCAGACCAAAATGCCGCATGTATGCGACACCATCCCCTCCGCCGCGGTGCGATCCCGCGGCGCGTTTTTATGTCATAGGACAGTCCAAAAAACTGCCCTATAACTCATAGAATCCTGCTCCTCAGGATTCTCCGCCTGCGGCGGGTCGCATATGCGACACCATCCTCTCCGCCGCGG
>JBKXQO010000003.1:13658-72535 GCA_047014865.1 Blautia sp. | reverse complement strand
CGACACCATCCTCTCCGCCGCGGTGCGATCCCGCGGCGCGTTTTTATGTCATAGGGCAGTTCAAAAAACTGCCCTATGACATAAAAAAATATCTCCGATACTTTCCCCAGAGATGTCGCTGGACATACTCATAGGCCTGATCATAGATCCACAGTCCGAACTGTCCTCCCGCCACAATCCCCAGTACCGCAGCCGACGACAGGCTCTGGGAAAAGAAAAAATCTTGAAAGAAAAACAATGCTGGAATAAACAACAGATTAAACACAAAATACTTAACAACCCAAAAAATCCACCGTCTCTGAAACTTCACTGAGCCGCCGGACATGACTTTCCACACCGTCTCCACCACCAGAATATAAAGTCCCATGGCTCCATAGGAAATCACATAGAACTTATTGGGCGCAATCAAAAGCCCCAACAGCACAGCGGCCACATAGAAGGCAGCTCCCGTCTTCAGTCCGAATTCCCGGACTACAATTCCCACAAAATAAGAAGCCGCCGCCAGCAAAAACAATGTATTGGACTCAATCACGCTTCCCAACGCCATGAAGACAATTGACAACGCCAATGCCAGCCCGCCAAAAGCGATCGCTTTCGCTTTTACATGCATGAACAAAGATCTCCTCCCATACACTCACACAAAGTATCCGCACACCACAAGTCACAACACACATTGCCTGTACCGCAAGAAGATCCGCCAGTCCCATAACCGCCTCCGTAGGGACTATTCTGGTACCTCTGGCTATTCCAGTCCAATTGATTTAAGAGCTGCCGGAATTGGACGTTGTTCGGCTCCATGTTCACAGCCTGAGCTGCATGCTCTCTGGCCACCACATTGTTGCCGATTCCTGCGTTGGCCGCCCCACTGGCATAATACCACACCGCCGTCCGATTGGGCATCTCGTTCAGAAGTTTAAGCGCCGTCTGATACTGGCGGCTGTTAATATAGTTAAAAACCGCTTGCATCTGCACGTCCTGCTCACTCCCACCGCCATAGGAGGATCCCCCGCCATAAGCCGAAGAATAGCCATAGGAGGAGTAACTTCCACCCCCAGACTCCCTCTGTCTCATGATCTCATCGTAAGCCTCCTGCACTTCCTTGAATTTCTCTTCCGCCAATTCGGCCAAAGGATTATTCACATTGGCGTCTGGATGGTACTTCTTTGTCAAATCTCTATAGGCTCTCTTTATCTCATCATCCGATGCGTCGGAAGACACACCCAACACATCATATGGGTTTTTCGACATTTTCCTGTTCCTTTCCGTCAAGACGTTTATTCTGGATTTTTTTATAGTGATTCCAAACACCATCATACAGGATATTCCGCAAAATGTCCACATCTAAAAGGCAGGGTAGTTTTTCAAACTCTGCGCAACATTCTCCAATCATCATGCAGAGAATGGTCTTCATCTGCTCCTCATAGTCTTCTCTCTGTCTCAGTTCTCTCAGGGGATTATAGCAGTCCTTTTGTAGATCTTCCTCCAAGTCCTCATAGGCATCCATCAGATAGATAAATTTCCCCAAGTAGAATCCGATCTTTCGAAGGCGCGCCTCCCACATATCCTGCCTGAACACAAAGAATTCCGCCATCAGTTCGCCGAAACACCCGGCCGTCTTATCCAGATCCATACTGTTCTGTCTCTCATATTCCGCCAACTCCCTGAGAGACCTCTGGATCACTTGACTTTGACGTGGATACCGTCGAATAATCTCCCTGGTCTTTTTGTGCAGAAGGCCATGACCTACCAATCCCTTTAACTTGCGCTCATCTTCCCAGTCATCCACCAACTTATAGTAAGTCAGCAAGATATTCATATCTGCGCCGTACTTGGTGATCTCGTTTCTGAGCATCTGCTGCCTCTTGACCGGATGCACCTTACAGCGGTGCACGCTCGTTTCCGGCTGACTCTCATACAGAGAAGTCAACAGGACAATCACAAAGGTCATATCATAGGACAAAGTCATCTGCCCAACTGATCCATAGTTCTCCTTCAATTCCTGACACAATCCGCAGTAGTAAGCCTTATATTTTCTCAGATCTTTCACCTTCAACTCCGGTTCACAAATTGTCACATATCCAAACATACGACCCTCGTTTCATCTATATTCCTACTCTTTCACTCCGATCTTTGGACACAGCTCCTGCAGGCAACAGCGCTCACAGTGGGGCTTCGTCCTGGCCGTACACACATCACGGCCATGGTACACCAATCGATGGCAGAAATCACTCCCCTCCTCAGGCGGAATCAATTTCCACAGGGCCATCTCCACCTTCTTTGGATCCTTAATCTGATCCACCAGTCCCATCCGGTTCACCAAGCGGATACAGTGGGTGTCCGTCACAATGGCTGGCTTTCCGAAGACATCTCCCATAATAAGATTGGCGCTTTTTCGTCCCACTCCAGGTAGCTTGAGCAATTTTTGAAAATCATCCGGCACCTTGCCGCCATACTCTGACTCTAACATCTTCATGCATCCACTGATGTCCCGCGCCTTACTCTTCCCCAAGCCACAGGGCCTCACAATTGCCTCAATATCCTCCACCTCTGCCTCTGCCAAATCATGGACAGTGGGATACTTCTCATAGAGTCCTTGTACCACAACATTCACCCTGGCGTCTGTACATTGGGCGGCCAGGCGGACACTCACCAGAAGTTTCCAGGCATCCTCATAGTCCAAGGTACATCCCGCATCCGGGTACTCTTCTCTTAGTCTTTCTATTATTTCCAATGCTAATTCTTCTTTTGTCATTTTTTCGCCTCATTTCTCTATCTGATTTTCTCTACAAAATTCCTGTATCAACTCCTCAAATTCCCGCCCATACTTCTCATATTTATGGGCTCCCACACCGTTGATCTCCAACATAGCGTTTCGATCCATTGGCAAGTAAGTGCTCATCTGGCGGAGTGTCTTATCTGAAAATATAATATACGGCGGTACGTGAGCCTTCTGCGCCATCTCATACCGCTTTTGGCGCAACGTCTCAAACAATTCCGGGTACTTGGAATCCCGCACTTCTCCCGTCCCCCTCTTTTTCGCCCGCATATTCTCCCGCTCTTTGGGAAGCTTGAGAAAGATCCCCGGCGGCTCCTCCTGACGCAGAAACTCCTCCCCTTTTGCGGTCAATTTTAAAACCGGATAATTCCCCCCTGTCAGATCCAAATAATCTCTCACCAAAAGGTCATTAACCAACTGTCTAAGCCGAACCAGGCTTTGTCCCTTCAACCGCCCATAGTACGGGTTCTTCTGAAGCTGGAATTTTTGAACTTTCACGCTCTCAGAGCCATGGACACCGTCCACTATGGCCTGAATCCCATACCGCTGTCCACTGGACTGAACAAATTCCAAGAGTCCGCGGGCATCCTCGGTCATATCCAAAGACTCGAACTCCGTCAGGCAGTTCTTACAATTTCCACAGTAGCTGCTCCCGTACTCTCCAAAGTACCGCAAAATGTAATCTCTAAGACATTCATTGGTAAAACAATAGTACGTCATCTTCCGAAGACGCTCCTGACTCCTCTCCTTGACCACCTGGATCTCCGTCTGATCCAACTCTTCATTCTCCACCTGTTGTTGGATCAAAAATTCTTGAATCCTCACGTCCTTACCCGAATAGTAGAGAACGCACTCCGCCGGCTCTCCGTCTCTGCCGCCACGGCCCGCCTCCTGATAATAGCTCTCTATATCTTTGGGCATATTATAGTGAATCACATACCGGACGTTGGACTTATCTATCCCCATTCCAAAGGCGTTGGTAGCCACCATCACCGGCTTCTCGTCGTAGAGAAAAGCCTCCTGATTCTGCTTTCTCTCCCCCTCCGACAACCCGGCGTGATACCTAGTCACCGGATACCCCTGTATGTATAAAGTCTCATAGATCTCCTCCACGGCCTTCCGGGTACTGCAATATATGATCCCACTCTTATTTTGATTATCGCCTAAATAGGACAATAGGGCCGCTGTCTTATCCTTTGGCTTCTCCACCGCAAAATATAAATTCTCTCTATTATATCCGGTGACCACCACCTCCGGGTTCTCCAAGCCAAGCGTACATAAGATATCCTCCCTCACCGCTTTGGTGGCCGTGGCGGTGTAAGCTGCGATCACAGGCCGGGCCGGAAGCTGTTCGATGAAATCTACGATTTTGAGATAACTGGGGCGAAAATCCTGCCCCCACTGGGAGATACAATGCGCCTCATCCACAGCCACCATGGAGATCCCAACTCTTTGCGACATAGACAGAAAAGCCTCCGTCATCAACCTCTCCGGCGCCACATAGACCAGCCGGTACCGCCCCTGGGCTGCATACTCCATAGCCTTTTGGCACTGTCTCTCGGACAGTGAGCTGTTGATGTAAGCCGCATGTACGCCCAGCGCATTCAGAGAACTGACCTGATCTTTCATCAGAGAGATCAACGGTGAGACCACCACGGTGATCCCAGGAAACAGCAATGCCGGCACCTGAAAGCAAAGAGATTTCCCGGCTCCCGTGGGCATAATTCCCAGAATGTCCCTCCCGGACAGGGCGCTGTTCACAAGCGTCTCCTGACCCTGACGAAAAGAGTCATATCCAAATATTTTCTTTAAAACTTCTTCTGGCCTTTTTATGTTCTTGCCTCCATTCTACCTGGCTTTATTTTCATTTGCGTATGCCTATTCTACCATAAAATACATCTATCGTAAATGCAAAGGGCTCTCGACTTCACCAACCGTCAACACCTAAATTTTTTTTATAATTCCATAAAGAGATGCTATTATTCCACAAAAAATTTCTATGTTATACTGAAATCAAGCTAAAGTCATAGTTTTCGATCGATAACAGCCATTGGCTAATATCAATTACCGATCACCTTAGGAGGGATCTCATGAATAAAATAGACCAGACACAAAATAAAATGTACTCTTTCCCTGACAACACCTGGCAAACTTCTGAGGCCATGCTCTACATGGAGACGGATTCCCACGATCCCGCCTACAATCTGGCCTTTGAGGAATATGTGTTGGCCAACTACCGACAAGGAAATTATCTACTGCTCTGGCAAAATGCCAACACCATCGTCGTCGGGCAAAATCAGAACACTGTCAACGAGATCAACATAGACTTTGTGAAAAACCATCACATCCAAGTAATCAGAAGAAGCACCGGAGGTGGCGCCGTCTACCACGATCTTGGAAACCTTAACTATTCCTTTATCTCTGATGCGGGCAATTCCAGTGAACTCAACAAAAAACAGTTTGTCCAGCCAGTGGTTCAAGCCCTTCAGAATCTGGGACTAGACGCCCAGGCTTCCGGAAGAAACGATATCCTGGTATCTGGCTGTAAGGTATCGGGAACCGCGCAGCGCATTTTAAACGGCCGCATCCTTCACCACGGTACACTTCTGTTCGACTCCAATACGTCTATGATCGTCAGTTCTCTACGGGCAGACCCATTGAAGTTCCACACAAAAGGAATTCCATCTGTGAGAAGTCGTGTAGGCAATATACGGAGTTTTTTGAAAAATGATATGACCATGACTGCCTTCTGGGATTATCTGATGGGCGCTCTATCTGGCCATGGACTCATCTACCACGATTTGTCCTCCAAGGAGAAAGAGACGGTTTACAGAATAAAAACCGAGAAATATGATACTTGGAATTGGAATTATGGCCGCTCGCCAGAATATCAGTTCTCCAACAAACGAAAATGGGATGGCGGAATACTGGAAATATACGCCTCTGTGGAAAAAGGGTGTATCCGCGAGATCTCTTTCTACGGCGATTTTCTTTCCCTGGAGCCTCTGACTCCCGTGAGAAATAGTCTTCTAGGATGTCCTTACCGAGCAGACAACGTCAACGCCGTCTTATCCCGTCATTCTCTGGGCCATTACTTCGGCGACATCACACAGCCCCAAATCATAAGTACACTTTTTCCTGCTGACCGCCGTCCAGACTGACGATGAAAGTCAGAAAAGGGAGTTGTCCACAGGCAGCTCCCTCTTTATTGTCACTCATTTTTTATCTTGATGTTCATCTTATCTTCATAATATTTCACCATAGCGATCTGATCTTCATTCTCATACCCGTTGTCTGTCATCCAATCCATGATATGCAGAAGAACATCTGTGGCCGGCAGGTCTACACCCAACTTGTGAGCATATTTCTTAGCGTTTATAATATCCTTGCGGTGTACCGCAACCCTGGCTCCCGGCGTATAATCTCCGTGAATCAACTTTGGAACCTTGTTCTCGTATACCGGGCCTCCTGCAAATCCGTTCCGCGTCGCCTGGAAAACCGTATCCAGATCCATTCCCGCCTTCTCCCCAAAAGCATAGGCCTCCGCAATCACCAGCATATTCACTCCTGCTATGATATTGTTTATCAATTTTGTGATACTGCCACTCCCGCTGGGTCCTGCATATACTGGTTTTCCAACCCACTCTAGCAGGGGCTTTACCTGGTCATAGATCTCTCTCTCCCCACCGGTCATAATCGCCAAAGTTCCCGCCTCAGCTCCAGGATTTCCACCACTTATGGGAGAGTCCAAGAGGTGCATTCCCGCTTCACTCACCTGTTGATTTAACTCCAGAATAATATCCGGAGCGGTAGAACTGAAATCCACAATCACATTACCCGGCCTGCCATATTCCATGGCTTTTTTTACGGAGTTAACGATCGTCTCGTGGGTGGGAAGAACTTGCATGACCACATCGCAATTCTCATATATCTCCACAGGATCCTCCACAGGAACCCCTCCGCACACAGCGAATTCTCTCATGGGTTTCTCCATCACATCGAACCCCATAATGGAAGTTTCCGATTTTCTCACCAGGTTTTTGGCCATTGGAAGGCCCATAGACCCCAGTCCCACAATTCCTATTTTTCTTTTATCCGCCATAATCTCTCCTTTACTGCCAATTCATATGTTTTAGAATCCTAAGGGGCGGTAAGTCCCCTGGAAATTTTCTCATCGCCTGACTTGCAATCCTCCAGAGATTACAACTGTCGTCCCTCTGGAAAGGAAGGTGATACAGATAGACCTGTTCCACTTTCATCTGGCGCAGAAATCTATGGGTGTCCTGCGAGAGAGCTTGATATATATTTACAAAGGCCATATCCACCTTATCAGGGAGTTCCTGCCCTGCACTGGGGCAAAGTTCATCCAGCCCACAGGCATCCCCGGATATAAACAATGTGTAGCGATCCATCTGGATAAAATAAGAACAGTGCGCTACTTCTCCATAGTCTTTTCCGTCGTGACAAGTATCCACCGCCCAGATCCAAGCGTCCCCCATTCTAAACTTCTTGATTCCAGGACTTTCTTTCTGAACAGAGATATTGCCATCCGTCAGTCCTGGCCCATAGACCCGCAGGCCCGGCACTCTTTTCTGAACTTGTTCTAGATAGAATCTGCTAAAATGGTCTTCGTGAAGATGGGTAAAGATCACACCTTCCAGACATCCGGATCCCGCCTCCAGAAAGAGATTCCAGATCTCCTCCGGCATCGGGGAGACCCCTCGTCCATTGCCTTCAAAAATCCCATCTACCAGTAGGCCTGTACTTCCGTAGAAGTATAGCCCACAGTTCACTGAGTGAAAAACTTTTAACCCCATCTCATCCACTGTTCTCCTACCCCATTGAGAATTCTTCCACAAGGATTTTGGACGGGGCAAACAGAGGCACTCCCATCCGTTCATCGTACCTCCGGCCCATCACCAGCCCGGAGAAAGAGCCAATGACAAGGTCTGTGGTGAGCAGAACCTCACAGCCCAATTGCATATGCCCCCCGTAAGAATTCCCGTTCATATCGCTGATCGATAAGTGAATATGGGGAAGTATCTTTCCCTCTTTATCGTGGCAGATCATACCTGACAAATTGATCAGCTCGTAATAGCCTTCCAGAATCGTTGGCTCTCCATACCCGATCCTGCCATCTGGAAGATCTGTCGGATTACAGAACACGGCTTTCTGCCAACTACCCAAGGCACTCATAATAATTCCGTCCGTGATACTGTGAGTCTCACAAAAATCAATGATCGCTTCCAGTACGTCGGTACCCGGTGGAAGTCTCAAAGCGTAAATATTATCATTCTTTCCACTTGCAGATTCGTACATTTTCTTCCCTCCTATCGCCCATTTGGCATATGGATAGCACATCCTTCTGCCGCCATAACCGCTTCCCTGACAGCCTCAGACACCGTCGGATGGGCATGGATCACCGCCAACACATCCTCCGCCGTGGCTTCCATCCCTATAGCCAGAGCACACTCTCCAATCAGATCCGTCGCCCTTGGGCCCAGGATATGAACGCCCAGAATCTCCTTATATTCTTTTCCCAGGATTACCTTGACCATCCCCTCGCCACCATTCATGATCAATGACTTTCCATTGGCTGCCAGCGGGAACCTCCCCACTGTACAGGGAATACTTTCAGACTTTGCCGTCTCCTCTGTGATACCCACCCCCGCAAATTCAGGATCTGTATAGATGCAAGAAGGACTGGTATTCCCATTGTAGACTGACTCCTGCCCCATGGCATTCTCTGCGGCGATCTCTCCCTGTGCCGAGGCTATGTGCGCCAACATCACTTGTCCCAGACAGTCTCCTATGGCATAGACACCCGGCACATTAGTCTGCATATGCTCATTTACCTGAATCCTACCTCTGTCGTTGACGATTCCTGCCTTATCCAGGCAGAGAGCCTCAGCGGCTGTCTTTCTTCCCACCGCCACCAGAACCCGTTCTGCGCGAACCTCTCGAGTCTCTCCGCCCACCTCCACTTCCACGCTACTCTCACCATTGTCTTCCCTCACAGACAGAACCTTGGAGTTCGTCAGAATCTGGATCCCTTTTCTCTCCATACTCTTTCTCAGCGACAGCGCCAACTCTCCGTCCATATTGGGGAGAATCACCGGCATCGCCTCCACGATGGTCACTTTTGTGCCAAACGCACAGTACACTGTGGCCAATTCTACCCCGATAACCCCTCCTCCGATCACCACCATGCTCTTCGGTATCGACGCCAGATTTAGGGCTTCGGTGGAATCCAGACAGGCAGTGCTTTCTCTCACTCCCGGTATCGGAGGCATCACCGGTTCCGAGCCGGCTGCAATAATAATGCGGTCAAACTCTTCCACCTGACTTGTCCCCTGTCCCTCTATTCTCAAACATTTTTCTTTTTCAAAGCTGGCGGTTCCTATGACAACCCGGATTTTATTTGCCTTCATCAACCCAGTGACGCCTCCTACCAACTTAGCAACCACCGCCGCTTTCCTCTTTTGTGTCGCGGACCAATCTATCTCTTTTATTTCCATATGAATTCCATAGTCCGCAGCTTGCCCGGCTTCTCTTAGGAACTCAGCCCCGTGTAGAAGGGCCTTGGTCGGGATACATCCCACGTTCAGACAAGTCCCCCCCAATTCGTTTTTCTCGATAAGGGTCACTTCCCCTCCCAACTGGGCAGCTCGGATAGCCGCCACGTATCCTCCCGGTCCCCCTCCGATCACAGCCACACGCGATCCTTTTTCACCGGCTGAGGCTGACTGCCCCGGCGTTATTCTCTCTGCATTTTTCATGATCAGTCCTCCTCTTGCCCCACTTACAACAAAATCCCCATGGGGTCCTCCAGCACTTTCTTTAGTTCCGATTGAAACCTGGCTGCATCGGATCCATCCAGCAATCTGTGATCCCAGGTCATACAGATTCTCATCACTTTCTTGGTGTAAAGATTCTGCTGTCCGTCCAACGCCAATTCATCTTGGGCGGCGCACACCCCCAGAATCGCCGCGTCCGGCTGATTGATAATCGGCGTAAAACTTTCCACCCCAAACATTCCTAAATTGGAGACTGTAAACGTGGAACCCTGGTAGTCCTCTGCCTCCAATTGACCGTCTCTCGCCTTCCTGGCCAACTCCTTTGCCTGCCCAGACAGCTCCTCCAGACCCATCTTATCTGCATCTCGTATCACCGGGACAATCAATCCCTCCTCCAGCGCCACCGCCATACCCAGGTTAATGTGGGCTCTCCGTATGATCTGACTGCCATCCCAAGATGTCAAAAGATTTCGGTTCGTCTTCAGCGTCTTTGCCACAGCCTTTAAGACGTAGTCATTCACGGAGAACTTGCAATCTCTCTCCTCATTCATTTTCTTGCGAAACTCTAGAAGAGCCGTCACATCCACTTTGACAGTCGTGGTGACTGCCGGGATCTCTGAGTAGGACTGGTACATTCTGTTCGCAACGGTCCTACGCATTCCTTTGACCTTAACCACCTCGTCCCCGTCCATCAACGGAAGACTTTGAGCTTCGAAATCTATAGTTTTACCCTCTCCAAGTGGGTTCTGGCTCGTCTCGCCGCAGTCATCCTCTTTATCTCTGCTCTCGCCGGCCATCCATATATCCCTCTGCACAATCCTTCCCCCGGGTCCGCTGCCTGACAGATCTCGATAGTCAACTCCCATCTTTTCTGCCGTCTTCTTCGCAAGGGGGGAGATCTTTACACGGCCTCCAGACCTTTGACCGGCTGTCGGCTGTGTATCCCTCTTCTCTTCCTGTCTGGGTTCTGTCTCTTTGAGAACCGTATTCTTCTCCGCCCCACCTTCGATATCTTCTCCTACTTCTCCGATATAGGCCAGAATTCCCTGCACCGGTATCTCATCCCCAGAGGCGGCTACAATCTTCAAGAGCACGCCTTCCGACTCACTCTCCACCTCATTGGTCAGCTTATCCGTCTCCACCTGCACCAATGGTTCCCCCACTCGTACCACGTCCCCCTCCTGCTTCAGCCACTCTCCAATGGTACCAGTCTCCATGGTCAGGCCAAGCTGAGGCATTTTTACTTCATAAGCCATTTCATCCCTCCTACATGTTCTGTGTTCTTTTTACTGCCCGAATGATATCCTCACTGTGGGGGAAATTCACATCTTCCAGCACAGGACTAAAGGGTGATGTGATATTCAGCCCACAGACTCTCTCCACAGGCGCATCCAATTCATCAAACAATTCCTCTGCGATCTGGGCGGAAATCTCCCCTGCATAACTGCCTCTCTTTACCTCCTCAGAGACCACCACTGCCCTGTGAGTCTTTGACACACTCTCCACAATCGCTTCCCAGTCCAAGGGCACCAATGTTCTCAAATCCAGGATCTCACAGTCGATCCCCTCTTTCTCCAGAGATCTTGCCGCATCCAAAGCAAAATTCACTTGCCTGCTCCAAGTGATAATGGTCACATCCTCTCCCATCCTTTTCAACGCTGCAGTTCCTAGGGGAATCGTATACTCTCCCTCCGGAATCTCTTCTTTCTTGGCGTATATCAGTTTATGTTCTAGGAAGACCACCGGATCGTCGTCTCGAACGGCTGACTTTAAGAGTCCCTTTGCCTCCTCCGCTGTGGAGGGGGCCACCACCTTCAGGCCCGGAGTATGGCAGAATAAGTTTTCCAGGCATTGCGAGTGTTGGCCTGCATTTCGCCGTCCCGCCCCCATGGGCGCCCTGAGAACCATGGGAACCTTGGCCTGCCCGCCAGTCATATAGCGCATCTTTGCAGCCTGGTTCAAGATCGAATCACCGGCCACCGGCGCAAAGTCGTTGTACATCAGTTCCACCACCGGGCGCACTCCACGCATTGCCGCCCCCACGGCCATCCCCACAAAGCCTGCCTCAGAGATCGGAGTGTCAATCACTCTCTGTTCACCAAATTTTTCCATAAATCCCTTGGTGATGCCAAAGACATTTCCCATCACAGCCATATCTTCCCCCATCAATATGACTTTCTCATCCCTGTCCATCTCTTCCCAGAGCGCCTCCCCGATTGCCTTGCTGATTGAGATTTTTTTGCTCATCTAATAACCCCCCTCTCATTATCCACCGCATAGACATCCGTGACCGCCTCCGATACGTCCGGATACTCTGATTCCATTGCAAATTCAAAGGCGGCCTCGATCTCATCTGCAATCATTTGATCCATTCTCTCAATCTCGTCCTGGGACACGCCGCTTTCCATCAATCTCTTTTGCATCCGCGCAACCGCATCCTTTCTCTCCGCCTCTTCCAGATAGGAAGCCGGGCGGTATGCAGCCGGGTCGCCACTGTAATGCCCCTGATGCCGAAATGTCTTAGCCTCCACCAAAGTGGGACCATTGCCGCTCCTGGCATACTGGGCAGCCTCTCTCACCGCCTCATAGACTTCCAGGGGATCATTTCCGTCCACGATCTTCCAAGGGACCTGAAAGCCTGCCGCTCTCTCCGCGATATGTTCCGTACAGGAAGCTCTCTCAACCGCCGTGGAAACCCCATATCCATTGTTCTCACAGAAAAATACCACCGGCAACTTCCACAAAGCCGCCATATTCAGCACCTCTAAAAACGTGCCCTCATTGGAGGCGCCGTCCCCAAAGAAACACAGAGACACATGGGTATCTCCCATCACCTTAGAGGCCAAGGCGCTGCCAGCCGCGATGCCGTAAGAAGCTCCCACAATTCCATTTGCCCCAAGACTGTGCAGTCTCTCGAAGTCTGCGATGTGCATAGATCCGCCCTTTCCCTTACAATAGCCGGTCTTCTTCCCAAAGATCTCGGCCATCATATATTTGGAATCTGCGCCCTTGGCCAAGGCATGTCCATGTCCCCGGTGTGTGGAAGCCATGTAATCCGTCTCCTCCAGCGCATAACACGCCCCCACGTCAGAGGCCTCCTGTCCGATCGCCAAATGTAGATTCCCAGCCACCATTCCCTTGGAGAAACAGTCTGCTGCTTTCATCTCAAAGAATCGGATCCTTATCATTCGTATGTACATCTCTCTTAGCATCTCTTCCGGATATCTGTTCTCAGTCATAGCTCCACTCCTTATATGAATTCTCACAATCCTCCTAAATCTTGCAGTTATCAGTCTACGTAGTCAGCAGCACGGATTGGCGGCTCTATATTCGTTTCTTTGGCATCTACCTCCGTCTCGTCTTCCTCAACTCTGCGCCCAAATTTCTTTGCCACAAAAGCTGTTATAAAGGGACAACAGATAGCCGTCACAAGAACCGAAGCCGCCACCTGCGCTGTGGCCGTATAGGCCAGGGAATGTAGCCTCGGGTCAACCTCCGCAATGGCCATCGGCGTCGCCACAGCATTCCCACCTGTACTGGAGATGGCCGCACCTGCGATCCCCGTTCCCCCTGTGAGCCGGTCCAGAGGGACTGTCACAAGCGCCCCCACAAATGCAGTTATCAACCCCAACAAGATTCCCGGGAGTCCACCCTCCACGATCTGTCCGAAATGCATTCCACATCCCAGGGACAGTGAGAGGAGAATCGTCACAATGGGGGCCGCCTCGTCAAGCTTCTTCTTCATATCCTCATCCAGGTTTCCCAAAATCACACCCAAGATCAATGGGATAATCGCCGCCACCAACGACTGAATGGGAATGCTGGCCAGACCTGCGGTTCCCAGCGCAATCATTGTAAAAAACGGACCGTCGTTTAGAGAAGCCATGGCGATGGCGCCCTGATCTGCCTCGTCCCCATAAGTCTTCGTGAGAGCTGCAAACATTCCGCCATTTGAGTTGGACATTCCCGCGATCAAGGCCAAAGACGAGATGCCAAGAAAACTGTCGTTGAAAAACTTCGAGATCAAAACGCCTATGGCGATACTTAGAAACAATTTTGAGAACGTCGCCACCGCCCCAACTTTAATCGCTTTCGGTGCATTTTTCACCTGGAGACTCGCGCCCATACAGACAAAAAATGCGCCTAACAATGTGGAAGTACCTGTGGCCAGAGCCGTAGTCGCTCCACCGATCTCCAATACCTGTGGAAACAGCGTATTGATACTACATCCAATCGCAATTGGAAAGATCACCAAACCTCCTGGAACTCTCAACAACGTCTTCATAATCGGAACATTTTTCATGAAGTATCCTCCTTCTTTTTTACTTTCACTCACTGTGTCTTGCGACTTCTTATCTTCATCATAGACAGAAACCCGTCTTTCGTAAAATACCACATTTTTATAAATCGATAAAAAAATAATATGATTACCGTTTATTTTTGTGAAAATTATATATTTCAAAATATTTTTTATTGTCTATTTTGCCTATTTATTATTTTTTTCTTGTTATTTTTTTATCCAGTTTGAATTTTATGAGCGATTACTCTATAATGAAAGAAAAAAGAATTGTGAACGTAGAGTGTAAGGAGGGGACAAAATGCTGGATCTCAAAAAGCTTATTTATCTGGATGCCGTTTACCGTCATAAAAATTTCACCAAAGCCAGCGAGGAACTCTACATCTCTCAACCTGCCATTTCCACCGCGATCAGTTCCCTGGAAAAAGAATACCAAATTAAGTTGGTGACCCGCACTTCCAAAGACGTCGTCTTCACCTTCGAGGGAGAGCAGTTCATGCTGTATGTATCCAGAATCTTACAAAACTGCCGTGAGGCCGAAGATGCTCTGCGAGACATGTCCAGCGCAGTGAGCAATACATTACATTTCGGAATCTCCCCCACTCTGGGTGATGAACTACTGCCTGTGCTGTACGATGAATTGTTTTCTCAATGGCCCGACGCCAAAATTTTTATTGACGAGGGGACTTCCCACAACCATATAGCAAAATTAACGAACTCCTTGATTGATTTGGCGTACAATGGGATTCCCTCCGCCTCAGATTATGAAAATTTGGAGTTTATCCCTGTGACCACCAGTGAAATCTGTGTCTTGATGCATCCCGACCATCCTCTGTCTGGATGCGAAAAGATCTGTGTAAAAGACTTGAAAAAAGAAATGCTGGTAATGTTGGGCGAGACTTCCATCATCCGTGCTCTCGTTCTCAAAAAATTTGAGCAAAACGATTGCATACCCAACATTATCTCGATACATGAACAAATCAACTGTATGATACAGATGATCCATCTGGGCAACTATATCGGCTTCATAAGCACAAACAAGCGCCGTTGCGCCTCCGGCTGTTCCGATCTGGCGATCCGCTCTTTCGAAGACCCCATCATCATGCCCGTGGGCTTTATGAAAAAGAAAGGAAGAAAGCTCACAAAACTGGAAAATAACCTGGTCGCTTTCATAAGATCTCTCTATACCTAAGCCAAAACGGATATTCGCAATCCGCTTCGCTACCCGCTTATAATCTTATTGCCACTCTCGTGGCATTTTGATATGAGCCTGTGTTTCTTCCAGAACAGACAGGTCTTACTCCCGCTTAAAAAGTGGGAGGCTTCCCTGACAAGGTTAAATTCCAGCGCGAGAATCTGCCTTTTATCAGAATAGCCCTGAACTTCTGTAAGCTCAGCGGCCAAATGAGCCCTCTTAAACTTATCAAAAAATCTCGATCTAACTAAATCATTGAGTAAGGGCTCTCCGCCACCGAGACCCTCTCTCTCCTCCTCCGGCTGACGCCGTGCACAGCTCGGCGCCTGTCTCTGCTCCATCTCAACCTCAGACCTATAATCCTGGACACTCCTAAGTAACATCCCAATACCAGACAAATTACGCCGATATCCACGAAGTCCATCTCCGTAGCCATGGCTAAAAAAATAAAGCTGACGCCGATAATCCCAATTGTCGAAAAGATCAAATTTAGAACAGCTCCAATTCTACTATACATTCTCATTCCTCCCGCCTTATCAAAACAGATGTTCCGAACTACTGTTCTTATTTTAGCGCAATCTCCGACAAAAAGCAAGAGAAAAATCGAATTTATGTTCTGTTTTTGTGTATGCCCATTTCTTGGTTCCTACTCCAAGTCCTCCAGGAGCGTGTCATTCGTATACCCATATCCATACTGATCCATCACGTATTTTAGCCCCTCCGCTACTTCCTCCTTGGTGAAATCATGCGCCTCCAGAAAATCCGCGTCCTTTCGGCTGAGATAATCGTAAAACCACAATGCTAACTGAAAGTCCTTTACATTTTTCACATCTAACCGTTCCAGTAAAAGGTTCTCCGCCTCATTCACCTGTCCTGCGTCTACCAATTGCAACAGTTGGACATAGGCCTGTGTATCCTCATCGTCAAATTGGAATCCCTCGTGATCAATATCCGTCTGAAACAACATGCGGGCCAACAGCCCGATCGCTCCATGTATCATCCGTGAGATATAGTCTTTCTCCTCAAACATTTTCCATTGCCCTCCCGTTTTTTCCTAACTTTATATGTAAACCCTTGAAATGTCAACGTTTCTTTTGTGAACTCTTTCATTCCCCGAATGGCTGCGTTCCATAAGGCTACACTACTGGTCAACGCCTGGAAAGCTTTGTTTTATAAGAGAACGCCACACTTCCCGGCAAATATTTTACTCTGTTTACAAGTTCAGGGAAATCCAAAATCACAGAAAAAACCATGTGCTTCTACTTGCAGATAACACATGGTTTTTCCCAAAATTCCTGTCTATGAGAGAGATATCCCCTTTTCTAAAATTTTCAGATCCACTCCCAACAACCCTCTGGTATCCTCCACCACAAGGTCCGCGTCCTCCAACACTTCCTTTGATCCAACCCCGATACAATGCATTCCTCCTGCACGAGCCGCCTGGATTCCCGCCTTAGCGTCCTCCACCACGATGCAATTTTCACAGGGAATTCCCAGAAGTTCAGCCGCCTTCACAAAGACCTCTGGATCTGGCTTGGGACGCTCCACCAGATTGCCGTCCACAATCACATCAAACTGGGGAGCCAGCCTCAATTTCTCCAAGATCATACGGCCACTCTTGCTGGCTGAGCCAAGCCCTACCTTCCAGCCGTCTGACTTAATCTCCGCGATAAACTCCGGGATACCTGGCAGAATCTCTCCCTGGTCTATCCCCTCTATCATCTCCAGATAATAGCGGTTCTTCCGGTCGGCCAGTCTCTGTTTCTCTTCCTGACTATACCCGTCCCGGCCTCCCACTTCCAACACAATATTCAGGGATTCCATTCTGCTGACGCCCTTTAAGCGCTCATTGTGCACACTGTCAAAGTCAAATCCCAGCTCCTTAGCCAGCTTTCTCCAGGCCAGGTAATGGTACTTCGCCGTATTTACCACAACTCCGTCTAAATCAAAAATTACTGCTCTCATAAGTCTCCTTCTGTATTCAATGTGATCCTCAGTCCGTCTGAGAGTTCATATTCCCGCCGTCCGGCCTGCACCGTTATTGGACAGGTAAGCGACTTCTCGCTTTGCAGTTCCACCTGCTGATTTGATATCTTAAAATGAATTCGCCCTCCCGCAATCGCCAGTGAGAACTCCATGGATTTCCAGTTCTCCGGAATATGGGGCTGAATATACAAAGTCCTCCCCTCATAATGAATGCCGGCGAATCCAAAGACCAGGCAATTCCAGACACCGCCCAGAGAGGCCGCGTGAATTCCATCCGTGCTGTCGTAGGGGTTTCCATCTAGATCCACACACAGGCTTTTCTCAAAGAAATACTCCGCCAAATCCATGGCCCCAATGACGGCACAGGCCTGGGCGTGGGCGCAGTAGCTCAGAGAGGAATCGTGAATGGTCCTCTCCTCATAGAAGAGAACATTCCTGCGCAGAGTCTTCTCGTCCACCAGATGGGGAAAGAGATTCAGCAGCATCACCACATCTGCCTGCTTGAGCACTTGCATGTCCACCACCTCGTCCCGGGAATAATCCTGCAACACGGCCTGCTTGATCTGAGACTTCTTATATTTTTCTATATTTTTCAGACATGGCTTAGACAGAAACGTGTCGTCTTGGGGAATGATTCCGTCTGCTCCCGGCTTGGGCAGATATATATTCTCCAGAAACTCTTTCCATCCCCCAATTTTCTCTGTGAGCTGAAGGCTCCTCTCCAGATTCCCGAAGACCTGTGGGCGTCTCTCCCTGATATCCTCCAGATATCCACAGGCAACTTTCACACAGTAAGCTGCCATATAGTTGGTGTAGGCATTGTTATCCACGTGTTCTGTGTACTCGTCAGGCCCTATGATGTCGTAGATCCCATACTTCTGATGACCTGAATCCCACCTGGCGCAGGAAGTCCAGAACTCTGCCGCCTCAAAGGCCATCTCATACCCATATTGATCCATGAACTCCTGATCCTCAGTCACCAAATAGTATTGATGGACCGCATAGATAATATCGGCCGTCACATGGAACTCTTTGATCCCGGACCATACCTTGTTGGCCTTGCCGGTATAAATATTCAAAGCCGCGTAGAGGGGCGTCTCCTCCTCACCAGATTTCGCCACTTCCCAGGGGAACATCGCCCCGGAGTAGCCGTAATCTCTCGCCTTCTTCCTGGCGCCCTCCAGACCATGATAGCGGAACTCCAGAAGGTTTCTCGCAGTCTCTGGATAAGTATAGAGGAGCGATGGGAACACAAAGATTTCCGTATCCCAGAACACATGTCCTTTATACCCCTCTCCCGTCAGTCCCTTAGCCGCTATACTGCTCTTATTGGAACTCCAAGGCGTCATCCCCTGGATATGGTACTGGGCGAAACGAATGGCTGCCTCCTCCTGCGTGGCCGCCCCGTCGATCCTCAGATATGTCCTCTCCCAAAACGCCTCCATCTCCTGCCAGTGCTCCTGGAAAAGGCTGTCATATCCCTCCCCGACCGCACCCTCTAGCAGTTCTCGCCGGTCCTTTAACGTTCTCTCATCTTCTGTCTGACAGACATAGGCAATCTTCTCCAAACTCACACAACTATTCTCATCCACCTCCAAGACAAGCGTCTCGTAGATGCCTCTTCGGTTCAGAGCGAAATTTTTAGACTTGACTGTGCCTTTTTTCACCTCACAGGAAGTGAGAACCGTGACTGTGTCATCCTCAAGCTCCCCATTTACTTCCATCTGTTCTCTGTCATAAACCCGGCAATTGACTCTCCGGAAATGAGAAACCCCACTGTTGGTCTCCTGCCCATTGATGCCAGTCTTTATCTTGACTGTTCTGCCGTCCCCATCTGGGAAATTCACCTTGAACTCCTGTACAAACAAATGACGATCCACCTTAGAGGCAAATCTCCGGTTCATCACCTGAATCCGTTTTCCCGAGACCAGACGGAATTCGTAACAGATTTGTAATTCCCCGGTGTTCACATCCAGTCTCCGAATACAGGAGAGTAGCTTAGAACGGTCTGGATAGACTTCCTCCTGATCAATTTCCAGCCCCATCCAAGTGATATCTGGACAATTCACCAGTTCAGTCACCTCATCCTCCCCAGCTTTGTGAAAGACCCCGCTCAAGAACATTCCTCTCTTCTCATTGATCAGAGAAAATGGAGATACCGCACGGACTCCCAGATACCCATTACACTGTGCAAATACTGATTCCGTCTTCCATTCAAAATTAGGGGAGAAGGCATTTTCTATCAGCCATAACCTTTTTCCTTGTTTTTTTGTCTCGTAATGAATCATCTCAACACTCCTATTTCAAAATCACAGGCAATCCACTGTCCACTGACTGGTACAGTAATCCAATCAGTCTCTGCACATAGGCCCCTTGCTTTGCAGTCACCAGGGGTTCCCTCTCTCCCAGACACGCCTCCACAAAGTTCCGATCCAGATCCAAATGCCAGTCTCTCATCTCCATAAACGGATACTGTTTGTCAAATAGCTGGCCGTTCTCCTCCCCGTACACTTCCAACGGAAAGACGCTGGCCCCCTGCTTTGAACCGTACAGTTTCACACTGCGCAGATCCCGTTCCTTGCGGTTGATGGCAAAAGAAGTCTGAAGCTCAAGGCTGGTGCCGTCCTGAAATCTCACATAGCCGAACAGACTGTCCTCCACCGTGAATCTCTCCCGGTCCCAACTTCCCATCAGCCCCGCCTGGGAATTCTTGCCCAGGCGGTCACTGGCCGTGGCGCAGACGTAAGAGATCTCCGGATAATCTAACAAGTACAACGCCGCATCCAGCATATGCGCGCCGATATCGATCAGCGGACCGCCTCCCTGGATTTCTTTGTTAGTAAAACACCCCCACCCAGGGATTCCTCTGCGCCTATGCCACTGAACCTCCGTGTGGTAGATCTGGCCCAAATTACCCTGTCTCATCTCCTCTTTCAGAAAGCTCACCTGCTCACTGGCCCGAAAATGGAAACCGTAAGATAACAATTTCCCTTTTTGGGCTGCTTTCTGAGCCATGGCATCCGCCTCCTCAGCCGTGATAGCCGGTGGTTTCTCACAGAATACATGGCATCCGGCTTCCAACGCATCCATGGTAATCGAATAGTGAAACTTGTTTGGCACACAGACTGTCACCGCGTCCGGCCCTAACTCCTCCAGCATCTTCGTATGTGAATCATAATAGTGCTCTATCCCGAATTTCTCCGCCACAGACTTAGCCGCATCCAGCCGGGTGTCACAGACCCCCACGATCTCTACCTGATCCATCGTCCGGTAATTGGGAATATGAGTGACCTGTGCAATCTGACCGGACCCGATCAACGCCATTCTTAATTTTTCCATGGTAATCTCCCTCAGTGTACAGCAAAGCGGGCATCTTCTCTGCTCTGCCCGCTTTTACTCTCTTCTCAAATAAACTGTTTCATAAAGTTCACAGATTCCTGATATACTTTCAGCGGATCCTCTCCTCGGATTCTCCCCTCATTGACCACTGGGCCTTCATAGCCGATCTCCTTTAACGTCTCCATATGTCTCGCCCAATCGATAGATCCAGTACCTGGTTGATAGCGGTGATTCTCCGCAATGTGAATATGTCCAATGTACTCTTTATACTTTCTCAGAGACTCTGAGATGTCATCCTCCTCAATGGCCATATGGTAAAAATCGGCGGTGATCTTCACTCTCTTAAAATTCCCCGCGTCGATGATGGACACAGCGTCGGCCAACGTATTCAGCATATGATCCTGATAGCGGTTCAGAGGTTCCAGATAGATGTACGTGTCTGTCTCCTGAGCCACTTTCTCCAGCTCCGTCAGAGAATCTATGATAGCTTTCACATCTCCCTCATGACTTCTGGGGGATACCATCGGTGGCAGGCGGAAGGTAAACATTCCCCACGCAGCAGGTACCACCACTCCGGTTCCTCCCACTTCCTTGATGGCTCTCAACATCTCCTTGAGATCCTCCACACCGTTGAGACGTCTCTCCTCGATAAAGTCTCCAATCCATCCTCTATAGCCGTTGCAGGCAGTAAGCACCGGAATTCCCGTCTTCTCCACCGCCTCTTTTACCTTGTCCACATTCTCCACCAGAAGTTTTCCATCGATCTCAAAGCACTGAAATCCCATGGTTTTCACAAACTCCAGTTTATCCATAATATCTGTGGGAAAAAAGTCCTTGTCCTGCGTTCCTAATAACATTCTATTCCCTCCCTGTAAAGTCTACGCCCATCTTGATACTCTCCTCAGGGTGTCTGTCCACATACTCACAGAAGCCTTCCGCACACTCGTCGAAGGGTACCACCGGATAGATAATATCCTCACAGTCCAGATACCCATTCATCAAAAGCTCCCAGCACACATCCTCGATTCTGTGTCTGCTCCAGCGTGGATACTCTGGATTCGGCTCGCTGCAAGCCCGTGAAAAAATAATTTTTCCATAGTTAAAGTGCGCTTCCTGTCCCAGCCACAATCCCTCTGGGAACGGTTTTGCAAAGGCCACATACGCGATTGTCCCATTGTAAGCCAGGCCTTTCAGCGCTGACTGCAGCGCATGGACATTTCCACTGGTCTCAATAATCACATCCGCACCTTGCTTGTCTGTCAGACGCTTGATCTCCAGACCTGCGTCGCAGGCTGTGGAATCCAACACATAGTGCGCTCCGTTCTTCACAGCGATCTCTCTTCTCTTGGCAATAGGGTCAATTCCAATCACTGTGGTGGCACCGATCTTCACGGCGAACTGAAGGGCAATCTGTCCGATGGCGCCCAGTCCAATCACCACCACCCGGTCTCCAGGTCTGACGTCTGCATCGCGGATCCCGCTCAGGGCAAACTGAGCCGGATCATAACACACGGCATTCTTCGCCGAGGCCGTCTTACTCATCTTGCGCAGCTTATAGTTATCCACGGCGTTGACGATCTGTGTCTCCTTAATAGGACCGTAAGAGCACACGCGGTCTCCCACCTCATACTCTGTCACATCGGAACCTTTTTCCACAATCGTACCCACGAACATATTTCCCAAGGGCAGATCGCCAAACTCAATTCCTCTGGGCTCGTCATCGCCGCGCTGTGCGAACACCCTCCATTCCTCATCAAATTTCCCATCGATAAAAGGAGTGGTTCCCCTGAAATCTGCCAGCTCTGTCCCATGTTTGGGCGCCGCAAACTCCACCTTCACCTTCACTTCATTACTCTTAATTTCCCTGTCCTCATAGTCCTTTAATTCTGCGACTCTGGGAGCTGTTGCCACTAGTTTTTTCATTTAAAGTCTCTCCTTTTTACGCCTTCCCGGCACTTATTATCTATGAAGCAGAAAGCCCCTGCCAGATCCCATGACCGGGATCTGTAAACCTACCTCCTGCAAGTCCCAACTTAACCTTTCACACCTCCATCGGTGCTTCCACTCCGGATCAAATGCTGGCTAATCCCATACATAATTACAACCGGAAGTGAAGTGACCAGAGACGCCGCCATCATCCTTCCCCAGATATAGTCCGGCGTGTTGAACAGAGAGTTCAACCCGATGGGAATAGTCATCAAGTCCGGAGAATCGATGAAGATCGATGCAAACAGTACATCGTTCCATGCAATCATAAACGCATAGACAAAGACGGATATAATTCCAGAGATGGACAGAGGAACTACAATCCGGAAGATGATCCCCATTCTGCTCAGTCCGTCCACTCTCCCGGCCTCCTCCAGCTCTGCCGGAATCGTGTCAAAGTAACTTCTCGTCATGTAAATGGCCGTGGGCAGCGTCTGCACGATCATACAGATGATAACCGCCTCCCGGCTATTGCTCAGTCCCACCGCAGACAACATCTTAAACAGCGGCACGATCAAAAGAATTCCCGAGAACATATAGACCAAGAAGAACAGCTCGCTGACTGCGCTCTTTCCCTTAAACTTCAGTCTGGACAGTGCATATCCACCCAGGATTCCCAACAGTACGGCCACCACAGAGGTGACCACCGCAATGTACATACTGTTCTTGAAATATTTCAAAAACGGAAAAATATTTTCATTAAAAATATCTACAAAGTGCTCCAGCGTCCATGTATGAGGAATGATTGTCGGCGGATATCCAATGGTCTCTGCCGTACTCTTCAAGGAAATGCTGAGCATGATTATAAACGGAACTAATAATACCGCTACGATGAGAATAACCCGCAGATAAAACCAAGCCTCTTTTATGGCCTTCTTATTAATCCTCTTCAACCCTCAGCACCTTCTTTCTCAACAGCATAATCAACGCGAATATAAGTACAAACAACACGATGGAGATCGCCGCTGCTTTTCCAAAGTCATGGGTGGCAAACGCCATATCGTACAGATATACACCCAGGACATCCACCTGTTTGGTGAGCAGATAGACCTCTGTATAGATATAGAACACCCAGATAGTCCTCAAGCTGACAACAGTCACCAGAGTCGGCTTGATGGCCGGGTAAGTAATCGCCTTGAACTTCTCCCAATTACTGGCGCCGTCAATGTCAGCCGCCTCATACAGACTGTTATCCATAGATTGTAATATCGCATTAAAAGAGATATAGGCGTAAGGGAAGAACTTCCATATCGCGAAGATGCTCACTAGAATAAATGCACTCGCAGGCTGGTCGAACCACAGAGGCGCCTTGTCCGTCAGCTTTAACACATCCACAACCAGATAATTTATAATGCCGTAAATATTATTAAACATATAACGCCAGGTGAAAATCAGGCAGACTGCCGGAACCACGTAGGACAGTATAATAATAGAATTTACAATTTTCTTGCCAATAAATTTTCGGTTCAGAAAGACCGCAAGAAGCAGCCCCAGCGCTGTGCTGATCACTGTGACAATCACCGTGAACAGCAAGGTGATCAGTACCGAATGGTAAAAGCTCGAATCCTGAAATACATCTGCAAAGTTCTTCAACCCCACGAAGGTGGAGGGCAGATTCGGATTCAGCGGAACATCCTGAAAACTGATTACGATATTATAGATAAGAGGGTATCCTATCAAGGCAGCTAACAGGATCAAACTCGGCGCCAAGAGTGCATAGGCAAACTTTGTGTTACTGCCTCCCAATTTCTTCGTTTTTACTTTCATTATCATCTTCCTTTGCTCGCCGCCAGGGGAGGCTTCCCCTGGCGGGCCATTTTTGTTACTTCAACAGATTCTCTACCTCTGTCTGTGCAGTCTCAAGTTCTTGGTCAATATCTGCATTCTGCACCACAACATTATTGATCATCTTGCTGAGGATTCCCTTGTTGGTGATATCCCCCATCTCTGTGTAGTTCTTTCCATCCACCACGCCGAACAACTGCAGATTATCCACTGCATTGGCGATAGAATCGTTCAGATGAACAAAGGCTTTTCTCTCTTCCAGATCTGTGTACTCTGGCATCTCGTCCACAGACTTCAGTACAGGCTGGATTCCGCCTGGCGCCATGTTCAACCACTTTACATTGTTCTCATCTTCCAGCATAAAACTTACGAACTTCTCAGCCGCCTCGGTCTTTGCCTCGTCTGCGCTGGCTGATATACCCAAAGTGATGATACAACCATAAGCTGCCTGTGTGTTCTTATTTGGGAGTACCAATTCCAGATCGTCTGCAAAACCAGCTTTCTCCACATTTCCTAAGATATAAGTGGAATACATAGCCATCGGAGTGTTCTTCGCCACAAAGGCGTCGTTTACGTCTGCCACCTCAGTGGAACCTGGCATAGAATAAGAACTCAGCTCCTTGTAGTATTCCAGCGCTTCTTTCATCTCTGGTGTATTTACTGTCACATTCTTATCCCCATCAAATACATTTGCCCCGTCAGAGAGTGCAAATTGTGAGAATACCTGCTCAGTAAACGCACTGTCAGAAGTGGGAAGCGCAATTCCATACATTCTGTTGTCCGGGTCATAGAAAGCCTTGGCCACTTCCAGGACGTCGTCCCAAGTCTCAGGCACTTCCAGTCCTTTTTCCGCAAGCATCGCCTTGTTCACCCAGATTCCCTGGACCCAGCTACTGATGGGCACGCCCACGTAGCTCTCACCGTCCTCGGTCTTGGTCACAGACAGAGCGCCTTCGTAAAACGCATCCTCGCCTTTCTCCTCAATCACCTGCTTCACAGCGTCCACATCGGTGAACTGATTGGCCACGCTGGTCTTGGCCTGATCTTGGCTGTACTCTACTACGTCGGCCAGCTCCCCGCTGCCACCCTGAGCAGTGATCTTAGAGTCATAGTCATCCTCATTTACCGGGATTGCCTCTACCTCGATATCGGGGTTTTCTTTCTCGAAATCATCGATCAGAGCTTGAACTGCATCCTGTCTCTCCTGCTCCACCTGCATGTGCATAAATTGGATATGCACCTTGCCGTCTTTGGAAGCCTCCTCTTTCTTTCCGCCACATCCTGCTGCCAATGCCGCAGTCATCGCCGCGATTAATACTGTGATTACCACTTTACGTTTCATATTATCTCTCCTTTATAATAATTTTTTTATGTTCCTCTATATAGCCTCTATATTTCCTGTCTGATCCATGCGCATTCCCATGGCTTCAGATCAATGGAACCATCCACAAATTCCTGGCCCAACAGGTTCTCTCCTCTCACTTCCGGCAAAGAGAGCCCGACGCTATCCCCAGACACATTGACCAAGACACAGATCTTTGAGTTCGTCTGCGGATTCTCCCGCACCAAAGCCAGAATTCTGGAATCCAAATTCAAGACTTCCTGTCTCGCCAGGGGTGAAAACGCACTCTCCGCCCTGCGGATCTGCAACCGGCGGATCATCTCCCGAAAGATCTCCCTGCGATTTGTATCCTCTGTCAACTGTTCTTTCAAGTAGGAGTACTCTAGTTTCTCCCGGTTGATTCTCCTTGGAAGTCCAGAGACGGTCTTATCGTAGTAATCGTTTCTGGATCCCAGCAGACTGTGAATATAGATTCCCGGCACTCCCTGGAGAGAGAGTAAGATGGTCTCTGCCGCCAGAAACTTGCCGATCCGTTCTCTATCCGGCCGGTCCGGACCCGCCAAGGCGTCTTGATAATTGATGTTCAACTCATAGGGACTCTTCGTACCGTCCCCGTTGTCCTTGTAAGAGACCTCGCCACCGTTTCTCAACGTAGCGTCCACCAAAATCTGCAGCTCCTCTTTCTTCAGCAACCCCTCCACCGGGCGAACCCCGATCCCATCGTGGGAACTGAGAAAATTAAAATAGGTCACTTTCTCACTGGGAAGTTCCAAGGTCCTCATCCACTCAGACAACACCTTCGCATTTGCCGTGAGCAATGAGAACATTACCAGTGGCGGCAATGGGAACTGGTATACCAAATCCGCCTCATCTCCATCGTCTCCAAAATAACTGATATTATCCTGGTGGGGCACATTGGTCTCTGTGATAATCCTCACTTTTGGAGCATATACATGAAGAATATCTTTAAACAGCTTAATGATCTGGTGTGTCTGGGGCAAATGCATACAAGATGTGCCAAGCTCCTTCCACATGAATCCGATGGCATCCAGACGGATGTACCTGGCTCCTCTGTCCGCATACATCAGCAACAAATCCACAATCTCCGCCAGAAGCTCCGGACACTGGAAATTCAAATCTATCTGATCCTCGCTGAACGTCGTCCACACATGTTTGGGACCCGACTCCGTCTGAACCTCTGTCAGTAACGGCAAAGCCCTGGGACGGGTAACCGTATGATAGTCTGCCTTGGGATCACAGGTGATGAAGTAATCTGTGTACGGTGCCTCTCCCCTCAGATACCCTTGGAACCAGCGGCTGCTCCTGGAAATATGGTTGATCACCGCGTCGAACATCAAGCCGTAATCCTCGGATAACTCTCGAATATCTTCCCAATCTCCCAACTCAGGATTAATCTCCCGGTAATCGGTCACAGAGAAACCGTCGTCTGAAGTATAGGGATACATCGGTAATAGGTGAATCGTCTCGATGGCATCCTCCACGAAACTCCCCATAAAGTCCTTGAGCACTTTCATCCCATGGGTCTGTCCATCTACAATAGAGTCCCCATATGTAATCAAAATACTATCCTTTTCTGTAAAATCCTGCCTCCCCTGAGATCTCTCCCGGTGGCAATCCAGCGTCTTCTCCAGTAACCGTAGGGCTTTCTCCTCCTTCTCCGCGTCGGAGTAGATAGCGCTCAACCGTTCTTTTATCTTATTCTCCAGTTCTGTTCTCATTGCCTCTCCCAAATTGACAACGTTGTCAATTATGGTGATTCCCTCCTTCTTCTCTGTGATGTCCAACCTCTATCGCCATTTATATAACTATCCACATCACTGTCTCTACAAATCTATAAAATCAAAGAATAAACAATCTCTCTTTCGTGTCTGACGGACTCCCCTGCACACATTGACTCGATCCCAACACACTGTAGATTCGCAACCCCCAAATTGACAACGTTGTCAAATCATGGACAAAACTCTTCAGGTGGACCCTCTCTCAACCACTTTGCACGGAAACCGCAGCGACTGCTTCTCCTTCTCGCAAGGTGCGTCAATCCTGTCAATCACATAGTCTATACAACACTTGGCCAAGACCTCAAAGTCCTGCTCAATGGTGGAGATAGGCGGATAATAATACTCCCCCAGCGTGATCTTGTCAATCCCAAGCACTGCGATATCCCCTGGAATGGTCAGGCCGGATTCATAGATCCCCCGGTATACGCCCAATGCCCGCTCGTCTCCGGATACAAAGAACGCCTGAATCTTCTTCTGACTCTGCAGCACTTCCCTGGCCTTCTCATAGGCCTTCTTGACAGTATCCACCCCCGTGAAAATGCTATACGATCTTTTGTATTCCTCCATCGCCGCCTCAAAGCCCCGAATGCGGTGTTGCGTGGACAAGAACTTCTTCTCGCCGATGAAGAATGCAATATTTTCGAATCCTTTCTCAGCCAGATAGGATCCCCCTTTATAGCCAACATCGTAATTGTCCAAGCTGATGGACGGGATCCGTGGATCTTCCGGTTCACCGAATACCACATAGGGAACCTTATGTTTCTCAAAATAGTCCACCCGGGCGTCCCTCTGAATATTCTCCAACAAAATCGCTCCGTCGGCAATTCCGCTGGCTATCAGGTAGAAGCCGTCTGTCTCGTCCTCCTCGAAGCGCTCGCTGTTGGATGGTGAGAGCACAATCTTCATGGAATGGTTCTTTGCATAGCTGAACAGGTGTTTCAACATCATATCATGCCAAATACTCAAATGTTCCTCGTGATGACGCTCCGCAAAAACCACAATAATATTGGTGCGGTTCCCCTTTAGCCCACGGGCCAGCATATTTACCTGGTATCCCTGTTCTTTAATGGTGTTCATCACTTTCTCTCTCATGCTGTCGCTGACATTGGGATTATGATTTAGAACTCTGGAAACAGATTTGATAGACACCCCACATGCATTGGCGATGTCTTCCATTTTCACATTTCTCATAATCACCCTCCTATTGTCTTACGTTGTCATTATATCCTCGTTTCCTCAGGACTGCAACCGCTTTTCTTTTTTTCGTCAATATACTCAAAATTACACGTTTGTTTTTGTGCATTCTGACAGAAACCCTCATTCCCTGGCCTCTGAGCGCTAAGACAGGCGGATTCCCTCTGTTCCACCCTCAATTATACCACGAAAACCCCTGGAATCCCAAACAATTATCCGGTCTGCATGGAATCCAGGGGTTTTATTTTTGCCACGGCCACTCTCATGGCCCGTATTCTATATCGCTTTCCTTCATCTTCCAAATCTAATCATCCCACTCAGACTCACTCTCCCAGCCGATGATCTTACCACTCTTAGCGTTGATCTCAAACTCATACTCTGTGCCATCGTAGAGGATCTTCCCCTCGTAGATCAATTTCCCATCGTCACGCTCCAACTTGACACGAATGTTCTCGTCCGAGGCCCCCTCCACTTTCTCCAGAGCAATCTTCTTGGCCTCTTTCTTCGTGATCTTAGCCTCTTCCTTATTGCTTGATTCCTCCTTTAAGAAATCTCTCTCTATCTCGAAGTCCTTCGCCAGAATCTCTCCTGTGTTGGCCTCGATCTCGTAGTCGTACTTTTTGTCATCCACATAGAACTCCACGTCATAACTTAAAATTCCATCGTCGTAATCCAGGTCTACTTTTGAGTGGTCAATCTCTTTCGCCTTCACTCCGGCCTCTTCCCTGGCAATTTTTAACGCTTCTTTTTTCGTCAGCTCCGCATCCAAATCGGTGCCGCTCTCTGTCTTTTGTCTCTCCTCGGTGGGCGCCGCTCCCACAATGCTTCCTCCCGCCACAGTGAGAACCGCCACAGCCGCCAGACTTCCTGCCAATACTCTCCATCTTCTATTTGTCATAATCTCTTCCTCCTCTCGCATCCTCTGTTGGTCAAAGTGAATATTCGCAGTCCACTTCGCCGCTTACTTATAACCTTCTTTCCCCTCACGTGACATTTTGACAAAAGCTTCTATTACTGCCAAAACATGTATATCCTACTCACGCTTGAGAAGCTGGAGACTTCTCCGATAAGGTTAAGCTCATTATAGAAGTCTAAGATTAAAACCAGATTAAAAGAGTACAAAAACATCACAAATCAACTTCAACAAGGCAACTCAAAAGCGAACTCCGTCCCCTGTCCCGTCTGACTTTGGACCGAGATCTCTCCCCCATGAGCCCTCACAATCCACTGAACCATGGGCAGTCCCAGACCTGCTCCCGGATTGTCCGCCTGGTTCCTGGAAGCATCCACTTGGTAGAAGCGCTCCCAGATCCGAGGGAGTTCTTCCTGGGCGATCCCAATTCCATTGTCCCGCACAAAGCCGCGTATCGTCTCCCCATCCCGGGAGAGCCCCACCTCGATCCACCCATTTTTTCTCCCATAGGTGATGGCGTTGCCAATCAAATTCATCCACAGCCGAATGAACAGAGTCTCATCCACAGAGCCTTTTACCTCTTCCTGAATCTTGACTTTTATCTGAATTCCTTTCTCACAGGCAATCTCCTGCTGCTCCTCCACAGCCAGCTCCGTCAACATAGACAGGTCCAAAAATTCTCTGTGTAACACCTGTCTGTCTTGATCCGCCCTGGACAAGAACAGTAACTGAGACAGCATCTGCGTCATATTCTGAGCTTTTCTCTGTATGGCTTCCACCGCTTTCCTCTCCTCCCCAGGTAGATCGGCGTCCTCCAAGAGATACTCGCACTGCGACAGAATGACGGTGATAGGAGTCCGCAGCTCATGGGAGGCATCAGAGGTAAATCTTTTCTCTTTCTCAAAAGAAGTCTCCAATCTCTCCAGCATCCGGTCAAACATCCGGGCCAACTGGTGAATCTCATCCTTTCCCTTGACCTGTCCGATTCTCTTGGACAGATCGCCGTTTTCATAGATCTCTCTGGCTGTGTCTGTGATCTTCGCCACAGGCTTTAACGTTCTTCCAATGAAAAAGTATCCTATAGCCGCCATCAGAAGCACCATAATTGGAAAGAGAACCAATGATAGATGAAGGGTGACTTGCAGACTACTCTCCGCCTCAGTCACCGAGGCGATCCCCCGCACAAACACCGTCCCATACCCTTCCACCGAAGAAGACGCATCCAGGATATACCACTTTACTCCTCGATCAGAGACTTTCTGTAGCCCTGGAGACAAGGCAACCTCCTCCTGAAAATCATAAGGTATCCTGCCCCCCAACAGATTCCCATGGATATCGTACACAGACAGATAAATCCCCTCCTCCACGTCTCCCACATCCGAATCCACCTGCAGTCTTCCGCCTTCCCACTCCACATCTCCGAAAGCGTCAAAGACTCTCTCCTCCATCTTCGCCTCCACCGATGTGAGGATCTCGTTGCTGCTTAAGGAAAACAAGACACCCAGCATTCCTCCCACCAGCGCCACCATAAACAAGGTGTACAATATCGTCAGTTTCCATTTCAATGGCAGTCTTCTCATCCCTTATTTCTCCCTGAGTACGTAGCCGGCGCCACGGACAGTGCGTATCAGTTTCGGTTCATAATTGTCATCTATCTTTCTTCGAAGGTAACGGATGTAGACGTCCACCACATTGGAGGACCCGGCGTAATCATAATTCCAGATATGCTCTTCAATTTTCTCCCGTGACAGAACCACTCCCCGGTTGATACTCAGATATCGCAGAATAGAAAATTCTTTGTTGGAGAGTTCAATCTCCTGGCCGTCCCGGTACACTTTGTGCGTGTTCAAGTCCACCTTTAAATTGGCGATCTCTATGATATTGGTGTTGGACGAAGCTGCTGTGGACTTGCGCAACATCACCCGTAGCCGTGCCAGCAGCTCCTCGAACGCAAAAGGTTTCACCAGATAGTCGTCCGCCCCCAGATCCAGACCAGTCACCCGGTCCTGCACACTGTCCTTGGCAGTCAACAGAAGAACCGGCGTGGATTTTCCCTGTCTGCGAATGGTCTTTAACACTTCCAGGCCATTTGTCTTGGGCATCATAATATCCAATACCACCGCGTCATACTCCGTGACCGCCAGATAGTCCAAAGCTTCCTGTCCATCCATGCAGGCGTCCACGCTGTACTGTTGCCTCTCCAACCTTTTCTTTAACAGAGCATTTAAGTCTCTCTCATCTTCTGCCACTAAAATCCGCATGACGGCCTCCTTTTCTTGCCCCACTGCTCACAACACCGTGCCAAATTTCATCCCACTGCTCTAATGCTACCACATTGAAAATCTTCTCACTCTATGAGACGTTTCCCCATAGGACGGGCCCTATATTCTAAGATTCGTTTTTTCGGATCACCTGAACGGCCTGGTCAGAGTCAAAGTCCTCCGCGATCCCCTCCGTCACGCACAGTTCTCCTCCCTCCGTCATGAGGATCGCGTCAAATTCTTCACTGTGGTTCTTCCAATACTCCACCGCCTTATCCTTTCCCATGATGAACAGAGACGTGGACAGCGCGTCTGCCAGCGTGCCGTCTGCACTGACAATGGTCACAGAGGTAAGTCCGCTCTTGGCGGGATAGCCTGTGGATGGATCCAGAATATGGTGGTATGTCACCCCGTCTTGCTCAAAGTACCGCTCATATCCCCCGGAGGTGATCACCGCCTCATCCTGCGTGTGAAGTACGCCTAGGTACCCGTCCTTATCCGGACTCTCGATGGCCACCCTCCACGGTTCTCCCTGTGCGTTCTTCCCCAGCACCTGGACATTTCCCCCCAGGCTTACCATCCCACTCTCAACGCCATACTCCTCATAGATGTCCATAATCCGGGAAGAGGTATAGCCTTTGGCGATTCCTCCCAGATCAATTTTCATCCCCTCCGCCAGTAAAATCTCCGAAGTCTCAGAGTCAAAAGTGATCTTGGAGACGTCCGCCAACGGCAACAAACTCTGAAGTTCTCCCTGGGATGGCACTCTGTAGTCCCCGTCGGTGAAGCCCCAGGCCTCCATCAGCGGATAGACCGCGATGTCAAAAGCCTTCCCCGTCTCCTGATACATCTCCAACGATCGCTCCACCAGATAAGCCGTGTCCGTGGATAACGTCGCCTTGCCCGTCTGGTTGAGCTGCGCCACCTCACTGGACTCATCCCCCGTGGACAAAAGCCCATCCAGTCTCTGAATCTCCTCCACCGCCTTCTCCACAGCGTTCTCAGCCTGTTCTCCATAAGCCTTCACCGTCATATAGGTATCCATGGCGAAAATATCCTGACTGGCTTCCTTCTGCCGGGATTCTTCCTGACTCACCGCCGTCTCTTGTTCCCTCTCCCCACTGTCCTGGGAAAAATGGCATCCCGCCGCCGTTATCCCGATCACTGTACTTAAAATCAGCAAAAGCCTTTTATCTATCATAATCTACCTCTCTCATTCCCGCCGGGCAACTCCCTGTCCCTCACAAGTCTCCCACTACACAGGTCTTCTAAATACTGGATCTATTTTACCATACACCGGACAATTCTGTGCTCCTTTTTGTCCGATCCCATCGCCACTCCTTTGCCGACGACGCTCCCTTTGATCCATTGTACCGCCCGCCGTCCATCATTTGACCTCGTCCTTAAGATGCAATCTCCGGTACTCTCCCGGGGACATCCCCGCCTTGGCCCGGAACAACTTTCCGAAATAACTATTGCTGCCAAATCCACAGGCAAAACATATCTCTGAGATAGACTGCTGAGAATTGATCAGCAGATACGCCGCCTGGGACAGACGGTAATTACACAGATACTCCACCGGCGTCTGCCCAAGGTTTCTCTTAAAGCACCGAAAGCACTCGCTCTTACCGATATGAGCCGCCTCGGCGATCTCCTCCACAGTTAAGTTCTCCGCGTAATAGGTGTGAATATGGGACAGCATCAGACGAATCCGCTCCTCCTGCATCCGCCCTGCTCTGGGAGCCTGTTCCAGCTGAGGCTCTTTCAAAAGACGCACGAAGAGTAGGCGCCATATTTGAAAAATCCTCTCCACGCATTGCAACTCATAGCAGGTGGACTCACGGGGCAGATCACAAAGTCCCTGAAGGCTTCTCAGCAACTCCGCATCCGCCTCCTTCCCTCCTCGCAGAAAGATACCCAGGATGGACGACTCCAACACCGGGAGTACATATTGAATATAGGAGTAACTGGCTGAGCGCAAGCCAAACAGATCCGGAGGAAGAATAATACTGAAAATCTTAGTTCCCGAAGTATTTTGTCTGGCCTTGTGGAGCACCTTAGAGTTTATGAAGATCCCATCTCCTGGCTTTAGGATTCGGGATTGATACTGATTTCTCGAATCATAGAACCCATAAGAAAGTTCTCCTTCCTGGATAATTGCCATCTCAAACTCCTCATGCCAATGGCAGAGAAACTCTCCGTTTAAGAACTCATCAAACGCATCTCTATACATCGAGATCGGAAAGAGGTTCTTCTGATATTCAATTTTCTCCAAATGATTTTTATCTGTTCTAATTAATTTCATTTCTCTTCCTTTTGGGATTATCTTTATATTATTTGAAGATTTAATTATATAAAATACATTTAAAATATATTATTATATTCCGAAAAGGGATATAAAGTCAATGCAAGGAGATGAAACAATGAAACGGACCAAAGACATGACCACAGGTTCTCCAGGAAAACTGATGTTATTTTTCGCGCTGCCACTTATCGCTGGCAACGTGGGGCAACAACTGTACATGGTAGCCGACGCGGTAATCGTAGGCCGGGGTGTGGGTGTGGAAGCCCTAGCTGCAGTAGGCGCCACAGACTGGACTTACTGGCTAATTCTGTGGATGATACAGGCTTTGACCCAAGGGTTCGCAGCTCGTATCTCCCAGAACATCGGCTCTGGGGACGAGGAGAACACACAGCGGACAATCGCCATGTCCGTCCTCCTATGTGCCGTCATAGGGATTCTTCTAACCGTGGCCAGTCTTCTGATCGCAGCTCCCATGCTCAGACTTCTACAGACACCAGAGAATATCTTTCACTATGCCACCCTCTATCTGAGGATCTTATTCGGGGGCACCATCATCCTCATGGCTTACAACATGGCTGCCGCCATCCTCAGAGCTTTCGGGGACGGTAAGACGCCGATGATTGCCGTGGCCATCGCCGCCTGTACCAACATCGGCCTGGACTTACTGTTCGTGATGGTATTCCACTGGGGGATCGCCGGGGCGGCAATCGCAACAGTGGCAGCTCAATTGTTCGCCTTCCTCTACTGCCTGTATTTCCTAATAAAATTGCAGGATGTACACCCCCGGAAGATACACTGGGAACCACATCCTGCCATCATCAAAAACTTGTGCGGCCTGGGCCTCCCTCTGGCCGCTCAACAAGTTTTCATCGCCGCCGGAGGAATGATCTTACAGTCGGCAGTCAACCGCCACGGCTTCCTGTTCGTGGCCGCTTTCACCGCTGTCAACAAAGTGGTGGGACTTTTTGAGAGTTCTTCCCTGGCCTTTGGCTATGCCGTGACCACCTATATGGCTCAGAACTTTGGAGCCGGCGCCTGGACGCGAATCCGCCAGGGCATGAAGAGTATTGCTGTGATCGCCATGAGTATGTCGGTCTGCATCTCTCTGGTCATGCTCCTCTTCGGTGAGAATATCCTGGGCCTGTTTATATCCTCCTCTGAGTCCAACGCTGCAGAGGTGCTGAGAATCGCCTATCAATACCTACGAATTCTGTGTTGTTTTCTCTGGACCTTATACCTGTTGAACGGGTACCGGAGTGTTCTCCAAGGACTTGGAAAGGGCTTTACCGCCATGATCTCAGGGGTGATCGAATTCGCCATGCGTGTCAGCGTGGCTTTGGTGTTCTCCAGAATCTGGAGCGCCACCATCTTCTTCGCAGAGCCAAGCGCTTGGACCGCAACCGCCTGTTATCTGGTAGTGTTAAGCATCTGGAACGTATACCAACTGCCTGCCTCACACCCCACGACAGATAGGCCATTGCGCTCATATATACAATTTAAGAAAAAAGAAAGGAAATCCTTATGACAAACGAAGAAAAGATGTTAAAGGGTGAATATTATATCAGTTGGGACAAAGAATTAACTCAGAAACGTGAGCAAGCAAAAGATTTGCTATTTGAGTTCAACAATACAAGGCCGTCTCTACGCCTGGAGAGGCAACGCCTGATTCAGAAACTCTTCCAAAAGACAGGTGAGAATTGCTGGATAGAATCTCCCTTCAACTGTGACTACGGTTGCAACATCACCGTGGGGGACAATTTTTATGCGAATACCAACTGTTGCATTCTAGACTGTGCCAAGATCTGTTTCGGGGACAATGTCTGGATTGGCCCCAACGTGGGCTTCTATACACCGGAACATGCCTTCGATCACATGGAACGGACAGCCGGCTATGAGCGCGCCTTGCCCATCACCGTGGGAGATAACGTGTGGATATGCGGTGGAGTCACCATTGTTGGAAATGTGACCATCGGCGCGAATTCCGTCATCGGCGCCGGTAGCGTGGTGACAAGAGATATTCCCTCCGGAGTATTGGCGGCTGGCAACCCGGCCAGAATCATCCGCCAAATCACAGAAGAAGACAGGATTGGTCTTATCCATTGACAGACCGTATCAGCGGTTTAATTTTCGTACCTCTAGCTTTTTGAACACTCTGCTGAACACCAGGCTGTTGATATAAGCCGGCAAAGAGATTCCCAACAAAAACAGTACCGGCAACGACCAAGTATAATACTTCAACAATAAGATTGGCAAGAGCGAGACAAAGAATACTAAGACCGTCTGGGGCAGAGACGTGATACTAATCAAATACGCATTGCTTACGGCCTGGGAAAATGTACTGTCAAACCACGAAAACACCGGTATCAGATAGAGCATTCCCAGGCCCACAAGAATCCCGCCGATCCCAGCAGCCACTTGTACCACTGCCGGGATATTCCAGGAACCGTGACCAATCGCATAGAAGTCTACAGCCATCAACAAGAGAAACACTTCCAGCAGAAGTCCTGCCAAGATCCCTTTCTTCCAGTTCTCTTTAAAGAAGCGGAAATATCCCTTCAAGATATACCCTTCCTCTCCTCTCGCCATCTGGATCAATATGTGATACATAGACGCCAACGCCGCTCCCGCAGTGATAATTGGCAGACAGAGTATCATCGTAATCAAATTTAAAATCACCAAATCGGCTATCTTTCCCAGTACAACTGTGACTGGCCCATCCAAATTCCATAGTTTACCCAATCTCACCCCTCCTCACCGGCTGGCCTTCTGGGGCCGTTGCCAAGCCCCAGGTTCTCATCTCAATGACTCACTGAACATTATCATCCTTGGAATCTGCACTTCCTATCTCGTTGGCATCAATGAAAGGCGCCCTCACCGTAGGAGAAGAGTCCGTCTCCATCCAACTGGTGTAAGGTTAGCTGAAACTCTGCCGCCTTTTCCTTGGCACAGATTACCACCTCCGCGTCCAACACCGCGTCTTCCAGCACCGCTGTCAGGCACTCCCCTGTGCCTAGGAATACTTCCAGCACTGTACGGTCCACGTACACTTGAAACCTCCTCTTCTTCCCGGATCCTGGGAATCTAGCTGTCTTCTCGCCAATCTTCAACTCTTCCCCCTGGATTCGGATATCCACGGAATGCTCTCCTTCCAGCCCCAGGATAAACAGACCGTCGGTGCTCACTTCCAGTTCCAAGAGCGCCGTACCTGCCTGGATCTTTCCGGTTCTATACTCCCATCCCTCTCTCAAGCTCTCACATATGGACCAACTCTCCCGTGTCAGCGTCCTCAACTCCTGGGCAGGCGTCTGTACCAGCCTTCCCCCTTCAACCGTCAGGACTCTGGGCAGAGATACACAGCCGTTCCAGCCTTTTGTCCTGGTAAATCCTTCCACGGCGCCGTACATAATTTTTCGCCCGGCATCATCCTCCATGATATTTGTGGCATAAAAATTCGCACTGTAATCCACCATCCCCTGAGTCTCTGTGTAAAAACACGGCTTATCGAAGTCCATATCCCCGATATAGTATTCAGCTTTTCCGTGCAGAGAAATCACCAGCACCCATTTATCCCCTATCTTCACCAGGTTTGGGCATTCGCAACTGGGAACCTGGCGATCTCCAAGACTGAAGATCACACCTCGATAGGCCCATCTGGTATAATCCGCATTCTGTGCCTCATACAGAGCCACCACTGCGTCCCCTTTGCCGTCTCTCAGCCTGCGTGCCCCCAACAATAGCCAGGTCTTTCCGCCCCACTTCAATACAAAAGGATCCCTCCACTCTGTGAGGACTTCATCTCCGTTCAGATCATAGTCCAAGATTGGGTTCTCCTCGGCCGGCTTCCAGTGAATCATGTCCTGATCACCGAACCACAGCCACTGGTCAGCGGTGTCCTCCGGGCGCTTGTCCGGCCCCACACTTGTATAGATGGCCACCGGAACTCCATTGTCGTTGACCGCAGTCGTCCCAAACCAAATAAAATGCTCTCCTTTGTCTATGACCGGATACAAGGCGATGGGAAGATGTTCCCAGTGGAGTAGGTCTTTACTGCGCGCATGTCCCCACACCGTAATACCTCCCGTCCAGTCCTCATGGTTGGGGTCCCAGACTCTGTGAGCTGTCTTGTACACCATCCCGGCTCTGTGCTTTGCACTGTTGGGATTCCAACTGTACATCATATGGTAGTACCCTTTGTCGTAGATAATCCCATTGGGATCGTCCATCCACTGGGATGGCGCCCGAAAATGGTACACAGGTCTCTTTTCATCCTTCTCTGCCTCCTCGATCGCCTTCCTGATATCCTGGTTGGCGTCGCTCAGCATTTGTCTCAGTTCTTCTCTTGTCTCGACCATATCTATGGGTTCCCTCCTATCCCTTAATTCCAGTCATTGCAATTCCTTCCACAAACAAATCCTGCATACTCAAGAACAGGATCAGCGCTGGGAGTAAGCTTAACGTACATGTGGCCATCAGAATCGGCCAATTGGTGGAATAATTTCCTTGCATCAGATAAATACCCAAAGTCAGCGTCTTTTTCGTGTTGTCGTTCAGGTAAATCAGCGGTTTTAAGAAGTCGTTCCATGTTCCGATAAATATGAAGATTGCCAAAGTCGCCAAAGATGGTTTGGACAGCGGTAGATAAATCTTTCGAAAGATTCCCCAAGGCGTACAGCCATCCATCTTGGCAGACTCTGCCAGCTCCCTTGGCAGGCCACTGAAAAACTGCCGCATCAAAAAGATTCCAAAGGGATAAGTGATAACCGGAAGTACGAGAGACCACAGAGAATTGAGTAATCCCATATTCTTCAACAACTCGAAGGTTGGCACCAACAATACGTGGAAAGGCAACATCATAGACCCCAGGAAAATCATAAACAGCACGTTCTTTCCCTTGAACTTTAAACATGCAAAGGCATAGCCTGCCATGGTGCTGGTGGCCAGCTCAATGACCACCACCGCCGCCGTCACTTTCAAAGTGTTCCACAACATTGGCAGAAAATCAAACCGCTCCAGGACCTCCGGATAATTATCCCACTTCAGCACACTTCCTATGAACCGCGGCGGGTAGGTAAACACCTCGCTCAAATCCTTTAATGACGTGGACACCATCCATATAAACGGCAACAGCATGACAACTGCGCCGACAGTTAGAATCAGCAGAGACACTGTCTTGATCCATCTTTCTTTTGTCTTCTTCTTCACAAGTGTTCACCTCCCCTCAATCTTCTTTTCCCATGACTTTGAACTGTACCACTGTCAGTACAAACACGATGGCGGCCAATACCCAGCCCAGCGCGCATGCATATCCCATATTGTAGAACTTAAACGCATTCTGGTAGATGTAATACACCAGTACGGAGGAGGCCCTGGCCGGGCCTCCGCCTGTCATCACCACTACCTGATCAAACACCTGGAAGGAGTTGATCAGGGTGATGATCATCACGAAGAGGGTGGTCGGTTTCAATAGTGGCGCTGTGATATGCCAGAACTTTTGAAAAATCGTAATTTTCTCCAGAACCGCCACCTCATAGTAGTCACTGGATATATTTTGCAACCCTGCCAGGAACAGCATCATATTGTACCCAATGCCTTTCCATATGCTGGTGAAGATAACCGCCGCCAGAGCATAGTGTTTGTCCGTCAGCCATGTCGGCCCTGTGATCCCAATTTTAGAGAGAAGGAAGTTCACCATTCCAAAGTCCCCATTGAACATCCACTGCCAGATCAGCGACACCGAGACGGTAGACGCAATCACCGGTATGAAATAGGCCGCCCGGAAAAATCGAATCCCGCGGATCTTTTGATTCAACGCGACTGCCAACACCAGAGGAACGACAATCAGTACCGGAACAGAGACCACCGTATAAATGGCCGTATTTTTTAACACCCGGAGAAATTTATCGTCCCCAAACATCTGTACATAATTGCCAAGGCCAATGAACTCCGGTTGGTGTACGAAATCCCAATCCGTAAAACTAAGGTACAGGGAGCGCACCAATGGATATACCGTAAAGATCACAAATCCTAGGACAGCCGCCGCCAGAAATATAGCCGCCCAAAAACTCTCCCGGTAAGTAATTTTCTTCATTCTCTCATTCTCCCAACAAGTCGTTCACATCTGTCTGCCAATCTTTTAGTATCTCATCCAGGTCTCCGTCATTGTAGAAATACTCATCCACGTAGGACTGGCTGGCATCGTAGATCTCATCCGTATTGTGCAGATGGTCGAAAGGTCTCAGACTGGCCTCTTTCCATATCCACAACATATCTTTCCACTCTGCCGGATACACATCCTCATTGAACCATTTATCAATATTGGCGTCCTCATACAGCGAGTAGCGGTTCGGCATCCACAGTCCCGTCTGATAGATGGGAATACAGGTCTCCTCCGAGGTCAGATACTGTACCAATTCAAACGCCTCCTCGGGATGTTCTGTGTCTTTCCAGATACAGTCCAAGTTAGAAGAACCGATGGGCTTCGTCCCCTCAGCCATCTTCGGCGGAAGCCCCACTCCTAGGTTGATTCCTGAAGAGGCCAACTCCTGCAGTGCGTAAGATCCCACAAAGATGGAAGCCACCTGCCCGGTCATAAACAGTGAAGTCTGAGAATTCCCGGAATCCACACCGGCCGCCGTGGGAGAAGGCGCCACTTTGTCTTTGGTCCGGAGCTCTTTGATCATCTCCAGAGTCTCTTTTGTCTCTTTGGAATCAATCCCAGTAGCCTCTGTGTAATCATCATTGAACAGTTTCGCCCCATTGGATCCCAGAAGCTCCAGCGTCGTGTAGAGAGAGAATTTCTCTTCGAAATTACAGGTTCCGTACTGAACCGTCTTTCCACCTTCCACCTTGGTAAGCTTCTTCATATTCTCCACAAACTCGTCCCAAGTCCACTGGTCTTCCAGCTTAGAGGGGATGTATTCCACTCCTGCCTCGTCAAACAAGTCTTTATTATAGAACATCACCGGGCTTACCACACAGCAGTCCACCCCGTAGATATAAGTCTTCCCATCGTCCCCTATGTATTGCATCTTCTCCAGGGAAGAAGGCAGATAGTCCTCCACGTCCACATCCTTTTCTTCCATCAAATCTGTCAAATCCATCAGTTGGTCACGGTCCACAAAATCTGCCATATATTCTGGGTTTACCCAGAACACATCCGGAGCTTCCCCGGAATTTATCTGCGTATTCAATTTTGAATGGTGCTCTGTAAAAGAATTAATAGAATACTCTACCTTGATATCGGGATGAGACTCCTCAAACCCGTCGATCGCCTTCTGAATGGCCTCTGACTCCAGAGAGCTGGCCTCCCATGTTGCAAATTTCAGAGTGATCTTTCCATTTTCCTCTTCTGTCTGTTCTTTTGATCCGCACCCAGCCAGAAGTCCTCCGGCCATACTCACACACAACACTGCTGCAATCAACTTTCTCTTCATATTTGTTCCTCCTGGATACCGGAGGCTCCCTGTGGAAAAGCTACTTTTTGCGTCTCAGCAGCTTTTCGACCACGCCTCCTCTCGTGATCAGATCTTCCAGTAAAAATGTAGCCGCGCCGACAGAAGTCCGATTATCTGCCGCTTTAAAATCTGCCACACGTACCTTATAATCTGTATATCTTTGATTCCTCCTGCGCAGAGATTTCTGAAACAATTCCATATAGATCTTCCCAGTTCTACAGATCTTGCCATCCAGTATAATCAACTCTGGATCCAACATATTCATAACGCCTGTGACCGCCATGCCGAGATAATCTGCAGCCTCGCCGAGAATCTTTAACGCCAAGTCGTCTCCGTTGGTAGCTGCCTCGAATACCGTGTACACATCCACCCTCTTGATATCCCCGAATACCAGATCGTACATCTGAGAGCCCATCCCGTACAGCAATTTCTCCTGTGCGATCCTGCCCAGCGCATTGCCTGAGGCGTACTGTTCCAGACATCCCCGGTTACCGCACTCACACATAACACCCTCTCGCTCCACCGGTATATGTCCCAGCCTTCCCGAGGACTTGTGATTGCCATAGTACAGTCTCCCGTCCACGATCATCGCTGAGCCGATCTCCGAACCGATATGAATATATAGAAAATTATTCACTTCCTTATCCAGACCCACGCGCTTCTCCGCCGCTGCCATGGCCCGGGTCGCCTCCTCCACCACGATCTCCCCGTCAAAGAATTCCCTCAAAGCCTTCTTGACATTTACGCGATCCCAGCCTAGAGCTGTAGAGTGGATGACCGTACCCGTCTTGGGATCGATAAGGCCCGGAATCCCCATGCCTATCCCGATCACCTGCTCCCCTTTACCCACATGGCAATTCAACACAGCGCAGATCTCTTTGATTACTCTCTGGATAATAGTCTTCTCGTTGTCCACCGTCCGGATATCCTGAATCCTCTTTTCTACGATCTCCAGCCTTAAATTCACCAGGACAGTCTCTATCCAGTACTCATTCACGTCAACGCCAATTATATAGTAGGCGTCCTTATTCAGTTCCAAAATCACCGGGCGTTTTCCGCCGCTTGAATTCCCCTTGCCGAGTTCCCTGATCAATTGCTTGTCCGCCAGATCATTTATGATCTTCATAACTGTGGGGACTGAGAGATCCGTGCTCTCTGCTATCTGTGCCTTTGTGATTTCCTTCTCTCTCCACAAGACATTGATCACGTTGGTCCTATTCGTGGAGTTAATCAGGTTGTTATCGCCTTTTTTCATAGGTATCCTACTTTCCCACCGACTGCTCCTTTAACTGGATTTCCTCCACATGACAGCCGAGTGTCAAATACTTTTTATATAGGATATCATATTTCGAGAAGTTCTTCTCCTCTGGCATATATATTTTTTCAAATCCTTCAAACATCTTCTCCTGTGCGTCCGGCAAACTCTCATAACATCCTGACGCTACCGCGGCGTACATCGCCGCCCCCTGGGCACAGGCCTGTTCAGAGCGCGCCACTTTAATAGGGCGTTTTAGCACATCCGCCATCATCTGCATGACCAGAGGAGATTTCTTAGCGATCCCTCCCACTGTAATCACTTCCTTGATAGCGATCCCTCTGGTAGTGAACGAGTCGAAGATTCTTCTACTGCCAAGCACTGTCGAGAGCACAATGGCTCGAAATAGTTGCACGGCCGTCGTCCCCAAGGTAAGTCCATTGACAGCGCCTTTGACGTCCTCGTTAATCATAGGATACCTTCTCCCGTTGAACCAGTCGACGACCACCAAGTCCTCCTGCTCCTCCTTCTGTGCCTGTGCGCAGAGTTCGTCAAGCAGAGAATCTCTCATACTCGACAGAATTTTTTTCCTCTGCCCCGCCGACAATCCCTCCACGTGTGAGAGCATATGTTCAGCCGGCCACATCAAAAGCCGCTTATACCAGGAATACAGATCCCCGAAAGCCGCCTGTCCGGCTTCGATCCCCACATACCCCGGCACGATAGAATCCTCCGCCTGTCCACAGCAATCCTTCAGATCACTTCCTCTTAGATTCTCCCGCTTTTCAATCAACATATCCACCGTAGACGTTCCCACTACCTTGACTAGAATTCCCGGTCCAACACCGGCGCCTACCGCTCCGGCATGGGCGTCCAGAGAGCTTCCTCCGATAATCACCCGATTGCTAAGTCCCAGCTTCTTTGCCCACTCTTCTGTGATCACTCCCACCTTCCAGGACGCTGGCCTGGGAGACGTGCCATAGTGTTCTATGATCTCCGCCATAGACGGATCCAACTTTCCCAGGCATTCCTTGGGGGGAAGTCCCTCAAAATCACTGTGCCACAACGCCTTATGGCCAGCCGCGCAACTGCAGCGGTACATCTGATCTGGCCTGGTATTTCCTGTGAGAAGCCCTGGGATCCAGTCGCAGTGCTCTACCCAGGCATAAGCCTTCTCTCTAACCTGCGAGTCAGTGCGAAGGGCATGAAGAATCTTAGCCCAATACCACTCAGAAGAGTAAGTTCCCTGAAAGCGGGTGTAATCCTCCCCTTCAAAATTTTTTAGCACTTCATTAATCTGCTTGGCTTCCTCGATAGCCGTGTGATCTTTCCAAAGCCAGAACATCCCATTGGGATTCTCCTCAAAACCTGGGAGCAACGCCAGGGGAATCCCCTCTCTGTCCACGGGACACGGTGTGGATCCGGTGGTATCCACCGCCAAGGCCACGATCATCTCCCTCACATCTGTCTGAAGAGTCCCCCTGGCATCTTCCACGGCGTCTCTGACAGACTCTGTCAACGCCTCTATGTAATCCAAAGGATGCTGGCGGAACATTCTCTTGGAAGAATCGCAATATTTTCCCTGAGACCAGCGTGTATACTCCCACACGCCTTCCCCCACTTTCTTTCCATTCTGCACATCCGTCACAATCGCCCTGGCAGAGTCGCTTCCAAAATCAATTCCAATTACAAGTTTCACCACTTCACCTCCTTTCAGTTAATTAACTCACTTAATTAAGTTGCGATAAACATATCACTATTTCTGCATTTTTGTCAAGTTTATCTGATATATTAATTGTTTCCCACTTAATTTTCGTGTGTTTTCACAATATCACGCAGATAATTTTGGTTACTTTTTTAATCCTCTTTTCTTTCTTTTTCCTGAAATACCATAATTTCCCACACGCTCGATCTACTTCACTTGACAATCAGTACCTCTCTTCCCTCATGAATTCCTTCTATGCATAACGTCTCTTATACCCCCTTCCCTTTACAATAGACGATGTCTGAATTTTCCATCGCTTTCTTTTTTCATCTCGTCAACACGGATCTTCACAATCCATTTTGCTAGTGACCCATAACCCGATTACCATTTCCCCGTCAAAGCTAAATATCTGTTTTTCATCTTAACCAACGTAATTCAAAATTTACACACTTATACGCATAAAATATACGATATTATTTTCTCAGCACTTGCAGACTCCCCCCATATACCCGTCCGTCTGTAGCACTTTCATTTCATAGAAAAACGCCACATTTTTATATGTTTGCACAAAAAATAGAACCGAGACAAATATCTCGGCTCCATTCCCCAGCTTTTAGCATTCTCTATAGCCTCATCACACAATTCATCTTTGCATGAGTACGTATATCATCACACGAAGTGCGTTTTTATGTTATAAGGGAGTTTAGAGAACTTTCTTATAACACAAAAAAGCACCCTGTACAGGATGCTTTTTCGCGGGATAAAGAGTTCCAGGATAGGTTCCTACTCCCCAGTCTTTTTATTTTTTCCCAAGGCGGATTACGTTCCAGGATGCTTTGTGAAGCAGGCTGTGAATGTTTCCTCCATCCAACTTGGACTCGCCGTTGCTCTTAGGATATACCAGCTCTCCACCTGAGCTGTTGCAAACTTTCATATCGCTGTTCTCCATCACAATGTGCTCCAGAATCTGATAGCCTTCGAAGCTTCTCACATCCGTGGTCAGCTCCAGATCCTCGTCCAGATTACGGTTCACGGCAAAGATGGTCACTTCCTCTTTCTCCTCGTTCCACACGGTAACGCTCTCCAAGTCTGTGACGTTCTCATGCTGTGCGGTGTCGTGTACCGGAGTGTCGATTACCGGCTGAATCACCACGCCGCGTCCATACTGGGAAGCATGCATAAACGGATAGAAGATCGTCTGTCTCCAAGCCGGCCCACCGTTTTGATCCGTCATAACCGGCGCGATTACATTCACCAACTGAGCCAGGCAGGCAATCTTTACTCTGTCTGCGTGTTTCATCAAGGTGATCAACATCAGACCCACCAACAGCGCGTCCTCATAAGTATAGATATCCTCCAAGATTGGCGGCGCTACCTGCCATGGGTGATTCTGTGTGGTGTCAAACTCCACGTCTCTGGAATGGAACCATACATTCCACTCATCAAAGCTGATATTGATGTTCTTCTTACCGCGTTTTTTCGCCTTCACATAGTCGCAGGTCGCAATGACAGAACGGATGAACAGATCCATGTCGTCTGACTTCGCAAGGAAATCTGCGGTGTCGTTGGCCTCATTTCCATAATACTGATGCATGGACACATAGTCGGCTACATCATAGGTGCACTCCAGAGTAGTGGCCTCCCACTTGGGGAAAGTAGGCATGTCCAAGTTGGAGCTTCCACAGGATACCAGCTCGATGGAAGGATCGATCAGTTTCATGGCTCTTCCTGTCTCCTCAGCCAACCGTCCATACTCGTCCATAGTTTTATGTCCCAACTGCCAGGTTCCATCCATCTCATTTCCCAGGCACCACACTTTGATCTTGTGAGGATCTTTTACACCGTGGGAAATACGCATATCACTGTACTTGGTTCCACCGGGATGATTGCAGTACTCCAACAGATTGCAGGCGTCAGCGATGCCTCTGGTTCCCAGATTCACTGCCATCATCATCTCAGAGTTCACTTTGTCGGTCCATTTTGCGAACTCATTGACTCCAATCTCATTTTTCTCAAGGCTTCTCCACGCAAGCTCCAGTCTGGCCGGTCTTTGGTCCACCGGTCCCACGCTGTCTTCCCACACGAAGCTGGAGACAAAGTTACCACCCGGATAACGGATGATCGGAACATCCAACTCTTTCACCATCTCCATCACATCCTTGCGGAATCCGTCCTCGTCGGACAGTGGATTCCCTGGTTGGTACAGACCGTCGTAGACAGCTCTTCCCAGATGCTCGATGAAAGATCCGTAGATTCTCTTATCTACCTCTGATACCTTGTAAGCTTTGTCAATAATCATCTTTGCTTTTTTAGCCATGCTGAATACCTCCGCTGAAATATATTTATTACTGGCCGCCATAGAGACGAAACCATTATCACCTAGTACCATCCGCTAGATCTATCTCTTTTGGATAATACTTCGGAAATATCTTACTAAACAACCTTGATTCTATATATGCCAATACAGATACCGTGAATAAAAGCACTACCCACACGCCTCTCACAAATGCCTGAATGGAGGCAAATGCCAGTAGAAGGGGGAGTCCATGAATCACCAGAATCACCACCGTTCTTGGCAAGTGGCGAATCGCCATGATCAAGGCGTTTCTCATTGTGCCGAGAACCGAATTCTCAAATCTGGCCAACACGGGAAAGACATAGACGATCTCCAGCACGAGAAAGACTGCCGCCACGATCCCTACCACGGCCACCACGGAACCCACAGCAGGCGCCAGCCCGCCGCCCAACAAGAAATCCATAGCCAAAACCGCCAACGCGGCCAGAAGAATCAACCAGATCACCGTGGCCTGCCGGAAGTTCTGTCGAAAAGATTTCAGGAAATCCTTCCACACATAAGATTCTCTGTTCTCCGCCATCTTTAAGGTCGTATAATAAAGTCCTGTGGTCGCCGCGCCAATGGTAACCACCGGCACACAACAGAGAAGATAGAGAATATTGAGAATAAACATATCCCCCAATCTCCCCAGAAAATTCATAATCTTGCTATCTGGATTCATCTAATCCCTCCTAAGGCCCTTATCCATCGATCTGTACGACACCCACCGTGTGCGGTCCAATCTCCACCTTCATCCCCTGGGTGAACTCTCCCAGATCCTGATGCTGGATCACCACTTCCTCACGGCCGATATCGTTGTAAGCCTCGGTACTGTCCCCTGTCAGATAATGGAAACTCACCCGACCTGCTCCCGGGAAATCCAGTACCAAAGATTTCGCGTCCTCCGGACTCTTGTTCACCACAGCCACCGCATAGCCCTCTCTATCGCTGAAGCCAGTGGCGACAAGGTCTAAGGTATCGGTCTCTACCTGATTTCCCTCCTTGTCACGTACCTGGAGATGTTCCATATCCTCCACCCATGTATCTAAAACTCTATCTCCCAAATAGTTCACATACAGGTCAAAGACATGGTAGGTACTCCTGAGCACAATGCCATCTCTGTGGGTATAGATACATCCTCTGGTATTCACAATCGGTGCAAAGTTCGCCATCCCTACAATATCACAATGACGGTTACAAGCGTTTAGGAAGCAAGCAGTGAACACCGCGTCAGCCATCGTATACTTGCTGTTGTCATCGTTCTCATCTCTGGGATAGAGGTATTCTTCCTTCGTCACCCCCTGCTCCACCGTGTGCACCTTTGGATGGTACCATCCTCTGAGATTCCACTCATCAAAAGCAATTTTAATCTTTCCTTCTAATTCCATGGCGGTCAGCAATCCCCGGATCTTCCCTATGGAGTGCTCTGTGGCGTTGGTATAAGCCATCACCGCCTCATAATCTGCATAGTTGTTGTCCTGCTGAATCTCATCCCAATACTCATGGATGGACAGCCAATCTAGGAACTTTCCACTGTTTCGCAACAGGTTGATATTCCAATCTAAATCTGTCAAAGCTGCGGCAGTCAGCTCCACCTGAGGATCCACGTGTTTGATCATCTTGGCGGCTTCCGCCACCAATCTGCCCCACTCATCCGCTGACTTGGCACCGATCTCCCAGAACCCATAGTTCTCGTTGCCGATGCTCCAATACTTCACTTTGTGTGGCTGCGTATATCCGTTGGAGATCCGCCACTTTGCATACTGGCCTTCTTCCTCCAGATTGCAATATTCCACCCAGTCACTCATCTCCTCAGCCGTTCCCGTACCTGCGTTGGTACAGATATAGGGCGCGCATCCAATCTTCCGGCACATCTTGATATACTCATCTGTGCCAAACGTGTTGGGATCCTCCACCCGCCACGCCTTGTCGAAAAGGGGCGTGCGTGTCTCCCCCACAGCGTCCTTCCAGTGATAGGAAGAGACAAAACAGCCTCCCGGCCACCGGAGCACAGGGACTTGGATCTTCCGCATCGCCTCCAGCACATCCTGGCGAAGTCCGTCCTCATCTGACAGTGGATTACCCGGATCGTAGACGCCACCGTAGATCTGCCGATGAAAATGTTCAATAAAATGTCCATAGATCATAGGATCTCTCTGGCCGATGCACCGTTTCTCATTTACATGAAGCCTCATACCGCTCTCCTTTCATCTAGTCTCAATTTTTAGCCTTTTACGCCTCCCGCTGTCATACCTTCAATGAAGTAGGACTGGAAGCAAACGAACAGAATTAAGATCGGGATAATCGCAAAACAAGAACCCGCGATCAAAATATCATAGTTATTTCCATAAGGTGACATCAAACTCTGCAGACCTACTGGAAGTGTGATCTTACTCTGCGTTCTCATTACGATCATAGGCCACAGGAAGTTATTCCAGCTCTGCATACCTTGATAGATCCCCATGGCCGCAAACGACGGCTTCATCAGAGGAATCATAATTTTCATAAAGATCCCATACTCGGAGCATCCGTCCACACGAGCCGCGTCCAGAAAGTCCTTGGGAATTCCCGACAGGTATTGCCGGAAAAAGAATATCAACATAGGCACAACCATATAGGGAAGAATAATACCCCACATGGAATCCATGATTCCCATATTGATAATCAACCGGTACAACGGCAGGATGATAACCTCTGTAGGGATCATCATAACCAGAAGCACGCAGCCAAACAACAGATTCTTAAATTTGAAATCATACATGGCAAAGCCATATCCCACGCAAGCGCTTAAGAACAAGGCCAGGACAAGCTGTACCACTGTGATTACCAAACTGTTTATGTACCAGTTAAAGTAATTGTTCTGTCCACTGAACAGAAGCTTGTAATTCTCTAAATTCGCCGTAGCCCAGTTGATATCAAAGTTCAGTCCATACCGCATCAAATCCGAACCCGGACGGAAGGAAGATACCAAGAGCAAAGCCAGGGGTAACAGGGTGATCGCCGCCACCGCTATAAAAAATATAAACAGGAGAACGGTTGAAATATGCGATTTTTTTGTCATCTCTATTCTCCTTTCTTGAACGTTCCGTTTAATGAAAGCTGAATCACATTTAATATCATAACGATAATCAGCAAGATTACGCCGATCGCGCAGCCGATACCGATATTATTCTGCTCCATACCCATCCTATACAAGTATCCGATGATCGTAGTTCCCACATTGTTGGGGGACTTATTGCCATTAAACAGCAGATAGGACTCTGTGAACATGGCCATACCGCCGAAGATAGAGATCGTCAGCACATAGATTGTGGTGGGCTTCAACAGTGGCAGAGTGATATACCGGAATTGCTGCAGCGCATTGGCGCCGTCAATATCCGCAGACTCATACAAATCTCCAGGAATCTGCTGCAGACCGGACAGATAGTACATCATGTTCACACCCGTCCACCGCCACAGACAGAGTACAAACAGAGTAATCCATACCGTCACAGGAGTTCTCAGCCAGACAACCGGATCCTTCCCAAAGAATGCCAGCACCTGGTTCATGAAAGATCCTTCCAACTCTCCAAACATCAGTCGGAAGACAACGCCAGCCACTACCACTGAGGTAAGCGCCGGGATAAACATAATACTTCTAAAGAAGCCCTTCGCCCTCATCTTCTTGCTGTTGAGCATCACCGCCAACACCATGGGAATAGGGATCATCAAGGCACAAGATACAATCGTATAAAAAAAACTGTTTTTCAGACATTTATAAAAAACGGGATTCATCAATGTCTCATAGTTGCTGAGTCCTACAAACTCCGCCGTCCCGCCGGCTACCTTTTGGAAACTCATAACAATGGTATTCACAACGGGATATGCAAAAAAGATCAAAAAAGTTAGTACAAAAGGAAGTACAAACACATACGGAGCCGATTTCTGCGAGTACAGAAACCGATTAAAGACACTTTTTTTCTGCATCATTCTCTCTCCCTTCTTTGGGGAAAGGGGCTGCTGCGAAACAACTGAACCCCAGCTATTCCGCAACAGCCTCTCACACACTTACTTATTTTACGCTCAATTATCTTTTACCGTACCGCCAACTTCTCACTCGTCGTATACAATGGTGGCCTGCTCATTCTTCAACAGTTCTGAGGCATCCTCGTCCGTGGACATCTCAAATGCATTTGAATAAGTTGTGGACACCAGCACACTGTAAGTAGCAGAGTAGCCACCTGCGATATCCGGCGCCGTCAGATCCGTTCCATTCTTCTTGATGATGTCAAATGGATTGGTCTGGAAGTATTTCAGGAACTTGTTGTCTTTATCCTCGGTGATTTCCGGGTCATCCCAGAGAGAGGTACGGATCGGGTCGAAGCCCAGCACGTTCCACTCGTATTTGTTACCTTCCTCAGAGAGCTTCGCAAATGCGATGAACTCTTTGGCCAACTCTTCGTTCTCTGTAAATTTCAAAACTGAAGTTCCGGTACCGCCCTGGAGCACTTCTCTTGTGTCTCCCTCATTCCAAACCGGAATCTCATAGATCGCCATCTTGCCTTCCAGGTCTGGGCAGTAGTCTGTGAAACGTCCCATGTACCACAGAGGCATTGCCAGAGATGCAACACCGCCATCATTCAGATGTCCATACCACTCCTCAGAATGGAAATATCCGCCAGGAGCGATCTCACAGATGCCTGCGTCGATCATCTTTCTGATGAAAGCAATCACGTCAGCATGCTCTTTCGTATCGATGTTTGGCTGGCCATCCTCGTCCACATACTGCACGCCCTTCTCCAGCATCATCAACTGAGGAAGGAACAAGTCAGATGTCTCAACTGCGCACATTGGTTTGCCAGTCTTCTCGAGAACCTTCTCGCCTGCTGCATAATAATCATCCCAAGTTACGATGTCCGCTGGATCTACGCCAGCCTCGTTCATGATATCCATGTTGTAGTAGCATACAGATGCTCCCAAGTGGAAGTCAATACCATACCAATTGTCGTCTTTTCCGTACATTTCCACACGAGACATTACGATATCATCTTTGTATGGCTCTACCACATCGTTCAGAGGAAGCAGATAATCGTCCTTCAGGAAAGAACCATAATATCCAACCTCGATATCTGCTATATCTGGCGTTCCCTCGCCAGCCTGGCATGCAACCAGCAATTTACTCTGCAGAGAGTGTGACTCTCCAGTCGTTACGGTCAAGTTGATAGGATTGTCTGGATTTTGTTCATTCCACAGATCCGCCATCTCTGTGTAGAATCCAACATGCAACTCCTGGAATGTCCAGAGGGACAGATCTGTTCCGCCGTCAACAAACGTGTTCTTTCCCTGTGTCATACCATCGCTGCTCGCAGTGTCCTCTGCCGCCCCGTCCGAAGAAGATGATTTGTCTCCTGAGTCAGAGCCGCCGCCACAGCCTGCTAATACGGAGACTGCCATCGCCATACATAAAAGTACGCTTACAACTTTTTTCTTCATATACTTTCCTCCCGTTTTTATTGTCCTCTGAGATTCTGCAGTGTCCCAAAGAAACTTGTACCGATACATGTATCTACTCATCTCCAATATCAAATCACTTCAATAGATGAATGAATTAATTATTGGCTTAATCTAATTATAGTATTTCATAACATTTCTGTCAAATATGTTATTTATCCTATTTTTCGTGATTTTGCATATTTTTACTGGTTGGATTTGTAAAAAATGTCTTAATCAATTAACACATACCTTAATTCACACTTCGGACATATTATGATTAATTTAAAAATCCATAAACTTTATTTCTTTCATGTCCCTATACAGTTTTTTTGATTTTTGTTATAATTAACCTACAAGTATACGAACAAGAAGAAAGCAGGTGACTCATATGCAGCTCTGGGTATCGGAAGAAAATATTCCGTTTTTTGCGGCCCTTGCAAGCCCGATCCGTATTAAAATCTTAGAAAGACTGGCTAAGAGCGATGCGAATATCAAAGAATTGGCTGAGGACGTGGGCGTCACCAGCGCCATGATGACTTCGCACATCCGAAAACTGGAGGAGGTGGGATTGGTGGCCACATCCCGCTCTAAGAAAAACGGTAAGGTCTGTGCCTTAATCAATCAATGGTATATTTTACGCCTGCCTCTGGACACCTATCAACAACTGCAGGACTACGATCTCCAATTGGGCGTCGGCCAATATGTGAGAGCCGATGTGACACCCACCTGCGGCTTGGCTGACGCTGAAAAGCTACTGTGTGAGTACGACGTTCCCAAGTATTTTCACGATCCAGACCACTTCAACGCCCAACTGATCTGGTTCACCAGCGGGTATGTGGAATATGAGATTCCCTCCTACGTCCCCAAAGACTGTAAGATCATGGAGATTGAGATCTCCGCCGAGATGTGCTCCGAATACCCTCTGGTTCGAGAGGACTGGGAATCGGACATCAATCTATACTTAAACGGAGAACTCATCTGTCCCTGGGTCTCCCCCGGTGATTTTGGGCTTAGGCGTGGCAAATACACGCCCCGCTGGTTTCCCAGCAATCAGTACGGTCTTCTCAAACGCTATGAGATCAACCGGAGCGGAACCTTTCTCGACAAAGAGCCCCAGTCAGACAAAACCGTCGACGATTTCCATCTGGACCGTGAAGTGTGGACCTTACGCTTCGAGGCCTCCGGTGAGAAGAGACGTCCTGGGGGCTTGACGATCTTTGGAGAACAATATGGGGACTACCCTGTGGGAATCCAAGTGCGAGTCATCTACGAGCGCCCCTTTATGACAGAGAAAGATAAAAAAGACAGCCTGTACTTACAACAGCCTGCCTCCCGGTGGGGAAAGATGTTCGCCGAGAACGGCGAGGAAAAACAGAATTGATCAAGGCAAAGCGGATATCCACAATCCGCTTCTCCTACCGCTGTTCTCCTTTCACCCACTCAAGTATTTCCCCGAACTCGCTGAAATCTATACTTTCTTTTCCCCAACTGATCCGAACCGCCTCCTCGATCCGTTGTTGTTCCAACCCCATGGCCTCTAACACATAGCTGGGACGGTAATGGTAGGATGAGGTACAGGCAGAACCGTTTGACACTCCGATGTGCCCCTGGCCTCTCATCATCAATACCTCTGAGTCCACATCCAAGAAACTGATATTCAAAGTATTCTTCAGAGCATAATCCATCTCCCCATTGACCGTGTATCTGGCTCCGCTTTTCTCCAACAACTGTATCAGCCTTCTCTGATTATCCTCATATCCCCGCCGATTATCCGCCGCATGAAGTCTACTGTTCTCACACGCCTTCCCCAGGCCTGCGATCAGTGCGACTGGCAACGTGCCAGGGCGCAGCCCGCTCTCCTGCCCGCCTCCGTACATGATCGGTTCCAGAGGCGGCTTCCTGCGATTCTTGAACCTGGTGATTAGCGCCCCCACACCTTGAGGTCCATACATCTTATGTGCGGACAAAGAGAGCAGATCATAGGACATTCTCTGTAATTCCGGTACCAACTTGCCACTGCTCTGGGATGCATCCACATGAAACCAAATGTCCGTCTCTTTCAATGCGTTCCCGATTTCCTCCACCGGCTGAATGGTTCCAGTTTCATTGTTCACATGCATGACACTCACCAGAAGCGTATCCTGGCGTATATGGGACAGAACCTCCTGAGCCTCCACACGCCCACCGCGTCCCGGCCGGACGTATGAGACTTCAAACCCTTGTCCTTCCAGCTTTCTCAATGGCTCAAGAACCGATTTATGCTCTATGGAGGTGGTCACAATATGCTTTCGGCTTTCCCTCAATCCATATCCCCTCAAGCCCAGTATCGCCAAGTTGTTGCTCTCCGTGGAACCACTGGTAAAAACCACTTCATTCGGCCGTACCTTAAATAGTTCCGCCACCTGTTCCCGGGAGCGGCTCACAATATCTTTAGCCTGGCTGCCGTAATTGTGCGTCCGGCTGTCGGCATTCCCGTAGCTTTCCCTGTATACCCTTATCATCTGCTCCAAGACATCTTCGTCTATGGGCGTGGAGGCATTATAATCCAGATACAATCCCATTACGACTTATCCTCCTTATCTTCAACAAGCAAAAGCAAATCATCCAACGTTCGGATCATATTGGTCCCGGACAGATATGCAATTCCCCTGCTCAGATGTAGCTTAAAGTACTTTGCCAGAGTGACCTGATCTGTAGGGAGCTTATCCCGCACACACCTGGCTTTTATCAAGGCCTCGTATACCTTATCATTGTCCCCGCCAAAAGTACCCCAGGACATCTCCAGGTTGCTGTCTGTGGGTTGCTCCATGTCAATTGGCACCGACGGTTCGCTCAAGGAAAAGCACAGTGCCCACCGGCACAGCACATTCCAATTCTGAATTCCTGTCTTTCCCTTTAATCTCGAAAGTTTTTCTTTATCCTGTGTGGAAAGTCTAATCTGCTTTACTATCATTCTTCTACTCTCCTAAAATAACCGTCTTCCACAGTGGAACTCATAGTTTCTTCATGGTATCGCAAAGTATATTCTCTCCCCACATAGGGATGCAGCATCTCATAGTCTGTCGCTGTGATCTCCTGGTCTGTGGACAGAATGACCACCTGCTGGCCGGCATATGGAAAATAATTGTTGATCAGGCTGGCTCTGTGAACGGAATCCAACCGAGCCAGAGGAGTGTCGATGATCACCGGGAACTCTGCCTTTGCACAGATTCCCAAGGCCCAGAGCATGGCGATCACCAAGAGCTGTTTCTCGCCTGCTGACAACGCCATCTTGTCAACCGCCTGTTGATATCTATTATAATAAGAAAAAGTCAGACTGTCCGGATGAATACGGATTGTCTCGATCAGTCCTTCTTTGGCAATTATCTTTTTAAAACACTCTGTCATCTTCTCCGACAGTGTTCGCGCTTTTAGTCCCTGTAATTTTAGTTTGTATTTTTTTAGAAGTTTCTCCTGTAGCTGCACATACTTTAACGTCCGTTTCGCCTCATCTGCGGCCTCAAGGCTTGCGACAATCTTCTCCAGTGTCTTTACCCTAGACTTAATCAAATTCTCAGATCTTATTTCCAGTTCTTCCAATTCATCATTTAACTGTTGTATCTTTTCATCCTGCACCGCTTTCTGTGCAGTTTTTTCCTTGATCTTCTCAAAGAGGGACTGGATAATCTCGTCATCCGCTTTCATCAGAAGGTAATTCTCCAACTCCTCTGCCCTCTGCTGTAACTGTTTCTTTTCTCTCAGCAACCTTTTTAAGGACTGATCCTCCGCAAAGAGATTCCGTTCCAACCCCATCAATTGAAACCGGGTCTCCTCATCCAATCCATAGAGCACGGGATTTTTATTCTGATGGTCTTTAATATATCCGAGGAAGTTCTCCATCCCTTGAATCTCCGCTTCCTTCTTCCTATACTCCTCATATAATCTGGGCACTCCGGACAGGATAACCTCTATCTCATTTTGTTCCCGCTCGCCTTGATCTCCATCTGCGATGTCTCCCAATAACCCGGCCACCATCCTTAAAGGCAGTGATCCCGCCGACAGCTCCAAGAGTTGTCCCTCCACCTGTCTTAACTGGTCTCGCACATCCCGAAGCTCAGACTCAATCCCCTTCTTTCGATACACATAGTGCCCTCCAACCGCCGCGTATCTCTCCTCAAGGGTCTCCAGCTCCATTCTGTCTGCCTCACTGCTTTGAACAGTCTCCTTTAAACGGTTCTGCACGGAGTATCTCTGCCTGTCCACCTCCTGGATCTGCCCCTCCAATTCTTTCAACTCCACCGTGTACTCATTTTCATGGAGCTCTTTTGCCTTTCTGGCCTCCACAGTGCCCAGATCCTGTATCAGCCGCTCAATTACATCCACTCCCAACAATGCCTTGATGGACTGGCTGATCTGCTCCTCGTTGGAGGCAGAGGCCAGATCCGAGATCTTCTCCCCGTCAAAAAAGAAAAACGGCGCCACCGCATGTGGCAATATCTCTTCTATAAACATATCCCAACTGTCAGACAAAGCCTCATCTTCCCTGCCATTTTTCCACACCTTCGTGTGGGCTTTGGGATTTTGTAAGCTTCTGTCCCAGAATCTTTTCACCTTGTACTCCACGGTCTCCTGTTGCAGATTTCCCTGAAACTCCAACTCCACCGAGCACTCACTGTCCACCCCGTTGACATTACTGATCTTTTGCAGATAATCCTCGAATTTTTGGCTATTGCCAATCAAATCGCCGGCACGCCTTCCATAGAGAGCCAGCAATACGGATTCCAGGATCGTCGTCTTGCCCCGCCCATTCATACCGCCAATCAAAATAATCGGATGATCACAGTCAAAGCCAATCTCATTTCTGTTGACAAAAGCTCCAATATTTTGAAGTGTCAGCTTTCTTAGCCTCATTCTATACTCCTCCGCCTTCTTCCCACTCCGCTTTTTCCTCCGGTTCTTCCGCCCTGTGGTCATAAGAGACGCCCATCTCTCTCTTCCTCTTGATCCGTTGCATAGCAAATTCAGTGGCATCCTCCTCGTTCTGGAAGAAACATTTCCTCACTTCACTTTCCAGGCTGTTGTAGATTCCCTTTCTCTTCTGCATAGTTGAGAAGCGGCTCTCCACATCGATCAAACGGTAGGATAACTCGAAGGCCAATGTCTCCTCTGGGCACTCCTCCTGGCATAGCTGCTCCAACAACTCCCATTCCTCCCGCCCATAGGTACTGCGAAAATGGTAATCTAATCTCAGATCACGCCCCATCACTTTCTTATAGATACCAGGGAGGGTGTCCTGAAATTCATGTTTCTCCTCCAGCCAGATCTGCCGGATCTTATTCAATTCTGCCTCCGTAATCAGCTCCAAGTCCCTAAATTCCTCCGGACCTTCCTCATTGATCTGCCTCTGTACTTCCAACAATCTCTCCAGCCATCTCTCCCGTATCTCCTTCTTATACGGTCCATGCACCAAACGCCCTTTGAACGGAAACACATTCCCTCTCATCTTTCGAAAATCCCTATATTCCCAATCTTTGCTGGGATCGCCAATCTCATTGCGCAACTCCAAAAGAGGCATCATCCACTCTTTCTGTGCATCGTTCATGATCATAGCTTCCATGGATTTATCTCTCTCCACCATGGTGCACATCCAGCAACCAAAACGGCTCTTCCCACAGCTTGGCACATCTGTGCTCATGACGATGGGACACTCTGCATCCTTAGAGGCCCCCCGGTATAGGCTCATCAAATCCTTGTTGGAATATCCCCAGGGATTTTTATATTGCAACAAAAAATACCACACATCGTCGTCTGTCCAATTCTCCAGCGGTGAGAACACCAACTCATTTTGCATACTCCCATTGGGACTGAGATAATCGCGGACGCGTCTCTGTTCATAGCGTTCCATGTTCTGGGCCCGGTGGGCGCTCTCCGCCTTCCGGGTGCCCAGAAGCAAAATAGCCTCCCCGTAAGCCGAGACCACATCCTGGACAAACTTGTTGGACGGCTTTATCTTCAACCGGTCGGTACACCAACGCATCGTCACCCTCGGATAGGGATACCCTCTTCCCAGAAGGTTCACCCAGAAAGTATCGTTGACCTGGGGCGTCAGTCTATGCTTTACAAAAGGCATTCTCTGTTTTTTTGCCTCGATCTCAATAAAATCCAAGGATTTCTCTACCCACTTCGCTATGACAGGCGATTCCACCAACGTATCCGTGCTGATCACGTGGATCGTCTTGTGATTCCGCTCTTCCTCAGACAACTCAGACAAAGCCAGCCATACCAGTTGTAAGGTGGCCGTACTGTCTTTTCCCCCCGAATAACCGATGACCCACGGAATCTCATCCTCCAGATATACTTTCTGCACGATTTTATATATACTCTGTATCTCTTGCCTCGTAATCATGTGTAAACCTCTCATTTGAAAATGCCTGCAATGTATCATTTGCAGGCATCTTTTTATTACATCTGTTCCTCACTCCATATAAATAACAGAAAAACGCTCAACTTTTTTAATTCGCTCATCCTTCGCTTCTTAAAAAAAGACGGGTCTCGTTGTGTCTTGCTTCCGCAATACACAACGCAGCAAATAGTTTCGCGCTTCACGGGCGCTCAACTTTTTTTAATCCGCTCATCCTTCGCTTCTTAAAAAAGACGGGTCTCGTTGTGTCTTGCTTCCGCAATACACAACGCAGCAAATAG
>JBKXQO010000003.1:0-13558 GCA_047014865.1 Blautia sp. | reverse complement strand
TTTCGCGCTTCACGGGCGCTCAACTATTTTTCATTATATATCAGATGTGGGGTTTAAACAAGATGGAATTATTTGTTATCTTGGGGTGGAAGTTCTAGTCTTCCTCGGGAAAACACTCGAAATACTCCCGCAGAAATACGTCCAGATCCATGGGAGTCTCCCCGATCTGCTCAATCATAATGTCAATTCCCCGGGCCGCATACTGATTCAGGCGGTTTTCTCCTTTTGCGGTCAGCAGCGTCTTCGAGGTGGAATCTATATACTCCACCATCAACTGTTCCATGGCGTTGGCATCTTGCTCCTCGATCCCCTGCCTTTGTATCTCCGTTGCGATCAAGAGAGCCGCGATATACTCCCGGCTACCACTGTACTCCTTGGGATATTCGTCAAAAAATTCGCTGTTCTCCAGCTCCGCGTTCACATCGTACATCCCGCTGGCCAGCCCCGCCAGCAGAGAAAAATAGTATCCGTCGAACTGTAGCCTCAACTTCATTCCATCACGGTTCTTCTTATCGTAGATATCTCTGAAAAAGCTCCTGGTCTTCACCGGCATTCGAAATGGCATATCCCCTAATCCTCCTCATTTTGATACTGTGAAAAATAGGTCTGTCCCTCTGTGCACTGGATTTCGTGATCCCGCTCCTCTATGGTCAGATACCGGACGTTTTCCATTGGGTAGAAAGATTCTCCAAATCCTGCCACCTCCCCGGAGGTGACAAATATAATAAGCTGTTGAAACAGCTCAGGCAATACTCTCGCCACTTCTCTTCGCACCTCAAGATCCATGGAAGCCGCCGGCGAATCCACCACAAATGGGAACTCTATCTCAGAATGTTCAAATAAAGATCCGATATAGGCATAGGCCACCGCCAATGTCTGACCTTCGCTGAGACCCTTCCGGTCCTTTAACACCAAATCTCCGTCAATTTTCTCTATCTGTATAAAATCATTGGAGATAATCTTTGCGATTTTTTCATTTGAGGTATCCAAAATATTCTTCTTAAGTTTTTTCAGAGAACTCTCCCGGACCGCGTCAATGTACTGAATCATCTTCTCCGCCTTCTTTGTAAATATATAAGTATCCGTCTCTCTCAGATAATTCTCCTTGGCATTCTCCCAGAATCTTCTCGCTTTCTCAATATTACTGTCCTCGCTCAGGTCTGGATATGTGACGTAATCCTTCGTCTCCAGGCGTCTTAACCTCTCCTCATACTGGAAAATTTCCTGCTGCAAACGCCCCATCTCTTCCCGGATCTGTGAGACTTCCGGATTCCCACTGCGCTCTGCCTCCGTGGCGATCCGCTCCATATCGTTGCGTATCTTGCGCAACTGATCCACGATCTCACCCAACTCCGCCAACTTTTCACCGATCACATCCGAAGTCTCATATCCCCGCAAGGTATGCTTGATGGCATTTAAGGTGACCAACTGTTCCTGTCCCAGATATTTCTGCGCATTCTCCAATATTGCCCTTTTCTCATCTTCCCCGATGTGATGGCCGCAAACGCAGGTCTCACTCTCGGCCAGCTCCTTAAAGAACTCTTGCGCTGTGGTCTTCGGCAACTTCAATACTTGCATGTTCCGGGACAGCCATTTTAACCGCTTATCTAAGACTGAACTGACATTGTACGGCTTTTTGCTCTGATCCAGAATCTCTCCGATTACAGAACTCAGCAGCGCTCTCTGTTCTTTTTCCTCGGCGAAAAGATGCTTTTGTTCCCTCTCCAGCTTCTCGTCTGCCGCGATAATGTCGTTGTATCTCTGTTCCAGCTCGCCCAGCCTGTTCTTACTGGACTCCAAGTTCGTTTTATGCCGTTTTGCCAATTCCACCAGCTCACGGTAATTGCACTCTCCCCGTTCCATCTTTTTCTTGTAGATCTTGATGCTCCTCTCCAGGGATTTCTCTGAGTTCTCCTGCTTTCTTTTCACTAAACTCTTGACTTCATTTTTCAACCCGTCCAGCTTATTCACCTGGTATAGATAGAGAATCGCTTTCTCCGCCTCTTTGTTTCCCTTTCCCAAGGTCATCTTGGCCTGTTCGCCGTCAAAGATAAAGCGATTTACAAAATTCTCCTGATCCATGATGCCCCGCAGTTCTATGGGCAACGTCCGGCCAGCCTCCAATCCGCCCCGCGGACCCATGCGGCTTGTCTCATAAAAAGCGGTTCCTCTGTCATAGTCCAAATGTAAAATATAGTGATAGGGTTTCTGGTCATACCGGACCTTCAAGTGAAATTCTCCTCTTGGAATCTCTGTTCCCATCGGCGCGAACTCTCTCACTTTTCCTTCTCCCCATCCCACGGCCGAACCGCTCAGCACGGCACGGATCAGGCCGATGGTGGTGGTCTTACCTGTGCCGTTTCTCATCATGATCAGACAACTCTTGTCCGTGTCGCCGGATAAATCCACCTCAAAGTCCTTAAATTTTCTGATGTTGACACATCTCCACCCCAATATCTTTATTCGCAATCCTCTTCCTCCGTACCTCGTACCAACTTGATCACAGGTTCCACATCCGAATCCGAAGGCTCCATAAAATAATTCTCTATCAACTTCGCAAATCTTCTCCGAAATTCTTCACTCTCATCTAAACTTGCCGCAACTTCACTGATCGCAAACTCCAGTTCCCGATAAATCTTCACCTAGTTCTCCCTCCTAGTCTTAGATAGATCTTCCAGCCATTCTCTTCGTTCCCTGTCTGCCTGGATCTCCTCTCTCGTATTGTTCTTAACCGCCACACAGATAAAATCCACAATGGTCGCCCTCTTGCCTGGATCCTCAGGATCTATGCGCAGGCTCCTCCCTATCCGCTGGGTCGTGACAAGCTTTCCTCTGTCAGAAGAAAATAGGAAGATATTTTTCACAGATTTGATATCCACTCCCTCCGACAACTTTTTACAAGTCAGCAGGCATTCGATCTCTCCCCGGCTGAATCTTTGCAATTCGCTCTTCTGGTCATCCGCGTAATATGTATGGTATCGATAGACATGACGGTTCAGGATATACTGCACCTTCTCCCCATACTCCATGGTCTCCACAAATATTATACATCTCTCCACCAGCTCAGGCCGCTGCGTGATCAACTCCTCGAACAAAGGTAATTTGGACACCGACAATTTGTTAATCCTTGAGAGCTCCCGGTACAACTCCTCCTCGCAGGCAGATTCTCCCTGGTCTTTTCTGGCCTCGAAGGCCGCTATGACATCCCGCTTTTCTTTCCTCTCTTTCTCCGTCAGCTCATATTCCAACGGGATATAATCAAACTCACACAGAATTCCCCTCTGAATGGCCGCTCTCAAGTCAAACTGAAAAATTACCGGCCCCACTTCCTCCTTGATAAAATCATTTCCCGCCTCGTCGAACTCTCTCAGAGGCGTGGCGCTAAGCCCCAGGCGATACTGAAACGGCCGGATCATCCCGCTCAGTTCCTCCCTCAGAGATTTCGACCCCAGACGGTGGATCTCATCAAAAATCCACAGAACACTGTCATAGGCCTGTTTTTCTCTATTTACCAGGCGCCGGATCGTTCCGGACACCCGGTCCACGTTCAGTGATAAGATTAAAATCCCGGGTTTCCTATACAGTGCAAACTGTGACAACTCCTTGTAAGAAGACTCATAGTACCGGAACACCCCGACGTCTTTCATATTCATCAAGATTTCCTTATACCACTGCTCCAGAAGATCGTTCCCGTAGGTGCACACCACAGCCTTCTTGATTGCCCCGCGCCTGAACAATTCTTTGGCGATCTTAATGGCCGTGTACGTCTTACCTGTCCCCGTGGCCATCTCCAGAATGCCATTTTTGTCTTTAAGAAACCTCTCCATAGCCTCCTCCTGGTGACGCCACTTATCGTCCGGAAGTCTAGGCAACGAGTAGGGTCTCTCTCCTACGCGAAGTTGAAAGATTCTGTCCTTCACCGCGTCCGTCATCCGGTAGCATTTCACATTGGGATCCATGTCGCTCCAAAGTTTCTGAAACTTTCCTGTTATGACATCTACATATCCCTCCGTGCCAGTCCAGGTTGTAAAGACCATAATACCTTCATAGTTGACGAAACCTTTTTTACTGTCATTGACGGAGCTGCTAAAAGAGACAACTTGCCCCTCTTCCCCATAGAAATTGCCGAACTTATCATGAAAGTCTCCCTCCTGAAGCTTACCTATAGGAACCGCAAACCGCATCTCCAACACCCCGTCATGGATCATCCAGGCCAGAAGGTTCCGGACATCCTGACGCATCTCATACTCCAGTTTCTCCACGTCAAAGTTGATCAATTTCTCCAGGTAGGCTTCCTGCTGCCCATTGGCAATATTCACGAAGATTTCCATATCCTTCTCACTCAATATGGGGCTGGTGATCCATCTGGCCTTACCCCCATGGCTGATAAACTCCGCCATGCCTTTCGCATTATACTCCAGCCATCCTGAGGTAAAATACCCCACGCCACGCTCAAACTGCAGAGCCCATTTGAGGCAGGGCAGATAAAACTCCGTCCTTATATCGTTCTCAGATGTATTGTAGGCAATCTTTAGATTTGGTCGATTCATTCTTCTCCCCCACACGGAAACCACAGAGTCTTATGTGCGCTTTACAGATACTTCCTGTCATCTTTTTCTATATTTTACCATCAATCCCCTAAATTCTCTATAAAAATCTTTATAATCCCACAAAGTTTTATTTATTTTACATTTTCTCCTCTATTTCTCTCAAAATACTCCTCAGAAATTTCTCTCCCCTCCCTTTTCAATTTATTATACAATCCCAACATAGGTGACAAGTGGCCAGCTATTTCCCGATCATCCCCAGTAGGTCTCTCTTAACCTGTGTATAGGAGAGCTCCGGGATGGGAAGAGAAATGCCGGAAATCAGTTCCGCCTCAAACCGCCGTACCGCGACGATATACAGCGTGTTCACCAGATATCCCCGGTGCAGCGGATAGAAGACTCCCGGCAATCTGTCTTTCAATTCCCCGATCGGACTATTGCAGGAGATCACTCGGTCAACGCAGACAATTTCCGTCCGTTTCCGCTGACTCTGCACGTATAGGATCGTGTAAGGGTTTATGAGAAGCGTCTGTTTCCCACTGCGAAATGCCATTCGCTTCGCCGACGGTTTTTCCAGGAGCAGGTCCCGCACAAATTGCATAGTGTTCACGTCCAGCATCAGGGCTTGTTCTTCGCCCAATCCGCTGGACTGTATGTATTCATAGGAGTTGTGCTGATGCACCAACTTCAACTCTCCTCCGATTATGCGATAGCCCATCGTAAAATGAGTGATTACCCGAAATTGGCCGCTTGTCCCCTGCACGACGATTCTCCCACAGACCTGCGCCGCCTGCTTGCCGAGGTCAATAGGAAAATATTCGTCCTGTATAACGTCGACCTGTCTTCCCGCAAAGTCTTTGAAATGCTCCCGGATCGCATCCCCACCAAACAGCATTGGATCCCCTGTCCCCAAATAAACGCTCTCCGGGCAAAGGTAAGAAAACCACGGTTCTAGATCTCCAGCATAATAGGTGTGAAATAACGTTCTCGACAATTCCGCAAGCTCCTCTAAATCAATCTTTTCCTTTCCCATAGAACCCCCTTCTCACCGATGATTTCTCTCTCCATTCTATCAAAAGTCCACGGGAAAGACAAGTGATTCGTACCTATAAACATGTTATTGGTTCCAATCATATTGACGCTAATTTTGAACTTGAATATAATAAGAAGAAGTAATTTTATCTTTCCCACAAAGGATTGACGGGCAAATGTTTACCGCTATACACTTACGATAGACAGGGTAAGTCTGTCGTTTTTTGTATTTACAAAATCAATACGGTAATAATGGGCGCGTTTCATCTATGGTCTTCCAAGAGTGGACGCGCCTTCTCACATTTTGCAAGACAGGAGAACTCAAGAAAGGAGATGAACGTGTATGAAAATGGAGGGCGAATAGCCGTTAGAACTACCAGATACAGGCCTTTCATGGCCCACCGGCCAGCCCTGTCCATGGGAAGACGTACAAAAATAAAGGAAAAATTCGAGCAGGGAATGAATGCAATCCCTGTTCCTATAGGAGAGTCTTATGAAAAAACGAATTCTAAGCATTATCACCGCATTGACGTTGTGTGCTTCCATGCTGCCCACCTATGCCTTGGCAGAAGAAATCCCAGACACAGGTCTATGTGAACATCACTCACAGCACACTGCAGATTGTGGCTATACTGAGGGCGAAGAGGGAACTCCCTGCAGCTATGTCTGTGAGGTATGTGATCCGCCAAGTCAGCCAAATGACAGTGAAACCGACGGGAGTACCACACAGAATAAAGAAAAACAAGACAGCGACATGACTTTTGAGACCGACGATTCATCCGATGTGGAGGATTCCACTGCATCCATACAGGAAATGCTGGACAGCCTTCCCACAGCGGACGAACTGCGAGATATGACCTTTGAGGAACAGCAGGCAGTCTATGACAGGCTGCAAACAACTTATGACGCATACATAGCTCTGACCACTGAGGAACAGGCAAAGATATCCGGTGCAGAGAAATTTGATGAATTATTTGCCGTATTTAAAGAAATAGCAGATGCGACTGCAACGAATGTGAACTATCTCGATGCCAACGGTGTCGAGCAGACTTGTGAGAGAGCCACGGTGATGGAAGACAATACGGCATGGGATAACGGGTGGTATGTTGTGACCAGCGACATATCCATTTCCGGACGCGTCGTCACCACAGGCGATGTCCACCTGATCCTCACCGACGGGACGACGCTTACGGCAGACAGTGGAATCAGCGTTACCCCCGGCAACTCACTCACCATTTATGGACAGAGCGCAGGCACAGGCAAACTCAAGGCCGATACAAAGTCAGCTGGCTGCTCTGCAGCCATTGGTGGCGGCGACTTCCAGGCTGCCGGAACCATCACCATCAACGGCGGAATAGTCATAGCCTCGGGGGCCATGATTGCTGGCGAACCGGCTGCCATTGGCGGTGGCGGTGCCAGCGATGGGGGCACCATTACCATCAACGGTGGCGACGTGACGGCGTCTGGCGCCTACACCGGCATTGGCTGTGGGGGGAGAAACACTGGCGGCCTAATCACCATTACGGGCGGAACCGTCACGGCGAAAAACATAGGTATAAAAACTACTAACATATATTATACATACACAATGAACACTTTGGTCACCGGCGGCGTTGTGCGTCTTATTGAAGACTCAAAAATCAGCCTTCGTTATGGTAACACCAGCGATAATACCAAGAACTGGAATGCTCTAATCTATAAGGGTGTAAGGGGAGATGATTACTCCGAGCTTGTTGTGTACGGTACACAGACACTCGATGGGCCTCTCTTGGAAAAGGCCAAGGTAACAGTGGATTCCAACGCCACGCTCACACTCGGATGCATCGTGGGCGAAGATCAATTAAATATCGAGAACGGAGGCACCGTCATCCCCTACGCAGGCGATGTCAAGCCGGCTGCACCTGCACAGGAGACAAAAGGCGTGCATTTCGTAAGGCTCGCCGAAGCCACGGACAGCTATGCCTACCTCACACAGTTCGGCTACACCGTGGGGGATGAGAAAAGCGTGCCCGAGGAACGTTGGCAGAAAAGCACACAGTTCCCAGATCTTGAGCCAAATACAACCTATACCTTCTATGCGCGCTACAAAGGCTACAAATACACTGCGGTGAGCGCACAAGGCACGCCTATTACAACGGATACGGATTATCCCTCCTATACAATTTCTTCTTGTGAAGATCTCCAAGGGCTGAATGATTGGCTTGCTGCGAAGGATCCTCTTGCGTTCGTGCGCGTGTACCTCACCGCAGATCTCGACATGGCAGGCGTGAACTTTTCCCCTATATCCACAACATTCCGTGGTGTGTTTGACGGACAGGGGCATACAATCTCAAATCTTACCATAAACGGAGGTACTGAAATTGGAATGTTCCAGTGTGTGGACGGCACCATCAAAAACCTTGGTTTGATCGACGCGTCGGTTGCCGCAGATACAGGACATATATATACAGGTAGTCTCTGTGGAAAGCTCACCAGTGACGGCATCATTGAAAACTGCTATGCCCTGAGGCCAAATGTCGAAGGCTCCTCTCCAGGACAGGTGTTTGTAGGAGGAATTGTGGGGCAATGCTACGGTATCATGAGAAATTGCTATGTAGCCAACGCCAATCTCTATGCATATTCCAGTAGGGGTAAGACAACTGCCAGTGGCGGCATTGTAGCTTACATCGGAAACGGCAGTAATGACCGTCCCTATTGTAAAGCCATCGAGAACTGCTACACCGACTACAGCTCTCTTATCTGGTGGAATCATGGCACAGAACATTACAAAAAGTACCTGGAATTGGTAACCGATTGCGAGGATCACGTGGATATCAGTCATTTTGCCTCAGGCGAGATGACACTCAAACTCAACAGATCTCGGACGGACAACGCTGTCCCGTGGCGGCAGACGCTCGGTGAAAATGGCGATGCGTGGCCGGTGCTCGATGTGAGTCATGGCATTGTGTACACATATACCTGTGCTGACATATCAGACTACACAAATGACGCGAACATCAAGACACAGAAATCACATACATATGATAAGGACTCCAGCGAGCCTGACGTTTGCACCAACTGCGGTTATCGCCGCTCACAGTCCATCATGCAACAGCCCACAAGCGAAAAGCCCACCTTCGGCGTGACTCGCCCGACAGAGGCCAGCTATCAGTGGCAGAAGGTTGTGGAGGGAAAATTAGGGTTCTCAGGGGAGATCACAAGTTCTGACGGCTGGACACAGCAGGAGGACAATGTATGGTCTACCTCCACTGACAACGGAAAGATGTATATCAACTACGCAGTTCCGGAAGATGGAGAGATCGCATTCTCATGGAAGGGAGATTTGGACTATTACAATTACGGGGTCTACAGATTATCAGGCACTTCTGAAGACAATGACTATTACGAATCCGATTATATCGAGGAGAACAAAGAAGACTGGACGACCGTTACATTTTCGGATCTTCCTGAGGGAACATATGAGCTGTTGATTCGACTGAGCACAGATGACAGAGCCCCCACATTTTCAGTTGACCTGACCCATAAATTACCCAATACATGGCTGGACATTCCCGTCACCTCAGGATCGACTCTCACCTGCGAAGCAGCCACGGACAGCCTTGTAGGTGAAGAGGTGCACTGCGTGGCAACATATCCATGGGGAGAAGTTCTGACCAGCGATTCGTTCAAATTCAAAGCGGTGGAACACACGCTGAAAAAACATGACGCAATAGCCGCCACCTGCACCGAGGCAGGCTCTGTACTATATTGGAGTTGCTCGGTCTGCAAACGGAATTTTTCCGACGAGAAGGGCACAGAGGAACTCTCCACCACGGTGATAGAGGCTCTAGGCCATGAATGGCTGGAGAACCCGGATGTGAATTGGAGTGATGATTACTCCACGGCGACAGCGACTTTCACCTGCTCCAGAGACAGCAGCCATGAGCAGGAGGTATCTAGCATCGTCACTTCAGCGACCAGTAGTCCAACCTGTACAGAAAAAGGAAAGACGGTTTACAGCGCAGAATTTTTATTTGACGGAAAGAAATATTCCTCCGTCAAAGATGTAGAACTCAAGCCCCTCGGACACGACTGGAAATATGTGCAAGGTTCAGGGGATAGCTCCAATACAATCACGGCCAGCTGCAAGAATGACAGTACGCATACGGCGAGCGCCAAAATCTTTTCCGACGCGGCGAGCTACGTCTACACGGGCAGCGACATAAAGAAAGCAGAGCTTGACCTCTCAAATTGGACAGCCAGCGGCCTTGCGGCCCTGTCGGCTGACGATATTACTTATTCCGGCGACATGAAAAATGTCACAGAGGCCGGGGTGACGGCACGTATCACCGTAGGCACAGGCGATAATACGGCTACCGCGAGCACGACTTATAAAATCGCACTGGCTACAATGCCGGACGCTGTGATAAAGACATACTCCGGCGTCTACGACGGGGCGACGCATGACGCAGTGAAAATCGTGAGCGGCGCGCTGGACGGAAGTACCGTCTACTACAGCACGGATTATGACGCCGCAGATGCGGATGCGGCCACATGGAAACGTACCCTGCAAGTAATCGATGCCGGAACCACGACTGTCCATGTAAAAATCACAAACAAGAACTACAGCGACTGGATTTCTGCTGCGCAGACAGTGACAATAGAACAAAAAGAACTGACTCCAGAAATGGTCTCGGATATTGCGGCGCAGTATTATACCGGGAACGAAGTTACCCCTGCTGTCACAGCGGCATGGACGCCCACAGGCGGTCAGGAGCTTACGCTGGTGGCGTCTAAGGATTATAAGGTCTCCTACGCCAACCATATCGAGGTATCGGACGGTACAGGGACAGACGCGCCGACTGCGACGATTACGGGAAAAGGCAATTATAAGGGAAGCATCGACAAAACCTTCGCTATCTCTTATCATAAAGCCCCGGCCTATAAGGTAAACGGCGAGATGGGTGACGACGGCTGGTACACGACAGACGTAACCTTTAGCGCAAATGGCTGGCAGATATCTACAGATAAAAGCTCATGGGCAGAGAGTTATATTCACAGCGCCGAGGGCGAGAATAATCTGACGCTGTATTTCAAGCAAAATGATACGGACTATCTCACGGATAAAGTATCCGAGACGGTCAAGATTGATAAGGCCGCACCGACGATCGCAATTGCCCAGAGCGATACGGCGAACTATAAGACCTCTGACGCCGTGAAGCTTACTGTGGCGGCTGGAAGTTCCGGAGTGAGCGCAGTGGAAGTCTCCACCGACGGCAAGAATTTCAGCACAAAAGGCATCGAAAACACCGACGATGGCTACACCTTCACCGTGACTGCCAACGCCACCTATACATTCAGAGTGACAAACGGAGCAGGTGTCACAGCGATCACAGGCACAGACGGCCAGGAGGCGAAGCTCACTTATACGAAAATCGACGGCACAACGCCAAAGGTCAGCATCGACAGCGGCAGCTACAGAGACGGCGACTGGACAAATAAAGATGTCCTCCTCACGGCGACAAACAAGGCTGAGAACCTGGGCACAAGTACCGTCTACTATAAAGTGGACGACGGCGAGTGGCAGGCCTCCAACGCTCCAATCGCAATAACCCAAGATACGAGCAAGGACGGCGTGACTTATACCTTTAAAATGAAGGCTGCCAACGGTCTGGAAAGTGAAGAGCAGTCCATCACAGTCAAACGTGACACGACAGCCCCAGAGGGCGATGTGAGCATACAAAATAGCAGCGTAAAGAAAGCGATCAACGAAATTTCTTTTAATCTGTTCTACCGTGAGACGGTAAATGTCAATATTAGCGGCAGCGACCATTTAAGCGGTGTGGCAAGCGTACAGTATTACCGCAGCAGTAAAATTCTGACCGAAGATCAGATAACAGCCCTAACCAAAGGCCAATGGCAAGATTACTCCTCTGCCATTGATGATACAGCGGTTGACGCGGAGAAATTCATTTACTATGTGAAGATCACCGACAAGGCCGGAAATATGACGTTCTTTGGCTCAGACGGCGCAACCTTTGACACGGTGAAGCCAACCATCAGTGGGATCGCAGACGACACAGGCTACTACACCACACAGAAAGTCAACGTGACCGATACCAATCTGACTGAAGTGACCTTAGACGGCGAGACCATTCCTTTGACAGCGGACGGCAGCGCAGAGTTATCTCTGGAAGGCGACAGAGAAGCGACCTATGAGATTGTCGCCACTGACAAGGCGGGCAACAAGACAGAGTATACCGTGACGATGCAGCCGATCGACACAATCTCTGAGCCAATCGCCGAGCTGACAATCGAGAACGTAAAGTCTACAAATAAAGACACGATCACCAGCGTCAAAGAAACGGCCGAGACAACTGAGGCCGAAGAGGCCACAGATGGGGAAAAGGCCAAACTGAAAGCAATCATAGACAGATGCGACGAACTTTTGGCGAGGATTGCCGAGGCAAGCGAAGCTGCCAATTCGGAATCCATAAAAAAAGTTACGGATGTCACTCCGGAGAATGTAAAGCCTGAGAATAAGACCGACCTTGAGCAGGCGAAGGAAGATTTGGAAAAGGCGCTGGAGGATTACTCCGACAACTACACTGAGGATGAAAAACAGGGGATCAAAGATCAGATTGAGCAGATAGAAAAGGCTCTCGAGGTTATTAAACACGCTGAGGACGCGCAGAGCGCCATTGATAAGCTGCCCACGGCAGGCAGTGTCAAAAAGTCCGACGCAAACGCCATTAAGTCGGCGCGGGAGATCTATGAGAAGCTGACTGACTATGAGAAATCACTGGTTGACGTAAGCAAACTGGAAGCGGCCGAGAAGGCTCTTGACAAGCTAAACAACACGGAAGTATCTTCTACCAAAAAGAATAACAGCAGCACAGGAACTTCCATCAATAAAGCAGCTACTTCCACAAAGACTTCCACAAGGACTCCTGCAAAGACAGGCGACGACAGTCAGTTTGGACTATGGTACGCCCTTCTACTTGCATCTGGCAGCGCAGCAGTGATCGCAGCCTACAATCGAAAGAAAAAAACAAAGGCAGAGTAGCCCAAAGAGGATCTATGAGGAAATACAAACAATTACAAAAAAGTAGTATTTAGAACAATCGCCCGGTCTGATATTTCCTCAGACTGGGCGATTTTCATGTCGTGCGAATTTTGTCCGTGTATCCCCACCGCCAAGAACAAATCGAGGATACACTCCTGCTCACATGGCCAGTCCGCACTCAAAGGCCAGCGCCATGTATTTCTCGGCCTCAGTCAACCCATATAGACATAGATCCCGAATCTCCCAGCTATCTGAACTGAGGTCATCGGCTCCATATAAGAACTGGACAAACGGAATTCCCCTATATCTCGATACGGCTAACATAGCGGCGCATTCCATCTCCACAGCCAGACAGCCTTCCTTTTTCCGCTCTTCAATCAACTCAATCGTCTCCCTATAGATTGCATCCGACGTCCATACCTTCCCTTTCACATATGGATAGCCACAGTCCCTCAGCGTACTCTCCAATATCTGGACGCTGTGGGGATCCGCCTCAATCTCAAAGGAGGGGGCCAGATAATGGTAGCTGGTACCCTCATCCCGGACTGCAGAAATGGGAACTATAATTTTTCCCCTGACCCTCTCATCATTGAGAGTACCGCAGGAGCCAAATAGGACAAATTTCTCCGCGCCCATAGCTACGACCTCCTCAAAGCCCACCACACAGGCTGGCGCCCCCACTCTGGATAGATAAAATGCAATCTCCGTATCCCGGTAACGGATTTTATAGACTGGCACCACGCCGTTGGCCGAATACAGTTCCGCTATCTTTTTCACACCGGGCAGGGAGGAGAATTTCCGGATAATATTTTCGGAAAAAGTAGAGACGCAGATTTTCGGAAATCGCTCGACAGCTCTCGTCGTATCACTGGGACTAAACAATAATGAGGTGTGATAGCGATAGCGGCAAAAAGCTAATAAAATCAATGGTTTT
>JBKXQO010000002.1:78761-179175 GCA_047014865.1 Blautia sp. | reverse complement strand
ATATTTGAAAGTATAGTGTTTATACGGATAATCAAAAATTAGATATAAAATTTAAAGAGAACTACTATAAAAAAATTTCTTGCTAATGGGTATATGGATATGTATCAACAGTGGATTTACGAGTTGTCAGAATTACAGAATATTAAAAGAGAAGCTATCGATTATATCATGCGGCAAAAGATAAATGAGCTTTTGAAGAGTATGAATTTCCAAGTGGACGATATTTTTGACTGTCTACCAGAGCATTTCCTTAACAAGGATGCTGTTGTAAATCAAACAGAAAAGTATGAAAAAAATATATTTATCGATCCAATCAGAGGACGTAAGATAGAATTTGATACTATTCACGGAGTTAAAGGTGAAACACATGATGCAACCCTTTACCTTGAAACTGATAGGCAAGGGGCATCAGATTTAAATAGGATTCTTCCTTATTTCGGTATAGGTAAATTAGGAAATTCAAAGTTGTTTGAGTATAGTCGTAAACTTGCTTATGTCGGCATGAGTAGACCTAAGAAACTGCTATGTGTGGCGATGCAAGCTAAAACTTATGAAAAAAGCAAAGATGTGTTTGTTGCTGATTGGGAAATTATTGATCTCAGAGAATGAGGAGCAAAGTTAAGCTCATAACAATAAATGACAGTTTCAAAAATGATAAATACCAGATTTCTCAATTTCATACCAAACATTAATCAGCAGTTAGTCTACTTCGGATTGACTGCTTTTTAATTTTAGAAACAAAACTGCTATCTTTCTCCCCGGCAGTCTGCCGGGAGGGAAAACCTTAACAGGCTGGAAAAGAAAAATAGTCTCCAGCCACACATTTCTACGCTCCGGGAATGTCTTTTCCCGGAGATTTCCACAACGACAACAGAAGAAAGAAGGGAGTGATTGCGATGGTTATCGGAATCGACCATGGCTATTCAGCCATTAAAACAAAACAGGTGTGTTTCCCAACAGGAATCACACGCTATGAGTACGAACCCTATACTATGCAGAATGTTCTGCAGTATCAGGGGAGCTATTATGTCTGCGGTACCGGACGCCAGACACTGGTCAAAGATAAAACCGCCAATGAAAATTATTATCTGCTGACCATGGCAGCGATCGCGCAGGAGATACAAAAGAGAGGGGGAGCGCGTACTGCAAAGGTTGTTCTTGCAGCCGGACTTCCGCTGGCAGGATTCGGCAGGGAGAAGCTGCCATTCAGGGAGTATCTGTTCCGGAAGGAGCAGCCTCTTTCTTTCCAGTATGAAAAGGAAGCGTATGAGATCCTGATTGAGGATGTGAAGCTGTTCCCTCAGGGGTATTCAGCGCTGGCACTGTACCCGGAATATCTCAAAGATGAGCCATCGGTGCTGCTGATTGACATCGGGGGATGGACCGTGGATCTTATGCGGCTGGATCATGCTGTTCCCAACGCAGCGACTTGCCGCAGTCTGGAGCTTGGTGTGATCCGGTGTATGGATGAGATCATGGAGCAGGTGCGGAGGAACACCGGACTGTCTGTGACGGATGCCCAGATTGAGCGTGTCTTAAATGGAAAGCCTTGCAGTATGCCGGAGGAAGTCGTGTCTATTATCACACATCAGGGCAGGATTTATATTGAGAAGATTCTGTCTGCCATTACAGAAGCAGGCTTTGATCTGCGGGCAGTCCCCTCCGTATTTATGGGTGGCGGCGCCTCCATTTTAAGACACCGTGTGACCGCAAAGGACCGCCTTTGTCGCCCGATTTACCTGACAGACGTCCATGCCAACGCTGCCGGGTATGAACGGATTGTGGGGCAGATGAGGACGCTGTGAGCCGTCCCGTTTTTTCGTTCCGCCCGAACCTTAAGAACCCGGAACACCAGAGGGCATGGGAAATCTTGTGCAGTGTTCCAGAGGGGCAGAAAAACCAGTATCTGGTAGAGGCCATTCTGAAAATGGAAGATGGAAAATGGCTGGAAAAAGTGATTCGGGAAACTGTTCGGGAAGAACTAAAAAGTGGCGGTACGACACAGGAGGTGACGCAAAAATCAGAAGAGATTCCAGATCAGATGCTGGACTTTCTTTATCAAATGGAGAATGCGTAAAGGGGGTGAGGCCTACTGAAAGGATCGTATCCGGCATTGTTGCATATGCCTGGTTTCCGGATTCTTTGACATGGTTTCTTTAGTGGGTATTGTGAATAGCTTTGCATTGTTCTTTGGAGTATGTTGTGTGTAACAAAAAGAAAGGAGCCGCGCTTATGGCAGAGATGAAAAACATATGCGGAAAGATCCCCTTGGACTTGCATGAGAAGGTCAGGGCAGAGATTGAGCTTAAGGAAAGCAGCACACAACTATTTATCCAGCAGGTGATTGAAGAACACTTTAACAGGCTGGAGGGAAAAGGAGAAGAGAAGATGGAAAAAAGAACATTAGCCGTACAGATATCCGAGGAATTGTTTCAGAGAGTCAAATGGGCGGTCGCAAAGGAACGTGCCAAACAGAAGGATTTTATTATCGCCATCATCGAGAAAGCAGTGGCAGAGGTAGAAGCCAAATGGCAGGAACTGGAGCGGGCAGAAGCGGAAGCGGAGCCTCAGAGCGAAACGCCTGAAGAGACGGAGCTTCCGGAAGAACCGATAGAAGCAGAAGAGGAACAGGAAATGGGATCAGAAGAGGCCAGCGAAGAAGAGGAAGAGATGGAAGAACCGGAAGAAGCAGAGGAAGAAGAACTGGCGGAAGCCGGGGAGCTGGAAGCGACAGCATAATGCCGGAAGAAGAAAGAGAACAAAAAAACAATGATTACACGAAAGCAGGCGGTACGGAGCAATCCGGCCGTCTGTTTTTGCCAGCAAAGGAGGTGGATAGCCGCAACCATTCGATTTTTTGATTTATTCAGCGGGATCGGGGGATTCCGCGAGGGATTAAGACGGGCAGGAGGCTTCATCTGTGTCGGACACTGTGAGGTGGATGCTTATGCGGATAAGAACTACCGATTGCTGTTCGATACGGAAGGGGAGTGGTATTGCAATGACGCAAGAAACATGGAAACAAAACGAATGCCAGACTTTGATCTGCTGTGCGCAGGATTTCCTTGCCAGGCATTCTCTATCGCCGGAAAGCGGGAAGGATTTGCAGATGCCAGGGGAACGCTGTTCTTTGAGATTGCCAGACTGGTTACAGACAAACGACCTTCGTATGTTCTCCTTGAGAATGTTCCCGGACTGCTATCGCATGACAAAGGGCGGACGTTTCACACCATCCTCAGTACGTTTCATGAACTGGGGTACTATGTGGAATGGAAGGTGCTTAACAGCAAGGATTTCGGAGTCCCCCAGTCCAGGAAACGGGTGTATCTTGTCGGATATCTTGATGGAAGATGTGCCGGAAAAGTATTACCTTTCCCAGAAACAAATGGAGCGTCTCTTGTACAAGTCCACGAAGGGAGACAAGGGGAAAGAGTCTACCGGCCAGAAGGATTAAGCTGTACGCTGACTTCAGGCACAGGTGGTGTTGGCGGAAAGACAGGGCTCTATCATGTAGGTGTTCCCATTAAGGAAAATACCAGACAGGGGTATAAGATGGCCTATTCCGGTGACAGCATTGACCTTGGGTATCCGGGCATGAACACCAGAAGAGGGCGTGTCGGGCATCAGGTAGCCCATACACTGACAACGGGAATCCAGCAGGGAACTCTGCATTTCGTGGATCTGTCTGTGCCGCCCCTTGTGACAGAAGAGTGCCGGTGTCTGCATACCCGTCAGAATTCGGGGATTCACAGACATAAAGGGGAATGCTCCGGTGTTTTAAAGGAAGATGGACCAAGGGCCATCCTGACACCAGCCAAAGGGCATACCCGTCAGAATGGACGGAGGATGAAGGAACCGGAAGAGCCGATGTTCACGATTACCGCAACAGACCGTCATGGTGTGTCGCACCGGGGAAGAATCCGCAGGCTGGTGCCAAGGGAGTGTCTGCGTCTGCAGGGCTATTATGACTGGCAGATCGACCGGATAGAGAAGGATACTTCAGACAGCCAGCTCTATAAGCAGGCGGGAAATGGTGTCACTGTTAACGTGATTGAAGCCATCGGTAGGCTTTTGTGTCAGGCAGATCACCAGATTAAGACGGAAGATGCCATGCAGTAGGAGGCAGCCTATGCCAATTGGAATCAAGGACCAGTACTTTGGTACAGAGATTGAGATGACGGGAATCACCAGACGGAAGGCTGCAGAGGCGGTGGCGGAGCTGTTTGGAACACATATTGAAAATGACGGAGGTTATTATGGTGTTTGGTCTGTCGTAGATCCGGACGGGAAGAAATGGAAGTTCATGTATGATGGCAGCATTCAGACACAGCGTAGGGTAAATGGGCAGATGCAATGGGCAGATAGTGATTATAGCACGGAGATGGTGAGTCCGAAACTGGAGTATGGAGAGATGGAAAAACTGCAGGAGGTTGTCCGGTGTCTCAGAAAACATGGAGCGCGTGTCAATTCGTCTTGTGGAATGCACGTGCATATCGATGCTGCGAACCATACTGCCCGTAGTTTGAAGAATGCACTGACTATCATGTATGCAAAAGAAGATATTTTATTTCGGGCATTAAAAGTACAGACCAGCAGGGAACAGGATTACTGTCAGAAAGTGCGCCCAATGGTTCTGGAGAAGATTCGCAGGATGCCGAATAGCACGATCTCAATGGAGAAGCTGAAACGTACCTGGTATGAAGGGAGAGATGGAAGCAATCATCATTATGACAGTACCCGTTATTATGCTCTGAATCTCCATGCGGTGTTTTCCAAAGGTACTTTGGAATGGCGCTGCTTTGAAAGCACCCTCCATGCCGGGAAAGTGCGGGCAAATATTACCCTGGCCCTTGCCATATCTGCCCAGGCCATCAATCAGAGATGTGCCCAGATGAAGAAAACGGAGATTACAGAAAACCCGTGTTTCACATTCCGCACCTTTTTACTGAGGCTTGGACTGATTGGACCGGAGTATAAGAATGTCCGGGACCATCTGCTTTCCAATCTGGAGGGAGACCGGGCATGGAGATACGACAAGAGTAATTACGAATGTCTGAACAGAAATCAAAGGGCAGGAGGTGCCAGATAGGAGGTGAGCAGTGAAAGAAACATATTATTTTGCCTATGGCAGCAACATGAACTTAGACCAGATGAAATACCGCTGTCCCGATGCAGAAGTCGTGGAAAATGTCCGCCTGGAAGGCTACCGTCTGGCTTTCTGCGGAAGGCCAAGGGGCAGTGGGGTGGCAACCATTCTTCCGGAAGAGGGCAGCCATGTGGATGGCGTGTTATGGAAGATTACAGAGAAGTGTGAACGGAGCCTGGATTTATACGAAGGGTATCCCCAGCTCTATGGCAAAGAAGAGATCTGTGTCAAAAACGTTGCCGGAAAGGAACGCAGTGTGATGGTATATACCATGAACGCCCCCTACAAGGATCAGCCATCCCTCCCTTCCCAATTTTATCTGACCGGAATTTTAGAGGGGTGCCATCAGAACCAGCTTCCGGTAAAAAACGTGACGGATGCATTGGTACGAACCCGGAAAGAAGTCGGGAAGGAATTAAAAGGACAGAAAAAAGAATATCAGAGATGACAAGGCCGCAGGGGATTCCTCTGCGGTCTTTCTAAGAAAAGGAGAATGCAATGAAGCATAGAAATTTTAAAACAAGGGCTGCCGCATTCGGGCTTGCGCTGTTGATGGGAATGAGTCCTATGAGCAGCGCGGTGAATGCTTATGCGGCAGAAGATACAAGATCTGCAGAAACAAAAGCGGAGACTTTGGAAACGGAAGCGATGGCAGTTACAGAAGAAACAAAAGTGACTGCAGAAGATATTACAAAATCGGTAACAGATGATACCTTTCAGGTGGAAACCTCCATGGAAGGGATTCACTATGATCCCAAGGAAGAGGATGTGACACTGACCTCCATTGAGAAGGAAGATGGCGGCAGTTACCACCCGGATCAGGCAGGCACTTATCTTGCCAGCTATCTGGTCGTGCCAAAAGATAAAAGCGACAGTTACGTGATTACCCGGAAGGTGACACTGACAGACAGCGAAGGGCAGGCACATACAGAGGAAAATGGCGGCCAGCACCAGAAGGAGGATACGCAGTCTGAAGAGGATTCGGATTCGCCTGTGCAGGCATTTACAGAAGCAGAGGTGACGGTATCCGGTGAGGAAAGCACCGCACAGGCATTAAAAGAACTGGAGACGGATATTGCCGAGGGAAATGTGATGGTATTTTCCGGGGCAGATGGCATGACAAGGACCAGAGGCTCGGTCACACTGGAAAAAGGGGAAACCATTTATTATCCAAGCTATATCGGGAATTATCTGACGTGCTGGTTTACCGTCAATGGAAAGATCGCATACTGTCTGGAATCCCACAAATCCTCGCCGCCAAGCGGTGACTATGTGGCAGAGGTGCTGGACAGCAATAAAAATCTGCAGAAGGTCTTGTATTATGGCTATGGCGGTGCCGGGGATATTACGGGAGACTATCTTTCCGGAAAAACGAAGGAAGAAAAATATGTGTATACCCATATCGCAGCCAGCTATGCCTATGCAGGGGAGGCAGGATTCACCGGGTGTGATTATAATGATCTGGTAAATGCCGGAGTCATCGCCTACATTGACAAGCTGCTTGGAATGGAAGAACCGCCAAAAGGAGAACTTTCTTTCTCCAAGACATCGGTGAAAGCTGTCCGTGACGGAAATGTACAGAAGACACCAAATATCAAGCTGTCCGGGGATCACAGGAACTATGTCAGTGTGAAAGTTCCGAAAAATGTAACCATCCATAATCAAACCAAGGGAACCTCAAAGACAGATGGAACCCTGAAGATTTACGGAGGGGATACGTTCTATCTGACTGCCGATATGCTCCATACCGGAACGTATGAGTCTGGAAAACTGCATGGCTCGGTAGGGGAAACATGGAGAACGCTGGTGCTGACTACGGGAGATGCCTCCCAGGACATCGGTGTGTTTGAGTCTGAGAGCGCCAGTCCGGTGAGTTTTTCTGTGGACTGGATGGAAATGACAAGAATCGAACTGACGAAAAAGGACGCAGATACGAAGAACCCTCTGGACGGGGCAGTCTACGGAATCTATACCGATGCCAAATGTGAGCATTTATTGATGGAGATGGCAGCTACGGACGAGGATGGAACAGCAGTCAGTGACTATTTTGAAGCGGCATTGAAGACTGTTTATGTGCAGGAAATCAAAGCACCGGATCTGTATGCGGAAAATAAGGAAATTTATAAGGTGGATGTGGCTGCCGGAAAGACGGTCAGCGTGACAGGAACGGATGCGAGTGTCACCGGGACTGTCCATATCCAAAAGATTGACCGGGAAACAGAAGACTTCCTTCCACAGGGAGACAGCGCATTAGCAGGAGCGGTGTATGGACTTTATGCCAAAGAGGATATCCTGCATCCGGATGGGAAGACCGGGGTGGTGTTCAAAAAAGACAGCCTGATTGCCCAGGGTGTCATCAAGGCAGACGGAACACTGGATTTCTCCGAACTATATCTAGGAAAAATGTATGTAAAAGAAATCACGCCGCCGGAAGGATATACGGTGGATACCACGAAATACGATGTCACACTTTCCTATGAAGGGCAGGAAGTGGCAGAGGTAAGCCGGGATCTGACAGTCAGGGAGCAGGTGAAGAAGCAGGCATTCCAACTGATTAAGATCAGCGAGGATGGAGACCAGACGGAAACAGACCTTGTGGCAGGTGCTGGATTTAAAGTGTATCTGGTCAGCAGCTTATCCAGGGTAAAGAGCGGGGAACTGAAACCATCCAATGGAGAAGCGTTTACTGCAGAGGATTTCAGAGGCTATGATTTCAGTAACGAGCAGGTGGCAGTGACTTACACCGATGGAAAAGCAGTTCCAGTACCGGAGCTGATGACGGATAAGAAGGGGTATGCCATCAGCCCGGAACTGCCGTATGGTCTTTATGTCGTAGAGGAAAGTACGGTACCAGAGAATTTAAAAGCTATTGATCCGTTCCTTGTCCGGGTGGATGAGGACAGCCGGGAACCAATGCAGTGGCGTATCTTCGATGACCGTCCGTTTGAGTTTCTTTTGAAGATCATCAAAAAAGATGCACAGACAGGAAATACCGTATTGAAAGCCGGGGCATCCTATCAGATTTACGACATGGAGAAAGAGGAATATGTAGAGCAGGTCATCCAGTACCCGAAGAAGGAAACCATCCGTGTGTTTACGACCAATGAGGAAGGATATCTGGTGACACCGGAAGAACTGAAATGTTCCACTTACCGAATCGAGGAAGTGAAAGCGCCGGAAGGGTTTGTCAGACAGGGATATGAAATGTCTCTGGTACAGGACGGTACGGTAATCTCGTCCTCAGAAGTGACAAATCAGGGGATTTATAAAGAATCACCAAAGGACAGTATTGTTATTACCGTATCTTCCGACACCGCCCATCAGATCGATCCGGATACGGGAGCGGTCATTGTGGAAGTGGAACAGCCAAATGAAGAACAGGTGGGAAGCCTGACGCTTACTAAAACCGGAGAGCAGCCAGTGAAGGTGGACGGAGATTCGCTTCTGGACAAGGCAAAATCTGTGTTCCACAAGATTCAGACTGCAGTGACAGGGGAAGATAAAACAACAGGTATTTTCCGTAACTTCATTTATGAGGAATCCGGTGTGGAAGGTGCCGAGTTTGAACTTTATGCCAAAGATACCATTTATTCTCCGGACGGGGCAAAGGATGAAGAGGGGAATCCGGTTATCCGCTACGAAAAGGATGATCTGGTAGCCACACTGAAAACAGATGAAGACGGAAAAGCGGTTGTCAATAACTTACCTCTGGGCTCTTATTACTTAAAAGAAACGGTGGCCGGAGAGCATTTCGTCCTGAATACAGAACAGAAAGAATTTATCCTGACTGCTGAGGATGATACCCAGGCGGTGGTCTATGAGGGCGTGGCCTACAAAAACGAGCGGCAGAAGATTTCCCTTTCTGTAGAAAAGAAGGATGCTGTCACCGAAGAAAAGCTGGAGGGAGTTATTTTTGGATTGTATGCCAAGGAAGATATCCTGTCCAGTCAGGGAGAGGTTCTGGTGGAGAAGGATACATTGTTAGAAAAGAAAGCAACCGATGAAAACGGACAGCTTACCTTTGACAGCGATCTGTATCATGGTGCTTATTATGTAAAAGAGGAAGTCCGAAAACCGGGTTATCTGCCGAATGAAGAAGTCTGGGAGATTGAGGCAGCCTATGAGGGTCAGAACCTTGCGGAGATTGTACTTACCAAAGAGATCGAGAACCAGCCGACCAAGAGCCAGTTTACAAAGACCGACGCTACTACCGGGGAAGAACTGGAAGGGGCAAAGCTTCAGATCTTAAATAAAGACGGTGAGGTCGTGGAAGAGTGGACCAGCACGAAGGAACCCCATATCGTGTATGGACTGCCGGAAGGAACCTATACGCTTCATGAGGAACTGGCTCCGTATACACAAGGCTATGTATCCGCAGCGGATGTGGAATTTGAAGTTTTAGAAGATGGCAGTGTGACGGAAGTGGAAATGAAGGATGAGTATTCCAAAGTGGAGATTTCCAAGACCGATCTGACCACCGGGGAAGAACTTAAGGGAGCGAAACTGCAGATTTTAAACAAAGATGGGGAAGTTCTGGAAGAATGGGTAACCGATGGAAAGCCGCATCTGGCAGAGAAGCTTCCGGTCGGGGAAGAACTGACGCTTCGTGAGATCACCGCACCGGATGGCTATGAGATTGCAGAAGATGTGAAATTCACACTGGAAGATACGATGGAGATCCAGAAGGTAGAGATGAAGGATGCAAGGACACCGCAGACACCGGAAACAACGGTGCCAAAAACAGGAGATACTCCGTGGAAACCGCTGGTACTGCTGACTATCTGCATTGCATCGGCAGGGGCATTGCTTGGCACAATGCTGTATAAAAGAAGACATCGCAAATCTGAGGAAACACATGAAGCGAAAAGTCAGGAATAAGAAACGCAGATATCTGGTGCAGATACTGTTTCTTTGCATCTGCATCGGGAGCGCAGCCATGCTTTTTTACGACATGGCACTTCTGCCCCGGCAGAACCGGGAACTGGCAGAGGAACTAAAAGAAGAGTTCCCGGAGGACATTTCTCCGGGAGGCCCTTCTTCCGGGGAAACACCTCAACAGGCTGGAAAAGAACCGGAGGTGGCTTGCGTTGATCTTTTTTCCCTACGGGCGCAGTATCCGGCTGTCCGGGGCTGGCTGACCATCCCAGACACCGGAATCGACTACCCGGTACTGCAGAGCAGCATGGATGAGCCGGAATATTATCTGAGGCGCAATTATAAAGGGGATTACGACATCAATGGGAGCCTTTTTCTACAGGCGGATTGTTCTTTGACCGAATCCGGAAACCGGATCATCTACGGGCATAACATGAACAGCGGTGCCATGTTCGGGAATCTGGAACAGTATGCAGCCAAATCCTACTGGCAGGCGCATTCCAAAGTGTTTCTGCAGACAGAGGAAGGAATGGAAGTTTATGCGGTTGCGGCAGTCTTAAAGGCAGATGTGTCCATGTTCCCGTTCCAGCAGGCGGCATTCCAGCACCAGAGTGACGCGGAGGCGTATGTGGAGCTGGCAAAGGCACAGTCTTTGTTCGAGACTGGGGTGGATGGTGCGGATTGTGAGACTGTGCTGACACTTGTGACCTGCTCCTATGAGTGGAAGGAAGCAAGAAATATCGTAGTTGCGGTAAAAATACAGCCGGAAACAGAAGAATAAGGGACAGAAGTGTTCCCGATCCAGGGATTCCGGCAACAGATTGTTACCAATGAGTGGGATGTTTGGGAATGAGAGATTTCCAACCTTTTGGTGGGATCATACGGTCTTGTTGATGACCAAAAGTGTTTGTGGTTACTGTAAAAGTGCAGAAAATGCGCCAAAACCAGCCAGCTCATAGGGGTGTGAGTGTTCACCATACACCTGGAATCAGGCTGATTGGTGCAGCAAAAGAGAAGAAATCCGATGCCCAAAAAGGACAGCGGTATCTGTGATAGGGAATGGCAGCAACAAACCGTTGACAAAGGAAAGTATGATCCAGAAGAAAGCTGTCCGGGAATCGGGGGATTTCCGACTCTTTGACAGCTTTTCTTCTGGGAAGAAGTGTTCGTGGAAGCACGAAAAGTGCAGGAAGTGCGCCAGATTCAGCCAGCTCATAGGAAGTGTGAGTGTTCGCCATCCTCCTGGAATCAGGCTGATTGGTGCAGCAAAAAAATGAATACCAAGAAAAAGATAGCAGTGGAGTTTGTCTAAAAGGATATGCTCCGCTGTTTTTCATGAAAGTGAGGAAACGAAATGAGACGATTTTATACAGCAGAAGCAGTGACAGAAGGCCATCCGGACAAAGTGTGCGACCAGATTGCAGACGCGATCCTGGATGACTGTCTGAGAAACGATGAAACATCAAGGGTGGCTTGTGAAGTGCTTGCCACAAAAGGAACGATTCTAGTGGCCGGGGAGATTACAAGCAGCCATGAGCCGGATGTGTTTGGCATTATCCGGTCGGTCATGGAGGGAATCGGATATCCAGCCCAGGGGATTGCCATGGATACCCTTGTCCACCAGCAGAGTCCGGATATTGCCGGGGCAGTCACCCGGTCGAAGGAAGCGCGGGAAGGACTGTGCGAGAACCAGAGTGACTGGACGGTTGGAGCGGGGGATCAGGGGATCATGATCGGATATGCCTGTGAGGAAACGCCCCAACTTATGCCCATGCCCGTGGTACTGGCAAACCGGATTGTGCGGGAACTTTCTGCCAGCAGGAAAAGTTCCTATATTCAGGGGATTCTGCCCGATGGCAAAGCCCAGGTGACGGTGGAATATGAAAACGGAAAGCCCGTGCGTCTGGACAGCGTGGTGGTGTCTTGCCAGCATACGGAAGAGAAAAGTCTCCGGAAGCTGGAGGCGGAGATCCGAAAGAAAGTGCTGCTCCCGGCACTGCGTCTGTTGCCGCCGGATGAGGACACCAGGATTTACATCAATCCATCCGGGCGTTTTGTCTGCGGCGGACTGGAAGCGGATACCGGGCTGACCGGGAGAAAGCTCATGGCGGACAGCTATGGGTGCATGGCTCCTCATGGGGGCGGTGCCTTTTCCGGAAAGGACTGTTCCAAAGTAGACCGATCCGCCGCATACATGGCACGTTATATTGCCAAAAACATGGTAGCCGCAGGACTGGCCAGCCGATGCCAGGTGTCTTTGGCGTATGCCATCGGTGTGGCACAGCCGGTGATGGTGCAGGTGGAGACCTTTGGAACGGGAAAGGTATGTGAAGATGACTGCCTTGCCATGGCCATTCCCCTGGTGTTCGGTCTGACGCCAAAGCAGATCATGGACACCTTGCGGCTGACACGCCCCATCTTCCGCCAGACTGCAGTGTTCGGGCATTTTGGAAGAAAGGAATTTCCCTGGGAACGCACCGATAAGGTGGAAGCCCTTAGAAATGCGGTGCTGTAATGCCATGGGTATCGGAAGCAGAATACCAGGCGGCAAAGCAGATCCGCGCCTACGATTATCTGCAGATGCATCAGCCTGGCCGGCTGGTCAAGACACGCACCAGGAATGAATGGCAGCTTCGGGAGCATGAAAGCTTTAAAATCAATGAGATTACCAGTAAGTGGCACTGGAAATCCAGAGACATTGGCGGACTGTCTGCCCTCCGGTTCTTGATGCAGGTGGATGGCATGGCGTATCCGGAGGCGGTAAAGCTGCTCTGTGATGACCATGCCATCTATGTTCCCAAAGCAGTGCCGGCTCCGGAAAAGAAACCGTTTGTACTGCCAGTGCCCAATGATAACTTAAACCGTGTCCGGCGTTATTTAAACCAGAGAGGCATCAGTGACGGTGTGATTGATTATTGTGTGTATCTTGGGATTCTTTATGAGAGCGCCCCGTATCATAACGCTGTTTTTGTTGGAATGGATACGCAGGAGCGCCCAAGATATGCGTTTTTGCGCGGGATTTACGACCGCCGGGGAAACAGTTTTAAGATGGAGCAGGAAGGCAGTGAAAAGAAGTATGGCTTTTGTGTTCCGCCTCTTGGGGTGGGCAGGCGTGTGGCAGTCTATGAAGCCAGCATTGATGCACTGGCGCATATGACGCTGGAGCAGGAAATGGAAGGAAAGTACCGTCTGTCTCTGGGCGGGATCAGTGCGCCGAAAGAGGGCAGCCAGTGGAAAGATAACCGGAAATTCAGGACACCGGATGCACTGGAATATTTCCTGAAGAACCATCCGGAGGTGGATGAGATTGAAATCTGCACCGACAATGATTTTGCCGGAAGATGGGCGTGTGAGCAGTTAAAGAAGCACTATGAAAAGGAGTACCGGATCATCTGCAGTCTGCCGGCTCTTGAGGGCGGAGACTACGCAGATCTGGCAAAGAGGGCATGGGAAGAAAGCAGAAGCCGGAAACAAATGGCAGGAGAAGGGAGATGAGAGGCATGGAAGAAATACCAAAGTTGGAACTTTTAACGCCACTGACAGCAGATTTTATTTCGGAGGAAGAATGGGAAGAGAGCATTTCCTACGGGGGACTGGAATGGTCTGGTGAGGATCTGTCACCGTATGAAGAGGCGATCCAGGAAAAGGTGGCCGAGGAAAACCAAAGGGGCAAGGAAGACGGGCAAATCTGCAACCTGATGGATTATTTTCATGGAACAGAAGCCATCAGAGAAAAGGTGGAAAGCGCCATTGTTTCCGTAAAGAACGTGGATGGCACCTTATATGGATGTACCACACTTACGCTGAAAGAATATTTAGATACGGAAGAACTGTCGGAGCTGTGTGAATATATCACCGGACAATACAGTGACGGTTGGGGTGAGGGATTTGAACAGCGGGATATTGAAGTAGATGGCGGCATCTTAAATGTCCATTTCTGGAATACCGGGCAATTTCAGTTCCGCACCAGGGAGAAATCATCCGAATCAGAAAAACAGCCCAAAACAGAACGTCCGAAAATGAAGCTGGCAGGGCAGGATGGGAATATCTTTGCCATTCTAGGACGGGCAGGAAGTCTGCTTCAGAGAAACGGACAATCGGAGCAGGCGGCCGAGATGCGCAAGCGTGTTCTGGATTCCAAGAATTACTATCAGGCACTGCATATCATCAGTGAGTATGTGGAAACAGAACTCAGTCAGGAACCAACAAAACAGAGTCAATCATCGAATAAAAAAGGAAGGGAAGAATGCCGATGAAATATGAGATTACAGGGATTGCCCACCCGAAGTATCCCTGGCTGCACCGGATTCGTGCCTTAATAGATGTGAATGAAAAAGTGCCAAAAGGCAGTATAGGCGGATATGTACAGAGTGAAAAAAATCTGTCACAGGAAGGAACTTGCTGGATTTATGATCAGGCGGTCTGCTGTGAAGAAGCGGTGGTAGAGCAGGAGGCAGGTCTTTATGACGGAACGATGGCACGTGATTCTGCTTTGGTTACCGGAGATGCAGTGATGTATGACCGGGCGGTGGCAGATGGGAACTGCTGTATCCGAAGCGGAGAAATTAAAGAGGATGTATGGGTAAGCGGATATGCCATGATTACAAAACACCCGGAAACCGGATTTTCCCCGCTGATCTGTGAAAGAAGCAAAGTGTATGGAAACGTGTGCGGCAATTTTATGATCCGGGGAATGGTGCTGCCGGGACAGGAGTTTATCAATCCCACAAAAGACTATTTCTTTTTTGACAATGGCAGATGGGATGTGCTGGCAGAAGAAAAGAAATTAAAACCACCGGAGTCTTATGAGAAAAAGCAACAGAAAAGAAAAAATCAGCCGGAGCGATGAGAAAGAAAGGATGATGCCTATGGAACATACCCTGAAACTAGGGGAACTTTTAAAAGAAGGGAACTGCCCGGAGGAATATGTACTTGGAGAAAAGTGGACGATCCTTCATGGAGATACCTTAAAGCTGGTGAAAGCATTTCAGCCGGGAATCTTTGATGCAGTGATCACAGATCCGCCTTATGCGTCCGGCGGTACCAAGCAGAATGAACGAAACCGGACAACCAATCAGAAATACAGCAGTATGAAAGCGGAGAATGCCTTGCCGGACTTTGACGGGGATAACAAAGACCAGCGTTCCTGGACTCACTGGATGGCGGAATGGCTGTATGATGTGCGGAAAGCGTGTAAACGAGGGGCGCCCATCTGCCTTTTCATTGACTGGAGGCAGTATCCCTCCATCACCGATGCACTGCAGTGGGCAGGCTGGATCTGGAGAGGAACAGCGGTATGGGATAAGGGAAACTCCCGTCCGCAGAAAGGGCGCTTCCGCCAGCAGGCTGAATATATTGTGTGGGGCAGTAACGGGCCAATGCCAGTGAACCGCCCGGTGTCCTGTCTTCCAGGCGTGTTCCGGTATGGAAATCCCCAGAACCGTATCCATGTGACAGAGAAACCGCTGCAGCTTATGAAGGATGTGATTCAGATCTGCGAGCCGGGAGGAAGAATCTTAGATCCCTTTGCCGGAGCCGGGACTACCATCCTTGCAGCCGTAGAGGAAGGATACGAAGCGGTAGGAATTGAAGTAACCGATGCCTATTATCAGTTAGGCAGTGACCGGGTACGGTTTGCACTGGAAGCAAGGGAGAAAGAAAGCGATGGGCAGGAAGAATAGCAGGGCATCCATATGGATGTCCTGAATTATTTGTTTAGAAAAAGTGAGCATCCATGTGGATGCCTGAAAGGAGAGGATGCGTATGGAGCAGGCGTTGGCCTATGTGTGCTGCCCGGCAGAAGAAGGCAGGACGAAGGTGCAGAAATACTGCCGGAAGATTTATGAGTTGGGATATGTGCCCATATGTCCCCGGTTTAGCTTTGCCCCGTTTTTGGATGAGAGTGAAGCAGAGGACCAGCAGGCATTGAACCGGATGTCCCACCTGATTTTAAAGAGATGCCGGATGGTGGTGGTCTGTGGAAGAGAGGTCACCGGAACGATGAATACGGAGATCAGTACCGCAGACAGACTGCATATCATCTGCACCACATTAGACGGACTGATTAAGATCAAAGAAAGCGAAGGGGAAGTGCATCGATTCTGACGGATGAGCCGAAGCAGAACGGTGCGACTGGTTTTGCAAGCATAGCGTTTGGATATCCAAACGCACTTTGGGGAGAACCCCAATCCCCCGAAAATCGAAAGGAGAAATGAAAATGTTGTTATTGGGAATGGTGATTGGAATGATGGGCGGTATGGGATCAGGCATGATATTGATGTGCTGTCTGATTGCTGGAAAGCAGGAAGACGAATGGCTTGAGGATAAGATGCAGGAGGCGTTTCTTAAGGAAAGACAAGGACGGAAGTGTATCCGCTTTTTGGATACACAAGGGAAGGAACTGTTCCGGATATTTGACGGGGAGAGCATTGCCCTGATGTCTGGTGACGGGGAAAACCATGTGTCTGTCTGTCATTATGTGGATCAGAACCATATCGAGGTAGACGGAGTACGGTGGCATATTTTAGCGTTTGCCAGACGGATGCAGGAAATCGGAATTTCTTATACACCATGTCCATAGAAAAGAAAGAAGGTGGAAGATGAAGAAAGGAATCATTGCAGGGATTGTGGTCGCAGGAATACTGGCGGCCACTCTTGTGGTAATCAGGGAGCGTAATACTTGGTAAAAAGAAGAGGAAGGTGACCGAATGAGAAAACGAAACCATGTAGTACCCGTGCGCCTAAATGCAAAGGAGCTCCGGCACCTGGACGAGCAGGTGAAGAGAAGCGGATGGAACCGGGAAGAGTTTCTGCGGTCTTTAATTCTTGGAGCGCAGTTACAGACAAAACCATGTGAGCATCATGCAGAGCTGCTTAGGAAGATTGCCGGGCTCTGCAACAACGCCAACCAGCTTGCCCATGTGGCCAACGGAACGGGCATGGCAGGGGAACAGAGCATACAGGAAATGCTGCGCATTGCAAAGGAAACATGGCGGTTGGTGAAAGAAGAGTGGTAAGGGGAGATGGCATATACCAGCGTCCTCCCCGTCCATCGTCTGGACCGCTCCCTTGATTATGTAAAGGATAAGGAAAAGACAACAAAGGGCGCTGGCTCTCTAAAAGAGGCGATTGACTATGCCCTCAATCGGGAAAAGACGGAGCAGATGATCTTTGAAGATGCCATCGGCTGTACCTGTGAGGACGCGTATGCCGATATGGTGGCTACGAAACAGCGGTTTCATAAAACAGGCGGTGTGCAGGGATACCACCTGGTGCAGAGTTTTGCCGAGGGGGAAGTCACTCCGGAACTGGCACATCTGATCGGACAGGAGCTGGCGGACCAGCTTTTAAAGGGCGAGTTTGAAGTGGTGATTACCACCCACCTGAATACCCGGCATTATCATAACCATCTGGTCTGGAATTCCGTCAGTATGCAGGACGGACATAAATACCACAGCAATGAAAAAAGCTATTATGAAGAGGTGCGGAGGATTTCGGACAGCCTTTGCAGAAAGTACGGTCTGTCTGTCATCAAAGGCGGCCAGGGGAAATCCATGCATTATGCGCAGTGGAAGGCAGAACAGGAGGGGAGGGCCACCTGGAGGACTGCCATCCGCATGGATATCCGGGAAGCGATACAAATCAGTTTTTCATGGACGCAATTTACCGCAGAGATGGAAAAACGGGGCTATACATGGAAATTGAACCGGAAGTACATCGCCCTGAAAGCCCCACAGATGGAGCGCTATATCCGTCTTAGATCTCTGGGGAAAGGGTATGGGGAAGCGGAAATCCGGGCGCGGATTCTGCAGCCTAAGATCCAGCGGATACAGGAAAGCTTCTATCCGAAACAGCCGAAGAGAAAGCTGACCGGACTGCAGGCGCTTTACTATTCCTATCTGTACCAGATGGGCGTGTTTCAGAAGAAACCGAAGAGAATCCCTTACAGTGTCCGCTCCGATATCCGGAAGTTAGATGAGCGAATCCGGCAGATGGAGTTTCTCCAGGAAGAGCAGATCACCACCAGAGAGCAGCTTGCCCGTTACCGGGAGCCTCTGAAAGAGCAGATAACGGTGCTTTTAAAGGAGCGCAGGCGGTTATACCGGAAGGAACCGGAAAGTGGGCGGATCGGGGAAATCAATGAAGCGTTAAAGGAAGCCAGAAAGAAGATTAAGCTGACGGTGCAGATTGAACAGCATTCACTGGAAATCGAAGCACGTCTCCGTCAGGCAGAGGAACTTCAGAAAGACGCGGCAGAATCCCGGAGAAAGCACCGGGAAGAGCAGACTTCTGAGCGATAGCAGGAGGGAGGATGATATGGGAACACTTACTTATTATGAAATTGATGAACAGGCAGCGAAACGGGCAAAGGAAAGGAACAGCTTTTCCGATTACCGGATGGGGAGTGCCACAGAACGCTACCGGCAGTGTGTCAACCATGCAGAGGCGGTGGCAAAGAAACAGAAGGCAAAGGTGGATGTCTGTTTTCATGAAAAGATTGATGCCCTTGTGGATGTGTATGCAAGGCGGCTGGCGGAAAATATGAATGCAGGCTTCCGTATAGACGCCCGTGTGCCATCTATTCTGATTGCAGGCGGTTCCAACTTTCCGGTCAGACGGAAAGAAAAGCAGAATGCAGCCAGAGATCAGAACATGGCGGAATGGAAGGAGATTGAAGGGCTTCTCCAGAAAATCCAGCGTACCGGGATGGGCGGGATCAGCGCCGACCGTCCGGACGCCATACAAAAGCTGGAAGAGAAATTAAAACGGTGTGAGGAACTACAGAAAAAAATGCGGGATGTCAATGCCTACTACCGGAAGCATCAAACGGTAAATGGCTGTGAACTGCTGACGGAGAAAGAGATTCATGTGATCTCAGAGTCGCTGAAGACTGCATGGAATCCAAAACCCTATCCCTCCTATCTGCTGTCCAATCACAGTGCAGAGATCCGGAGGCTGAAATCCCGGCTGGCAGAACTGAAAGAGAACCGGGAGGTGGGATTTTCCGGGTGGACGTTTGCCGGAGGGGAAGCGGTAGCGAATCAGGAATATAACCGTCTGCAGTTATTTTTTGAAGAAAAACCATCCCCCGAAGAACGTTCCATGCTTCGGAAAAATGGATTTATATGGGCGCCCAGTGCAGAGGCATGGCAGAGACAGTTGAACCGGAATGCCATTTCTGCTGCGGGGAATCTTCCTTTTATCCAGCCGCTGAATGGAAAGAAACCGATGGAGCTGCAGCCAAGAGCCGAACCGGTAAAAAGAGGTGTAAAGCAGGAACCAAGTTTATGACAGTCCCCATAGTATAGGAGGACTGTTTTTTAGGAAAGGCAGGTGAGAGAGATGAACTATGGCGGAGAAGCTGCGGATCAGATCGTGCGGTATTCCCTGGACGGGGTAGACCATACCCTACGGATTTCCGGGAGCATTGCCAAGAATCTGGCCATTCTGATTGTGGCAGTGCTGAGAGACCAGAAAAAGACCAGAGGAAAGACCAATCTCATCCGTATGTTAAAGGAGCAGAGGCCGACCAAATTTTTTTCCGTTCCCCATGACAAGCTAAAGGAATTTGCGAAAGAAGCAAAAGCCAGAGGGCTGTTGTATGTGGTGATTCATGACACCAAGCATCCGGAACTTTCCGAGATTATGGTGTATGCCGATGATGCCGCAAAGGTGAACCGGGTGCTGGATCAACTGAATCTGGATTATGTATCTGCAGAGGTAGGCGAAGCTGTGGTAGAGCGGACGCCGGAAAAAGAAGTGGCTGACAAGAATCCGGCAGAGAAAGGAAAAGAACGGTCAGAGGTACGGACAGAGAAGGTCGTGCTGCCGGAGGGAACCATTGAGTTTGAACTGGATGAAAATGAGCATCTGTTTGATGTGGGAGAACCCTCCTTTGACGATGGAAATTTTACGCAGGCGCAGGGGAAAGGGAATCCATCCGAACCTTCCTTGCGCAGCAACGGTTCTACTTCCGGTCAGGGACCTAGCTGGCAGGAGAAGAAACCCTCTGTCCGGCAGGAGCTAAAGCAGATCAAAAAAGAACAGAATCAGCGTCAGAAAAAGCAGGAACCCAGGAAGAGGCAGAGAAACCGGAATCGGAACAAGATAAAGAAGATGAAAACGAAAGGCAGGTAATGCAGAGATGGATTTAACAAACATGATCCCCCAGGGGGGAGCGGAAATGCAGGCGCCGGAACAGCAGCTTTCCAAGGAAGAGTATGCGGCATTAAAGAAACAGGAGAGGGAAGAGGTGTGGGCAGAAGTTGATGCCCAGGCGCAGGCAGTTTTTAAAGATGGGGATTCTTTAAAGGGATTTCTTGATTTTATGGCCCAGTGCAATACGCAGAAGACGCCGAACCTTCTGCTGATCTATGGGCAGAACCCGGAGGCAAGAATGGTGAAATCCTATGACCGCTGGCAACAGGAACACCGCTCGCCAAAATCCGGTGTCCATGGATATACTTACATGATCAGCACCGAGTATGAAAAAGACGGGGAGAAGAGAAATGGATATACCATTGGGAAAGGATTTGACATCAGCCAGATGAGTGGAAAACCGTTGGAAGAGCGTCCCCAAAGAACCATGCAGGAACTGATTACTGCAGTGTTAAAGGACCAGCAGGTGCGGATGCAGATCGCAGACAATCTGCCGGAGGGGATTCAGGCACAATATATCCCAAATAGGCGGACGGTGTATGTCCGAAATGGAATGGACGAGATGACAACCTTTCATGCCATTAACCGGGAACTGGCGTGTGCGTCCTTAGATATGCATGACGGGAATTATGTCCGGAAGAAGGTCAATGCCCAGGCGTACTGTGCCGCCTATGTGATTGGAAAACGCTATGGGGCAGAGGTGTCCGGCTTCCAGATGGGAAAGATCGCAGAGATGCAGGAGAATGGAAAGAAAGATCCCCAGGAACTGAGAGGCTTCTTAAACGATGTCCGTCAGGCAGCCTATACCATCCGAAACCATATGGAACGGAACTTCGGGGAACAGGAGCAGGCATTTACCAGGGATGAATTTTCCATTGAAGGCCCGGCAGAAAAGCCTCCGAAAAAGGAGAAAAAAGGGAAAGAACAGCCGGAGAGATAGTTAAGAAAAAGTTCAGCGGTTGGGGATAGCTATTGGGAACCTCTTGTGGTATGGTTGGTGTAACAGAAAAAAGGAGGACAAAAGCATGGCAGAATACTATTTAAAAGCGGATAATATCATGAAAAATATGTTCGTGGCAGCATTAAAGGATGAGATCCAGGCACAGCGTGAGCAGGGAGCAGAAAACTTCCAAACCGGGGAAATGCTTGCCAAAGTCCGGGCCTATGATTTAAAAGAGAAGCGTCTGCCCATCACCACAGAGGAACAGCGGCAGTTAAGGAATGCCCTCAACCGGCTCCGGAACAAATATCTGGCAATGGGCAGATACAGCGATGGGATTGACAGCGTGATGGTGAAGGTATTAAAACCGAACAAAAGCAAGCATTTCTTCTGGTAAGAAGGGAGTGGTGCCTATGGTAATTTACGATGAAAGAAAAGTAGAATGGTTACGGAAACAGTATCCCGAAGGAACCCCGGTGCGTTTGGGGTTTATGGACGAGCAGGGAATGCCAGGCGGTTTAAAGGGAACCGTAACCTTTGTGGACGATGCCGGACAGATTCATGTCCGTTGGGAGAACGGACGCAGTCTTGCCCTGATCCCCGGAGTCGATTCGTTTCATAAAATAGGAGAAATGCCAAGCAAAAAGAAAGAGCAGGTACCGCAGAGATAACGTTCCGTAAGTCAGACCTGATCCCATGGCTGATTTTTCTGCCCCTTGTCTGGTGGGCAGGCGCCATCACAGCCTGTGCCATCCAGCCGGATACCAACTTATTTATCATTCTGGAAGTGCTGACCGAAAAACTGGAGCAGCCATTTTCCATTTCTTATACCCCTTACACGATGAAGTGTATTCTGATATTCACAGCCGCCTATGTCTTAGGCATCGGCATTTATTATTCCCAGAAGAGAAACTACAGAAGAGGACAGGAGCATGGTTCCGCAAGGTGGGGCGATGCGGTGGAGATCTGCAGACGTTACCGGGAGAAGCAGTACACCCAGAATCTGTTATTAACCCAGAACTTCCGTATGGGTTTGGACGGGTACAAGCATAAACGGAATCTAAATGTGCTGGTGGTGGGTGGCTCCGGTGCCGGAAAGAGCCGGACCTATGCCATCCCCAATATCATGCAGTGCAACTGTTCCATGGTAATCACCGATCCAAAGGCGGAGCTGCTTCGGAAGACCGGAGGACTGCTGGAGCGGATGGGGTATGAAGTCCGGGTATTCGACCTGATCCATCCGGAGACCTCGTTCTGCTATAATCCCTTTGCCTATGTACGGGATGATAAGGATGTGCTAAAGCTCATCAACAACCTGATCCGCAATACCACACCGAAAGGGGCGCAGTCCTCCGATCCATTCTGGGAGAAGAGCGAGACTGCGCTGTTGCAGGCACTTATGCTGTATCTGCTGCATGAGGCGCCTCCGGAAGAGCAGAACTTCCCCATGATTATGGAAATGCTCGGAAGCGCCCAGGTGAAAGAGGATGACGAGGAATACCAGTCCCCTCTGGACATTCTGTTTGAGCGGCTGGAAATGCGGGAACCGGAAAGCATTGCGGTGAAGCAGTATGCCATTTACAAGCAGGCAGCAGGAAAGACAGCCAAGAGTATCCTGATTTCCGTAGGGGTGCGTCTGGCAGCCTTTAACTTAACGCAGATTGCAAACCTGACCTACACCGATGAACTGGATCTGTACAGCATCGGGGAGAAGAAAGTGGCACTGTACTGCTGTATCCCGGATGCGGATACGTCCCTGAACTATCTGGTGGGCATGATCTACAGCAATCTGTTCCAGACTTTGTACTATGTAGCTGACCGGAAATACGGGGGAAGGCTGCCCGTCCCGGTACACTGCATCATGGATGAGTGGCCCAACGTGGCACTGCCCGATGACTTTGACAAGATCCTTGCCACCATGCGTTCCAGAGCCATTTCGTGCAGCATCATCATCCAGAACATTGCACAGATGAAGGCGCTGTTTAAAGATTCCTGGGAGAGCCTGATTGGAAATGCCGATGAGTTTTTATACCTGGGCGGCAACGAAAAGGAAGGGCATAAATATGTGTCGGAGCTTCTTGGAAAAGAAACGCTGGATACCAATACCTATGGGCAGACTAAAGGAAGAAGCGGAAGTTATTCGGTGAACTTCCAGCAGACCGGGAGGGAGCTTCTGACACCGGATGAGGTGCGGCTTTTGGACAATAAAAAAGCGGTGCTTCTGATTCGTGGGGAGCGACCGATTCTGGATGACAAATACGATTTGATGCGGCATATCAACGTGAAATACACCGAGGATGGCGGTGCGCCTGCTTATAATTATGCGAAAGCGCCGCTGGCACATGAAGATTTAAACATTGATACCAGAAGACTGGATGATTATGAACTGCTTTCTGCGGAGGATATCCTCGGCGGTGAGCAGTCTTTTTAATTGATTGGAGGAATGTGGATTGAACAAATGGAATTTACCGTTTCATAGAAAAAAAGAAAGAAAAGGAACTGAACCATTACCTATGGACAGAAAACAGAAACAGAAGTTTACCGTTTATATGGCAGTGGTGCTTGCCATGACGGTGGGGGCGGTTCCGGTCTTTGCGGCCGGAGATCCGCTGTCGGTAATCAACAACCTGTCCACCTTTATCTTTTCCCTGATCCGGGCCATCGGGCTGATTCTGCTCGGTTTTGGTGTGGTGCAGGTGGGCTTAAGTTTAAAGAGCCACGATCCAAGCCAGAGGGCCAATGGTTTTCTGACGCTGGCCGGAGGCGTCATCATCACCTTTGCCAAAGAGATCCTGGACCTGATTATGGGATAGAGCGGGAATCATAGGGGGATGTGAAAGCATCCCTCTTTCTATGGAACAGAGGGAGGTGAGAAAACCTGAGTGATAACTGGATTGTACAGAACTTAAATTCTGCACTGGAAACATGGAGTGAGAAGCTGGCGGAGATCTGGAATCTGCTGACGCAAAGCCCGGAAACCTTTAAGGGCGGAGGCATCTGGGAGGTCATCACCAGCATCAACGGGGCGCTGACCGCCATTGGTTATGGTCTGCTGGTATTATTTTTTGCTATCGGAATGGTGAAGACCTGTGGGAGCTTTTCGGACCTGAAGAAGCCGGAGCAGGCGCTGAAAGCGTTCATCCGCTTTGCGCTGGCCCAGGGCGCCATTATGTTCGGCATGGAATTGATGACCGCCATCTTTTCCATTGTGCAGGGGATTATCTCCACCATCATGTCGAACTATGGTATGGCGGAGAACAAAGTGACGGAACTTCCGGCAGAGATCGTGGAGAAGATCGAAGCGGTGGGTATGCTGGAATCCATTCCCTTATGGATCGTGACCTTGCTTGGCAGCCTTTTGATTACAGTGCTGTCGTTTATCATGATTCTGACGGTGTATGGCCGGATGTTTAAGCTGTATATGTATACCGCCATTGCGCCCATCCCGATCTCCACTTTTGCAGGAGAACCCTCCCAGTCGGTGGGGAAGAACTTCGTGCGTTCCTATGCCGGAGTATGCCTGGAGGGGGCAATCATTGCACTGGCCTGCATTATCTTTTCGGTGTATGCGGCAAGCCCTCCGGCGGTGGGGGATACGAGTTTAAGCGCAGTGACGATTGTATGGAACTATGTGGGAGAGCTGGTCTTTAATCTGCTGGTGCTGGTAGGCGCAGTCAAGGCAGCGGACCGGATCGTAAAAGAAATGATGGGATTATAGGAGGATTTTATGGATGAAACAAAGACACTGGCGTATCAATGGGAACTTGGAACAGAAGAGATTGCTTTGGGTGTGGGTGTTTACCATTACGGAAATAACCTGGCTGTTTTGATGTACAGCGAGGAAGAGGGGGAGATGGAATCCTTTGGAGATCTGACGGTGAACCTTCCGGGGTATTCCTTAGAACCCAATGAAGCATTCATTGATGGGTTTGACAGTAAGAGCAAGCTGGCATTCATCAGACAGCATAAGCTTGGAAAGGTACAGTCATGGAAAGGGAGATCGGGATACTGTGCGTATGCGGTGGTTGCCTTTGATTTAACCAGGCTTTCCCAGTTTGACAAAGAAGGTGTGGAGAGGTTCTGCAGGCTGCACGGGATGGAACTGCCAAAGGAGAGAAAAACAGGAAAGAAACGGACAGGGAAGGAGCGGTAAAGCATGGAACAGATCAAAACATTAACATACCGCTGGCCGCAGGGGAGTACGGAGGTACTGCTGGACGTGGGTTCCTATCACTATGGCTCGGATCTTTTTATCCGCCTTTACCAAAAAACAAGGCGCGGATGGGCGTTCTTTGCCACGCTGACGGAAAATCCGGAACGACCGTTAAAGGAGAATGAGGCCTTTGTGGATTCCTTTCAGCGGGATGCCAAAATGGCATTTATTATAAAGCATGGGTTAGGGAAGGCGCTTCCAGAGGGTTACCATCTTAGGGGAGAGACTTACCAGGCAGTCGCTTTTGATTTGGACAGGTTAGCGGAATTTGACCGGGACGGAGTGGAGCGGTTCCGAAAGCAGTATCAGCAGAATATGGAACTTCAGAAGGAATATGCCAGAAAGGAACAAGAGAGGTGATGGACATTGGAAGTAAAAATGAATAAGGAGATCCGGGATTATCAGGAATCCATGTTTATGGGGCTGAATCTTAGGCAGTGTATCTTTTCGGTACTGGCCATCCTGGCCGCAGTGGGGATTTATTTTGGACTGCGGGAGAGAGCCGGGGATGAGATCACCGGGTGGCTTTGCATCCTGGGGGCGGCTCCCTTTGCGGCCTGTGGATTTTTCCAGTACCACGGGATGACAGCGGAGCAGTTTTTATGGGCTTATGTGAAATCAGAGTTTCTGTACCCGAAGCGCCTCCTCTTTCAGCCGGAGGATACCTATTATCTTAGTATGGAGGAAACCATCCGGCTGGGAGAAAAAAACAGGACGGACGGGGCGGCCATCCGCAGAAAGCGGGAGATAAGGGCAGAGAGGCAGCGTACTAAAAAGCGTGTGAAAAAGAAAAAGGGAAGGGGTGATGCCTTTGATTAAAACACTGCATCAGGCAATGAAAAGGGATAAGGAGAAATTCAAGGTTCCAAGGTCGGTACAGCAGGCGATCCCGATCCAGAAGATCTGGCCGGATGGCATTTTCCAGTCCGGCTCAAAGTTTTCCAAGTCGTTCCGGTTCTCGGACATCAATTATTCCATTGCGAGCAAGGCAGACAAGACCGAGATGTTCCTGGACTATTCGGAATTATTAAATGCACTGGATTCCGGCGCATCCGCCAAGATTACCTTAAACAACCGCAGAATCAACAAGCAGGAATTTGAATCCTCCCTCCTGATTCCCATGAAAGAGGACGGGCTGGATGGATACCGCAGGGAGTACAACGAAATGCTGCTCTCCAAGGTGAGCGGCACCAATAACAGTATCTATCAGGAACGGTATCTGACGGTCAGTGTCCATAAAAAGAACATCGATGAGGCAAGGACGTATTTTGCAAGGGTGGGAACAGACATCATTACCCATCTGGCGAAGCTGTCTTCGATTGGAGAGGAACTGGATGCAGAAAGCCGTCTGCAGATCTTCCGGGATTTCTTCCAGGCGGGGCAGACGCCGGCCTTTCCCTTCGACCTCAAGGCTTTTGCAAAGAAGGGCGGGAACTTTAAGGACTGGATCTGTCCGCAGTCCATGGAATTTCAAAAGGACTGCTTCTGCATCGATGACCGCTATGGAAGAGTCTTATATATGCAGGATTATGCCAGCTATGTCAAAGATGACATGATTTCCGAGCTGTGTGATTTAAGCCGGGATTTGATGCTGTCCATTGACATTCTGCCCGTTCCTACCGATGAGGCAGTACGGGAAATCCAGAACCGTCTGCTTGGGGTAGAGACCAACGTGACCAACTGGCAGAGGCGGCAGAACGCCAACAATAACTTTTCTGCCATTGTTCCTTACGATATGGAACTGCAGCGGAAAGAAACCAAGGAAATGCTGGACGATCTGACCACCAGGGACCAGCGAATGATGTTTGGAATCCTCACCATGGTACATATGGCAGACAGCAAAAAGCAGCTTGACTCAGATACGGAGAGCATTCTATCCGTGGCGAGAAAACATCTGTGCCAGATGGCAACCTTAAAATGGCAGCAGGCAGACGGGCTGAATACGGTGCTGCCTTATGGCATCCGAAAGATCAATGCCCTCCGGACACTGACTACGGAATCCACCGCTGTGCTGATCCCATTCCATACCCAGGAGATCATGCAGCCGGGCGGAATCTATTACGGGCAGAATGCAGTCAGCAAAAATATGCTGGTGGCAGACCGGAGAAAGCTGTTGAATGGCAATTCCTTCCGCCTGGGTGTCAGCGGATCGGGAAAGAGCTTCTCGGCAAAGGAAGAGATCGTAGATCTTGCCCTTTCCACCGAGGATGACATCCTGATCCTTGATCCGGAGTCGGAGTTCGTATCTCTGGTGGAGTCCTTAAACGGGGAAGTGATTTCCATTTCTGCCACCTCAGATACCCACCTGAATGCACTGGACATGGATTCTGCCTATGGCAATGATAAGAACCCTCTGATTGAGAAGTCGGAATTCATTCTCTCCTTGTTCGAGCAGCTCGTAGGCGCCGGGAATCTGTCGGCAAAAGAGAAATCCATCCTGGACCGCTGTACTGCCGATGTGTACCGGGATTATATGCGCAGCGGCTACCAGGGGGAGGTGCCGACCTTAAAGGATCTGTACCGCCAGTTGATGTTGCAGCCGGAGGAAGAAGCAAGAGGGCTTGCATTATCCTCGGAACTGTTTATCAACGGAAGTTTAAATACCTTTGCCCAGAGAACCAATGTGAATACCAAAAGCCGCATCATCGATTATGATATCCGGGAGTTGGGAGAACAGCTCATGCCTCTCGGAATGCTGGTTACACTGGACAGCATTTTCAACCGGGTGATTCAGAACTGGAAAAATGGACGTACTACATGGATCTTTGCGGATGAGTTTTACTTGTTGTTCCGGTATCAATACAGTGCAGACTTTTTCTACCGTCTGTATAAGAGAATCCGAAAGTATAACGGTTTTGTGACAGGGCTCACACAGAATGTAGAGGAACTGCTCCGTTCTGATACGGCAAGATTAATGCTGGCAAACAGTGAGTTTCTGATTCTTCTGAATCAGGCTACTACGGATCGGGATGAATTGGCCTCGCTTTTGAATATCTCGGAGAATCAGTTGTCCTATATCACCAATGTAGGAGCCGGACATGGACTGATCCGCTGTTCCGGGAATATCGTACCCTTTGAGAACAGCTTTCCAAAGAATACGAAGCTGTACCGCTTGATGACAACGAAGCCGGGGGAATTCTGATTGTAGAGAGAGCATTCCTAAAGGATATAAAAAAGGAACAGACAGGAAAGCCGGAGTTTACCAGTATCAGACTGGCTCCGGCTTTTTGCGATGGAGGTGGGATACATGGAAAAGATGGAAGATATGGAACAGTGGGGAGAAGCGCAGACAGAAACAATCCCTTTGAAGGAACAGGCGGTGTTTCAGGAATTGTTTGCCGCCCTGGAGGCGCACGGGCTTCATGAGGAAACGGACAATGTCCTCCGTATGGCGGATTACTTAGACGGGATGGAAGCGCAGCTTGGAAAGGTGCTGACGGAATTGGGGCAGGTCAGGAGCCAGCTTGACACCATCCAGAGCAAAGGACTCAAGCAGAGGGCGCGGAAGGTCATAGACCGGGCAGAGCGGGTGGTCAGAGGCATTGGAAGACAGGTGGCAGGGCTGAAAACACAGTTGGCAGAGAAAGCAAGGCAGGCGGTGCAGGCATCGAAAGAAAAAGGGAAAGCAGCGTTTTTGTCGGCTGTCCGGAAGCTGTATGTGCCGGAGGCATTCCAAAGGCTGCAGAACGCCTTACATGATACGGTGCTTTTTCTGGACCAGGGGATCGACCGGATTGGGAACGTGGGAGACGAACTGCAGGAGGCTAAGGGGCATCTGGGAAATGTGGTAAAGGAACTGTCCGGAAAGGAGCGGACCAGAGTTTCCGGCAGAAATCCGGAACGGGGCATGACCTTCCAACTGCAGAAGGCCCTGTTTTCCGTGATGCAGAAAGTGCATGGGATGGAGCAGAGAACCGGGGAGCTGGTCAGAAGGATGAAGCCAAAGGAACAGGGAGAAAAAAACTCGGTCAAGGCCCGGCTGGAAGCAATCCAAAACCAGAGTGTGCCACTGGCAATCGAAATGAAGCAGCCCAAACAAGAGCAGGCAAGGTAGGAGGCAGACGATGGAACAGAAAACAACCATTACCTTTCAGGCAGCCGAATGCGGGGAATTTCATACTCTGGGGCGGTGTGTGGAATGTAAGACCTTAAAAGAGGCGTACCGGATCTATCAAAGATTCTTAAAAACTTCAAGGGAGATGTGTCCGTCCCTGGAGTTTACCTTACATCATGCAGACGATCCCTTGTATTCCGATCTGGAGTATCCCCTCTGCATGGCAGCGGATGTACAGTATTTTGAGCAGCATCCGCTGGTACAGGAGGCGGTCAGGGAATTAGAGCAACTGGAAGAAATCCGGGTAAAAAAAGACCAAAGAAGAGGCATGGAACGGTAAGCAGATGTATTGGAAAAGAGGTGAGTGATTGAAGGAGATCAGGGAAAAGGTGACAGAAAAACAGCCAAAAATCCGCAATCCAGCATCCCGTCTTCCAAAGGAGCTGGTGCGCTCGGCTGTTTTAGAAGCAAAGGAAAAGTCCAGAGAACTGCCGGGGCAGGCTGGAGCAGGGCAAGGGGAGGAATCCCCGACCGAGTATGCCGGAAACCGGATCGAAGCGGCAGAATCCCGGCTGGCAGATAAAACCGGCCAGGCAGCGTACCAGGGAGGGAAAAAGATAGCCAGGAAGTCCTATCAGGCCATCCGGGAGCAGAGACAGGAAGCGCGGGCGGCAAGGAGCGCCAAAGAATGTGCAGAGGAAGCATCCAGTACCTCTTTCCAGACGGGTAAGTCCGGAAACCAGAAAAAGAGAACCGGAGAAGCTTCTAAAAAACAGAGTGCAGCGTATCCAAGGATTAAGGAGAAGCAAAAAGGAACTCCGGGAGTAAAAGAAATCTCCAAGAGAGAAGTCAGGAAAGCCCCCCGGATGGTGAAATCCTCTGCAGTGCAAAAGAAGATCAAAACGCAGACGGTCTATCAGAAAAGGCAGACCGCAAAAGCGGCAAAGGCTGCAAAGCAGGCGGCGGTAAAATCGGCCCAGGCAGCCAGACAGAGCGCAAGGACAGCCAAAACAACCATCCGGGCAGTCAAAGCAGTAGCAGAGGCGGCGGTGGCAACGGTAAAGGCAGCCTTTGCCGCACTGCTGGCCGGAGGCGGCGCCCTCTTCCTTGTTTTGATTCTCATCGTGGGAATCATCGGAGGCGCAGCCTTTCTGGGCAGCTCCCAAAGCACCGAATCTTTAAGTGCAGAGGTGCTGGCACATACCCCGGCCATCCAGCGGTATGCCAGTGAGTTTGGGATTCCAGACTATGTCGCGGTGATTCAGGCCATCATGATGCAGGAGAGCGGAGGCCAGGGGACCGATCCCATGCAGGCAAGTGAATGTCCGTATAATACGGAATACCCCAACAGTCCGGGCGCAATCCAGGATGCAGACTATTCCATCAAGGTGGGAGTCCAGTATTATGCAGACTGTGTCCGGGAGGCCGGATGCGAGAGTCCGCAGGACATGGACAGGCTGAAGCTTTCGCTTCAGGGGTACAATTATGGCAATGGGTACATATCGTGGGCGATCCGAAACTATGGCGGCTACAGTGAAGCCAATGCACTGCAGTTTTCCCAGGAGCAGGCAGCTTCCCATGGATGGGCGGGCTATGGCGATCCGGAGTATGTCCCCCATGTGTTGCGATACTATTCCGGCGGCGGTCTGTTTGCCGGACTATTTGGAAACCAGCAGATCGTGACCATAGCGAAGAGCCAGATCGGAAACGAAGGTGGGCAGAAGTTCTGGTCATGGTACGGATTTTCGGAGCGGGAAGAATGGTGCGCCTGTTTTGTAAGCTGGTGCGCGGACCAGAGCGGACTCATTGCCAGCGGGGCAATGCCGAAATTTTCTCTGTGTTCCGCAGGGATGGACTGGTTTCAGGAGCAGGGGAAATGGCAGGCAGCCGGGAGTATTTCCACAGCCGGAAGCATTATCTTTTTTGACTGGAATCATGACGGGACCTGTGACCACGTGGGAATCGTGGAAAGCTGTGATGGAACGACGGTCTATACGGTGGAAGGGAACTCTGGAGATGCGGTTCGGGAGAATAGCTATTCGGTAAATGAGGGAACCATCATGGGGTATGGTGTGGTGGTATATTGATAGCAAAGATTATTTTATGGTTCCCACAAAATGCAGTAAAAAAACAGGTCGAAAGAAGCATGGATTTATTTCTACGAATATTCATCTGAAAAATAAAACTGAGATATGAAACACTATAAACTATCCTTAAAAACCTGAAGAAATTTCTCAGCAGCTTTGGAAAAAACCTGATATTTTTTCCAAATAAGATGCATTTCAACTTCCAGTCTAGGTGATAAGGGGCGAAAGCAAAGGCTGCTTTCACCAGAAGTGTTTATAATCTTATCAAAACAGATTGCATATCCTAATCCTTCTTCTACTAAAAGAGAGGCGTTAAAGAGAAGATTATAGGCTGCGGTAATATGCAGGGAAGAAAGATTACGGTGCATCCAGCGAATCAAATCACTGTCGTCAGTTTGCTCTTGAGAAATAAGAAGGGGTTTATCCCAGAGATCTTCTGGGGAGATACACTCCTTTTGTGCCAAAGGGGCATCTTTCGGCATTAAGACGCCCCATATATCTTTTGCCGGAAGTTTCAAAGCATCGTATTTTTTAAAATCCGGTGTTCCAAATATAATACCAAAATCAATCAGTCCTTTATCCAGTTGTTCTTTGACAAACGAGGCATTGCCGCTGGAGATACGGTAGTGGATGCCTGGATAATCTTTACAGAGTTTACCGGCAGTCTTTGCAAGCAGGCGGATACCATCGGTTTCTCCGGCACCAATATAGACGTCGCCAATGATAATGTTGTCAGATAAGGCAATTTCATTTTCTGTTTTTCTAACCAAATCAAGAATTTCCTCGGCACGTTTTCTGAGAATCAGCCCTTCCTCGGTGAGTGTGATCTTTCGGGAACCTTTGGAATTGCGGATTAAAAGCTGCTTTCCAAGTTCGGTTTCCATATTTTTTATCTGTGTAGACAGTGTTGGCTGTGAAAGATTCAAAGATCGGGCGGCCCGAACGATACTTTGTTCCCTTGCAACTGCAAGGAAATATTGCAATACACGTAGTTCCATAATAACCTCCTGATTGTAAAGTAATGAAATAGTTTTAAGAATATAGTACAGACAGTTCTTAAAGAAGTTTTATCTTTAACTTACCATGAAAGTGCATAGGTTTCAACTATATATTTGAATCAAAACTAAGTATTTGCTATTTAATGTTTCGGATAATATACTGATTTTGAGATAAGAGAAAGGGGACATAGATGGAAAATGACAGAACAGGATGGAAAAGCAGCATTGGTACAAAATCTGGCAGATGCGGGATGTGAACCGGAGGATATTGAGTGTTTTCTACATCTTTATGAGTGCGGTGAGAAGAAACAGCAAATAAAATTCCTGGAAAAACAACGGAGCGAATTGCTGCAGAGGGTACATACCGAAGAAAAGAAGATTTCTTGTCTGGACTATTTGCTTTATCAAATTCAAAAAAATGAGAGATAGAAAAAGGAGCAGTGAAAAAAATGGACGAAAGAGAATTCCTGGCTTATCTTGACAGCGGAAAAACAGTAATAAGCGGTGGTGAAGTTCATCAATTTATGCATGGAGTCTCTCAGGAAGCGTTAAAAATAACAGCAGAAATAAACGGAACCTATCATGAACCGGTGGAATTGAGAAGACTTTTTTCAAAATTGACTGGAAAAGAAGTGGATGAGAGTTTCCGTATGTTTCCGCCTTTTTATACAGACTGTGGAAAGAATATCACAGTGGGTAAAAAAGTATTCATCAATATGGGGTGTAAGTTCCAGGATCAGGGAGGGATTTTTATTGATGATGGAGCATTGATTGGACATAATGTGGTTATCGCCACGCTAAACCACGACATGAATCCGTCCATGAGAAGTAATCTTCACCCTTTACCTGTGCGTATTGGGAAAAATGTATGGATTGGTTCCGGAGCAGTCATTTTGCCGGGGGTAACCATCGGTGATGGTGCAGTTATCGGGGCTGGAGCAGTGGTGACAAGAGATGTACCTGAAAATGTTGCGGTAGCAGGAGTTCCCGCAAAAATCATAAAAGAAATAAAGAAAAATGAAGTGGCTTAAAGGGTAAAAGGAAAGGAAGGTATTCAGATGAACGAAACATTAGCTTTGACACAGGAATGGGATAAGGTATTTCCAAAGAGCGAGAAAGTGAACCACCGAAAGGTGACCTTTGATAACCGTTATGGCATAACGCTGGCAGCGGATTTATATGAACCAAAGAATGCAACAGGTAAACTTCCGGCGATTGCTGTGAGCGGACCTTTTGGGGCGGTAAAGGAACAATCTTCTGGTTTGTATGCACAGGCAATGGCAGAACGAGGATTTTTGACGATTGCCTTTGATCCATCCTATACGGGAGAGAGCGGAGGACAGCCCCGTTATGTGGCGTCACCGGATATTAATACAGAAGATTTTCAGGCTGCAGTTGATTTCTTAACGGTTCAGGAAAATGTAGATGCGGAGAAGATTGCCATTCTTGGTATCTGCGGATGGGGTGGAATGGCCCTGAATGCGGCGGCGATTGATACAAGAGTCAAAGCGACAATCACATCAACAATGTATGATATGAGCCGGGTAAATGCAAATGGATATTTTGATTCTCTTGATGCAGACGGAAGATATGAATTGAAAAAATCTTTAAATAAACAGAGATCGGAAGATTATAGGAACGGTGTTTATAAAAGAGCTGGAGGCGTTGTCGATCCACTGCCAGACGATGCGCCGTATTTTGTCAAGGATTACTATGCGTATTATAAAACAGACAGAGGGTATCATAAACGTTCCTTAAATTCCAATGATGGATGGAATGTGACCTCGTCCCTATCTTTTGTCAATATGCCGATTCTTATGTACAGCAATGAAATCCGCAGCGCAGTCTTGATGATACATGGGGAAAAGGCTCATTCTTGTTATTTTAGCAAAGATGCCTATCAAAAACTGCAGGGAGATAATAAGGAGCTTTTCATTATTCCGGGCGCTGTACATACAGATTTATATGATGATATAGATGTGATACCATTTGGTAAGATGGAAGATTTTTTGAAAGAAAATTTTATATAATCCCCCGTTAAAAAAAGCAGTGGCAGCGGCTAGTGCTTTTTAGGGTAAACCAGATGTGTCATATATCAACGTTTGATTTTCGGATTCCTTTTTGATACACTTTAAATGAATCCATATGAGAGAGAGGTGTTTCCATGGAATTTCGTTCCTTACAATATTTTTTGATGGTAGCCAGAGAAGAAAACATCACAAAAGCTGCGAATTTGCTTCATCTAACACAACCGACGCTTTCACGTTCCATCATGCAGTTAGAGGAAGAGTTGGGCGTAAAATTGTTTACACGGAGCAATCACAATATCATCCTTACAGAAGATGGTATGTTATTAAAGCGGCGGGCACAGGAGTTAGTTTCGCTTGCAGAAAAAACAAAACGGGATTTTCAACGGGGAGATATGGAGCTTACCGGTGAAATTTCCATTGGCAGCGGTGAATTTCGCAGTACACGATGCCTTTCTAAACTGATTGCGTCTTTTCGTAAAAAGCATCCTCTTGTCCGCTATCAGATTTATAGCGGCAATTCTGAGAATATAAAAGAACGGATTGAACGTGGCATCCTTGATTTCGGCCTTATGATGGAACCGATTGATATTAACAAATATGAGTATGTTTCCATGCCCATAAAGGAAGTTTGGGGTGTCCTGCTATCTGAATCCTCTTCATTATCTCAAAAGGAATCCATTCGGGCAGATGATCTGCTGGGTGTCCAGCTTATTTCAGCAAGGGGAGAGCGTATGTATCCGGAAATCAGGGCATGGTTTGGTGAATATTATGATCAAATTGAGATTGTGGCAAGCGGTAATTTACTCTATAACGAAGCGATTATGGCTCAGGAGCAGATTGGAGTAGTATTTGGAATCGAATTAGACTGCAGCTATCCGGGACTTAAGTTCATCCCATTATCTCCGTCTATTGAAACACCTACAGTGCTTACATGGAAGAAGAATCAGATACTTTCTTCTGCGACACTGGCCTTTATTGAACATACAAAAGCATACATAAAATCTATATCTGGAAATGAAATATAAGCATTTTACATACCAAAAAGATTGAATTACAATATAGGTGTTCCCAGGAGGAGCATCTATATTTTTTTATAATCACAGAAAGGAGCATAAAATGACAGTTCAGGAAGCGAGTGAACGGTATAACATTCCGATAAAAATTTTAAATGAATATGAAAGCTGGGGGCTGTGCGATGCGGTAAAAAAAGTAATGGGAGCATGGCAGTATGATGAGGAAGACATTCAGCGGTTAAGTATGATTATGACGCTTCATGATATTGGGTTTGAAAAACAAGAAGTCGAAACTTATATGAAGCTGGTTCTTACTGGCGAATCCACTCAGCAAGAGCGTATGCGAATGCTCAACGAAAAAAGGAATGGTACCCTGGATGAAATTCACTTTAAAGAGAAACAGTTGGACCGATTGGATTATCTTCGATATGAGATGAAGAAAGCATCACAAAAAATGAAAACAGGAGGAAAAGAGAAATGAAAAAAGATTTAGGAAGTGTATTAGCATTATATCCAACACCATTAACCGTAATCGGTACAATGGTAAATGGAAAACCGAACTGGGTATTGGTGGGCCATGTGGGTATCATGGGGCACGACCATATCATGGTCAGCCTCGCAAAGCCCCATTATACCAATCAGGGAATCCGTGATACAAAGGTGTTATCGGTCAATGTAGTGGATGAAGCAATGCTTCAAAAGGCAGATTATGCAGGGTGTGTCAGCGGCAGTAAGATTGATAAATCAGAATTGTTTGATTACAGCATCGGACAAAATAGCGCCCCGTTAATCAACGAGTCAAAAGTATCTATGGAATGCAGCGTAGAGGATATTTATGAAACAAAAGGGTTTGATAATTTTATTCTGAAAATTGACCATACCTACGCTGAGGAAAATATCCTGAACACTTCCGGAAAAATAGACTATGGCAGATTTAAACCGATTCTATTTGAAATGCCGGGGTACACATACCTGAAAACTGGTGAGACTGTTGCGAAGTGTATGACGCTTGGAAAAGAACATAAATAACAAAAAGAAAGGAGATTTTTATGATGAAAAAATTATTTGCTGTTGTAATGGCACTTACCATGATGCTGGCACTTGCTGCTTGTGGGAAAGACAGTTCTTCGGAAACAGATTCTTCCGCAGCGTCTTCCCAGACAGAGGATACCACTTCTGCTTCCGATGAAATAACATCGTCTTCCACGGAGAATACCGCACAAACGGAAGAATCATCTGAGGCAGAAACAGAAAATTCTTCCAATGCACTGGTTGTCTATTTCTCATGGTCTGGAAACACTGAATCGGTGGCCAATGAAATTGCAGCACAAACTGGCGCAGATGTATTTGAGATTATACCGATGGAACCATATACTGACGATTACGATGCTCTATTGGATCTTGCGCAGGAAGAACAGGCCAGCGATGCTCGCCCTGAAATTGCAGAAACGGTAGAGAATTTCGAACAATATGATACCGTTTACCTGGGTTTTCCCAACTGGTGGGGGGATATGCCGATGATCCTTTATACGTTTCTGGATGACTATGATTTTTCCGGCAAAACCATCGCTCCTTTTGTTACCAGCGGCGGCAGTGGTTTTTCCAGTACGGTTCGTGCAATCGAGTCTATGGAACCGGGGGCTGCAGTCGTTGACGGTCTTTCTCTTAGCAGCTCCGAGGCTGCAGAACCCGGAAGTGATGTGACAGAATGGCTTGCTGATATTGGTTTGATGGAGTAAGGAGGGATTTTTTATGAAACGGTTAACTGCAATCTTTTTGTCGCTTGTCATGCTGGTGTCACTGGCGGCTTGCAGCAGCGCAAATGACATGGATGGTGAGAGTGCTTCTCAATCATCTGTCTCCTCACAAAGTGCTGATACATCGGAAACAGCTACCAATCAGGAAGCTCCAGAGGGACTTGTCCTCATTGAAGGCGGCAGTTTTCAGATGGGGAGTCCGGATTCTGAGCCTTGGCGCAGCGAGGATGAAACGCAGCATTCCGTGACCGTCAGCAATTTTTATATCAGCCCCTATGAATTGACGCAGGGTGAATATCAAGCGGTTATGGATGAAAATCCCAGTAGTTTCTCCGGGGAAAATCTTCCGGTGGATAATATTTCCTGGCTGGACGCAGTCATCTATTGCAATGCCCGCAGCGAGCAAGAAGGAATGGCACCTGCTTATACCATAGACGGACAGAATGTTACATGGAATCGGGAGGCAGATGGATACCGGCTTCCTACAGAGGCAGAATGGGAATATGCTTGTCGGGCAGGAACCGATACCCCATTCAATACTGAGAACTCTCCTGGTGCGGATGAAGTCAATTATTACGGACATTATCCTTATGAAATAGAAGGAAATTACTTTTCTCAGGATGATTTGGACACACAGCCGGGAGAGTACCGGGAGACAACGGTAGAGGTAGGAAGTTTCTCACCCAATACTTTTGGATTATATGATATGCATGGAAATGTAAGTGAGTGGGTTTGGGATTATTATGGTTCTTACGGTACTGAGGAACAGACAGATCCTACCGGACCGGAAACAGGTTCACTTCGGGTTTACCGGGGCGGCGGCTGGAATGATTTTGCTAAAAATATGCGTTCTGCATACCGTGCCACACTGGAGCAGGATCATGGCAGCTTTAACATCGGTATCCGATTAGTGAGAAATGCTGTGGCTGGCTCAGGCTCAGTGTCCGGATCGGCTGTGGATAACAGTGTTTCCGGTGATGGAAATATCCTGATTGCATATTTCTCATGGGGAGGAAATACCGAGGGTGTTGCAGAGGAAATTCAGAGTCAGACCGGAGCGGATTTGTTTGAAATTACGATGGAAGATCCTTATTCCGATGATTACAATACAGTACTGGATGAAGCCCAAAGAGACCAGAACGAACAGGCACGTCCAGAACTTGCAAGCCATGTGGAAAACATGGAACAATATGACACCATTATCCTGGGTTATCCCAACTGGTGGGCATCTATTCCTATGCCGGTAGCCTCTTTCCTTGAGGAATATGATTTTTCCGGTAAGACGATCCTCCCGTTCTGCAGTCACGGTGGAGGGCGTTTTGGTCAAAGCCTGACAGCAATTTCAAAGCTGGCGCCGGATGCAGCAATGGGCGAAGCTCTCTCCGTTCACTACTCAGGAGGAAACAGTATGCCCGATGATGTGAGTGAATGGCTTTCCGATAATGGAATTTCTGAAAATTAAAATATAAAAAAATAAAAAGGAGAATCATGCTATGAAAAACAATAAAAATTTCCCGAAAATTGCACTTGGAACCTGGTCTTGGGGTGTTGGAGCCGCAGGAGGGGATCAGGTATTTGGAAACCATCTGGGTGAGTCCGATTTGAAAGCAGTATTTGACGCGGCTATGAGTGAGGGCCTAAATCTCTGGGATACAGCAACGGTATATGGTATGGGTGCGTCTGAGGATATTTTAGGTGCTTTTGCTAAGACCTATCCTCGTGAAGATGTGATTCTTTCCACTAAATTCACACCTCAGATTGCAGGAGATGGCACAGATCCGGTGGCAAAGATGTGTGACGCCAGTATGGAGCGGCTGGGTACGGATTATATTGACATCTATTGGATTCACAATCCGGCAGATGTAGAACGTTGGACTCCCGGTCTGGTTTCTCTTGTGAAAAGCGGTAAGGTGGGCCGAGTTGGTGTTTCCAATCATAATCTGGCACAGATTAAACGGGCAGAAGAAATTCTTGGTAAGCAGGGTGTGCATATTTCTGCTGTCCAGAATCATTACAGTCTGCTTTACCGTTCTTCTGAGGATGCCGGTATTTTGGATTACTGTAAAGAAAACAACATTGACTTCTATGCTTATATGGTTTTGGAACAGGGGGCACTCAGTGGAAAATATGATACTAAAAATCCTCTGCCAGAGGGCAGCCAGCGTGGAGATACTTATAATCCTATTTTGCCGCAGCTTGAAGAGCTGATTGATGCTATGCGGTATATGGCCAAGAGACACAATGTGGGAGTTGCACAGGTAGCCATTGCCTGGGCTATTGCAAAAGGCACACGTCCTATCATTGGAGTAACCAAAGTATCTCATGTGGAGGATGCCGCAAAAGCAGCCAAAGTTGTGTTGAGTGCGGAGGAGATGGAAACTTTGGAGGTTCTGGCAAAAGAGGCGAATGTGGATACCAGAGGTTCCTGGGAAAATCCTATGGCATGATTTTACGTAAGGGAGAGGTGGCAGCTTTTGCCTGCTCTCCCCATTTAACAAATAGAAATGGAGGGAATACAATGCCGGTAATTACAATGGAGGCTGCAAAGCTTACAAAAGAACAAAAACGCACTCTGGCAAAAGAATTTACAGCAACAGCAGCAAGGGTGACAGGACTGCCTGAAGCAGGATTTTATGTATTTATTAGAGAGAATGAGTTGGACAATGTAGGAGTTGGAGGACAACTACTCAGCGATAGAAATTAGGAGGAATAAGAAATGGCAGTAAAACAAACAGCAGGGCGTCGGGATTTAGGCGAGTTTGCTCCGAAATTTGCGGAGCTGAATGACGATGTACTTTTTGGAGAGGTATGGAACAGAGAGGATAAACTTTCTTTGAGGGATCGTTCTCTGGTGACGGTAGTTGCGTTGATGTCCCAAGGACTTGTGGACTCCTCTTTCCAATATCATCTTGAAACCGCTAAAAAGAATGGAATCACAAAAGAGGAAATCGCAGAGATTCTTACCCATGCGGCCTTTTATGCAGGGTGGCCGAAAGCGTGGGCAGCTTTTCGTATAGCGCGAGAGATTTGGAACGAGGACAGTATTCAGGAAAATACACATGGAGGATTGTTTGGGATGGGGCAGCCCAATGATGGCTTTGCAAAGTATTTCACCGGACAGAGTTATTTGAAGATGCTTACCACATCCGGTGTAGCGATTGCAAACGTAACCTTTGAACCGGGCTGCCGAAACAACTGGCATATTCACCAGGCGGATAAAAACGGCGGGCAGCTTCTTCTTTGCACCGAAGGCCGGGGATGGTATCAGGAATGGGGAAAAGAACCGCAGCAGCTTTCCCCTGGTGATGTGGTTGTAATTCCGGCAGGAGTCAAGCATTGGCATGGGGCAGCAAAGGATAGCTGGTTCTCCCATCTGGCAGTAGAAGTACCGGGAGAGAATGCTGCAAACGAATGGCTGGAGGCAGTTAGTGATAAGGAATATAGAAAAATATAATCGGGAGGATTTGACGATGAAAGTTTTAGTGATTGAAAGCAGTCCGCATAAGCAAGGTTCTTCTAATCTGCTGGCAGAGGAATTTATCCGAGGTGCAAAAGAAGCAGGACATGATGTGACAGTGTTTGATGCAGGGCATACAAAAATCAATCCTTGCGTGGGCTGTGGTGCTTGTGGAATGTCCGGTCCTTGTGTGCAAAAAGACGATATGGCGGTTTTGAGGGAGCAGCTATTGGATTCCGATATGACTGTCTTTGTGTCACCTTTGTATTATTTTGGATTTTCTGCACAATTAAAAACTGTGATTGACCGTTTTTACAGTTTTAACGGGCTGCTGACAGAAAAGAGGCTGAAAACAGCCCTGATTGTTTCGGCATGGGATAATAACAGTTGGACAATGCAAGATGTGAAAGCGCATTATGAAACCTTATGCCGTTACCTGAATTTTCAGAATCAAGGAGAAATATTGGGAGTTGGCTGTGGAACTGTTCAAATGACAAAACGCACACAGTTCCCAAAAGAAGCCTATCTCATGGGAAAACGAATAGGAGGATAGAGATGAAGCCAACTGCTATCATAAAAATTGTGGTAGATGTGTTGATGACGCTGGCATTATTGTTCTTAATGGGCTACCAACTCTGGGGTGAAGCAGCTCATGAATGGATTGGGGCCGGGATGCTTATTTTGTTCCTCGCACATCACATTTTAAATCGAAATTGGTATAAAAATTTGTTCAAAGGTAGATATACGCCTATGCGGATGTTTCAATGTAGTGTAGATATGCTACTTTTGATTGCAATGTTGGCGCAGATGTACAGTGGTATCGTCATGTCACGCCATGTGTTTACATTTCTGCCTTTTGACGTTGGAATGGCACTGGCCAGAAGACTGCACATTCTGGGTGCCTATTGGGGATTTATCCTTATGAGTGTTCATCTGGGGCTGCATTGGAATATGTTTTTAGGAATCGCAAAAAAGAAATTCGGTACAAAGAATACTTTAAATAGATATAAAATACTTCTGCGGCTGGTTGGTGTGTTGATTGCGGCTTATGGTATTTTTACATTTGTCAGCCGGGATTTTACAACCTATTTGTTCTTGCAGTCAGAGTTTGTATTTTTGGACTATGAGGAGCCGATCTGGTCATTTTATCTTGATTATGTTTGTTTGATGGGACTTTGGGTATTTGCTGCCCATTATCTTTCAAAAGGATTAAGAAAACTAGGCAGTGTGAAAAAGGCAGCAGCCGGAAAGGAGAATGTATGAAAAAAATGTTAAGCTTTCTGGCGGCAATCATGCTTTTGTTTTCTCTTACAGCCTGTCAGCTCGAAAAATCGGCAGATAAGGAGAGTACCTCTCAGCCGTCCTCATCGCAAGACTCAAATAGTGAAGCTGAAGTATTCGTGCCGAAATCATCCACAGCGCAGGAAATGTCTCAGGGTACTGAAACACAGTCTGCGGAATCCAGTCAGAGGCAGATACTTATGACAGTAAATGAACAGGCATATGAAATTATGCTATATGATAACCAGACTGCAGATGCGCTATATGATTTGTTACCCATGGAATTGACATTTGAAGATTACAATAGTGTGGAGAAAATCGCTTATTTACCGGAAGAGCAGCAGCTTCCCACTGAGGACAGACTGGAAGGCTATGATCCGGAGCCGGGTGATTTATGTCTATATGCCCCGTGGGGAAATCTTTCTCTGTTTTATCAAAATTTTGGGTACTCCGATGGGCTGATTTCGTTGGGCAGGCTAGAATCTGAATTAGAAGACACGTTCGCACAATCAGAGAGTTTTACTGTAACTTTAGAAAAAAACGAGTAAAAAACGGAAAGCACAGTGTGCGGAAAGGAGCAGGCAATGAAAAGGAAAGGAATTGCAATACTATTAACCATGACTCTTTTCAACGTTTGTCTTGCAGGATGCGGTCAAACAGAACCCGCTCAGGAATCAAATACCCTGACTACACAGGATAGTCAGACAGAGATGCCATCTTTTGCCCCGGAAAGTAGCAATAACGAAACGGGAGCAAGTACGGAAACTGCCAATAATGGAGAGGCACCAGTAGTTTATATGACTACGGAGATTAGTTCCGAGGGTATTATGGCTATCTATGACGCATTAGGGGCCTCTCCGGCCGGTAACATCGCTGTGAAGCTGTCTACGGGAGAACCGGGAAGCAACTATCTGCGAACAGATCTGGTTGGCGAACTGATACAGTCACTGGATGCAACGATTGTAGAATGTAACACTGCCTATGGAGGCTCCCGTTCCAATACCGCTATGCACTATCAAGTGGCAGAGGATCACGGTTATACCGCTATTGCCAATGTGGATATTATGGATGAGGAAGGCTCTATGACACTGCCAGTGGAGGGCGGTGATAACCTGACTGAAAATTATGTGGGTTCTCACTTTGAAAATTATGATTACTTTGTGGTGTTGTCTCATTTCAAGGGTCATGCTATGGCTGGTAATGACGGAGCAATCAAAAATATCTCCATCGGTATCGCCTCGGCAGACGGAAAAGCGCATATTCACAGTGGAGGAACTGGCGGTAATATGTGGAGTGGCGAGCAGGACGCTTTTCTGGAATCTATGGCAGAAGCGGGGAAATCGGTGGTCAATTCACTGAACGGAAATATCCTCTATATCAACGTGATGAACCGACTGAGTGTAGATTGTGATTGTGACGGAAACCCTGCTGAGCCGGATATGCACGATATTGGTATCCTTGCTTCATTTGATCCGGTGGCAGTTGACCAGGCTTGCATAGATTTGGTTTATTCTGCTGAAGACGGACAGTCACTGATTAACCGTATTGAGTCAAGAAACGGGCTGCATACGCTGGAGCAGGCAGAGAAAATTGGTCTAGGAAGCCGAACCTATCAGTTGCTTTCCATAGATAAATAATATATGAGAAAAGAACGGCCGTTGTGGAACCTTCACTTGCACGGAATTTAGATGTGATGATGGAGGGGATTGAATCTGGTGGAAAAAGCGAATTTTACTATGGCCTGGACGGTTTTTACCGGCTCTTGTAAGGAGGAAAATTATGTTTGGAATAATAAGGCGTGAGACCATTTACCTTTGGTACTATTTCAGCATTCAACTGGAACAGCTTTTTCCCTATTGGGTGTTGGGGATGTTCCTGGGTTCCCTTGTTTCTGTATTTTTCAAAGATAAGATACATAATACTTTTCGTGCAATAGGGGAAAAAAAGTTTGGTGTTTTGGGTGTTGTTGCTGCCAGTATACTTGGAATTGCTTCTCCATTATGTATGTACGGAACTATTCCTATTGCAGCTTCTTTTTCAAAAGGTGGTATCAAAGATGATTGGCTGGCGGCATTTATGATGTCCTCCATCCTTTTAAATCCGCAGTTGATTCTATACAGTGCAGCATTGGGAACGACTGCCTTGGTGGTGCGGATTATCTCTTGCTTTTTATGCGGTATTGCCGCTGGATTGCTAATACGCATTTTTTATCAAAATAAATCATTTTTTAATTTTGAGGGATTTGCTGAACCTAAGAGTCGTGATGTTGATCCGAATAGTTTGATTCGATTTTTAAAAAATCTTGGCAGGAATATCAAGGCAACCGGAATATATTTCCTCATTGGTATTGTACTTTCTGCATTGTTTCAGAGATATATTCCGGCTGATATGATGACTTCCATATTTGGAGGGAATGAAGCCTTCGGTATTCTAATGGCTGCAACTATCGGTGTACCTCTTTATGCCTGCGGAGGTGGAACCATACCGCTTTTACAAGGCTGGCTTATGGATGGAATGTCTATGGGCAGTGCGGCCGCTTTTATGGTTACTGGACCGGCTACTAAAATCACAAATCTTGGTGCAGTAAAAATCGTTCTTGGGTTTAAGAGGTTTATTTTTTATCTTGCTTTTGTGATGATATTTTCGTTTATTACCGGGCTGTTTGTAAATGCTGTGATATAACTCCAGGTAACAAAAAATTGTTTGAACAAAATCAAGATTATTCAGAACAGGCGCTAATTGAGAAAAAAACACTAAAGGTTACTGTTTCCAACAAAAAGAGCAGGAAGCAGTTTGAATCTGTTTTTATTTCGCAGGGAAATAAGTGTGTAATTTTTCAGAGATGAAAGTGAGGACGTAGCTGTGGGGGAACAAGTAGAACAGAAAAATAAGGTACTAACATTTTGGGTGCTGAATAAGAAAAAGTATTTAAGTTTTCGTCCACACTCTGGGTATGAAGCTGTTATCGAGGAAACTGCTGAAGAAATGTGGAAATTAATTCATCAGTATATTGAAGAGGGATACCAGATACTTTAAATGAATAGTTAAGAAGAGGAGGCGCAGGATGGTGATAATTAAGAAAGGGTAGGTGTTTTTGGAAATGATGAATAAAAATTTTGAAGAAGATAATACATTAAAATTTAAAGGTGGATTAGAAATTTGCTTATTAAGAAGAAATGTTTTGTTAAATAAAAGAGAAATATTCTTAACAACTAAGGAATTCGATATCTTATATTTTTTAGCAAGTTATCCAGACTTTGTATTTACACATAAGCAAATTTATGAGGTTGTCTGGAATGAAGAATATGTCCATGACGATGCCAATATAACATCCCATATTAGTCATATCCGAAGAAAAATTGAACCCGATCCGAATCATCCAGTATATATCCAGACGGTCAGGGGAGTCGGCTATAAATTTGTAAAACAATAAAAGAAACTGCTCAATGTGAGTAGTTTCTTTTATTGTTTTACAGAATCCCGACCTAGCAGATAGTCTGTAGTAACATGGAAATAATCAGCAAGAACAGCAAGTTCATAATCAGGAACAAATCGGGTTCCATTCTCAATTCGAAGAATTGTTAAGTCCGTAAAGTCGATGCCGGAAAGAGAAAGCCGGGCAGCTAAAGTCCGCTGCGAGATTTTCTGATTCTGACGAAGTTCACGTATTCGTTGCCCTATGATATTTTTACTTTTCCCATTCCAGTATATTTTCATAAGATCTCCTACAGTTTCTAAAGATGAAGTATATGGATTGATTTTAGCGAAAACGGATGATAATATACTTCTAAAGATGAAGTTTTTGAAAATTTTGTTTGCAGTATGATAAAAATGGATATGTAAAAACTAAGATATAACTGAGAAAGAACTTACAGAAATGGGGAACATTTATGATGAAAAATGAAGTATGGGATAAAATCTCTGGATTTTTAAAAGAATTACGTTGCGAGAATACAGAGCGAAGCTCTTATGTTAATCTTCCGGAATATAAGAATTTTGTAAAAGAAAAGGGAAAACAGATCGAAAGATTTGAACAGCTAGTACCGGAACTCAGTAAGGCTCAAAGGGAAATTATAGATTCTTATATCACGTCTGTGGAAAAATGTGCGGAAGAAGAAAATCAGCAGGCTTATATACAAGGAATGATTGATATGCTTCTTTTACTGGCTGGCATCGGATGGATTCCAGAATCAGAACGTATAAAAGCTTTCATAGAGAATCTACGGTAATAAAATGGCTCATGCAGTAACGTGCATGAGCTATTTTATTGCCATAAGCCATGTTGAAAAACCATAGAAAAAGCAGATTAAAATCAGAAGAAAATCAGAATCAGTCACTATAATTTTACTCTTACTCTTCCTCCCGATATTCAATCAGGGTGTGGAGATTCGCCAGGATAATTTTTCGTTCTTTTTCAGAGCATTGGCTTAAAAGGTGTATGATTTCTTGTGAAGTATCGTCTGCGACTTCTTTTTCGGGATATATGTAAGCATCTGCAGAAATGTTCAGAGTCCGCATGATATTACAAAAAAGAGGAAAACTTGGGTTGCTGGTTCCTCGTTCTATATTTCCCAAGTGCGTGAGGTTTACATGGACCTTTTCAGCCAGTTCCTCTTGGGTTATATGAGATTTAATGCGTGCTTCACGCATGATTGTGCCTAGTAAACGATCGTCATTGCTCATTTGTGTGTCACCTCCATTGTATTTAGTGTATTACGCAAATGACAAAATGTGAAAATAGTGTGAGGCAATATTTGATGTTGCTTGCCAGTTAATATTATGAAGATCAATTACCGCTGAATGGATTTGGAAAAGAAACACCTGGCTTCAGAGGTGATTGATTGCGGTTCATAATAGAAAAGACACATGGAGATACCAATGAGCTAAAAAAATTTGTTCTGTAAACAGGGAATTTTTTAATATTCCATGTGGTGTCTCACACTATATTGAATGTGCAGTATTTACAGAATGTAAAGGGAAAGCGTTTTTGCAGGTATTTGACTTGCGGGACGCTTTTTCTTTATGCGCAAAATTATCTGAAACAGGTAATAGCAGTGCTTGGGCTCGTGGGCCGCCTCACTCCGATTTGATTTCAAAAAAATCAGATCGGAGGTAAAGAAAGGATGGCTTTTAATAAGGCAAAAGCGGAAAGAAATTGGAAACTGTGGAAAGAAGCAGAGGAAGTAAAACTGCGGCAGCTCGGAATGGATGAGGAGTCTATCAAAAAGCTCCGGCAGATGGATTGGGAGGATTTTAAGGAAGAGCGCAGATACCAGGAACATCTTGCAGAAAGTAAGGGGGAACTGGAGCATCAGGAGGCAAAAGAAACCTATCCGATGGTTGTTTTGAACATCCGACAGCTTTTCGACAGTGTGGAGGATGAAAGAATCTTACATATTCTTTTAGAGGCAGATAAAACAACGCTGCAGATTTTGTTATTGAAAATGTGGGGATTCTCAGTAAAAGAAATCGCCTCTTTCATGGATATGCCGGAGAAAACTGTTTATACGAAAGTAGAGCGACTCAAGAAAAAAATAAAAAAGTTTTAAATTGCTGAAGAAAAAAGGGCAATCTCATCGGCTATGTATATGTAGGGGGAATTCCCCCTTGTGTGTACATTGAAAATCACATACCAGCATTACAGGTACGTTCCCAAAGATAGTAGCGTGACAGCGTAAGCGCCAGGACGGACGGGAGCGGCACTGTATGCAGAGAAGGAAAAGCCAGCCTCTGTTTGTATTTTTGTTTATATAGTAGGTCAGAGGAATGGGGATTCCGGATTCTGCATACAGTGCCTGCTTTCGTTCTGAGCGATTCCTTATAGCTGTGAATAAGATCATAGCGGATCTTTCGCCAGGAGCATCAGAGGGGGATAATGATACGAATTTCTGCCAGAAGAGCAGAGGATGGACTCCAAGTTGTAATCAGCAAGACTTTCAGGAAATCTGCGAGCGGTGCGAAGCCAAGCATCCGCCTGTAATGTTCCCAAACACTGCAATGCAGTCAGGTATCCGGGGAGTCGGGGACAAATACGGTGCCAGAGAACAAAAAGAAATCAAAGAAGAGTGTGTCGTTGATATCAGATATATGCGGCTGTGGAAATCTCCATGGCCGCATCCATGTGGTATTAACGTCATGCGGAAAGAAGAAACGATATGTTTTACAGAGTAGAATATCAGAAAAGAGCGCATCAGGAGATCGAGAAGATTTTCCGGGTATTGCTGCCCGGACATGGACTGGCAGTAAGGGAGGAACAGATCCGGCTATGCCACGAAATGCTGGACACCTTGCTGGAGGGGAAAATCGCTTTATGCGATGCCGGAGTCGGGATTGGCAAGACCTATGCCTATCTGGTGGCCTGCGTATTAATGCGGAAGTATTCCGTACTGGACGGGAGAAGGCTGTCACTAAAGCAGCAGCCAGTGGTAATCACCACCTCCAGCGTTGCGCTGCAGAAAGCGATTCTTTCGGAATATATCCCGTTTCTGTCCAGAGTGCTGGTGGAACAGGGCATCATCCAGTCACCTCTCCGGGCAGTGATACGGAAAGGAAAGGAGCATTTTGTCTGCGATAACAGGCTGGAACAAAGGCTGGAGGCGATCCGTCACAAGCAGAAAAATGCAGCACAGAAAGAGGCGCTGTTATCTCTGCGCAGACATTATGACATGGATGAAGTGCAGGGGGTGAGCGGCTTCGACCGCAGGCTGGTCTGCGTACCAAAATTTTGCCCAAGGGACTGCCCGGGGAGAATGGTCTGCAGATACCAGAGATATCTGGATGAGGCGAAGAGCAAGGATATTTTTATTCAGATTTGTAACCACAATTATCTGCTGGCAGACGCCATGCACCGCAGTAAAGAATACCGCCCTCTGCTGGCGGATTACCGGGCGCTGATTGTGGATGAGGCACACCAGCTTCCGGAGGCTGCAAAGCAGATGTATGGGAAGAGCCTCTGTTATGATGACATCCGGGAAATCGGGTATTATCTGGAACGGGAATATCAGAATGCAGAGGCAAGGCTGCTAAAAGGTGTGTTGAAAAAGGTGTTTGGAATCCTTGCGGAGAACCATGTGTCTCAGAGAGGGATACAGTCCCAATTCAGAGCAACGGAAGAATGTACGCTGTATCTTTATGAGGGCATTCAGGCAGTGGAAAATTTAAGAGAGGAACTCAAAGGCAGCATCCCCAAATGGGTGATGAACCGGCTGGAAGAAGCCGGGAGAGTGCTGGACTGTTTTTTCCGGCAGGACGGGAGGTACGTTCTCTACCTGAAGTCAGACCAGGAGCAGCTCCCCGTTTTGTGTGCCGCCAGCCGGGAAATCCCAAGGCTTCTTAAGGAGATGCTGTGGAGCCGGGAGTGTTCTGCCATTCTGACCAGCGGAACCTTAAAGGCTGGAAAGGGCTTTGAAAGGACCAGACAGGTGACAGGACTGTCTGGTATGGAAAAGGTGGAGGAATATGTGGCAGCTTCTCCCTTTGCTTATGAAAGAAACTGTCTGCTGTTTCTGCCGAAGACATTGAAACGGTGTAAAAGGGGAAGCAAGGAGGAAGCGAAGATGGTGGCCCATCATATCCATTCCCTGATCTGTTCCACTTACGGACATACCCTGGTGTTGTTCACTTCCTATACCTTGATGGGAAGCGTGTATCAGATTCTCCGGGATGAACTGCCTTTCCCGATGATAGAGGTGTGGCGCCACTCCCAGGAGGAAATTCTGCGGTTTAAGACTATGGAAAATGCAGTGCTGTTCGCCGCCGGATCTTGTTGGGAGGGAGTGGACTTTCCGGGAGATATGGTGTCTTCCCTGATTATCGTAAAACTGCCCTTTGCTGTACCCGATCCGACCAGCGAGGCGGAGAAAGAAGAGTATGAAACGCTGGAGGAATACATCGAAGAGATTATCGTGCCGGATATGCAGAAAAGGCTCCGTCAGGGATTTGGACGTGCCATCCGGACGGAGACAGACACTTGTGTGGTATCCATTTTAGATGACCGGGCAGTGCGGGGCGGAAAATATTATGAAGATGTGATATGCGCTTTGCCAGCCTGCTTGATGGCAGAGGATTTGAAAGAAGTACAGCGTTTTATCCGGAACCGGAAGAGCCTGGAATACTACCTTTCCTAGCTGTTTTCCGGTATTGTTGGATATGCTTCGTTTGTACAGGGGATTACAGAGAATATTTAGTACAGTTTTGAAAAGGAAATCCCACGGTTTGTTGGTATTGATGAATAGCTATTCGGGCATGAAGTGGGTATACTGTGTATAGCGTTAGAGGAAAGGATGGTGAAGATATGCAGCATTATTCAGTAGAAGAAATCAAAGATGTTTCTACCAGATATTTTTATATCCGGAATATTGAAACTCTGCAGATATCCGAATTACCGTCCCGGTTTCTGGCGCACATGACAAAGTCCAGAAGGTCACCCAACACTGTCCGGAGGACTGCATTTTCCATTTTATATTATCTGGAATTTCTCATAGAAAAGGAAATGGAACTGACGGATGTGTATGGATATTCCTATGAAAAACAGACAGAGCATTTTGTGGATTTTCTGTACTGGCTGAAAAAGGGGAATCATTGGGAACAAAAACAGAATAAATATCCGAACAATGGAACTTGCAATGCATATTTAAAAGATGTATTCAGGTTCCATCTTTTTATAGAAGCGGAATACGAGCAGTATGGAGAATTGAAAACACTTTCCTATAACCGGATTGTCGCGGTCAATGAAGTGGGTGTCAAAAGAATCCTGAGAAGACATTCTTTTAAAGGATATTTGAAAGAAGAAGAGAGCCATGGCAGGACCGCAAAGCAGGATGAAATCATTACCATTCTGAAAGCGTGTACCAACCGGAGGGACCAGCTTCTGATTCTTCTGCTTGCGGAAACGGGATTCCGGATTGGTGAAATACTGGGCATTGATTTTACAAAGGATATTGATTACAGGAACCGCATGGTGCGTGTATATTTCCGGGAAGATAATGAAAACAATGCCAGAGCCAAGAATGCGGAATACAGAAAAGCAAAAATCAGTGAGGATACTTATGCTTTCCTAATGGATTATCTCGCACAGTATGGGAAAATTCTGCAGCACCAAAGTTATCTGTTTGTAAACATCATGGGCGATACCATAGGAAAACCGCTAAAGGTGGGAAGTGTGTATGATATGCTGGAGCGGATGGAGAAAAAGACTGCAATCAAGATTACACCGCATATGCTGAGACACTATTTCGCGAATAAGCGGAAAAAAGCCGGGTGGAGAATGGAAATGATCAGTGAGGCGCTTGGGCATAAACACCTTGATACGACAAAGCGTTATCTGGACTGGATTGATGATGAACTGGTAGAAGCAAGCAATGAATTCTACCGGAGAAACGGTGGACTATTTCATGCAGAGGAATTACTGCAGTAGGGAGGTGGCGCCATGCCTGTATATTTGCTAAGACAGGCAGAAGACCTGACAGAATCAAGAGAAGCGTATAAAAAGCGGAAACAGCAGCTCATGGAAGAACTGGAGGCATATCAGTTTTCGGATATAGCGTCAATCAGAAATCTTGGGAGCTTTTTAGCTGACAGCGGCCTGGAACATATCAGTGAGATGGATTATCCGCTGCGGTTAGCATATGAGCAATATTTGCGGACACAACATTCACGAAAGGCAGTTCCAAAGTATCTCAAGATGTACGACAGAGTAAAGCAAAAGGAGATTGCGGAGCAGATCCAGACGCTGGCAGGGCAAAGGAAGTACCGATGGTGCTATCGAAATGAGGTTCTTTATTTACGCTATCATCCGGTCTTAGAACTTGCACTGGAATTTCTGGAGAGCAGGCAGATGGAAATGCTGGTCTGGGATTTCAGCCTGAAATGTTCGGAAATACTGAAGCGGCAGATTTTTGACACACTAAATTTTCTGCTGGAAACATCCCCATCGGCTATGATGAGAAGAATAAGACTGCTGGCATTACAACATTTTTATCGGTTTTGCGTACAAAACCATATCGAGGATGTAGGGCAGTTGGAACTGGGAGAGATCCAAAAATATCAGGATATGTTGGCAGAACAGGGATGTCAGGCAGAAAAGAAGTATATGCCGGTTGTGAATATCTGCAGAAAAAGAGCCTTTTTGAACGCTGAAGAGATTTGCTGGAATGCAACGGTGTGGTATGTGGAAAGATTTCATTTTACGGAAGAACGCTTAAATAAAAGTGCATCATTGGAAAGCATCTCTTTTATGGAGATTCAGAATCAGGATGAAAGAGCGTTTGCACAGGCTTACATGAAATATGAACTGGGTGTGACGGGACAGGCAATCAGCACGATTGTAAGAAGATATCAGGCAATCCGGAATTTCCTATGTTTCCTTGCCAAAGAACAGATCCGGACAGTGGATTGTAAAGGAGAACAGATAAAGCAATACGCCATGCAGCTTCAGGAACGGAAGATTGATGCAAAAGGATATAATGAAAGACTCTCCGGAATCGGGCATTATTTCAAGTTTCTGGAAGTACGGGGGTATATCACAAGGGTTCCCTTCCGGCTGGAATATTATATGCAGAAAGAGATTCCTATCCATCATGACAGAAGCGTGGAAATGGATGTATATATGGAGATCATCCAAAAACTTTACTGTTTTCCGGAGCGGTTGAGATGTATGTTTTTACACCTTTGGTGTGTAGGACTGCGGGGAAGTGAAGTATGCCAGCTAAAAGGAGATGCGTATTATATGCAGAATGGAGACTACTGGATCAAGGTGTATCAGGTCAAGATGAAAACTTATAAGCGGATACCGATTCCAGAGGCCTTGTATAAAATTATGCGTGTATATATAAACAGACATCAGATTCAGCCGGAAGATTATATTTTCCAGAATATCAAAGGAGGCGCCTGCTTATACCAGACATTCCGCATACAGATGTTAAAGGCCTGTCAGGAACAGGGTATCCAAAACGGAGAATACCTTTTTAAATCCCATGATTATCGGCATACGGTCGCAACCATGTTTTATGACAATGAAGTGTCTATTCAGAGCATCCGGGATTACCTTGGACATAGTTATGAGGAAATGACAAGACAATACATCGATTATATGCCAAAGAAGATAGCCCAGGCAAATGAAGAGTTCTTCAGTAATCCGGAAAACAGTCTGGCATCATATCTGAAAGGAGACAGCGATGGAGAGAGACAGAATTTACTTTAAAGATCTGCAGTGCTGGCAGGAAGCAAGAAAACGGGGCGAGAAAACAGAAGCAGATGATTCCTACTTTGACTTACGGAAGCTTCCGGGAGAGAAAATGCGGGAGGAGATGAGGGCTTATATTTTAGAACGTGGTAGAACCGTATCATGCAGCACAGTACAGCATGAATGCACATATTATCGTCAAATGGTAACCTTTCTGGATCAGGTTCAACTCAGACAACAAAAGAGTTTTCGGGATCTGCCAATAGAAAAGTGGATGCTATTCTTAAAAAAATGGATGCTTCAAAATGGAAGACCAACCACTCTTGAAAAGAAAAATGTGTATGGGAAATGGAATGTTACAGACGCACCGCTAATACGATATTTGCGAAATGTATTGAAGTTTATTCAGCCGGAGGATATACGGGAAGAAACGGAAAAAGATATCTGGCATCTGGGAGCATTGGATATAGAACTGCAGGGCACTCCCACATATCATGTGAAGACAATCAATTTTAGTAAAATCAGCCAGCCGGATATCAGGGAAGAGACCAAGAAAGCCATTTACTTTAATCTGAAATATGAAGCGGTCGGAACGGTACAGGGAGAAATGACAGCCATCCGGAAATTCTCAAAATACTTAAAGAAAGCACATCCGGACATAAAGTCCTGTCAGGAAATAACCAGGGATATTTTAGAAGGCTTCCTGATTTCCTTATCCACTGCAGAAACAACACATAAGGGAAATTCCACAGTGGTGTTATCCCTTCGAAGAGTGCTGGAGGGAATCGGTAAGATCTATCAATATGATACCCTTGCACATCTCTTCCTGAATACGGATATTCCGCCAGAGGTACAGCCGGAATTTAAAGTATATTCCGATGAGGAATTTAAGAGGCTGAATGCGCACATTACAAAAATGGACGAACAGATTGCCCGGTGTATGGTCATCCACCAAATGTTAGGTACAAGAATCTCCGATACACTGACCTTAAGAAAGGACTGCTTATATAAAGAAAATAATCAGGACATGATCCGAATCAAACAAGTAAAAACCAGTGATTTCTGCAAGCCGATCAGTGAGGAACTGGCGGAGCTGATCCGACAGGCGGTACACTATGATGAGAAAGTAAAGAATGACTCAGAATACATATTTGTGAATGAGGATAACCCCAAAAGGCCCATGCAGTATACAACCATCAAACATAAAGTCCTGGGAATGATTTTAAAAGAAGATTTGCGGGATGACCAAGGAAACCTCTTCAAATTCAGATCCCATTTTTTCCGACATTATTATGGAGTGAAGCTGACAGAAATGCATTTGGATGACTGGACGATAGCCAGACTGCTTGGACATAAGAAATTAAGCAGCGTTCAGCATTATCGGAAAATGAGTAATCAGAAAATGGCGGATGAAACAAGACAAGTCAGGGAAATGATGACTAAAATCATTTATGCCAATTTGGAAGGGTGGGGCGAAGAATATGAGCAAATACGATAAAATGGTAGAAGAGAACCAGAAAAAGAGCAAAGAGAAGATTGCAGCCGCTAGATATGCTATTCGGGAAATGCTTGAAGATCAGGAACGAATATCAGTACCCAAGCTAATGAAACGGACAGGGTTGTCCAGAGGATTCTTTTATAAGAATTCGGTTATCAGAGAAGAAATGAACCGGGCGTTGGAACAGCAGGCAGGAATGATAGATCCGCGGAGGGAAATCCTGAATATGGCACTGGAACAACAAAACGAGCTTCTACAGAGACAGGTGCAAGAATTAAAAAGAGAAAATGCAGATTTAAAGAAAACGACTGAAAAGTTACAAAAAGCATTGAAAAAACAGGATTTGAACTTTATTAAAAAGCTGTAAGATTGAAAAAGAATATAAAGGCTGAGAAGGTGTGTGGTGTGAACATACCTTTTGGTCGTTGATGATAGATAGGCAGGTATGCCTCAAACGCATTGCAAATCATTAAAAAATAGTGGTTGCGTCGCGTGTAATGATGTCCATCGAACCCTTGTGAAAGAATTAAAGGGATAGAACAAATGTTCTTGTGTGTTGTATATAAAATATGTATAATAGAAAAAGATAAACCAATAAAAAAAATTAGTGTTTGTTAAGCTTGTGTAAAATGATATAATGAAATATAAAGTATTTTATATTTTCAGCACAAAGGAGACAATACTATGGAGCTAAGTTTAAAAGGGACAGATTTTCTGGGATCATTTAATTTGTTATGGTCAAAGGCTTTAGATGAGTATGAAAAAAATAAACTGAATTTATTTGTTCTGAAAATTAATGCTAATGAATTTGACTATGATTTATTAGTGGATATGTTAATAGATCCAGTTATTGATTATTCTATATCGAGGCAAGTAAAAGAAAAATATAAAGATAGAGTAGGCACTCTATCTAGAAAAGCAAGAGAAAAATTTGTAGAATATACTAGGAACAATGGAGAATTAGGTGAATTACTTTTATTTTGTTTTTTGGAATCGCATTTGGGTGCACCCAAAATTCTCACGAAATTGGAATTAAAAACTTCAACAAGCCATTATGTAAATGGTGCTGATGGAGTACATTTTTTAAAACTTGAAGATGGCAACTATCAGCTGATTTTTGGAGAATCAAAAACCTATACTGACATGAGTAGGGCAATCGCAGATGCGTTTGAGTCAATACATAATTTTAAAAATGGCATAAATGAAAATGGAAATACTAAGAGTGGGTTGAAATATGAAAAAAGTTTGATTAGTGATAATCTATTTAAAGAAGTGTTTTCTGATGATGAAAAAGACTTTTTAGAGAGTTTAATTTATCCATCTAAAGATAGAAATTTTGATGTCGATGATGCTTTCGGTATTTTTATTGGATTTCAAATAGATATAGATAAAAAAGATAAGGCACTTCCAACAGCAGATTTTAGAAAGAAAGTAAATGAGATTGTAGATATTGAAGTAAATAAAAGATTAAACTATATGCAGAAAAAAATTAATGAGTTAGATTTACAAGGGCATAATTTTTATATATATGTTTTACCATTTACAGATATCGACAGTAAGAGGAAGGATATAATGGAGGCAATAACGAAATGACTTGGTTAGAAGCCATGATTAAAAAGGCATTAAAAGATCCATATTTAAGTGAATTAACCCATAAGTTAGAACTTAAGTATGCTCATATTTTTTTATATCAACGGGATGATATTATATTAACAGAAAAAGAATTTAATGATGTATTAAGATTTGCGGATATATTATCAAGAAGTCACGAATCAGAAGGAAGAAATAAGGCATATAAGATAATAAGTTTGCTTTTTGATTCATACAAAGATAACGCACAGTATCAATATTTTGCAAACGCTATATTAACGAAATTAGGTAACTTTGCATCCTTAGATATTGCAGTAAAAAATCACAAAGAAGTTGAAACGGTGGAATCTGTCCTTGAAAAAGAAATTAAAAAAGTATATCAGAAGGTCCCGTATAGTGATTATGTTTTTACAGATCCGCAATATAAATTATTTGAAGCGATGAAAGATAGTAATCATTTTAGTTTTTCGGGTCCGACATCATTTGGAAAATCGTTTATTATGGATGCTTTTATTCAATATATTATCAATGAGAAGCATGGAGGAGAAAATATTGTAATATTAGTTCCAACGCGTGCATTAATTAATCAGGTTACATCCAGATTGAAAAAAAGTATTGATAGAGATAGATATAGGGTGTTGGCACATCCAATAGTTCCGGCAATCTATAAAGGGCGTGGTCTAAAATATGTGTTTGTATTTACCCCAGAAAGACTGATTGCTTATCTAGGTGAAAAAGGAAATCCGGTTATTAATTATATGTTTGTAGACGAGGCACAAAAAATTATAGCAGAAAAAGATTCAAGATCACCTTTATATTATCATGCTATTCTGTTGGCCGAGAGAAAAAGTATAAAATTATATTTTGCATCGCCTAATATTCCAAATGTGGATATTTTTCTTCAACTATTTGAAAAAAGTTTAGATGAGAAGATGATTATCAAAGAATCGCCAGTAGCTCAGAACCGTTTTTATATAGATTATGTAGAGCAGGAAGGGAGAATGTTTACTGAAACAGGTGAAGATATTGTTTTTAAAGATTTAGGAAAGAAAGAGGATTTTTTTGAAACAAAAATGCTAAAGAAGTTAGGGTGCAATTGCAAAAATATAATTTATTGTAATACTGTAACAGATACAATTAATTTTGCACGAAAGTTTTCTGAGCAACTTCCATGTAAACAAGATGAAAGAATTAGTTCTCTAATAGAATTGATTAAAACATATATACATAAAGAGTATTTTCTGATTGATTGTTTACAACGTGGAGTAGCTTTTCATTTTGGAAGACTTCCGCAACGGATAAGAGAATACATTGAGAAATTGTTTGAAGCAAAAGTTATTGACTATATCTTTTGTACATCTACATTACTTGAGGGGGTAAATTTACCTGCTAAGAATATATTTATATTTAGCAATGCTATCGGAAATACTAAATTTTCCGATATAGATTTTTGGAATCTTGCAGGAAGAGCAGGGCGCCTTAGCAAAGAATTAAGTGGAAACATTATTTGTGTCCGTGTTGAGGATAAACGAAATAGGTGGGATAATCCAAAAAAAGATTTACAGGTTATTAGAAATAAGCAAATAGATGAAGTCAAACCGTTAGTTATAAAGGGACAAAAAAACTTTTATAAAAATTTGGAAAAATCTTTAGAATTCAAAAAATTTACAAAGTCCAATTATAGTAATTCAGAGAAAGAGGTTTGGGATCATTATGCTAATATTGTTTTTACTCATCAGGCGACAAAAACAGATTCAATACTAATATCTAATTTTTTGAAAAAAAATGAAAATGGAAAAAAAGTATTAGAGAAAATGGAAAAAGAAAATCGTATTCCTACATATATAATGGAGCAATGTTCTAACATTAAAATAGCATATCAAAACGATATTTGGGCAAGCATTAAAAATGGGGAGTCTGCTTTTCCTAGTGAGGTTAATCCCGAAACTTGTTTTGAAGTATTGAAAAAACTGTACGATCTATATAATTGGGAAGAGGAAGAGTCAAAGGGTAGAAAACCAATGGTTCGACAAAAATCAAGATTACAGTATTTTGCAGTTTTAATGTATACATGGATAAAATCTACACCACTAAACATGATGATTATCAATATAATTAATTATTATAAGAGAAAAGGGGAAATATGGAACCAAAACGAATATGTTCCGTTTGATTCAAAAAATAGAGAACACATTAATTTGGTTATTAATGATTTAATTTCTGATATTGATAATTTTTTGCGTTTTAAGATTAAAAATTATATTATGAATTACTATCTCATAGTAGCAGAAAAGAACGGAAAGAAAAAAGCAGGAATTAATTGGGCTGAATACTTAGAGTATGGAACTACGGATTTAGAAACTATAGAGTTGCAAAACATTGGGTTGCCAAGACATTTAGCTGTGCTTATAAAAAATGAATATGTGAAATATCTGGAATTTGAAGATGGTGATTTAGTAGCAATAGACATGGAAGGATTGATAACGAATATGGATAATGAAAAATATAAGGAGGAGTTAAAAGAATTAAAAGAAATTGTATTGTAAGTATAAACAAATTGCCAAAATAGTTCTTTAGCGATTTAAGAACTGCCATAGGAGAAGAACCGATTGTACTTTTTAGGTGAAAGTACAATCGGTCTTTTGCTTTCTTGGGTGAGAAAATAGGAATAGAAGATATTATTGTCTTAAAAGCAGATGAATATAAAAATATATTTATCATTCTATAAATGATATTTTATGATATGCCCCAAACGTATAACAGACCATTTATATGAAGTATTAGACATTTCATATAGGTGGTTTTATACTTTATATAGAGAAAATATCGAAAGGGGCAATTTGAATATGAAGAAAACATTAGTAGCATATTTTTCAGCAAGTGGCGTAACCGCAAAGGCAGCTAAGATACTGGCAGAAGTAGCAGGGGCGGATTTATATGAAATCAAACCGGAAGTTCCGTATACGACAAAAGATTTGGATTGGATGGATTCTGAGTCCAGAAGTTCTAAGGAGATGAAAGGAAATGCCCCATATCCGGCACTTTTAGATACGGAGGCGGATGTACAAGGGCATCAAAATATCGTGATTTGTTTTCCAATCTGGTGGTATGTGGCACCGACGATTATAAACAAATTCTTAGAAAGCTATGATTTTACAGGCAAGAAGATTATTTTATTTGCAACCTCCGGTGGAAGTGGATTTGGAAAGACAGTGGAAAAATTGAGAGACAGCGTATCAGAAGATGCAGAGATTATAGAAGGAAAAATGTTAAATGGAAACCAGTCGAAAGAGCAACTGAAAAAGTGGTTAGAGCAGGCAGGATTATAGAGAGAAAGTAGACACAGTACACAGTTTTGTATACTGTTGAATCCAGTAAAATCAAGACATAACAAGGGTGTACCCCATTTTACTATCCCAACTGGTGGTACAGTTGTCCCATGGCAATTCACAGCTTTATCGAGGGACATGATTTGTCTGGGAAGAAAATTATTCTGTTCTGCACTCACGGAACAGGGGGAATCGCCCGCAGTGCGGAGGATATCTCGGAATCTTTGCCGGGAGACTGTGAGGTGGAAGAAAATGTGCTAAGTGTATACCGCCCGGAAGTGACAAGTTCACAGAGTACAGTCTTAGAGTGGCTTTCTGATATTGGCTATGAAGAACAGAATACGGAGGAAAATGAGGATATGAGTCGGTAAATATCAATTACAGCAGAGCGCGGAGTGATACGCCGGCTGCAGAAATGAATGTGGGAACTCTGATCAAAAAAACCGGAATTAATATTACAGAAACAAAAGTGAAACAAAACGAAAACGGTAAGATAGTATTCTCTCACTATCAACAGAGAAAATGAAAGGACGGAGAGAATATGAAAAAAAGCAGTTTTGTGGCAATGATTTTGGGGACGATCGGGGGAATCTTATTTGCACTGGGAATGTGTATGTGCCTGATACCGGAATGGGGTGTATTCCGGCAGGGAGTTGCAATGGGAGTTACCGGGGCAGTGGTATTGCTGATTATGGTTCTTGTGTGGAGAAAGATGGAACATAAGGCGCCGATTAAAGTGTCAGGGAAAACGATTGTCGCAGTTTTAATTGGAATCATAGGAGTGTTGCTGCTGGGAGTGGGGATGTGTATGACGATGGTATGGAGCAATATGGTACCGGGAATCGGTATCGGTCTGGTAGGAATTGTGGTGCTCCTTTGCCTGATTCCTTTTGCAAAGGGTTTGAGATAGTCGGGAAAATAGGACAGAAATCAGGAAGAGTGCAGTGGATGTAAAAAGTCTGCTGCATTTTCTATTACACAGAAACACACATTTTTTTTATTTATAATTGCTTGTTCACAGAAAAAACACAATTTATAAATAAAACAAAAACAAAGATAGATTACACTCTCCGTATTGTGTACAATAGTATGAAAGGCGGTGAAAAGCAGATGGGGCGCAGATGGAATAAGAAGGAATGGAAACCGCCTGTTTTAAAAGTAAGGCTTCGAATTCTCTTATACGCTGCAGCCGCAGTCTTTGCAGGTCTGTCCTTTCTCCAGGTTGGAACCGGGGAGATCTTCCGATTTGGAGAGATTGTCGTCTATGTGTGTGCGGCGGGAACTGTATTTCCTGCATGCCTCTATATTGTGCCAGATATAAAAGCAGTTAATACAGCGGCTCATGAATGGATAGAAGGCCTAGCGGATCGATATCAGAGACTGAGGCGTTTTATCAGGGATTACCGATTCCGCACATTTATTACGACATCGGTTGGATTGTTGATCAATCTTGCATTTGCCGTTTTTAATGGAAGCATAGGATTTATCAGCCGCTCTCCATGGTATATTACGCTGGCAGTCTATTATTTTTCATTGAGTTGTATGAGATTTTGGACTGTAAATTATGGGAGACGGGCATCAGGTAGGAAGACTTTTGCAGGTACACGGGAAAAAGAGATTCGTATTTATAAGGTTAGCAGTGTCAATCTGATTCTTTTGACGGTTGTACTTGGAGGAATGGTAATTCTTACGGTGCATTCTTATGGAGGTAGACAGTATCCGGGGATAGCGATTTATATTGTGGCGCTTTACACCTTTATAAAAGTGCCTCTGGCCGTGCGTAATTGGCTCAAGACTGCGAAAATGAAGACGCCGTTTTTGGTTACCATACGGAGTATCGGCTATGCAGACGCCTGTGTTTCTGTATTGTCACTGCAGACAGCCATGCTGGCGTCTTTCGGGGATACGGAAGTAAAGGACAGTCAGAAACTGATGAATGGGATTACGGGAGTGATTCTCTGTGTATTAGTTCTGGGAATGGGGATTTACGGCGTCTATCAAGCGAATAAAATGAGACTACAAAACAGGGAGGAATAGAAGATGATCAAGATATTGGTGGTGGAAGACGATGTGCAGTTGAACCAAATGGTATGTATCTATCTAAATGACAGTGGGTTTGAGGCAAAAGGGTGTCTGAACGCAAACGACGCTTATGATGAAATGTACAATAATATGTACCAGTTGATTATCTCAGACATTATGATGCCAGAGATCGACGGGTTTGAATTTGCCCGGACGGTGAGAAATGTGGATAAGACGATCCCGATTCTGTTCATGTCTGCAAAGGATGATCTGCCATCCAAGACGAAAGGGTTCCAGGTGGGGATTGATGACTATATGGTGAAACCCGTTGAGTTGAGTGAACTTCTGCTTAGGGTGCGGGCGTTGCTTCGCAGGGCAAACATCGAGACGGAGCGGAAAATTACAGTGGGAAATCTGGAACTGGATGCAGACGGCATGAGTGCCTCGGTGGACGGTGAGGAAGTTAGTCTCACCACAAGAGAATTTAATATCATGTATAAGCTGCTTTCCTATCCGAAGAAAACATTTTCCAGGGCGCAACTGATGGATGAGTTCTGGGGAGTTGACAGTGATACCAGCCTGCGGGCTGTGGATGTGTATGTGACAAAATTGAGGGAAAAGCTGTCAAAATGCGATGGCTTTCAGATTGTGACAGTCAGGGGCCTGGGGTATAAGGTGGTGTTAAAGTGAGATCCTCTGTAGAGACGAACCCAAATAGTGTAAAACAATCCCGTTTTCCGCTTTCTCTTTTCTGGACGTATCTCGGTGTCTGCGCGGCGATGTCAGGTCTTCATCAGGGATTGCTTGTTTTTATGGTACGTTTTTATGTACCGAATATTTTGCAGACGCATATCATGATCCTTTACTGGTGTTTGATCGCAGCCGGACTTGTGTTGTATACCAGAAAAAAGATAGAAAAGACATATGAAATTCCATTGCAGAAGATTTCGGAGGCGACGAAGAAAGTGGCACATGGGGATTTTTCTGTGTATATTCCCACCATTAATACGCCGGATAAATTGGATTATCTGGATGTGATGATTATGGATCTGAACCGGATGGTTGAGGAATTGGGCAGTATCGAGACACTAAAGACAGATTTTATCTCCAATGTATCTCATGAGATGAAAACTCCCATAGCGGTGATTAAGAATTCAGCTCAGTTACTGCAGATGAAAGGGACGTCTGAGGAACAAAGACTGGAATATGCGAAAAATATTGACAGCGCAGCGGGAAGACTATCCGATTTGATTACGAATATTCTAAAATTGAATAAACTGGAGAATCAGAATATTGTCCCGGAGACAGAGGCTTACGATGTATGCAGGCAGCTCTGCGATTGTATTATTCAGTTCGAAGATCGGTGGGAGAGAAAAGAGATTGAATTGGATATCGATCTGGAAGAGAGAGCGTTTGTCCAGGCGGATCAGGAATTGATGGAGCTGGTATGGAATAACTTATTGTCTAATGCGCTGAAATTTACAGAACCAGGAGGACAGATTATAATTCGGCAGACATCGGAGCAGGGCTGGGTGAGGGTATCTGTCTCCGATACTGGGTGCGGAATGAGCGAGGATACCGTCAAACATATCTTTGATAAATTTTATCAGGGAGATACTTCCCATTCCAAAGAGGGGAATGGCTTAGGTATGGCGTTGGTTCACCGGGTAATACAGCTTTTAGACGGAGAAATTCAGGTGGTAAGTGAAGTAGGAAAAGGCAGCGTCTTTTCGGTAAAACTGCCGTCAGAACATGGAGGAGAGTGAGAAAATGACGGACAAAAAGTTCACGGCCTATGACTATAAAGAAGTAGAGGCTGAGCGGAATATGATACCGTTTCTGCGGGATGGATACGAGAATTTTGGCTGGGAGACAGAGGAGTGTGAGAGAAGTGATAAAATCCATCCAAATCAAAAACATAAAGTGATTCTGCAGATGAGACGGAATCGTAAAATTATGAATAAACCGGAGCTACAGCGGCTGCAGAGCCATTTTGAGGCATGTATCGAGGATATAAAAGCATTGGAGAAGTCCAAAGAGAGCAAGGCGACGATGCTTTCTTTGATAGTGGGAATTTTGGGAACTGTGTTTATGGCAGGATCGGTGTTTGCAGTTACTGCAGAGTCACCGCTTGTGGCGCTTTGCGTTGTTCTGGCAATTCCAGGGTTTACCGGGTGGATACTTCCGTATTTCATCTATAAAAAAATCCGGACAAGACAGACAGAGATGATGAATCCGTTGATTGAGAAAAAATATGATGAAATCTATGAGATATGCGAAAAAGGAAATAAACTGGTGAATTTATAGATGAAAAAACTGTCAGCCACTGTGAAAGTGCTGGCAGTTTTTTTGTGTGATGATGCGTACTCACGCGGGGGTGAAGCGGCGCCGACTGTGCTTACGGTACATATGGGAGATAAGATCTTTGGTTTCTACAGTCGCCATGCGTTGATGGGAGGGACGGGATCCGATAAAGAGCCCATGATTTATTATGGATATCTGGAAGGCTATTTTGATGATAAACAGCATTACTCCACATAGGTGGGAGATAGTCGGGCGGTTACGTTGAAGTTTCCGCCTTTTTTTGTTATACTGGGTGAACATTGAGAGCTGGGGAGGGGGACTTGGCCGGGAATGTTTTGAGGAAGAGGATAGGAGACGAGTATGGATATTGTGAGAATCAGAGAACACAGGGAGATTGCGGATGAAGCAGCGAAGTGGTTTCACTCTAAATGGGGGATATCTCTGGATGCGTATGCAGAGAATATCAACGAGTGTCTATGCAGTGCCGCTGTAGTGCCACAGTGGTATCTTGCCGTGGAGGACAACGAGATTGTCGGTGGCGTGGGGGTGATAGAGAATGATTTTCATGATCGATGGGACCTGACGCCCAATGTCTGCGCGCTGTATGTGGAGGAGAACCATCGCTGTAAAGGGATCGCAGGGGCATTGCTGCGCTTTTTGTGTGAAGATATGAAGGTGCTCGGCATTGAAGTTTTGTACCTTATCACGGATCATACGTCTTTCTATGAGAGGTATGGCTGGGAGTTTCTGTGTATGGTACAAGGGGAGGGAGATGGAGATATGATGAGAATGTATGTGCATAAAATAGGTGCGTAACTGGCACAGCTAAGAGATGGATGTTGCAGCGGGATAAGGTGGAGAGCCGAAAGGCTGACGGAAGACTGTCAGACAAGATATAGCGTTGGAGGGATGAGATGGATCAGAGAGTCAATATCAGAAATGAGGTCCGGTCGGACTATGAGAGAGTTGAGAAAATCACAAGAGAAGCTTTTTACAACCTTTATGTCCCGGGGTGCGTGGAGCATTATTTGATTCACATTATGCGGGGACATGAGGATTTTATACCGGAACTAGATTTTGTACTGGAGAGGGACGGCCAAGTGATTGGCAATATTATGTATACCAAGGCCAGATTAGTGGACGATGAAAAGAAAGTGAAAGAGATTCTCACTTTTGGCCCGATCTGCGTTTTGCCTGAATATCAGAGAATGGGGTATGGAAAAATGCTCATAGAACACTCTCTTGCACGGGCTAAGGAGTTGGGGTACGATGTGGCAGTCATATTTGGAAGTCCAGCCAATTATGTGAGTCGCGGCTTTCGAAGCTGCCGGAAATACAATATCTGTATAGAAAATGGAGAGTATCCAGCGGCAATGTTGGTGAGAGAGCTTGTGCCCAATGCGTTGGGTAAGAAAAAATGGGTGTACCATGGAAGTCCGGTGATGGAGATTACAGAGGAAGAAGCCCAGGCCTACGATGATACCTTGGAAAAGAAAGAAAAAAAGTATCAGCCAAGTCAAGATGAATTCTATATTATGAGCCACGCAGTACTCCATTAAGGCAGTATGCCACTGTGAGCCAACAGTGCCGGGAGATTTTTAACGGCTGCTGTCAGGAAGCTGCCCATAGAAGGAGAGGACTGTGGGCGAAAACCGCAAGAATGATGAAAACAAGGAAGCGTTTTTGTGCTACCATATTTCTCTAGGTTCCGGTGTCCAAGTTCGTCTTTACACCGGGATACTTTTGGGGAAGGGGGAGACAAGATGCAAGGACAGAGTATACAGGTGGTAAGGCAGGCAATCCAATATATTGAGAGACATCAAACGGATAAGATTGAGCTGGAGAAAGTCGCCGCTTCCGTGAACTACTCCAAATATCATCTGCACAGAATGTTTGTCAAGACAGTTGGCTTGACGCTCCATGAGTATGCGGTGAGACGGCGGCTCACAGAAGCGGCCAGATTTCTGGTGTCGTCCAGAAAGCCGATTCTTGAGATTGCACTGGACAGTGGATATGGAAGTCAGCGGGCCTTTGCAAGTGTTTTTAAGACGATGTATAAGACTACACCTGCTGAGTTTCGAGACAAAGAGGAATTCTATCCGCTTCAGATGGAAATTTTTCTCAGAGGAGAGCCGGTAGAGCGGGAATTTACCAAGGACGATATCGTCTATGCTACCTATGGGGATGTGGGAGACTGGATGGAGCTGGTGAATCTTACGATTGACGGATATCCCTGTCTAAGAGAGGGGGAGTATCGCAACCGTCTGAATCACTACATAGAAAATCAGAGAGCGCTATTGTTGCGGGAGCAGGGATTGCTGGTGGGCGCAATGGGGATCTCATATGAGAACTGTGCGATTGATTACCTGGCTGTGCACCCTCAGTATAGGCGTCGCAGAGTGGAGAGTGTTTTTTTGGACAAGCTGGCATGCGGAGTGTTCTGCGGAAGGGAGATTCGCATCAGTACGTTCCGTGCAGGGGACAAGGCGGATACGGGACACCGGGAGATGCTGTGCGGTCTAGGCTTTGTGGAGAGAGAGCTGACGGTGGAGTTCGGTTATCCAACGCAGCAGTTCGTGTTTCCTCCTGCGGATAAGGAGGAGACGCGAGATGGTAGAAAAAAAGGATAGCTGGGAGAAAAACGCAATACTTTTTTTAGTTAGTCAAAGTATTACGCTGTTCGGTTCTACTCTGGTGCAAATGGCAATTATTTGGTATGTGACCTTGGAGACTTCAAGTGGAAGTTGGGTGGCGGCCTTCTCGGTGGGCGCGTATCTGCCCCAGTTTCTGGTCTCATTTTTGGGAGGGGTCTGGGCAGACCGATATAATAAAAAGAGATTGATCCTGTGGGCTGATGGCGGGATTGCTCTAGTCACTTGGTCTACATATGTGGTTCTGCCACTTTTACCGGATGGGCCGGCGTTTCTTGGAGTTTTGCTTCTGATGTCTGTGATCCGGTCAGTTGGGGCGGGAATACAGACGCCTGCGGTGAATGCGGTGATTCCTCAGATAGTCCCGGAGAGGTCTTTGATGAGATACAATGGCCTGAATGCCACCATGCAATCAATGGCTCAATTTGTTGCCCCTGCGTTAGCGGGAATCGTTCTTTCTGTGTTGTCTCTGCGAATTACGCTGTTGATCGATGTGGCCACAGCTATGGCAGGTATAGGGGCGCTCTCTCGTGTGAAATTTTGTGAGGCGGGGGCTGGATGGGAGGGCGGATCGGTCTTTTCAGATTTGAGAACAGGGGTGCGCTATTCTTTTTCCAATTGGAAAGTCGGAAGATTGTTGATTATCTATGGGGTGTTTGTCTTTTTCTGTGTCCCAGGTGGATATATGGCCGGGCTGTTTGTGAGCCGGATGTATGGGGATACTTATTGGTATCTGACGGCTGTGGAGCTTGTGGGGTTCGCAGGAATGGTGCTCGGCGGTCTCTTGATGGGAATTTGGGGGGGATTTAAGAGCCGCATTAAGACGTTGGCCGTCGGTTTGGCGTGGTTTGGTGTGATGGCGGTGGGTATGGGGATTGTGAGAAATTTTAGGATGTACCTGGCGATGATGGGACTGTATGGGATCGCTCTGACTGTGGTGCAGACTGCTATCACAACTTTGATACAGGGGAGCTCAGCGGAGAAAATGCAGGGGCGTGTGTTTGGGCTTATGGGGTCTGTGTACGCCGGTTTTTTGCCTGTGGGGATGATGGTTTTCGGACCTCTGGCAGATGTTCTTCCGCTACAGTGGATGGTGGCGGGTGCGGGAGGGATTTTTCTCTTGCTGGCAATTGTGGTCTGCCTGGGAAAGGATTAGGTGAGAACTGTACGATGGTTATCCGAAAGGAGGAGAGAAATGGCATTTGATTATAAGAAGGAGTACAAAGAATTTTATATGCCTAAGAACCGGCCGGAGATTGTAACGATTCCTGAGATGAATTATCTTGCTGTGAGGGGGACAGGAGATCCCAATGAAGAAGGGGGCGCGTACAAGAAGGCTATTGGACTACTCTATGGAGTTGCGTTCACAATCAAGATGAGCAAGAAAAGTTCTCATCAGATTGAGGGATATTTCGATTATGTGGTGCCGCCGTTGGAGGGATTTTGGTGGCAGCAGGACGTGGATGGATTTGACTATAACAGAAAGGACGAATTCTGTTGGATTTCGGTGATCCGGTTACCGGATTTTGTCACCCGGCAGGATTTTGAGTGGGCTGTGGCGGAGGCCTCTCGGAAGAAAAGACAGGATTTCTCTTCCGTGGAATTTCTCACGATTCAGGAAGGGCTTTGCGCGCAAATGTTGCATATCGGGGCGTTTGATGAGGAGTCTAAGAGCGTCGCGGCGATGGATCGGTTCTTGGCAGAAAAAGGATATGTCAATGATTTCTCGAATGGCCGATTACACCACGAGATTTATCTCTCTGATGCCAGACGTGTTGCGCCGGAGCGGTGGAAGACGGTGATACGCCATCCTATCAAAAAACGGCCATGAGATGTGACAGTTGTCCTGGTCTGTGATGGGGCATGTCTGCGCTCTGAGGGAAAAGAGAATGCAGATTTGTAGCTGTCAATTCGGGTGTGGCTGTGTTATACTGATATGTACAGGGAGTGGGAACGCAGATCTAAGGTTCAGAGGAATAGAGACGCTTTTTGAAGTGCGAAGGGGAAGCGGACATAGAATTCCCGGGAGGTTCGCACCGATATTATTAAATTTGTTGAAGACATTATATGCGAAGAGTTGACAGAATATGAATAAATTTGAAAATTTATCTGGAATTTTGTAGACTTGCACAATGATGCAAAAGGGAATTTGTGCATGTTTGCTGTCGCTCCCCATGCGGGAGCGTGGATTGAAATTGTTTTTAGTGAATTAATTGTCTCGGTATTTCCAGGTCGCTCCCCATGCGGGAGCGTGGATTGAAATTTGGATTGTCATATATTCCCAAACTTCCGCGATATGGTCGCTCCCCATGCGGGAGCGTGGATTGAAATTTTTCTTGATCTGGGCGGGATGCTGGAAACATTTTGTCGCTCCCCATGCGGGAGCGTGGATTGAAATCTCGGGTACATTGACCAGAGCTGCTCAAACACACGTCGCTCCCCATGTGGTAGCATAGAATCAAGGGAGATATTCGAGGTGCGCTTTGCCACTTGCTCATAACCTTATTGCCACTCTGACGGCATTTTGGCAGGGGCTTATACTCCTGTCAAACTAGGGGAGTCTCCCACTTGAGAGGCGGGGGACTTCCCTGATTAAGGTGCAATAGATAACAGGATATTGAAAAGTCTTCTTGCATTTGACGAAAAAAGTGTTATAATAGGATCTATGGAAGCATAGCTCAGCTGGGATGAGCGTTCGCCTCACACGCGAGAGGTCATGGGTTCGAGCCCCATTGCTTCCATTTATAATGGCGTGTTATGGAGAGTATCTGGGTGTTCTCTGTGATGCGCTCTTTTGTTTTCAATATAGGGTGAAAGTCAGAGATAGAGGAGCATTTAGATGGTCTGGATGATGGATAAGAGGTTGCACTGCAGTCGTGGGATCTGGGGCGAGTATGAGTGAGGGCGAACTGGAACGTTGGTAAATGAGTGTGAAAGAACAGAAATATAGAAAGGATAGCGAAGAGATGTCTTACTTACTTTTGGGAATGGCAATTGCTCTGGAGTTGTTGGGAACCTCCATATTGAAATATACTCACGGTTTTACCAAGTTATACCCCACACTGGGCTGTATTGCGCTTTATACGGCGTGCTTTTTCTGTCTGTCCAAGGCCATTATGAAATTGAACCTGGGGGTGGCCTACGCCACCTGGTGCGGAGTGGGAATCGTGGTGGCAGCCCTGATCTCCGTGTTCATATATAAACAGGATATGACCCCACTGGGAGTGGTGGGTATTTTATTGATTGTGGTGGGATGTGTGATCTTAAATTTGTTTGGAAGTGCACACTGACACAGTAGGAGGTTGCCTCCGGCCTAAACTGCAGAGATTGGCAGTTGGGCCGGAGGATTTTTTGTGTTAAATGAGATAACCCGCCGAGAGGCCAAAGAGAGAGGACGACGTTGCTTTCTCTTTCTGCAGGGATATGACATATCGATCTTCAAAACTAGACTAATTTAGTAAAAACTATTGACAATTCAAATATTTAGTATTAATATAATTAAAAGCTTAACTATTAAAAGCTTAACTATTAAGAGCTTTAAAAGGAGGGAGTGAGTGGTGCTCGCCGATTCGAGGAGACAGTTCATGGATGCAGTGTTCCGGATGAAGAGAGCGGTTCCCTGTTGTATGCCTTCCAATAGTCTACAGCCCAGTGAGTTTGTGGTTCTCTGGCAGGCCGCCACTGGATGCGTGTCGGACTGCGGCGGTTTTAATGTGGCGGAGGTTCAGCAGGTTCTTCACATTTCCAGGCCGGCCGTGTCTCAGACATTGAATAGCTTGGAGAAAAAGGGATACATTGTGCGTTCCATTGATTCCGGTGACCGGAGAAAGATTTTGGTCACTGTGACGATGGATGGTAAGGAAGAGTTGGAGGATATTCTCAAGAGTCAGAACGCAGCTCTGGAGAGAGTCTACGAACAGTTGGGAGAGGAAAGGATTCAGGAATTTATCCAACTGGCCAACCAGGTGATTGATATATTAGAACAATTTGACACAGCGCGGGCAGATAACAATAGAAAGGTGTGATAGATTATGAGTTTGATTCCTTATGTGGTAGAGCAGACCAGTAGAGGAGAGCGCTCTTACGATATTTTTTCGAGACTTCTCAATGATCGGATTATTATGTTGTCCGAGGAGGTAAATGACAATTCAGCCAGCATTATCATTGCGCAGCTTTTATTTTTGGAGTCCCAGGATCCCGGGAAGGATATTCAACTGTACATCAACAGTCCAGGCGGTTCTGTGACGGCGGGACTTGCAATCTACGATACGATGCAATATGTGAGACCGGATGTCTCTACCATCTGTATCGGAATGGCGGCTTCCATGGGGGCTTTTCTACTCTCGAGTGGAGCGAAGGGCAAACGGTATGCTCTGCCCAACGCGGAGATTATGATTCATCAGCCCTCAGGCGGAAGCCAGGGGCAGGCCACAGATATCCAGATACAGGCGGAACATATCTTGAATACCAAAAAGAGGTTGAATGGTATCTTAGCCGTTAACTCTGGTCAACCCGTGGAGAAGGTGGCACAGGATTGCGAGAGAGATTATTTTATGGGAGCCCAGGAGGCCCAAGATTACGGCCTCATTGATCACATAATTGTGAAGAGATAGTTTAGAGAGAGGTGAATTGATATGAGGTGCCAATTTTGTAATAGAAATGAAGCAGATAAGATGTTCTTTGTGAATTGGATGGGCATTCAATATCAGATTTCTGTGTGCTCAGAATGCCTGGAAAAAATGTGGAGTCAGGCCGAGGCCGCTGGAAAAGAAGAAGCCTTTAAGAGCTATTCCGGATGGTGGCCAGGCAAGCCAGAACCGCGAAAGATGGGCGAGTGTCCATTTCCGAAGCAAGCTGAGGAGAGTCTGTGTAGGCGGAGAGAACTCGCCGTTTTACAGATACGTCTGCAGGAGGCGGCGGAGGAAGAAAACTATGAGGAGGCGGCAAGGCTGCGGGATAACATTGCAACGATAGAAAGAGAGGTGTGTTCCCATGAAAATTAATTTAGAGGCATACAGCCAGAGGTCTCTGCAGATCTTTCAGATGGCTATTCAATTTGCCGCCCACATGGGGCATGGATTTATTGGAAGTGAACATCTGCTATGGGCGTTGTCGCAGGAGGCAGGCCGCGCGGGACGGGCGCTCAGAAAATATGGTTTGGACAGCAACCTGGTCAAGGAATACTTACAGAAATATGATTACGACGCTGCGGCCAGCGGCGGTTCCCGGGCGATCCAGATATCCCAGGAGGTGGAGCAGGTGCTCAACCGCTCAGAGGAACGGGCCAACGCGCAGAAGCACGAGAAGATAGAGCCGGAAGATCTGCTCTGGGGAATGCTCCAGGGCAGTGACAGCGCAGCCGCCCAGCTACTGTTGTCCCTGGGCATTAAGGGTGAAAAGTTGCAAGAAGATTTGGAGGGTGAAAATCTCCTTCCTCAGACGGAGGTGGCAGAGGAGCCGGGAGAATCCGAGGAGGAGAAAATGCTGTCCAAATATGGAAGGGATGTGACGGAGAAAGCCCGTCAGGGCGGTTATGATCCAATGGTTGGACGGGAAGACGTGGTGGAACGGTTGGTTCAGGTACTCTCCCGGCGCACAAAGAACAATCCTGTGTTGGTGGGGGAACCCGGCGTGGGCAAGACCGCGGTGGTGGAAGGTCTGGCACAGCGCATCGCAGAGGGACATATTCCCAGCAATTTGAAAGAGAAACGTATTATTGCCATGGACCTGGTGGGAATGTTGTCGGGCACTCGGTTCCGCGGAGATTTTGAGGAGAGGATGAAGGCCTTTCTGGAGGAGGCTGTCGAGGCCGGCGATGTGATCCTGTTTCTGGATGAGCTCCACACCATTATGGGCGCGGGAGCGGGGACCAGCGAGGCTATGGACGCGGCAAATATCCTCAAGCCGGTTTTGGCCCGGGGAGAGCTTCAGGTGATTGGCGCTACCACGCTGAAAGAATATCGGCAACATATAGAGAAGGACGCGGCGTTTGAGCGGCGTTTCCAGCCAGTGACCGTGGAAGAACCCAGCAGGGAAGACGCCCAGCGGATTCTCATGGGTGTCAGAGGAAAATATGAGGAATTCCACGGACTCACCATCACAGACGGGGCGGTCAAGGCAGCTGTGGAACTGTCAGACCGCTATATCCAGGATCGGTTTTTGCCGGATAAGGCCATTGATCTCATGGATGAGGCAGCCTCCCGTATTCGGACCAGGGGGATGACGTTCCCACCGCACTTACAGTCGCTGGATGAGGAGATTCAGGCGATTCGCAGGAGAAAGAAGAAGGCGGCGTCCGCCCAAGAGTATGAGAAGGCGGCAGCCCTAAGAGATAGACAGACAGCGCTGGAGAAAGAGCTGGCTCAGAAGCAGACTGCCTGGCAGAGAGAACAGGGAAGTCATGTGGATGTGGAAGATATCGCCCAGGTGGTCTCCTCTTGGACGCAGATTCCAGTGACCATGCTTACTGAGGATGAGAACCAGAGGTTGCGGTCTCTGGAGAAGATTCTGCACCAGAGGGTTGTAGGGCAAGACGAGGCCGTCTCGGCTGTGTCCAGAGCCATACGGCGCGGGCGCACCGGTGTGGCGGATCCGGGCCGTCCCATTGGTTCTTTCCTATTTCTTGGCCCCACTGGGGTGGGAAAGACGGAACTTTGCCGGGCTTTGGCGGAGGTTATGTTCCAAGATGAGAATGCGATGATCCGTCTGGATATGTCTGAATATATGGAACAGTATACCGTATCCAAACTGATTGGTTCCCCGCCGGGATATGTGGGATACGACGAGGGCGGACAGCTCACGGAACAGGTGAGGAAGAAGCCGTACAGCATCGTTCTCTTTGACGAGATTGAGAAAGCACACCCAGATGTTTGGAATGCGCTCCTACAGATCTTGGACGATGGCCGCCTGACTGACGCCCAAGGGCGTACGGTCAGCTTCAAGAACACGGTGGTTGTTCTGACTTCCAATGTGGGAGCCCGGGATATTCTGGGGAGAAATTCGCTTGGGTTTGCCAAGGACGAGAAGGCTCAGGAGGTTCGCCAGGCGGAAGAGATTCGAGGGCGTGTGATAGATGAAGTGAGGAGAATCTTCCAGCCAGAATTCTTGAACCGTCTGGACGACATGATTGTCTTCCACCAGTTGGAGAAGAAAGATGTGCAAGAGATCGCTGCCAACTTGACCAGGCGCCTGGTACAGCGTATGGAGGAACAGGGGATTCATCTGGTGGTCGAGGACAGCGCAGTCCAGCTTCTGGCAGATCAGGGTTACGATCCGGTATACGGGGCAAGGCCGCTGCGGCGTACGATCCAATCCACCTTACAGGATGCGGTGGCGGACAAAATTCTGGAGGGAGGATTTGGAGAGGAAGATAAGATTGTGGCGACGGGAAAAGACGGAGAGATGAAGTTGAGCATTCGGAAAAAAAGGAAAAAAAGACCCAGGATAGGTATGAAAAACGCCGGACTTTTGACTCAGGCGGACCACACAGAAGTGGGGGCCTGAGCAGGGGGAAAGCCTAGATCTTTATTGATCAAATTCCAGGCTGAGGATGCGGTAGAGTTCATTTAAGTCGGTGAGTAATTCCGTCAACTTCCGCATATTTTCTTCGCCGAAACGGGTGAGCAGTTCTGTCCAGATCTCGTCATATTTTTTCATGGACAGTTCTGCAGCGGCCACCCCCTCAGGGGTCGCGCTGATGGAGATCTTTCTGCGGTCTTTCGGGTCGATCTCCCGCGTGATATAGTTTTTCTTCTCCAGCGTGTTGAGAATGTAGGACACTGCAGGCTTGGAGATCTGTAACTTTTCCTGCATTTTGGGAACGTCCAGATTGATGCAGGAGCAATCCATACAACTGCAGGTTCCGGTGATGTTGTGTAAAATGGCCATCTCGTTCATTTGCATTTGGCATCCGCCGGAAAATGCAGTTTCTATTTTTTTAAAGCGCATCATAGATGTGAAAAATTGTTCTCTCAATTCGCTTTCCATATCACTTAGCTCCTTTATATAATCCGTTGAGAAAAGTATACCTCAGCTTTTGGCGGATTTCAAGCGCAACTGAAGGGGGTTCCTTGTCAAAAGTGGAGGGATCGGTTATGATGTTCATAGAGAGATTTGTCTCCCGCGGTGGAAAGTACGGGAGATACAGGGGCATTGTTTTTGGTATTTTGGAAAAGGAGGCAGTTTCTATGGATGAAATTATGAAACGCACCAGCGTGCGGAGGTTTCAGACGAGAAAGATCGAGACGAGAGAGTTGGAAAAGATATTGCAGGCTGGATTTCACGCGCCCAGCGCCAAGAATCTTCAACCTTGGGAGTTTTTGGTGGTTCAAAAGCCGGAGACACTCCAGGAGATGGCTACGTTCTCTCCCTATGCCGGTCCGATAGGCCGGGCTGTTTTGGGAATTCTGGTGTGTGCAGATACGGCCTGCAATCCAAGCTTGGATTACTGTCAGCAAGACTGCGCGGCAGCCACGGAGAATATGTTGATTGAGGCAAAAAGTCTGGGAATCGGAAGTTGTTGGATTGGCGTCTATCCCAATCCAGAGAGAATTTCTCCCATACGTGAGCGCTTCCATCTGCCAGAAGGGATTGTCCCTTTATGGATGATCGCTTTTGGGTACCCGGATGAGGAGCCGGTTGTCAAGGAAAAGTGGGATAGCAAGAAGGTTCATTATGAATCTTATGGAGATTCCAGGGAGGCCTGAGAAGCCAAAGGGAGGTTTTTATTCTTGACATTTGTCGTCTTTGGTATTATGGTACTTATCACAACGGTTTGAGCGTCGATCAGGCTGTCTGTGAAAGGAGAAGGAAATGTCGAAGATTGCAATCATGACAGATAGTAACTGTGGGCTTATGCCGAAGGAAGGGGAAGCCATGGGAATCCACGTGATTCCCATGCCAGTGATCGTGGACGGGGAGACTTATTATGAGGGTATTGATATCTCCCCGGAACAGTTCTATCATAAGCTGGTGGCAGGTTCTAACGTATCTACATCCCAGCCGTCGGCGGGGGAGATGATGGGGGCGTGGAGCCGGTTGCTGGAGGAGTACGATGAAGTGGTCTGTATTCCCATGTCCAGTGGCCTGAGCAGCACCTGTCAAAACGCGGTTATGCTTTCCAGGGAGCCGGAATTTCTGGGGAGGGTTCATGTGGTGGATAACCATAGGATTTCAGTTACCCAGGCTCAGTCTGTATTGGATGCGCAGATCCTTGCAGGCCAGGGGCGCTGCGGGAGAGAGATCCGGGAGACTCTGGAGGCGGAGGCCATGGACGCAACCATCTATATTGCGGTGGATACCCTGGAATATCTGAAGAAAGGCGGCAGGATCACACCGGCTGCGGCGGCAGTGGGGACGGTCTTGAATATCAAGCCTGTGCTGACGATTCAGGGAGGAAAGCTGGATGCCTATGGCAAGGTTAGAGGCCTGAAGGCAGCTTTCCGGACGATGTGTAAGGCTTTGGAAAAAGAGATTGACACGCGGTTTGCGTCCTTATACCAGAGCGGACAGTTAAAGGCAGGGATTGCCAACACTCAGATGGACAGCGAGAAATTAGAAGGGTTTAAACAAGCAATGAGAGAGCAGTTCCCGGAGTTGGAGCTGGTCCATCTTCCCTTGACGATGAGTATCGGTACCCATGTGGGACCGGGAAGCCTGGGAATCGGATTATTTCGTGTTCACACAGAAAAATAGAGTTACGGTCTATGTGCCGCTGCAGTTGCCCGGGGGCTTAGCAGCGGCACATTTTTAGTTGTCAAATAAAGTTTTCAGCCGGTCCAGCCAGCTTTTTTTCAGCCAGAGCGCGTACAGGCTCATGTCGCAGTCTACAGTGGGGAGGTTCTCCCCAGGCTGATAGGATGTCTCGTTGCCCCAAGGATCTGTGTTCCAGGATAGGAAGGTGTATCCACGGCGCTTGGGCACGACATCGGGGATGGAGAATGGATGAGAGGCGCGCGCAGTGAGCGGTTCCGGGATCAGGGTAGCTTGGGGATTATGTCTGTCGTTGCCGTAGAAGGTCACGGTATGGTTTTCCACAATCTCCTCCCAGTTGGCATAGAGGGTGAGGGTGTTGCTGCTGCCATGGGGAATCACAGAGGCGGGGTTGCCGTAGTGGGACTCGTAAGACCAGCCAAGAAAGCGGTAACCGGTTCGCTCTCCGGGAGGCAAGAGAGTGATATCGGGAGTAAGGGCAGTGTAGGAGATGGGATTCGGGTTGGCGGCATCCACTAAGTTCCGGTAACGGATGGGATAGACGATGGGGGCCAGAAGGATCTGACTGTGATCGTCACTGAGCCGGATCTCCCAGTCCTCAAATTGGGAGAGGGGTTTTTGGAAGACTGCGGCGTCGGCGAGGGTGAGTTCCCGGTAGTCGCCAGAGGCTTTTCCTATGAGGAGAGGCGTGCCCTGGGAGTTGGGAGAGAGGTAGTCAGAGACGTCTAGTTGGATGGTGGAGGAAGGAGACAGAGGGTAATCTAACTGCAGACAAGAGGAGGAGTCTTCTAGGCGAAGTCCCGCGCCACCTAAGAGACAGAGACTGCCTTTTTCTATACGGATCAAAGGCTGGGGGTCTTCCGGGGAGGAATCTGGTTTCTGGCTCTCCAGGACAATGCTCTGTAGTGTCAGATCTCCTTTCTCGGTGATCAGAAATATACTACCGCGGTAGGAGCTGTCCCTGGTTAGGACGATGGGATGTTCAAGGTTGGCGCTCTCTACAGTTACAGGGTAGGAGATTGGGATCTGGGAGGAGATCGGGAAACTGGAGGTTACCTGGATAAAAGGGGATAAGTTGTCTAAGGCTGCCTCGAGTTCAGCCTGCGTTGCTATTTGCACCATAGTCATTCACATTCACCTGCTTTTATAATGTGTTTTATGGTATGCAATGGGTGGGACATTGGTGACAGGTGGCGGAGAGTATCTGTGTGGGTCTGAAGCGGGATGTGTTATAATAGAAAAAAGCCGGCGTGTGGAAAAGATAGGGAGGTAAAGATGAAGATCGAACATTTGGCCATGTATGTGGAGGATTTGGAGGCGACAAGAGTATTTTTTGAGACGTATTTTGAGGCTAGAGCGAACGGCGGATACCACAATCAGGAGACTGGGTTCCGGTCTTATTTTTTGTCTTTTGAGTCTGGTTGCAGACTGGAGATTATGTGTAGACCTCAGATGGAGCGGGAGGAGAAATCCTTGGCGAGAACAGGGTATATCCACTTGGCCTTCCGCGTGGGCAGTAAGGAGAAAGTAGAGGAACTGACCCAGCGGCTTCGAAAAGATGGATACCAGGTACTTAGCGGTCCTAGGACTACCGGGGATGGGTATTACGAGAGTTGTGTCGTTGGAGTTGAGGGAAATCAGATTGAGATTACTGTCTGATATTCTCCACTTGCGTTTTGCTAGACAGATATAAGGTAGGGAGAATGCCTGTAGAAGTGATTGGAGGTTATAAATTTAGACAGAGAGAATTGGCGAAAAAAGGAATTTGTTAATATTGACAAACCGCAAGTCTGAGTGCTAACCTTATAGAAAATTACCAGAAAGTTTGATTTTTTACCCTGTACCGGCTGTTCTAGGGCGGAAGGGAGAAATCAAAGATCATACAAAGGAGGTCGGATATGAAGAAACACAGATTCTGGGCCTGGGCAATGCTTTTTTGTCTGGGAATGACATTTTACACTGGATATAAACACAAATAAGGAGGATAAAAAGTAATGAGTACAGATATGATGAAAAAGGTAGCTTTGTTTGTAGGTGGAACTCTCTTTGGGACGGCAGGGGTTAAGATTCTCTCCAGCCGGGATGCGAAGAAGGCGTATGTACACGCCACAGCCGCTGCTCTGCGCGCGAAGGACTGCGTAATGGATGTGGTGACAACGGTACAGGAGAATGCAGAGGACGTTCTGGCCGAGGCGAAAGAGGTCAACGAGAACCGTGCAGCGAAGGAAGTGTATGAGGAGGAGAGCGAGGTAGAGAAGGAAGACGCTGAAGAACAGGATGATGCAAAATGCGAATAAGTATTCAGCATGAGATAAAAGGACGTATCCGTTTTTCCACTGGGAAGAAACGGATGACCGTGGCGGAAGCGGATACGCTTTTATATTATCTATATTCTCTGGAAGGCGTGACCTCGGCAAAGGTCTACGAGAGGACTGGGAATGCCACAGTGTGTTACCGAGGGGATAGGATGGCATTGATCCATGGGGTTACAGCGTTTGCTTTTGACAATCTAGAGATTCAAAAGCTAGTGCCCGATCACACGGATAGAGAGCTGATGGGAGTATACAAGGAGAAGCTGGTTACGAAGGTGGCTGTGCACGGCCTGTGCAAATTGTTTCTCCCGGCTCCGCTGAAGGCTGTCAAGGCTGCTATCCAGTCTGTCCATTTTTTGAGGGAGGGAATCCGGTGTCTGGCCAAGAGAAAATTGGAGGTTCCAGTGCTGGATGCCACGGTGATCGGTGTGTCCCTTCTTCGGCGTGATATCACCACGGCCGGTTCTGTGATGTTCTTGCTGGGGATCGGGGAGATCCTGGAGGAGTGGACGCACAAGAAGTCTGTGGCGGACTTGGCGCAGAGTATGTCCTTGAATGTGGAGAAAGTCTGGATGAGACAAGGGGATACGGAAGTACTCACTGATGTGAGGAAGGTCAAGGAACAAGATCTGATATCGGTTCACATGGGGACCATGATTCCGCTGGATGGGATTGTCCAAGGGGGAGAGGCGATGGTGAACCAGGCTTCTCTCACAGGGGAAGGAATTCCGGTGAAGAAAGGTCAGGGATCCTATGTCTATGCGGGAACTGTGGTGGAGGAAGGCGAACTGTTGATTCAGGTGAAACAGTCTGCCGGCTCCACCAGATATGAGAAGATTGTGACGATGATCGAGGACTCTGAGAGACTGAAATCTTCCTTGGAGGGGAAAGCCGCCCATCTGGCGGATAGCCTGGTTCCATTCAGCCTGCTGGGCACGATTTTAGCCTATGGGTTGACCAGGAATGTCTCCAAGGCGTTGTCTATTCTCATGGTGGATTTCTCCTGTGCGCTGAAGCTATCCATGCCTATCGCGGTTCTCTCAGCGATGCGGGAGTGCCAGGGACACCGGATCACGGTAAAGGGAGGAAAGTTCCTGGAGGCGGTGGCCGAGGCTAAGACGGTGGTGTTTGACAAGACCGGAACGTTCACGAAGGCTCAGCCTACAGTGGCCCAGGTGATTCCGTTTGGCGGACGCAAGAGAGATGAGATGCTTCGGATGGCAGCTTGTCTGGAAGAGCATTTCCCACATTCCATTGCCAATGCGGTGGTTTTCCAAGCCCAAAAAGAAGGGTTGTCCCACGAGGAGATGCATTCCAAGGTGAACTATGTGGTCGCCCACGGGATCTCCTCCCAGGTGGAGGATCAGAAGGTTCTGATCGGAAGTCATCACTTTGTCTTCGAGGATGAGCACTGCGTGATTCCTGAGGGTGAGGAGGAGAAGTTCGAGAGTATCTCTCAGGAATACTCCTATCTCTACCTGGCCATCTCAGGGGTCTTGGCAGCGGTGATCTGCATCGAGGATCCCTTGAGGGAAGAGGCGAAGGAGATTGTGACTGAGTTGAAGAAGGCCGGAATCGAGAAAGTGGTGATGATGACAGGCGACAGTGAGAGAACGGCCAGAGTCATTGCGGCTAAGGTAGGGGTCGATCAGTATTATGCTGAGGTTCTGCCTGAGGATAAGGCTTCCTTTGTGGAGAGAGAGAAGGCCTTGGGACGAAAGGTGATTATGGTGGGGGATGGGATCAATGATTCCCCGGCGCTCTCAGCGGCCAACGCAGGAGTGGCCATCAGTGACGGCGCCCAGTTGGCCAGAGAGATTGCGGATATCACCATCTCCGGGGATAATCTGTATCAATTGGTTGTCCTAAAGAAAATCAGTAATCTGTTGATGGACAGAATACATAAGAATTACCGGTTTGTGATTGGATTCAATATGGGGTTGATTTTCTTGGGACTGGCGGGCGTGATTGCACCTGGAACCTCAGCCCTCTGGCATAACATGTCTACGCTGGGGATTACAGTTCACAGTATGAAGAATCTGCTGGAGGATGGAGAAGCCTGCGTGGAGTAGGCGGCGGAGTTCCAGCCGCCTCCTATCTGGACGGCTTTTCTTTTATAGGAGGATACCGTACTTTTGCACATGAATACAATATGGTGTCTTTCCTATGCAAAAAGGTACTGCTGGATTATCGGTTTCGGTGATCTTGCAGTACCTTTTTGCGTTGTGGTAAAATGGGGAGGGTTACACATGAGAAGAGATGGCGACTGGACTGAGAAAGTGATTAGGAGGGCATGGTTATATGGGAAAGCAGGAGAGAGATACCAGGGAACTTACCAAGGCGGAGAAGAAGAGAGATGATCAATATAGGAGACTTTATCGGCAACTTGTCCAAGAGGGGTACGAGGCAAACGACTTGACCATTGGACTTGTGTACGCCAACGTGATGGCTTTTGTGCTGGGCCTGCCTATTGTGATTTTATTATTTTGGGGTTTTGGGATCAATCATCCCACAGCATTTGGGGGATTTGAGGGAATCAATATTCTACAATTTTTTGTCATTTTTTTCTTTTTGGTTTTTGTCCATGAACTGATCCATGGGATTACCTGGTCTGTCTTTGCGAAAGAGCATTGGAGAGCGATTTCTTTTGGATTTGTCGCCAAGTATATGACTCCCTATTGCTGTTGTAACCAGCCGCTGAGAAAAGGGGAGTATTTGGCGGGAGCAATTATGCCGGTGGTGGTCTTGGGCATTGTGCCGTCTGTGATAGCGATTTTCACAGGATCCGTGACGACTCTTTTGATGGGGGCGTTGATGGTTCTCTGTGGTGGAGGGGACTTGACGATTGTGTTGAAGTTACTCCGTTTTCATAGCGCAAAGAAAGAGGTGAGGTATTTGGATCACCCATACCAGGCTGGGCTGGTGGTGTTTACCCGTTGACAGATAAAGGAGGATTACAGAGGTGATGAGTGAGGAGTATCGATTGAGGGCGATCGCCCATATTCGCAATGATTTTCACACGAAATTTGGAATTCCCCATCAGAGTGGGAGAATCCCCGAGTTGAGAGGAAGGATTGTGTTTGAGCCGGCTTACCGGAATCCGGACGCAGTTCGGGGATTGGAGGAGTTCAGCCATGTCTGGCTGATCTGGCAATTCTCCCAGGCAGTCCGGGAGGAGTGGTCGGCGACGGTGCGCCCGCCCAGGCTGGGAGGAAACGTGCGCAAGGGGGTGTTCGCCACCCGTTCTCCGTTTCGGCCTAACGCGTTGGGCCTTTCCTGTGTGTGCCTGGAACGGGTGGAGATGGAAGGGCATCTGGGTCCGGTGCTGTATGTATCGGGGGCGGATCTGATGGACGGGACGCCGATCTACGATATCAAACCGTACCTTCCATCTACGGAGAGCCACCCGGAGGCGGCGGGCGGTTTCACAGAGCGGATTGAAGACCACAGGCTTCAGGTGTGTTTTCCTGAGCTTTACTTGGAGCAGATTGCACCGGAGAAGAGGGAAGCATTGATGGCTGTGTTGGCCAACGACCCGAGGCCTGGGTATCAGGAAGACCCCAAACGGATCTATGGGATGGCGTATGGCGGATGGGATATCCACTTTCAAGTGGACGGAGCGGTGCTGACCGTCTGTGGGATGACTCCTCTAAACTGCGGTTAACTGGGCATTACTGGGGGGAGGCAGCTAGTTGTCGCTGAAATAAGGTGCGGAAGATTTTGCGCACCAGAGGGCCGCAGAAGAAGATTTGCCAACATAGAGCCATGGGGAAATTACACCCAAAGGTCTGGAGCCAGACGGCGATAAATTCACTTCCGGCATTTTTAAAGATTAAGGTGGCCCAGAAACTCATCACTGGACACATAAGGCAGACGGTGACGCCGGCTCTTGTCAGTGTCACCAACAGAGGGAGATCTTTGCCTGGAGTCACCAACTGGAAAGCGATCTTTGGGGCGAGGCGGTCCATGAAGAAGAATCCCATGATAAAGCAGATGGGAAACATGAGAGGCATCTCTCTTAAAGCAAGAAGGAAACTTTGATTAGTCAGTTGTCCTGTGCGCAATCCTGAGTTGTAGATCTCCATGGCAAGTACCATGAAGAAGGTCATAAGGATGGCGTAGACGATTTCTTGAAACTTTGTCTGTGGCATTTTTTTTACCTCACATTCTTAATATTTTGCAGAACAAAGAACTCTGCGTCGTAGGATTCTCGCGTCGGACGCGGTGGCTTGCGACATTATTCATCTTCGCGTGCATCATCATACGAAGTGTGTCTCTGTGTGATAAAAGAATTCGGAGAACTTTCCTATCACACGAAAAACGAGCGGTGCGTGTCAACTGGACTTACGTGACACACACCGCTCGTTTCGGGATTATTATACCAATAGCATTTTTCTTTTTCAAGGCCTTTTTTAAGTGGAGGAAATTACCATTGAAAAACAAACGTACGTTCTATATAATGAGAGAAACGAACGTATATTTGGAAACAAGGAGGAGAGAAGAAGGTGGGATTTCTGGTGGAAAATGAGAAAGAGCGGCGTTGCGAGAGAAAACTCGGAGGGAGATATGGAGTGGCGGCGGTGGACTGTTGGTTTCCAGCCACGGGAAATTTCTATCCCAGAATGGCAAAATATCAAGAGCGTGACGGCAGTATACAGTGTATCAGAGATATCCAGGTTCTGTACTGGGAACAAAAATATTATGCGGGGATACAGGCCAGAAGATTTCAGTGTAAGGCAGAGTTTGGCGGACAGGAGAGAGAGTTCACACTGTTGTTCTATCCGGAAAACGGTAATTGGAATATTGTCCGGCCTGATGGAATGTAAACCTAAAACATAAATAAGTTGATAATTGGGGGCTTTTGTGGTATAGTTGTTGGGAAATTAGGTAATGAGAAGTGAGAGGAGACAAAAGATGGAAATGACGACAGCGACAAAGAACAGGCCTCAGAGTAAGACTAGAGACATGGTGTACATTGCATTTTTTTCGATCATTATCGCGGTAGGGTCTTGGATCTCGATTCCTATGGCGGTACCTTTTACCCTGCAGACCTTCGCAGTGTTTATCGCAGTGGGGATTCTAGGGGGAAGAAGAGGAACCTTGGCTGTGCTTTTGTATATTCTGCTGGGGGCTGTGGGAATCCCGGTTTTCGCAGGATTCAAAGGTGGGGTCGGCGCGCTGGTTGGGAATACTGGGGGGTATATCGTGGGATTTCTTCTGACTGCATTGGTTATGTGGGGAATGGAGAGAGTTCTGGGGAGATCCTTGAAGATTCAAATTCTGTCTATGATTCTAGGATTGGCGGCGTGTTATGCATTTGGGACTGCCTGGTTTATGGCGGTCTATATGAGAACAGCCGGACCGGTAGGCCTGATGACGGTTCTGGGCTGGTGTGTGATCCCGTTTCTCATTCCAGATGCGGTCAAAATGGTCTTGGCGGTTGTGGTGTCCAAGAGAGTTTCGCGCTATATGGAAATTTAGAGGAAAAAGGGCTTGCAATTCCTGACGAAAAAAGTTAATATTAAGATGTATAAAAGACGTGAGAATAGGAAAGAATCGGCAGGAATAAGAATATCTATAAATAGGCATGAAATGCTTTGTTTGCAGAGGAGACTGCAAGAGACCGGGAGAAAATTTCCTGCAAATAGAAAAGTCTGAGGTGTACAGTATGGAGAATATTGTGATTATTGGATCGGGGCCGGCCGGCATCTCGGCAGCACTGTATGCTGTGAGGGGAAATTTGTCTCCGCTGGTGTTGACAAACGGAGTCGGCGCTCTGAGAAAGGCTGAGAAAATTGAAAATTTTTACGGAAATAAAGATTTTCTGACGGGACAGGAACTCCATGAAAACGGAATGGAACAGGCCAAGAAGATGGGCGTGCGATTTCGGGAGGTTCAGGTTCTGGGGGTTCACGAGGAGGAGAGCTTCGTCATTGACACCAACGAGGAGGAGATTCCCACCCGGGCGGTGATCTTAGCCACAGGGGTCCGCCGCAGAGCGCCGAAGATTCCAGGATTAAAGGAATTAGAAGGGCGGGGAATCAGTTACTGTGCAGTTTGCGACGCTTTTTTCTATCGGGGCAAGGATGTGGCGGTTCTGGGGAATGGAGACTTTGCTCTCCATGAGGCGGATGAACTTGCGCCATTGGCGGGGAGCGTCACGATTCTCACCAACGGTGAGTCGCCGAATTTTACCAGGGAACACAGTTATCCGGTGGAGGAGAGAAAGATCTTGGCTTTCCAGGGAAGCCAAAGGATAGAGGATGTGCGTTTTGAGGATCAGACCAGTTCCCAGATTGACGGGGTATTTGTGGCTCTGGGGACGGCGGGAAGTTCCGAGATTGCCCGTCAGTTGGGAGCGCAGATCACAGACAAGGGAGATATTGTGGTGGATTCTCAGATGCAGACAAATATTCCGGGGGTGTTCGCAGCCGGGGATTGTACCGGCGGGCTGTTGCAGATCTCAAAAGCGGTGTACGAGGGAACTGTGGCCGGAATCAGTGCAGGCCATTATGTTCGAAAGCTGAGAGACGAAGAGTGAAAGGAGAGAAGGATTATGGCAAAAGTATTGACAAGTAGTAATTTTGAGATGGAAGTGTTGAAGGCAGAGGGGCCGGTTCTGGTGGACTTCTGGGCGACTTGGTGCGGACCGTGCAAGCGGCAAGGGCCTATTGTGGAGGCGCTGGGTGAGAAAGGCTACGAAGTGTGTAAGATCGACGTGGACCAAGAGCCAGGCTTGGCACAGCAGTACCAGGTTATGAGTATCCCGACTTTGGTGATTTTCAAAGGTGGGAAAGAGGTGGAACGCTTGGTAGGGTTGCACTCCGAGGAGCAGATTCAGGCTGTGATGGATCGTCTGTAAGACGGTACACAGTGGGCTCTCATCGTTACAGAGAGGAATTCATTGGGAAGACTTTACGCGGATTTTACAGGAATTTTACTTGAAATGGCTCGTTCCAGTTCAGGGATTCATGGTAAGATACGGGTGGAGAGACGATGAATTCCTTTTTTTGTATGACGGGAAAGTCTCTAGAACTTCCCTGTTATATAAAAGGTACGTGCGTTTGACACGGGGTGAAAAGTGTCGTGATTACACCGGAAAGCCTTGACAGGGGAGAGGCGGTGTATATCTTCCAGGGAAAGTTGAGATATGAAAGTGTAGACTTTGCGGAACAGAAAGGATGGAGACCATGGCGTTGATTTATATTGTGGAGGATGATAAGAATATTAGGGAGATCGAGAGTTTTGCGTTGAAGAATGCAGGTTATGAGATTGAGGGATTTATCTGCGCAAAAGATTTCTACACGGCTTTGATGCGGCAGCGCCCCGACCTGGCTTTGCTGGACGTGATGTTGCCGGATGAAGATGGCTTGGAGATCGTGCGCAGGCTGCGCAGTGACCGTATGACAAAGCACATTCCCATATTGATGGTCACAGCCAAGACCACGGAGATTGACAAGGTAAAAGGTCTGGATATGGGTGCGGATGACTATATGACGAAGCCTTTTGGCGTCATGGAGCTGATCTCCAGGGTGAAAGCGTTACTGCGGCGGAGCCAGATCATTCCGGAGGAGGAAGTGATCCAGGTGGGGCCGGTACAGATGGACCAGAACAAGCGGAAGGTGAGAGCCTACGGGGAGGTCTGTGAGCTGACGTACAAAGAATATGAACTTTTGCACCTGCTGATGCAAAACGCAGGGATCGTGATCTCTCGGGATGTAATCCTAAACCGTGTCTGGGGAACGGACTATGAGGGAGAATCCCGCACCATCGACATGCATATCAAGACTTTGCGCAAAAAGCTCAAGGATGCCGGATCGATGATTCAGACGGTGAGAAATGTAGGCTATGTATTCAATGAGAATTAGGGACAGATAGATGAAGAGAAGAATTAATCTGCAATTTTTTATTGTGGCGCTGGTGGCGGTTCTCGTCACTCTTGGATTGGTGACAGCGGTGTGTTACCGGGTATTTCAGGCGCAGGTTATGGAGGATTTAGAAGCCTATGCCCATGTGCTGAGTAGAACTTTGCCTTTGGAGGACGAGGAGGCGAGAGAGAAAACTTTTCATATGGACGACCTGAGGATCACCATCGTGTCAGATAGTGGAGAGGTGGAGTACGACAATGAGGCCAACGAGGGACAGATGGACAACCACGGGGACCGCCCGGAGGTGGAGGAGGCCTTTAAGACCGGAGAGGGGCAGGCGATCCGCCGTTCGCACACCTTAGACAAGAACACTTTTTATTATGCGGTGCGCATGGATGACGGGATGGTTCTCCGGGTGGCCAGAGAGGCCGGGAGTATCTGGACGATGCTCGGCGAATCGGTGCCGGCGTTGCTCTGTATCTGTGTGGGAATTCTGCTGTTGTGCGCGGTGTTGGCTTATCTTCTCACCAAGAGGCTGGTAGCGCCCATTGAGAATCTAGCCATGGATATGGATGGCCTAAAGGAGGAAAAGGTCTATGATGAGTTGAGGCCTTTTGTGAAAACTATCCAGAAACAGCATGAAGACATCATGCAGAATGCCAGGATCCGCCAGGAGTTCACGGCCAATGTCTCCCACGAGTTGAAGACGCCTCTGACTGCAATCTCAGGTTATGCAGAGTTGATTGAGAACCGGATGGCGGAAGGGGAGGCGGCAGTGCGCTTTGCAAAAGAGATCCATCAAAGTGCGAACCGTCTTGTGACGTTGATCAACGATGTGATCCATCTCTCTGAGTTGGACGGAACGCAGACCGAGGATGCAAAGGAGATGGTGGATCTTTATGAGGTTGCCAGATCCTGTGTTTCTATGTTACAATTACACGCAGAAAAACATCATGTAAATTTGGCGCTTTTAGGCGTGAGTTGTCAGGTCCTTTCCACAAAACAGAAGATGGAGGAGTTGATCTATAACCTCTGTGACAATGCGATTCGTTATAATAATCAAGGCGGGAGTGTCTATGTCACCGTAAGGCCCAGTGGCAAGAAAGTCATTCTCTCGGTGAAGGACACAGGGATTGGCATCCCGAAAGTGCACCAGGAGCGGATCTTTGAGAGATTCTACCGGGTGGATAAGAGTCGTTCCAAGTCTACTGGAGGTACTGGACTGGGGCTTGCCATTGTGAAACACATTGTAGCCGGCAGTAATGCCACGATGGAGTTGGACAGCGAGGAGGGGAAGGGAACTGAGATTCGCGTGATTTTTTATTCAGAACAGGAGTGAGAGATGTGTACCAGGCAGGCTTGATTTTAGAAGGCGGGGGTATGCGGGGAGTATACACGGCCGGAGTGTTGGACTATTTTTTGGATCTGGGCATTGAATTTCAGGAGGTCTACGGAGTGTCGGCAGGTATCTGTAATGCCTGTAGCTATCTGTCCAGACAGAAGGGCAGATCTCTGCGGATCAATGTGGATTATCTGGACGACCCCAGGTATTGCAGTGTGGAGAGTCTGGTGAGGACGGGAGATCTGTTCGGCGCAGATATGCTCTATGACACCATACCCAATGAGCTGGATCCTTATGACTATGAGACTTTTTCCAGATACCAGGGCAAAGTATATGCGGTGGTGACCAATTGTGAGACGGGGAAGGCGGAGTACATGCAACTGCGGAGAATGGATAGAGATATTCAAGCTGTGCGTGCATCCAGTTCTCTTCCCATGGTGTCTAAGATGGTGGACATTGGCGGCAATCAGTACCTGGACGGCGGAATCAGCGACTCGATTCCGGTGATTCAGTCCATGAGAAATGGAAATCAAAAGAACGTTGTGGTGCTGACCAGGGACGCTTCATATCGAAAAGAGCCTTCCAAGACTCTGGCGGCCATAAAATTGCGGTATAAGAATTACCCGAATCTGGTGAGGCAGATGGAGTATCGCCATATTCGCTACAATAAGACTTTGGATTTCATCCGGAAAGGCCAGGAAGCAGGGAAAATCTTCGTGATACAGCCGAGAAATCCAGTGGAGATCCGTCGGATAGAGAAAGACAGAGCGAAACTACAGACTCTGTATGAGGAAGGCTATGAGGAGGCGCAGGATTCCTATGAGGAGCTGATGGCGTTTTTGCGAGCTTAGTGTGGACGGAGAGTCATAGTGTGAAACGGGACAGATGTATCTTGGAGTGTCTCCTCACGGGGAGGCTGGGCATGAGTGCATCTGTCTTTCCTTTTCTTTTACTTTAAGTTGGAAGGTTATTGAGAGTATGAACATATTAAATATAGAACACATTGGAAAAATGTTTGGGGAGAAGGCTATTTTCGACGACGTATCCTTTGGGATTCACCAGGGAGATAAGATCGGGATCGTCGGCATTAATGGGACGGGAAAATCTACCTTATTGAAGATGATCGCAGGTCAGGAAGAGCCGGACGAGGGGCAGATTATCCGGCAAAATGGTCTGAGGATTGCGTATTTACCCCAGAATCCCCAGTTTCCGGAGAATGCCACAGTGTTGTCTTACACGCAGGAGGGGCGGGAGGATGATTGGAGAGTGCAGAGCAATCTGACGCAGCTTGGGATCACAGAATATCAGAAGCCTCTGGCCCAGCTCTCAGGGGGGCAGAGGAGAAAGGTGGCTTTGGCCAAAGTGCTGGCGGCGGATTTTGATCTCTTGTTGCTGGACGAGCCGACCAATCACTTGGATGAGGAGATGATTGTATGGTTGGAGGGATACTTGAGGGAATTTAGAGGGGTGATCTTGATGGTCACCCATGACCGCTATTTTTTGGATCAAGTCACCAACAAAATTTTGGAGATCAGCCACGGCCAAGTCTACAGTTACAACGCCAATTATTCCAAATTTCTGGAGCTGAAGGCAGAGCGGGAGGAGATGGAGCTGGCTTCGGAGCGCAAACGCCAGAGCATTCTGCGGATAGAGTTGGAGTGGGCGAAGAGAGGATGTCGGGCCAGGAGTACCAAGCAGCGGGCGAGACTGGAGAGATTGGAGGCCTTGAAGAATGGACAGGCACCTCTGGCAGATCAGACGGTGGAATTGGATTCTGTCAAGACCAGAATGGGGAAGAAGACCATAGAGTTACACCATATCAGCAAACGCTATGGCGACCGGAAGATTGCGGACGACTTCTCTTATATCTTTTTGAGAAATCAGAGAGTGGGAATTGTGGGGCCGAATGGGTGTGGGAAGTCCACGTTGATAAAGATGATCGCAGGTATTGTGGAGCCAGACGCGGGGGAGATCCAGATTGGCGAGACCATAAAGGTTGGGTATTTTGCTCAGGAAGAACAGGATATGGATGAGAGCCAGAGGGTTATCGACTACGTGAGGGATATCGCAGAGTATGTTCCCACCAGTGAGGGGAGGATCAGCGCATCCCAGATGTTGGAGCGTTTTTTATTTACACCAGATATGCAATACGCCCCCATTGGCAAACTCTCAGGGGGAGAAAAGAGAAGGCTGTATCTGCTGAGTGTACTGTGTGGGGAGATTAACGTGCTCTTGTTGGACGAGCCGGGGAACAATCTGGACATTCCCACTCTGACAATCTTGGAAGACTACCTGAATTCTTTTTCGGGTATCGTGGTGGTGGTGTCCCATGACCGGTATTTTCTGGACAATGTGGCGGACAGGATCTTTGAGTTGGACGGCCGGGGACATCTCCGGCAATATGAGGGCGGTTACACAGACTATATTCAGTCCAAGATGCAAGGGCAGGCGGAAAAAATATCTGGTTCAGAGAGACAACGGGAGAAGAGAGCGGGGGGCAAGGATTGGAGACAATCCCGCCCTGCGAAATTAAAGTTCACTTTCAATGAACAGAGGGAGTACGAGACCATAGACGATGAGATCGCCCAGTTGGAGGAGCGTCTGGAGAACCTGGAACAGGAAATGTTGGAGAACGCCACCAACTCAGGGAAGCTCTGTCAGTTGGCTCAAGAAAAAGAAGAGACGCAAGGCCAATTGGATGAGAAGATGGAACGATGGGTCTATCTCAATGACCTGGCAGAGAAGATTGAGCGGCAGAAGACGGAAGGGATGAACCTATGAAGAAAAGTAATATGACCACGCTGTGCTATTTGGAGAAAGATGGCTGCTATCTGATGATGCACAGAATTCGTAAGCGGCAGGATGTAAATGCAGGAAAGTGGATTGGCGTGGGCGGCCATTTTGAGATTGGCGAGAGCCCGGAAGACTGTCTGCGAAGGGAAGTGCGGGAGGAGACAGGGCTGGAGCTATCTGCCTGGAGGTTTCGCGGTCTGGTGACATTTACCCAGGAGGAGTTCGGCACAGAGTATATGTGTCTGTACACCGGGGATGCTTTCAGCGGAGAGTTGACAGACTGCGATGAGGGACGCCTGGAGTGGGTCAGAAAAGATCAACTGGGACAATTGAACCTGTGGGACGGGGATGAGCTATTTCTAAATTATATGGCGCAGGAGAGGCCGTTTTTCTCCTTGAAACTGGAGTATAAAGGAGACCGTCTAGTGAAGGCGGAATTGGATGGAAGAGCCTTGGAACTGTTTGAGACACTGCATGAAGACGGAACTCCAACGGGTCATATCAAGGAGCGGTCTCTGGTACACCGGGATGGGGATTGGCATGGCACGGTACATACTTGGATTGTGAGGCGACGGATGGACGGAGGATGGCAGTTACTGTTTCAGAGACGGAGCCACGAGAAGGAATCTTTTCCGGGAAAGTATGATATCTCCTCGGCAGGACACAGAGAGGCAGGGGAAGAGGCTCTATCGTCGGCGGTGCGAGAGCTGAGAGAGGAGCTGGGACTTGTGGTGGAACCGGAGGAACTGGAGTACCTCTGCCAGCGTTGGGGAGTCGTCCAGGAGGAGTTCTGCGGGCGGCCTTATTTCGACCGGGAGATTGCAAGTCTCTATCTTTTGGAGAGAGATGTGGACACAGAACAGCTTGAATTCTGCGACGGAGAAGTGGAGTCTGTCCGGTGGATAGATCTGGAAGTGTGCGTCAGAGAGATACAGGAGGAGGACTCACGGTATTGTGTGAGGCCCGATGAGATTCTAATGATACAGGAGGCTTTAAGAAGGCGGGGATGAGACCCGCCGGAGTAGAAGCACGACACCAGCCGCCAGGGCCAGCCCAATGATTTCTGTGTTGACAGCGTTTGTGGCCACATCTTATAATAAAAATAATAATGGAAAGAAAAGGGAAGAACCGTGAAGAAAAGTGTGGATTTATTAGACGGCCCTATCGCCAGCTCTCTGGCCAGACTGGCGCTTCCTATCATGGGGACGTCCTTGATTCAGATGGCGTATAATCTGACAGATATGATCTGGATCGGGAGAATCGGCAGCAATGCGGTGGCCGCGGTGGGAGTCTGCGGCATGTTTATGTGGCTGTCTAACGGAATAGCTTCTATCCCCAGGCTGGGAGCTCAGGTGAATGTGGGTCAGAGCCTGGGAGCGGGAAAAGATCAAAATGCAGTGAATTATACCCAGGCCGGGATCCAGATGGGGATTTTTCTAGCCGTGCTGGTGACGCTGGTCTATACCTTGGGGAATGATTTTTTGATTGGTTTTTTTAAACTAAATCAACAGAGCGTCTCCAATGATGCGAAACTCTACTTGATTATTGTGGGGGCGGGAATGATCTTCACATTCATGAATCAGATACTGTCGGGTCTGTTCACCGCTATGGGCAATAGCATAGTCACGTTTAAAGTCACGACGGTAGGGCTGGCTATTAATTTTGTGTTGGATCCTGTTTTGATCTTCGGAGTGGGGCCTCTGCCCAGTATGAGGGTGGCGGGAGCGGCCATCGCCACCGTGCTGGCCCAGGCCATCGTATTTTTCCTCTACATGTTGGTGGTAGCCGGGGACGGCCGTATTTTCCAGAAAGTCAGGATTCAGAGGAGAACGGATCTGTATTGTTACAAGGAGATTATGAGAATTGGATTTCCGGGTTCCGTGCAAAATGTCATTTTCTCAGCGATATCCATGGTGATCGCACGCCTGATCGCAGGCTGGGGAGATGGAGCCGTGGCCGTGCAGAAGGTGGGGAGCCAGATTGAATCCATCTCTTGGATGACTGCGGAAGGCTTTGCCTCAGCGGTCAATGCCTTCATAGCCCAGAATTTTGGCGCGGGAAAGAGGGATAGGATTGTCAGAGGGTATTATACGGCCAGCGGTATCATTCTCCTGTGGGGACTGTGCACCAGCTTGGCGCTGATTTGCATTCCACAGGTGTTTTTTCGCATTTTCATCACAGAACCGGAGATTTTGCCAATGGGTGTGAATTACCTCAGGATAATTGGGCTTTCTCAACTTTTTATGTGCATGGAGATCACTTCCAGCGGGGCGTTTCAAGGATTGGGGAAACCCATATTTCCATCCGTCACAGGGATTGTGCTGACGGTGGGGAGGATTCCCATGGCTATGTTCTTGGCATCCACGGCTCTGGGATTGAACGGAATCTGGTGGAGTATCAGTATCTCAAGTATCTTGAAGGGGATCTTGATTACGGGAGGGTTCTTGGTGTTGCTTAGCCGGTACAGGAAGAATTCAGATAAGTTCTATAAAAAGAGATGACAGGGCCGTGAGCGGTGTATGGACCTTGTGAGACAGATGTGCAGTGTGCGCGGCGGCGCTTGGTATAAGGAGCTGTGAAAAAATGAGAAAATCATTTTTTCACAGCTCCTTGTGTTGTCAGACGTGTGAAAAGTCTTAAAAAAGATTTTATTGTTCCTGTGAGATGAGACGTAGGGCTTGTTCCAGGGAGTCCTGTAGATGGTCTTGCATCTGTCTCACAGCCTCCTCTATCCGGTGTTCCAAAAAGGTATCCACAATTTTTTGATGTTCTGTGAAGACTTTCTGGCGATTCTCAATTCCCCTCTCGTAGCGGTTGGAGTATATGGTGATCTGGCTGCGCATTTGGAGGGCGGAGGCGCAGAGCCTGGAGTTCCTGCAATATTGGTAGAAGACCAGGTGTAAACCGTCGGAACAGGAACGCCATTGGCTGATATCCGGGGTGTCCAGATACTTACGGGTCTCCTCCAAATTCTGTAAAAGGTCCCGTCGGACCTCTTCCTGGTCGGGATGGGTGGCCGCATAACGGATTGCAAGGGCGTCCAGGTCTCCCATGAAGGTGAAGAGCTCCCTGAGATCTTCTTCGTCTAGATCGATGACGTTGACCCCTATATTAGAATAATATTGTAACAACCCATCTTTCTCTAACCGGGTCAGTGCATCGCGGATGGGGGTAGTGCTCACCTGGAATCGTTCTTTTAGCATATTCAGTGTCAGTTTCTCTCCGCAGGGAATCTTTTGAGTTAAAATATCGCTGCGGAGTATCTCATAGATCTGCGCTGAGAGTGTGTTTCGATTTAATGTCATGGATGAGTCGCCTTTCTCTGAATGATTATAGATGATTGTATCATAGCATAAAATGATTTTGGAATCAATTGCATTTTGCATTATATATTTTGCAAAATATGTATTGCAAAATGCAATTGGGTGGGGTAAAATGGAAATCAGAAAGAAGAGGTAGCAGAAACTATAGATGTGGACAAGGCTGGCTGAGGGGGATGATTCTCGGAGAACTCAGGCAGCCAGGCAAAGGAGGAAAAGCTATGAAGACTTATCAATGGCCGTATCCCAATGAAGTAGGTCAGGAAGAAGTGGCAGAGTGCGATGTCCTGGTGTTGGGCGGTGGCCTTGCAGGCTGTTTCGCAGCTTTGGCGGCGGCGAAAAAGGGAAAATCGGTGATTCTTGTGGAAAAAGGAGCGACTGAGCGGAGTGGTTCCGCCGGCACCGGTGTAGATCACTGGGAGTCCGCCTGTACCAATCCCTGTTCCCAGGTGACTCCTGAGGAGATTGCAGAGGCCTATGTGGAGGAACAGGACTACTATTCCAATGGAATCGCCCATTACGTGACCTGCCGGGAGGGGTATGACCGTATGCTGGATGTGGAGTCGTACGGCGGCAAGATCCGGGACACAGAGGATGAGTTCAAGGGCGCTGAGTTCCGGGATGATAAGACGAAGCTGATGTTTGCCTATGACTATAAAAATAAATTTACCCTCCGTATCTGGGGGTCTACCTTTAAACCGGCTTTGAAGAAAGAGTTGGAGCGGGTGGGTGTGAAGATCTATGACCGTACCGAGGCCACCGGACTGTTGACGAAGACCGTGAATGGCAAGAAACGGGGCATCGGCGCCATGGGAATGAATGTACATACCGGCAAATTTTTGATCTTTAAGTCCAAGGCGACGATTCTGACCATGTCACGCCCGGCGAGGGTTTGGTTGTTCAACTCAGATATGATGGGACTTTGTGAGTTCCGTCCGCCTCAGAGTATCGGGAGCGGCCATGCCATGGGCTTCCGTGCAGGCGTGGAGTTTGCGCTGATGGAGAAATCTGTCCGTGGTGAATTCTCAGCGTCCGGAAGAAGTTTTCCGCCTTATGGTGCAGGAAACAACCACAATACTTGGTATGCGGCCACCATGGTGGACGCCAGAGGTGTGGAGATCCCCTATGTGGACAGAGACGGCAAAGAGTTAAAGACAGTGTCTGAGCGCTACTACCCAGCCGAGGGACAGAAGTTCTTCTTGAAGGGCGGAGTGATCGATAATCCCAAGTATGAGTTCCGTGGACCAGAGACTCTGGATTTTGAGGAGCTGATCAAACGGGGATATCAATTGCCATTCTATGCAGATCTGAGTCGGATGCCTGAGTTCGAGCGGAAAGTAATCTGGGGAATGATGGTAGGCGAGGAGGGAAAGACGAAGATCCCGATTCTGAAGAACTACAATGACAGAGGATTCGATCCCACCAAGCACATGCTCCAATCCTACGGAACCGGATGGCAGTCCGCCAGTTTCCTGGATCAGGAACGCCAGTTGTTCGGGGCGCCAGGTGGGATCTTAAATGACTGGGATATGAAGACAAATATCGATGGAATCTATGCGGCCGGGGATCAATTGTTCGCCTCCGACTGTGCCGGATTTGCTTGTTGTACCGGGCATTATGCAGGTAGAAAGGCAGCAGAGTATACCCAGAGTGTGGATTTGGAAGATTACGATCCAGAGGATGCCAAGAAAGAGAGAGAACGTCTGTATGCACCGTTAGGCCGTGAGGACGGAATGGATTGGCGGGAGCTGAACATGGCCATTGCAAAAGCCATGCAGAATTACTGTGGCGGTGTAAAATGTGACGACCTGTTGAGAGAGGGATTGGACCTTTTGGAGAGTTTTGAGAGAGAGATCGTACCTCAGATTTCTTGCGAGAATCCCCATGAGTTGATGCGTGCCCATGAAGTCTTCGACATCTTGGAGGTGGCGAAACTGATTCTCCACGCTTGTATGGCTAGAAAATCCAGTTCCGCACCACTTTTCTTTGAGCGCAGCGACTATCCTCAGGTGGACCCGGAAGAAGACCGCAGGATTATCACCATCCGTCAGGAGAACGGCAAGATCATAGAGGGCAGCGTGCCTCTGGGATACTTTGGAAATTTGAAAGAGGAGTATGAGAAGAGAAACCAGGAATATATCGAGGAGGTGGCCAGACGTGAAGAACATTGAGATGACCGTAACACCAGTACCGTGCAGTGTCCGTCCGATTCTCTACGATGAGACGCAGTGTATCGGATGCAACCGCTGTGCCAAGGTTTGCCAAGTGGACATTTTGATTCCTAACCCTGAGAAAGGGAAGCCACCCATTGTGGCTTATCCGGGAGAGTGTTATTACTGTGGAGCTTGTGTCATGGTATGTCCAAGACAGGACGAAGGCGCTATTAAGCTACAACATCCGTTGATGAACCGTGCCAAGTTCGTTCCCACCCGCAATCCGGAGTAAGATTTAACAGAAAATTCAGTTGTCTGTTCTGTGATACTTGTTGTATACTGAGAGAGTACTTAACGGTCACAGGGAGTGGACAGAAGACGGAGAAATGCAGTAAATAGAGAGATACCCTGAGTGATCTTAAGAGCGCTCAGGGTATTTGTTTATGTTATAGGAAAGTTCTCCGTACTCTCCTATAACATAAAAACGCTCCGCGAGGGTCGCACTGCGGCAGAATGGGATTGTGTCGCTAATGCGACCTGCCGCAGGATTCTTTGTTCTTCAGATATGCCAGGAGACTGTGGCGGAGTCTTGCTGTTCACAAGATTGACGAGAAAGGAGATTGTAATGGGTTTTCGGGAGATAAAAGTAGAAGAGCTGAATTTCAATCCGTTTACAAGAATCGGAAAAGATTGGATGTTAATCTCGGCGGGTACCGAGGAAAAATGGAATACCATGACGGCCAGCTGGGGAGGCGTTGGTGTCTTCTGGGGGAAGAATGCGGTCACGGTCTACATCCGTCCCCAGAGATACACGAAAGAATTTGTGGACGGTAACGATACTTTTTCTATCGCTTTTTTCAAGGATGGGCACAGAGAGGCACTGAGTCTATGCGGGACGGTCTCGGGACGGGATGTGGACAAGGTCCGGGAGAGTGGGCTGACTCCGTATTTTGTGGAGGGGACTCCAGCCTTTGAGGAGGCGGATTTGGTCATCACCTGTAAGAAGATGTACCACACAGAGATGAGCCAGGGGGTTTTTGACCAGCCAGCGAATGATCGAAAATGGTATCCGGATAGGGATTATCATGTGATGTATATCGCTGAGATCTTGAAGGTTCTCGTCAAAGAGTGAGACGTCTAGATTTTAGTGAGAAGAATGATACATTATTATAGGAGAAAACAGGAGGAAAATCAATGAGTATTCGTATTGGTATTCTGGGATATGGTAATCTGGGCAGAGGGATCGAGTGCGCAGTGAAACACAACCCAGACATGGAGTTAAAGGCAGTGTTTACAAGAAGGGATCCAGATACAGTGAAGATTCTGACAGAGGGAGTGAAAGTCTACCCGGTGGATCAGATCGAGGATTTCAAAGGGCAAATTGACGTGTTGATTCTGTGTGGCGGTAGCGCCACAGATCTCCCCAAACAGACTCCGAAGTATGCACAGTGGTTCCATGTGGTGGACAGCTTTGACACTCACGCTAAGATCCCGGCTCACTTCGCCGAGGTCGACAAGGTGGCGAGAGAGAATCAGAAGGTGGCGATTATATCCTGTGGTTGGGATCCTGGGATGTTCTCCCTGAACCGTCTGTATGCCAATTGCATTCTTCCAGGAGGCACAGACTATACTTTTTGGGGGAAGGGTGTCAGCCAAGGGCATTCCGATGCGATTCGGAGAATTGATGGAGTGAAGGACGGAAAGCAATACACGATTCCAGTGCAAGAGGCCCTGGATGCGGTGCGAAGAGGAGAAAATCCAGAATTGACCACTCGCCAGAAACATACCAGAGAGTGTTACGTGGTGGCTGAGGAGGGAGCGGACTTGGCACGAATCGAGAACGAGATCAAGATGATGCCCAACTATTTCGCAGAGTATGACACCACGGTACATTTCATCTCCGAGGAGGAGATGAAGAGAGATCACAGTGGGATTCCACATGGTGGATTTGTGATCCGCACAGGTAGCACTGGTTGGGAGGATGAGAATCACCATGTGATTGAGTATAGCTTGAAACTGGACTCTAACCCTCAGTTTACATCCTCTGTGATCGTGGCTTTTGCCCGGGCGGCTTACCGCTTTAGCAGAGAAGGACAAGTTGGCTGTAAGACCGTGTTCGATGTGCCGCCGGCCTATCTAAGCTCTCAGAGTGGGGAGGAACTGCGCAGTCACCTGCTGTAGGAGAGAGGACAGATTCACTTATTTTTCTGCAAAATGTTGAAAACGAAGAATCCTGCGTGGCAGGATTCGCCGCCTGCGGCGAGTTGCTTTTGAAATATATTTCTGTTCCGTCGCAGTGCGGTCTTCGTGGATTGTTTTTAAGCTATGGGGTTGTCACATTAATTACTTAATGCGACAGTCCCATAACTTAAAAAGATCTTTGTGACAAGGGAGAGATCTAGGAATTGTTACAAAGGTCTTTTTTTTGTTGACACTTTTATCCACTTAGCCTATAATAAGAACATCAAAATGTAATACACTTGTAAAAACTTTAATGAAAAATACATATTTTTATTTGAGGCGACAAAAAGAGATCAAAAGGTGGGAAAGGTGTATGGAAAAGCGAAAACGTAACTGGAAATTTTGGGGATTGCTTTTGCTGATGTTATTTTTTGCAGGGGGAACAACGCTGCAGATGGCGACGACAGAAGTACAGGCGGCCACGAAGACAACCAATGGATGGAAGACAACATCCGAGGGAAAATACTACTATAAGAATGGAAAAGCTTGCACAGGATGGCAGACCATCAGCGGCAAAAAGTACTATTTTAATCCTTCCACAAAGCTGATGACCACTGGATGTAAATGGATCAGTAGCTACTGGTATTATTTTGGCACAGATGGAGCTATGAGAACCAATACCTGGGGAAAGAATGTCAGCGGGGGAAAGACTTATTATCTCTATTTCCAATCCAACGGAAAAGCGGTAAAAAATGCGTTCAAGACCGTTGACAAGAAGACTTATTACTTCAGCTCCAAGAGTGTTATGGCCACAGGATGGTGGAATATCGGAAGTTCCCGTTACTATTTTGGAACGGACGGCGTCCGCCAGAGCGGTTGGCTTTACCAAGGAGATAAGACTTACTGGTTCCATCAAAGCACAGGAAAAATGCGGACAGGCGAGGTGAAAAATACCAATGGTGACTCCAGGTATTTTAGCAAACTAAAGCCTACCTACGGCGAGATGGTCAAGGGCTGGGCACAGTTTAGCAAGACTAAGTTCCGGTACTATTATGTGAAGACGGGCATCCAGGTGAAGAAAGGTTATCTGAAGATTGACGGAAAATACTACTATATTAAAGATGGATACCGGGTATACAGTTGTTGGATGAAGAATGGCTCAGGAGAGCGCCGCTATTTCTTTGAGGACGGCGTGATGGCTACAGGGGAGCAGACGATCGACGGCAAGAAGTATGAATTTAGCAGTAACGGCGTGTTGACCAAGGAGCCGGAAGAGGGCAACGCAGAACAGCCTACATCGGCCAAGACGATTCGGAACTACCTTCTGAATGCGCTGAAACCGGTAGGTTCCACCTTGTACGTATGGGGAGGAGGCTGGGCACAGCCGACTGTGACTTATAAAGGCCTGTATCCTCAGTGGCAACAGTGGTACAATGCAAACTCTGGCTCCTACGACTACAACAACTATAAAGACCTAAGTAGCTCCACCAGAGCGAAAGGCCTGGATTGTTCTGGTTTCGTGGCGTGGTCTACCTACAATGTGATGCAGACCAAGTCCGGTGTGGGTTCTGGTTATGCCACCAGTGCAGATTCAGTGGTTTCCACCTACGCAGGGTTCGGGTGGGGGACGAAGCGCACACAGGCAACCTTAAAGCAGAACAACTACCGGGGACAGTTTAAGGCGGGAGATGTGGCCAGTAGCCCGGGGCATACCTGGATTGTGTTGGGACAGTGCAGTGATGGAAGTTACGTGATTGTACACTCCACTCCGCCGTGTGCTCAGATTGGGGGAACCCCCACTCCGTCAGGTAGTTACAGTAGTGAGGCAATCACATTGGCTAAGAAGTATATGAAGAAGTATTACCCAAGCACCGTGAGCAAATTTGGACTGGGAAGTTCCACCGGATACGCGACCTATTTCAGTGGATGTAATACTTTGCGTTGGAAGAGTTCTGTGTTGTCAGATCCCGATGGATATCTGAGCAAGAGCGCTGATAAAATATTGGCGGACCTGTTCGGGGAGTCATAAAAAGTTATACTGCTGCAAAAGATACTCTCTTTTGCAGCAGTATTTGTTATGTTATAGGAAAGTTCTTTGAACTTTCCTATAACATAACACACACTCCGTGTGAGGATGCGCACTCACGCG
>JBKXQO010000002.1:4660-78661 GCA_047014865.1 Blautia sp. | reverse complement strand
CGACCGCGCTCGGCGCGAGAATGTGCCCTGGCACATTCTATGTTATAGGAAAGTTTTTTGAACTTTCCTATAACATAACACACACTCCGTGTGAGGATGCGCACTCACGCGAAGAAGAAGAGTGTCGCAAGCGACCGCGCTCGGCGCGAGAATGTGCCCTGGCACATTCTATGTTATAGGAAAGTTCTCCAAACTTCTGTATAACACAAAAACACTCTGTGTGAGGATCGCACCGCGGCGGAGAATCATGTGTGGCAGGATTCGTCGTTCCAGGAGTTGGGTTCTGATAGCCTATTCCCAGATCAAGGGATGTTTGCCGGCTGTTTTATTGGAAGGATGATCTCATTAAGGAGTAGTGTTCTATGAATCTGTCCGGTGGAGATATTTTGGGGGAAAGGACTAGGAAAAGTGTTGGGAAAAGGATAGAATAGTAATATCAAATGAGAGATTAGGAGGAGAAAAATGGGAAATACACCTACGCCCCACAATGGAGCCAAGTTGGGAGAGATTGCCAAGACGGTATTGATGCCAGGCGATCCACTGAGAGCCGAGATGATCGCCAAGACCTATCTGGAAGAGCCGGTCTGCTTCAACACGGTGAGGAATATGTTAGGTTACACAGGAAGGTATCACGGGAGAGAGATCTCTGTGATGGGAGGAGGGATGGGAATGCCCTCCATCGGAATTTATTCCTATGAGCTGTTTCACTTTTACGGAGTGGACAGGATTATCCGGATTGGTTCGGCCGGGGGGATTCAAGATGACCTAAAACTGATGGACGTGGTGGTGGGTCTTGGAGCCTGTACGGATTCCAATTACGCTCATCAGTATCAGCTTCCCGGAACTTTTGCCCCCATTGCCAGTTATGAGTTGGTGGAGAAGGCCGTCCAGGTGGCACGGGAACAGGGGACGCCTGTCCGGGTGGGAAATATTTTATCCAGCGATGTCTTTTACCATGAGATTGGAAGTGAGCCATGGAAGAAGATGGGGGTACTCTGTGTGGAGATGGAGGCGGCGGCGTTATACATGAATGCGGCCAGGGCGGGAAAGCAGGCGTTGTGCTTGCTGACTGTATCGGATCACCTCTACAGGGAGGAGGCTCTCACCGCAGAAGAGCGTCAGAACAGCTTTCACAGTATGATGAAGATTGCATTGGAATTATAGAAATGTTACAGAAATTTTAAAAAATGTAATTTTTGGCTTGCATCCCTCGTAACAATGTGTTAATATGTAGAGGAAGTAAAGAGAATGTTACGGATATATTAAGATATCTGTCCAGAAAATTTACGAAGGGTGTGAACTATGAAGAAAAGAATCGTGTGCTTAACCTTAGCACTACTTATAAGCGCCAGCCAAGTACTGACTGTCAGCGCATCAAGAGAAGAAGAATTGAGAGAGGAAGCAGCGTATACCAGCAACCAGTTGGATGCCACTTACGGCTATATCGACGAGCTGGGACAGCAGATTGAGAGCTTAAATGCCGAGATCGCGTCTTTGGATCAAGATCTGGTGAACACAATGGTAAATATTGAGGTTCTGAATACAGATATCTCCAACAAGGAATCCGAGATCCAGAAGACAAGAAAGAATTTAAAGAGAGCGAAAGCCAACAAGGAAAAACAGTACGATGCGATGAAATTGAGAATCCAGTATCTCTATGAGAATGGTGGAAGCAATGCGTGGTACAATCTGATGTTGGATTCCAACGATATCTCAGAGTTGTTGAATAAGGCGGAGTACACTCAGAAGATGTACAAATATGACAGAGATGCGTTGGATAAATATGTTCAGACGATCAAAGAGATTAAGACCTTAGGCGTTCAGCTCAATGGTGAGAAAGCCGAGCTGGAGGATATGAAGGTTGAGCAGGAGACCAATCAGGCAAACCTTCAGACACAGATTAGCGACAAACAGAGCGCCGCCAATGACGCCAGCAACGAGATCTCTTATGCACAGCAACAGGCCAATGAGTACGCCGCATTGCTGGAGGAGCAGACAGCGGAGATTCAGAGACTGGAAGCAGAGAGAATCGCCGCTGAGGAAGAGGCCAGACGCCAGGCCGAGGCTGAGGCAGCCGCCGCCGCTGAGGAGGCGGCCAGACAGGAAGAGGAGGCCGCTGCATCAGAGAATGCAGACAGTGAGAATACAGATAGTGAGGATGCAGATAGCGAGAATACGGCAGACGCGGACACCAGTACAGACGGGGATGTCTCCACGGAGGAAGACAATTCTGGGGATGTGGCCACTGATGAGTACGGAAATGTGATCGATGAGGATAACACGGTGGACAGTTCAGACTACGATAATTCTTCCGATGACAGCTCCTCGGGCAGTAGCTATTCAGGATCTGGCTCCTCAGTTGTAGATTATGCCACACAGTTTGTTGGAAATCCCTATGTATACGGTGGGACCAGTCTGACAAGTGGCGCCGATTGCTCTGGTTTTGTGCAGAGCGTATACGCCAACTTTGGGGTGAGCCTTCCTAGAACCTCTTATGAGCAGATGACAGTAGGTACAGAGGTGTCCTACTCTGAGGCTCAGCCAGGAGATTTGATCTGTTACGGTGGACATATCGCGATTTACATGGGAAATGGACAGATTGTTCACGCTTCCAACAGCGCTCCCTATCCGGCGGGTGGTATCAAGATCAGTGACAATGCGGCATACCGTACGATTCTGTCAGTGAGACGTGTGATGTAGAAATAAAAGATGGAACCGATGCAGACGGCCAGATCAGGCCGTCTGTATCTTTTTGCCTCATGGGGAATGCCACAAACAAATTCTATTCGTTTAATCTTATCAGGGAAGTCTCCCGCTTAAGAGACAGGAGTAAGATGTGCTTATTTTGGTAGGGATACAAGCTCCTGTCAATATACCACAATAGTGGTAATAAGGTCATAGGCAAAGTAGAGAAGCGGATTCCGAATATCCGCTCTCACAAAATGATCCATATTCAGAAGGGGACCTTCGCTCATGTGGCAAATAGTCTTGAATGTCTTTCTGGCGGATGATGGATGTATGTTTTGCGTGGTTTCTCAATATCGGGGTTCGTGGGATGATTCCTCCTTTTAGAAGACTATAATACAAATGCAGAGGAGTCATGTTGGGAAACACTTTCCACGAGATTTAAACCTTATTTTCTTATCTTCCACTGATGGATGAGAGTTCTCAGTTTACCCAGGGAATGAGAGAGGGTGGTTAAGATTTAGGTATTGGAGGCGGCAGAGAGATCAAGATGGAGAGAGTGCGTTTTACCTGAGAGGACAGCTTTGCAAGTCCGTTAAAAATACCTGTCAAAGTGCTTGACACCATACAGAGGCGGTGCTATACTATGACTGTATAATTCCATAGTGAACATATTAAGTGCCAGTCATTTGTTGTGGGAATGAGTGGAAAAGGGAATCAGGTGAGATACCTGAGCGATCCGGTCACTGTAACAGGGGAGCGAAGTCTCAAGAGTCCATTGTACGATGTAGTATGAGAAGGAGAGACGGAACGATGATCCTGGAGCCAGGAAACCTGCTTAGTATGGCGAGGTGAACCTTCCGTGTAAAGTGTTATAGCCACTTCTGAGACAATCCGCAGTCTCAGATGCGTATCTGTATTGACAGATGCTTTTTATGGAATCCGCCTGTTCATATGAATTATGCATGATTAAATGGCAGGCGATTTACTCTGTAACAATTCGTTCCCTCCGCGCACTCATGAACGAACCGTCTAACAGCAGAGTAAATCGCACCCCCTTAAACAGGAGGAACAATGGAAGAGCGAAAAGAATTTTGGGAGGACAGAGAGTTCTCTTTTTTTTGTCACAAAAAGTGTGAATATTTTCCCTGTCACGAGACGAAGGATCCGGATAATTTTAATTGTCTGTTTTGCTACTGTCCTTTGTATGTGCTTGGAGATAAATGCGGCGGGAATTTTCAGATCACTGAGAGCGGAGTCAAGGATTGTTCCGCGTGCTGTCTGCCCCACCGAAGGGAGAACTATGGTTATGTGACAGGAAAATATCAGGAGATCATGGAATTGGTCCGGAGAAATCTGTCAGATACTGGAGAGAAATAGGACTAAAGTAAAAGCCAGGTAAGGATCACTCACCTGGCTTTTACTTTACTTGTTTTGAGGGGGGAGATAGAGAGTGGTTATTCATCTATCCAAGTACTACTATACTGTAAAATTGTGATCAATTTATGGTGAATTCCTAAAGATTCCGCAAATATTCAAAAGGAATTCTAAAGAAAACGAGAAAAATTATAATAGTGCCGGGGAGAGGGTAACACAAAAGGCACTATAAGATGAAAAGGAGGAGAAAAATGAAAAGTATATATAAGTGGATGAGACTAGAAGTAAGGAGTGGAGAATCGCGGAGAGGAAAGAGACGGATAATCTTTGTGGCGATGACGGCTCTCTTTCTCCTGGCTGGCTGTATTTCAGGCACTGAGCAATCCAGAGAGATATCAAATCCCATGAGGGAAGTGGAGGGAAAGCAAGAGTTCGAGAAGGTGGGCGTCTACATTGAAGTGCCGGCTGGAGCGCAGGATGCCAGGTACTATATTGTCAACGATGAGATTGCAGAGATCCAATTTACTTTTAACGGCGCGAAGTACAGCTATCGGTCATCAGGGGAGACTGAGGATCTCACAGGTCTGTCGGAAGAGTTGGAGCCAGATAGAACTGTGGAGGAGAATAGGGGGGAAAAGTTAAAGGCAGAGATTTCGGTAGGCGCTCAGGGAGCGCAGTTGGCTCAGTGGGAGAGGGAAGGAAACTATTTTAGCCTGTATACAGAGGATGAGGTGGAGAGTGAAGTCTTTGATTCTCTGTGCAAGGAGTTAGTGGGAGATTCCCGGTCCTAATGGAAAAAGACGGGGGACATAGTTGTATAAAGGGGGCTTCAAGGGGCCGGTGTGTTAGAGATTGAATAAAGGGAGAGAAAAGAGGAAAGTCTTTTTCGTGTGCAGTTGGGCGATGATTTGCCGCTGACTGGCATGCTGGAGAGGCTTTTTTCTTTTGCAGAGATATACTCCGTGAGACAAAAAGTCTCTATAAAAAAGATGCTGGCTGCGCATGAGGATAAAAATAGCGTAGGCCGAGCCACCGGGGGAGGAGACGGCGCTGGATACTTCTGTGTTTGGATGACGGGGGATAGCCCGCCCTATCAGGAAGGTGCCAGAGGATTACTTTATACTTCTAGATCAACCTGGCGTAAGCGACATGTTTTTAAGCGCGGGCGTGATGGAATGTAATATTTTAGTTTTGAATTATTTCGGGCATCTTATAGTTAGAGTGGAATATTTGACTAAAAAATTTTGGGTATTGACAGTGAGAGATAAATTTCATATAATACATATGAACATATGAACAAGTATTCATATAAAAATGAAATGAGAGGAGATTTATCATGAAGAAAGTATTTCGTTTAGAGAATTTGGATTGTGCCCATTGTGCGGCAAAAATTGAGGATGCGGTGAGAAAGATGGAGGGAGTGACAGATGTCAGCGTTAATTTTTTAAGTCAGAAGATGGTCTTGGAGACGAGAGATGACTGTGGCGCGCAAATGAACAGAGAGATCTCTAAGGTGATTAAGAAAATTGAACCGGATGTCACTGTCAGATGACAAAAGGTAATGCAGGAGAAAAAGGAGGTGTCGAGATGTCGAGAAGACAAAAGAGACAATTGTATCGGATCATAACGGCGGGGGTTTTCCTGGCGCTGTCGGCTGTGTTGCCACTGGCCCCTGCTATACGGCTTGCAGGTTATCTACTCAGCTATGGGGTCATTGGGTGGGACATTCTGTGGAAAGCTCTGAAGAACATCACCCATGGCCAGGTATTTGATGAGAATTTTCTGATGACGGTGGCTACTCTGGGAGCCCTGGCTCTGGGAGAGTATGCAGAAGGCGTCGCCGTTATGTTATTTTATCAGGTGGGAGAGCTTTTTCAATCCTATGCGGTGAGTAAGTCACGCCGTTCCATCTCTGGGCTGATGGATATCCGTCCAGATTACGCCAATGTGCTGCGGGGAGAAGAAGAAGTCCAGGTGAATCCTGAGGAGGTTCAGGTGGGGGATACTATCGTGGTGAAGCCTGGAGAGAGAGTCCCGCTGGACGGGAGGATTCTGGAGGGGGTTTCAGCGTTGGATACTTCGGCCTTGACCGGAGAGTCTCTGCCCAGAGAGGTGGAACCTGGGGAGGAAGTGATCAGCGGCTGTGTCAACCAGAGTGGTACCCTTAGAATCCAGGTGTTGAAGGAGTACGGAGAATCTACGGTGTCCAGAATTCTGGATTTGGTGGAGAATGCCAGCAGTAAGAAATCTAAGTCGGAAGCGTTTATCACCCGGTTTGCCAGATATTATACGCCGGCGGTGGTGACGGCCGCCGCTTTGTTGGCCATTGTTCCCCCTCTGGTGACTGGGCAGCCTTTTGCCGGCTGGGTGGAGCGCGCCTTGACGTTTTTGGTGATCTCATGTCCATGTGCTTTGGTGATCTCTGTGCCTTTGAGTTTCTTCGGGGGAATCGGAGGCGCCTCCAAATGTGGCGTGTTGATCAAGGGAAGTAATTATCTGGAGAACTTGGCTAAGACCAGGACGGTGGTCTTTGACAAGACAGGAACTTTGACAAAAGGAAACTTTGCGGTGAGCAAGTGTCTTCCCCGGCACATTTCTAGGGAAAGGCTGCTGGAGCTGGCCGCTTATGGGGAGAAGGATTCCACGCATCCCATTTCCAGATCTATAAAAGAGGCCTATGGAAGGGCGCTAGACGGATCCAGGGTGACAGGCGTGCAAGAGATCGCAGGATGCGGTATTGCCGCATTCCTGGACGGAAAGAAGTTGCTGGTGGGAAACGCAAGACTGATGGAACGGGAAGGCGTTGGCTTCCAACCGGCCAGTGAGGCGGGAACGGTCGTCTATGTGGCCGAGGATGGCGTTTATATGGGGGCAGTCGTGATTGAGGATCAGGTAAAACCGGACGCGTCTTATGCGATCCAGTCATTGAAGAAATCCGGTGTGGACCGGACGGTGATGCTCACCGGAGACGCTAAGGCTGTGGGCGAGAAGGTGGCGGCCCAGCTTGGAATCGATGAGGCCTATACGGAGTTAATGCCGACAGATAAAGTGGCGCATATGGAAGAACTTTTGACGCAGAAGAGAGCTGGCAGTATGCTGGCTTTTGTGGGAGATGGTATCAACGACGCGCCAGTGCTGGCCAGAGCGGATATTGGAATCGCTATGGGTGGGCTGGGATCTGACGCGGCAATTGAGGCGGCAGATGTGGTGATCATGACCGACGAGCCGTCTAAGATTGCCGTGGCTATGGGGATCTCCAGAAAGACGTTGAGAATTGTGAGACAGAATATTGTCTTTGCTCTGGGTGTCAAGGGACTGGTGTTACTTTTGGGAGCCGTGGGAGTCGCATCTATGTGGTCAGCGGTATTTGCGGATGTGGGAGTGGCAGTGATTGCGATTTTAAATGCAATTCGGGCCTTGTATGTGAAGAGAGAAGAGCAGATGAGAGACATTGGCAGTGAAGCGCTGTAGGATCCGTCAGGATGCGAAAATGCAGCGACGGAGGCAATATTTTAGCAATATTGACGGTTAGATTAGAAAATCAAGAGGAAAAGAGCTGGAAATCTTGAAGTATAGGTGGAAAGTTTGTTGAAATTTTAAGTGATATGAGTGTTATACTCTTATTGTAATTAAGAGGAGATACTTGACAGGGCTTACAGAGAAAGGCCGCTAAGCAATCAGTTTTTAGGAGGAAAAGATAAATGAATACTTTAAAAGCTGAAAAAAGAGACATGGCGATGAGAGCAAAAAGGCTTAGACGGGAAGGATTTGTAACTGGCAATATTTTTGGCAAGAATGTGGAAGGCTCTATGCCCGTCAAAATTGAGAAGGCAGAGGAAACTGCGAAGTGAGCAAGGAGCTGAACGAGAGGCAGTGTGACAAGAATGAGTGTTGCACCGCCTCTTTTCTATATAATAAGAAATTTAGACGGATTTATTGCCGCGATTTGAGATTCTGGTTAGGCTAATTACTATTCCCGTGGTATTTTGGCATGAGCTTGTGCTTCTGCCAAGACAGGGAGGCCTTATTCCCGCTTCTCAAGCAAGAATAAGATTTCCTGATAAGGTCAAATTGACAGTAGGTTGGAGTGAGCGGTGGGATGAGGATCGACTTGGATGAGATAGTACAAAGGAGGATGAGATGGATAAGAAACTGTTATTTTTCGACATTGACGGTACTTTGATAACGAACCTGGGGAGGCCTTCTGAGCGGGTAAAAAAAGCGATCAGAAATGCAAGGGCCGGCGGACATGGGGTATTTCTGTGCACAGGTAGAAATATGCCGATTATAGGACAAGAGATCCTGGAAGTGGGGTTTGACGGGGTTGTATCCAGTGCAGGGGCCCATGTGGAAGTGGGCAGTGAAATCTTGAGAGATCAGATGCTTCCAGATGCAATCATTCAGGAGTGTCTCCAAGTATTTCACCGGGAAGGTGTATTCTGTCGAGTGGAGACTGAGGAGGGCATCTACACCGATGGTGAGATGGAAGCCCTCATACGGGACACGAAGATAGAAGGAGCCAACTCAGAGTTGGCCCGTATGCAAAGGGAGTTGGAAAAGGGACTTCCCCTTCAGCCCTTTGCACGTTATCCTGGCAATGGGGCTTATAAGATCTGTTTCACTGGCACAGCGTTGGAGGCCATTGAGAGGGCGAAGAGGCGTCTAAGCGACCGGTTCCGCTTCGTGGTGCACGCCTATAAGGGTGGGACTTCCTGCTATAACGGTGAGATTATTCCCAGGAATGTGGATAAAGGACAGGCGATGAGGCAAGTGTGTGAATATCTCGGCAGATCTCTCACAGACACGGTGGCTTTTGGGGATAGCATGAACGATTTGGAGATGATTCAGTGCGCGGGTGTGGGGATTGCCATGGGAAACGCTTGCCCGGAGCTAAAGGAAGCGGCGGATTTGGTCTGTGAGAGCGTGGAGGAGGACGGCGTCTTTTACCAGATGAGAAGAATGGGACTTGGGTGAGTGGGACAGACGAAACTTCAAGAAATTTTCACGTTTTTGCACTTTTCTGTCGACGGGTTTTCCGTTATACTAAGAGAAACAAGAAGGAAACCCGAGTAAACGACTGGCCGCATTTCTCTCATAAGTCTGTCTTGAACACAGGGAGTATGGGACGGCCTTCGCTGAAATCTGAGAGGACAAAAAGAGAAAATAAAAAATGAGAAAAAAAGTGTATACGTGTATTGCAATCTTATGTGCGGTGGCAGTCTTGATAGCCATATACTGTGTGGTGTGTGTATCCTTGGAGGATCAAGTGGTCTGGGAAAAGACATCGGTAAACGGCGTCTCCCTTGAGGGGCTCTCCAAGAAAGAGGCAGGGGAGGCCGTTCAGGCTAAGTTCCAGGAGGAGTACCAGGATGCGGCTATGGTGGTCTCCATCGGGGATCAGGAGTATCAGGTGAATATTTTTCCAGTGTTAGGGCTGGACGCTTCCAAGGAGATCGACCAGGCGTATGGACTGGGCCACGGAGCGTGGTATACTCGCGCAGTGGACTGGGTGAGAAAACAGCTACAGGGAGAAAAGATGCAGGAGATAGAGGTTCTGCCCACGGCTGAGAACGAGGATAAGTTGGGAGAAGTCTTGGAGTCTGTGGATATTCAGGCGTTCAACAGTGTTGTGGAGAGCAGTTGGGAGGTGGGAGAGTCTTCTCTGGTCATCCATAAGGGCAGCTCTGGGGTCGCGGCCAATATGGAAGCGTTGGAGGAGCGCATTCTCCAGGCCATCGAAGAGCAGGAGTATACAGCCAGTCTGGAGTGTCCGGTGGAAGAGACAAAACCAGCCGAGATCGATTTTCAGAAGATTTATGAAGAGGTATATCGGGAGCCTGTGAATGCGACTTGGGATGCCTCCAATGGCTATGAGGTGGTTCCGGGCACCAATGGAGTCTCCTTTGACTTGGAGTCGGCCCGGGCGGTCTATGAGGCAGCAGCGGAAGGTGAGGACGTGGAGATTCAATTTGAGACTGTCGAGCCAGAGATCACCACAGAAGATCTGGAGGGCAAGCTTTTTCGAGATGTACTGTCCAGTTATTCCACAGAGGGCGGAGGGACGGAAAGCCGGATACAGAACATCACTCTTGCGGCACAGTCGTGCGACGGTGTGGTGTTGATGCCTGGGGAGACGTTCTCCTACAATGGTACCGTTGGAGAGCGGACTGTGGAGAGAGGATACCAGGAGGCCTCGGCCTACAATAATAATCAAGTGGTGCAAGAGGTGGGCGGCGGGATCTGCCAAGTGTCTTCCACGATCTTTGCGGCAGTCCTGGGCACAGATCTGGATATTGTGGAGAGGGTAAATCACTCCTTGACTGTCTCATATATGCCGATGGGGATGGATGCTACGGTCTCCTGGGGCGGGCCGGACTTAAAGTTCCGGAACAATACGGATTATCCGGTGAAATTGTCTGTGACCTATGAGGACGGAGTCGTCTCGGCCCAGGTGATTGGCACGAAGGAAGATTCCGGCTCTATCCAGGTGACGACGGAGGAGACTGGTGCTCTGAGCGCTACCACCTATCGGAATTATTACGACGAGGAGGGGAATTTGATCTCCAAGGTGGAGGTTGCAACCAGCCAGTATCAGAATGCGTCTTAGAGCCCCTGGAGTCTTTGGAATCGTGGATTTGGTCACGGGGGACATCAGGTTTTCATCAAATGTGAGAATATATTGTGAAGTCCAGAAAAATTGGGCTTCACAAATTTTTATGTTATAGGAAAGTTCTCCAAACTTTCCTATAACACAAAAAACGCTCCGTGAGGATCGCACTGCGGCAGAATGGGATTATGTGGCGTATGCGACCGGCCGCAGGCGGAGAATCCTGTGGTGCAGTATTCTTTTTTACTCTGAAATTAGCACTCGACCCTTGACAGTGCTAACATATGGTGTTATAGTGTGTGTAGAACAAATAGAGAGGTTCTTAATTTTTGTGTCGATAGATTTAGGAGGCGATTTGTATGAATATCAGTAAGTTCACGCAGAAATCTCTTCAGGCGGTTCAGGAGTTGGAAAAGACCGCTTATGCATTTGGAAATCAGGAAATTGAACAAGAGCATCTGTTGTACAACCTGCTTCACCAAGAAGATAGCCTGATTTTGAAATTGATTGAGAAGATGGAGATCCAGAAGGATCATTTTTTGGGAACTGTGGAGAGGGCCTTGGAGGCCAGGACGAAGGTGTCAGGAGGACAGTTGTATATTGGACAGGACCTCAACAAGGTTCTGGTAAGCGCCGAGGATGAGGCGAAGGCCATGGGGGATTCTTACGTGTCGGTGGAGCACTTGTTTTTGGCCTTGTTGCGTCATCCCAACGCCGGGGTGAAAAAGGTTTTCAAGGAGTACGGGATCACCCGGGAGAGATTCCTTCAGGCGCTTAGCACAGTGCGGGGCAACCAGCAGGTGACGACGGATAACCCGGAGGCCACTTATGACACCTTGAATAAATATGGGGAAGATCTGGTGGAGAAGGCGAAGGATCAGAAATTGGATCCTGTGATTGGGCGGGATGCGGAGATCCGCAATGTAATCCGAATCTTATCCCGTAAGACGAAGAACAATCCAGTTCTGATCGGCGAACCAGGCGTAGGTAAGACTGCGGCGGTGGAAGGCTTGGCTCAGCGTATCGTGCGCGGGGATGTCCCGGAAGGATTGAAGGATAAGAAGATTTTTGCCCTGGATATGGGCGCGCTGGTGGCAGGGGCCAAGTACCGTGGCGAGTTCGAGGAGCGTCTGAAAGCCGTTCTGGAAGAGGTGAAGAAGAGTGAAGGCCAGATTATCTTGTTCATCGACGAATTGCACTTGATTGTGGGCGCGGGTAAGACGGACGGGGCTATGGATGCAGGCAATATGTTAAAGCCCATGCTGGCCCGGGGTGAGCTGCACTGTATTGGCGCCACGACTCTGGATGAATACCGACAGTATATTGAGAAGGACGCAGCCCTTGAGCGGCGGTTCCAGCCGGTTATGGTGGAGGAGCCGACGGTGGAGGATACTATATCGATCCTGAGGGGTCTGAAGGAGCGCTATGAGGTCTACCACGGTGTGAAGATCACCGACGGGGCGCTGGTGGCTGCGGCCACGTTGTCACAACGCTATATCACCGACCGTTTTCTGCCGGACAAAGCCATTGATTTGGTAGACGAGGCTTGTGCGTTGATTAAGACAGAGCTGGACTCTATGCCCACAGAGTTGGATGAGATGAGGCGCAAGATCATGCAGTTGGAGATCGAGGAGGCGGCCCTGAAGAAGGAGACGGACAGCCTGAGCAAAGACCGGCTGGAGAATCTTCAGAGAGAGCTGGCTGAGCTTCGGGATGATTTTAACGGGAGAAAAGCTCAGTGGGACAACGAGAAACACTCAGTGGAAAAGTTGCAGAGATTGCGGGAACAGATTGAAGATTTGAATAAGCAGATTAAGCAGGCTGAGCAGAGTTACGACCTGGAGAAGATGGCCGAGCTGCAATACGGAGAGTTACCCAAGTTACAGAGTACACTGGAGGCTGAGGAGAAGAAGGTAAAAAGTACGGATCTCAGTCTGGTGCATGAGAGTGTGACGGACGATGAGATAGCCAGGATCATCTCCCGGTGGACGGGAATACCCGTGGCAAAATTGACGGAAGGAGAGAGGGAGAAGATCTTGGGTTTGGAAGAACAATTACACAAGCGTGTGGTTGGCCAGGATGAAGGCGTAAAACGGGTGACCGACGCTATCCTCCGCTCCAAGGCGGGGATCAAGGATCCCACCAAACCCATCGGTTCTTTCCTGTTCTTAGGACCTACTGGAGTCGGCAAGACAGAATTGGCAAAGACGTTGGCAGCCACGCTGTTTGACGATGAGAATAACATGGTTCGTATTGATATGAGCGAGTACATGGAGAAGTATTCAGTGTCCAGACTGATCGGAGCGCCTCCAGGATACGTGGGGTATGAGGAAGGCGGACAGTTGACAGAGGCTGTGCGGCGGAAACCGTATAGCGTGGTGCTTTTCGACGAGATTGAGAAGGCTCACCCAGATGTGTTTAACGTGTTGTTACAGGTGCTGGACGATGGACGGATCACCGATTCCCAAGGAAGAACGGTAGATTTTAAGAACACAATCCTGATTATGACGTCCAATATTGGCTCCACTTACCTGTTGGAGGGAATCCAGGACGATGGTCAGATCCGCCCAGAGTGTGAGAAGTTGGTTATGGATGACCTGAAAGGTCACTTCAGACCGGAGTTTCTGAACCGGCTGGATGAGATAATTCTCTTCAAACCGTTGACAAAAGGAAACATTGGCCGTATTGTAGATCTGATGGTGGACGGCCTGAGCCGTAGGCTGGCTGACCAGGAGTTAGCCTTGGAGTTGACGGACGCGGCGAAAACCTTCGTGGTGGAGAACGGTTACGACCCAGTCTATGGCGCGCGCCCTCTGAAACGTTATCTTCAGAACACGGTGGAGACGCTGATGGCGAAATGTATTTTGGCCGGCAATGTACACGCGGGGGACACCATCGTGTTGGACGTGGAGGACGGCCAGTTTATTACTAAGATAAAGGAAGGAAACATATGATTCCAAGAGACCCGGTGATATTGCTCAGTTATGTGAATACACAGTTGAGGGACTACTACGATTCCCTGGAGGCGCTTTGTTCCTGTAGAGGCATTCAAAAGGAAGATCTGTTAGAGAAGATGGAGCAGATTGACTACCATTACGACGAGAAACAAAATCAATTTATTTGAGGAGCAGTTATGAAAAAGATTCCTGTTTGCCGGATGTGTCTGGCGGGCAGGAATCTTTTTCATTTCATAGGAAATTGCGTTCTAGTAACTGTTCCTCTTTTTCAGATTTAAAAAGCCAGGTATATCAATGAGTGGGAAGCGTGACGATTTTCAATGAGAAAAGCCTTTAGAGGGGATGTGACTGGCTAATGCGTAGAAAGTGAGACGGTTTTCTTGTGAAATCCTGCGAGGCCTGTATTCCATCGTAATTTGGCATTGGGGGATCAAAAAATAGCTGGCAGTGATTGGGGACACTGCCTGCTATTATAAAAAGAAATGCTTTGTAGATTTAGAAAGGACACACGTCGTCCAGATATTCGCAGCCGATCTCATCTAGCTTTTTGTCCAGCCATGGTTTGGAGAGACCCTTTCCACTGGCAATATCTGCCTTTTGCTGGTCTTCCATCTCATTGATTGCGGCAGCTTTCTTCTGGAGTTCAGCGGCTTCCTCTGGCCGGACAACCAGCAGGCCATCCTGATCGCCAATGAGAATGTCGCCTGGGCGGATCACCTGTCCGCAGACAGCGACAGGCACATTGATCTCTCCAGGGCCATTCTTATAAGGCCCGTTGGGGGTGACGCCCTTGGCGTACACAGGAAAATCTTCGAAGGTGGATATCTCATCAATGTCACGGATGCAGCCGTCAATGACGAAACCTTTGATGCCAGCCTTCATGGCTGTGTGACTCATGATCTCGCCACACAGGGCACGGTGCATGCTTCCTCCGGCGGCGATGACCAAGATATCACCTGGCTGAGCCATCTCAAGAGCTTTGTGGAACATCAGATTGTCTCCCTCAGGGCAACGCACAGTGAAGGCGGTTCCCAGCATGGGAGCGTGATTCATGGCTTTTAGAGTACTGTCGCAACAAGCGATGCGGCCCATGCAGTCGTCGATATTGGCCACAGGCAGGCCGGCAAAACCTTCTACCAGTTCCTTGGCAGGCCGGTTGATTTTTTTGTAGATTCTACATCCAGTATTTGACATTTTTATAACCTCCTTGAAAATCGGACACAGCGAAGATGACACGTCTGTCGCTGTCCCAGTAACTAAAATTTCTCCAGAACCGTTTTGATTCGTTTGGCAGATTCCATTAGATCCTCCATGGAGTTGGCGAAGGAGAAACGCAGACACTTGTCGCCGCCGAGTCCGTAAGCATCTCCAGGCACACCTACCACCCTGGCGTTTTCCAGGAGATAGTCACAGATCTCAAAGGAATTCATGTTGGGAAGATCAAATCTTACCCATGCGTAGAATGCTCCTTCCGGTAATTTGCCAGACACATAGGGAATCTCATTGAGAGCGCCTAAGAATGCATTTCTGCGCTGCGTGTAGGCGTCCAGCATCTGAGCCATCTCTTCTTTACAATCCAGAGCCACAAGGCCGCCATCCTGAATAAATCCACTGGTACAGCTCATCATATGCTGCCACAGGCTTACCATCGGCTTTAGGATTGATTCCGGCGCGCAGGCGTAGCCCAGCCGCCAGCCGGTCATGGCGGCGCATTTAGAGAAGCCGTTGATGGTGATCACGCGGTCTGCGATCTCGTCACAACTTGCAATACTCAGATGTTTTTGGCCGTCGTAGATGATCTTCTCATAGATTTCGTCTGAGAGAAGAAGCAAGTTCTCGTGAGCTTTCATAAAGTTGACAAGTACCTGGAATTCATCCTCATGGAGAATTCTCCCGGTGGGATTATTGGGATAGTTGATGATCAACAGTTTGGTCTTGTCTGTCACGGCCTTCTCCAGGGCTTCCGGGGTGATGCGGTAATCATTCTCATAAGAGAGTCCCACAGACACGGGGGTACCGCCGGAGGCGCAGACGATGGGGGAGTAGGAGACCCAGCTTGGGTCTAAAATCATTACTTCGTCCCCTTCATTGACCAGAGCACGCACGGAGTTGTAGATGGCCATTTTGCCTCCTGGCGTAACCAGAATATTGGCCTCTGTGCATTTGATGTTGTTCTCGGTGTTTAACTTCTCGGCGATCTTATCCCTCAGGGCGGGGATTCCACGGCCCAAAGTATAGTGGGTGTTGCCGTTTAACATACCTGCGTAAGCGGCGTCACAGATCTTTTTGGGAGTGGGGAAATCTGGATCTCCTCCACCCAGGCCGATGACGTCGATGCCTTCCATCTTCATCATCTTGGCCTTCTCAATGTATTTGATGGATTGGGAAGGCTGTAAATTTTCAATTGCATGGTTAAATTCCAATTTCATATAGTTCACTCCTTTACTCTGTCCTTTGAAAACTTGACCGGGGTGATTTTGAGAACATTGATTTATTTTATTCCCGGTGTTTTGCACAGATTAAATTGTAACTGATACCATCATATCATAGAGAAAATAAATTGAGAAATGAATAATTTTATTGTATAATATAGAAAAAATGAATGATTGAGACAGGACGATCTTAGACAGCGATTGAGATGCAACCGGGGAAAGATAGTCGGAAAATGGAGGAATGTCTATGAACCTTGCGGAAGTGGAAACTTTTTTAATGATTGTCAAGACGAAAAATATAACCAAGACGGCGGAAAATCTTTTTTTGTCCCAGCCCACCGTCAGCCATCGGCTGAAAAATCTGGAGGAGGAGTTGCAGATTCGTCTGATTACCAGGAAGAAAGGATATAAGTCCATTGAATTGACTGAGAAGGGGGAGGAGTTTATACCCATCGCAGAGCGATGGATCTCTCTGTGGAGAGAGATGCAAATGTTGCGTCATGGACAGGAGCGCATGTTCCTGACAGTGGGATGCACAGATACGCTGAGCATGACAATTTTCTCGGATTTATACCGGAATATCATCCATGGGGAGCATTCCCTGGATCTTAGGATCAAGACTCACCAGTCTTATGAGATCTATGAGTTGCTGGAGAGGCACGACATTGACGTGGGGTTCGTGTACCATCACCTTCACTATAAGAATATTGTGGCGAAACCGATTTTGAAGGAGAGAATGTACCTGGTGCAGTCTGGGGGAGAGACGGGGGAATATAAGTGCCGGATACATACAGATGAGTTGGACCCGGAAAAAGAGATTTTCTTTAGCTGGGAGGCAGATTATCAGATCTGGCATGACCAGTGGATCGGAAAAATTATCCGGCCCAGAATACAGGTGGATACCTTCGGCTTGCTGAGAAATCTGTTCACCGACGGGTACCATTGGATGATCGCCCCGGCTTCTATCATCCGGTCGTTGAGGGAAGTGTGTCCGGTGTGGGTCAGCGAGCTGGCCAATGAGACGCAGCCGCCGGAACGTTTCGTCTATCAGTTAAACCATAAGAATCCCAACATCGTTACCTTGCGGGCTGTGGAGTTGTTCAACAAGAATCTGAACCAATACTTGGAGAAAGAAAACTGGGAGACAATAAAAATATAAAATATATTTATATATTAAAGCAAAATAATTTATTTTTATTATGGGAGAGGTCTATGCTATAATTGAACTAATAGATAGGAAGACAATGAGTAGTCAGGTAGAACCTGATATGTGTTTCACAGTCAGGTGAAAAACGTAAAATTCGAGAGAAGATATGGGAAAGGGGGAAGATGATGGCTGTAAAATTTCTGATAGCCGGGGACAGGGCCGTATCGGTGCAGTTCGCAGATGAGATTAGCCTTGAAGTGAACGGCAAGGTCCGGGCGCTTGCACAGGAGCTGGAAGAACATCCCTTGGAGGGCGTCACGGAGACAGTACCGACTTATGCCTCGCTGATTGTCCATTACAGGCCGGAGGTGGTTCGCTACGACCAGTTGGTGGGACAGATTCAAGAGAGACTGGCACATCTTGGGGATGTGACTGGCGGAAAGAAAGTGATCAAGGAGGTTCCAATTCTGTACGGAGGAGAGTTGGGACCGGATTTGGAGGATTGTGCCGCCATGGAGGATATCTCTGTGGAGGAATTCATCCGTCGGCATTCCCAACATGAGTACTATGTGTACATGCTGGGGTTTGCGCCGGGACATCCCTATATGGCGCGGTTTGAGGAACCTTTCCATTTCAAACGCAGAGAGGTACCCAGGGTGAGCATTCCGGCCCGCTCTATTGTGGTACAGTTGAACTTGTCGGATTTGATTCCTTTCGAGCAGCCCTGTGGGTGGAACATTATCGGGTCCACCCCTCTGGACATCTGTAATTTTTCCAAGGAAAATCCGTTTTTGCTTCAGGCTGGGGACTGGGTGAGACATGTGCCGGTGGACGAGAGGGAGTATCAACGGATCCGCAGAGAGGTAGAGCAGGGGACCTACCAGGTTAAAACCTATGAAAAGGCGGTGGATTAGATGGGAATAGTTGTTGAGAACGGCGGGATTTTAACCACAGTCCAAGATGAGGGGCGCTATGGCTACCAGCAATATGGAGTGTCGCCTTCAGGCCCGATGGACTTTCGCTCATTTCATCTGGCGAATATTCTGGCGGGAAATCCCATGGGGGAGAGCGCGCTGGAGATTTCCTTCATGGGACCCCAGTTGCGCTTCGAGAAGGGGAATACCATTGCGATCACAGGCGGGGATTTGACGCCGAAGATCAATGGCAAGGAGATTCCCATGTATCAGGCCGTGGCGGTCAGGGAGGGGGAGGTACTCTCCTTTGGTGGCATGAGAAACGGCTGTCGAGGCTATATCGCTTTTGCAGGTGGTTTGGATGTGCCTTTGGTGATGGGGAGCAAGTCCACATTGATGCGAAATCATATCGGAGGCGTGGAGGGACGCAAGTTGGAGAAAGGGGACGCCATCGGGTTTGTAAATCCCAGAGAGGTACTACCCAAGATGGAGAAGAGAAGGATATCCCGTGAGGTCTTCCCCTCCAAGGAGGTGGTTCTCCGGGTGGTTCTAGGTCCCCAGGAGGATGAATTCACAGAGAAGGGAATTCGTCAATTCTTCTGGCACAGTAAGGTGATCACCAATGAGTTCGACCGGATGGGGTGCCGCTTGGAGGGAGAACCCATCGAGCACGCCGGAGATGGCAACATCATCACAGATGGAATTTCCCTGGGCTCTATACAGGTTCCCACAAACGGACAGCCGATTATCATGTTGTCTGACAGACAGAGTACCGGCGGTTATGCCAAGATCGGGACTGTGGCGACGGTGGATCTGTCTTTGTTGGCGCAGAGTATGCCAGGTTCCCGGGTGCGTTTTGTGAGAGCCAGTTTGAAATTGGCCCAGGATTTGTACATTCGGGAGTGGAACCGAATGAAAAAATTAGAAAAGAAATTAAATGGCTGAGAAGATCATTTAATCTTATCAGGGAAGGTTCCCCTTCTTAGCGGGAGCAAGACTTGCCTGTTTTGGCAAAAGTACAAGTTCCTGCCAAAATGCCGCGAGAGCGGCGATAAGGTTATGAGCAAGTAGCGAAGCGGATTGCAAATATCTGCTTTGACCTATTACAGAGAAAAGGAGAAGTGGTCGTATGAAGATTGTAGTGTTGGATGGATACACGGAGAATCCAGGAGATTTAAGCTGGGCGGCTTTGGAGGAGCTGGGAGAACTCACAGTATATGACAGGACTTCTTATACCGACTCCCCTGTGATTGCAGAGAGAATTGGGGATGCCGATGTGGCAGTGATCAATAAGACGCCGATCACCAAGGAGACCATCGATAAGTGTGAGAATTTGAAACTGATCGCAGTGCTGGCCACGGGGTACAATGTGGTGGACTACGATTATGCCAAGGAGAAGAACATCCCGGTAGTCAATGTCCCCACCTACGGAACCCAGATTGTGGGTCAGTATGCAGTGGGTCTCTTGTTGGAGATCTGTTCCCACTATGGCCACCATGACCAGACAGTGAAAGAAGGAAAGTGGGAAAACAATGCTGACTGGTGCTATTGGGATTACCCGATGATTGAGCTGTATGGCAAGACCGCGGGAATTATAGGCTTGGGGCGGATTGGACAGGCCACTGCGAAGATCCTGAACGCCTTAGACATGAAGGTCTTGGCTTATGACGCTTTTCAGAGTGAGTCTGGCAAAAAATTGGCTGAGTACGTAGATCTGGATACTCTGCTGGCGCAGTCGGATGTGATCTTCTTACACTGCCCGCTGTTCCCGGAGACGGAGGGAATTATCAATAAAGAGAACATCGCTAAGATGAAAGAGGGCGTGATTCTGATCAACAACAGCCGCGGCCAACTGGTGGTGGAGCAGGATCTGGCAGACGCACTCAACAGTGGGAAGATCTACGCGGCAGGCCTGGACGTGGTGTCCACAGAACCGGTCAAGGGAGACAATCCATTGTTGAAGGCTAAGAACTGCTTTATCACTCCCCATATCTCCTGGGCGGCTCAGGCATCCCGTCAGAGAATTATGGATATCACGGTGAATAATGTGAAGGCGTTCGCGGAGGGGAATCCTGTGAACGTGGTAAATAAGTAAGCGCGGCTCTATCCTTAGAAGAGAGTTGAGAAGAGGAGAAAATACGATGTATCAGATTGATTTGAACAGTGATATGGGCGAGAGCTTTGGAGCCTATAAGATTGGCGGAGATGAGGAATTGATTAAATATGTCACCACCGCAAATGTGGCCTGCGGCTACCATGCAGGGGATCCTATGGTGATGGATAAGGTGGTGAGAATGGCTAAGGAGCGAGGTCTGCGTGTGGGCGCCCACCCGGGATATCCGGATCTGATGGGCTTCGGGCGCAGAAAAATGGTCTTGGACTTCATGGAGATCAAGAATTACGTGAAGTATCAGATAGGCGCGCTCTGGGCCTTTACCCAGAGTTATGGGATGAAGTTGCAGCATGTGGCTCCCCACGGTGCCTTGGGCAATCTCTGCCAATACGACCGGGAAGCTTCCAGGGCTATCTGTGAGGCGGTCTACGAGATTGATCCGGAATTGATGATCTATTACTGCGCCGGGGCTGTTCTGGGTGAGGAGGCTGAGAAGATGGGGCTGTATGCGGCCGCCGAGATCTTCGCGGACAGAGCTTATATGGACGATCTCTCCCTGGCACCCAGAAAGATGGAAGGTTCTATGATCACAGACGAGGAGTTCGCCATCGAGCGGTGTGTGAAGATGATCAAGGAAGGAAAGGTCACTTCGCTCTCAGGCAAAGAGCTGGAGATCAAGGGGGACACGCTCTGCGTCCATGGAGATGGACCGAAGGCTCTTGCGTTCCTGAAGAGGATTCGTGAGGTATTCCAGCAAGAGGGAATTGTCATTAAGAATATAGAGAGGTAGTCTATCTATTTTTGAATGCGTCCGGTGACAGAGAAACTGGCAGGTATCCGCCTGCGAGGCTGTGTCGTTGGGCGCATTTTATGTTATAGGAAAGTTCTCCCAATTCCCCTGTAACACAAAATCATATTTCGTGTGATGATGCACACTCACGCGAATATGAAAAATGTCGCAAGCGATTGCGCTCAGCGCGAAAATCCTGCGGCAGAATGGGATTGTGTCGTTTATGCGACCCGCCGCAGGATTCTTTGTTGTATTGTACGAAAACAAAGTCCTATAAATGGGAGGGATTGGGATATCTCTTATTTTCATAAAAAAATAATAAAAAAAATTGATTTTTCACATAAATTTTATTCATTTTTATGTGAATGGATTACGTGTTATACTTAAAAAAATTAATAATTCACAATATGCGCCGGATAAAACTTGAGGGGACGCATAAGAAAAAAGAGTGGAGGTATCTTATGAAAGAAAAAAAGAGAGAGACATCAGTGGTCAAGAAGATGATGATCGCTCTGGTGGCTGGCCTGGTGGTGGGAATCGCCTGTCTGTTTCTGCGGGAGAGCTTGCTGGCGGCAGGAAATGAAGGCGTGTGGAACATGATCAACCGTATTTTATTTCAGGATATCACAGCGGAGGACGGAGTCAATGCAATCGGTATCTTCTATATTATCGGCCAGCTCTTTATGAGAGGTCTACAGTTGGCGATTGTACCTCTGGTCTTAGTATCCTTGAGCTTGGCTATGTGCAGCATCTCTAACTCGACGAAACTGGGCCGTATCGCAGGTAAGACCCTTCTGGGCTTCCTCTGTTTCTACATCTGTGGCGCTTTCCTGGCCTGTATCGTAGCATATCTGGTGAAGGCAGCTGGTTTCTTCAATGTCACCCTTCCCAGCGAGGCGGTGGCTGAGGCGTCCACCATTGACGCTTTTAACCCGTTGGCCACGATTGTGGAAGCCGTTCCCTCCAATATCACAGAGGCCTTTAGCTCCAATAACAGTATCCTGGCCGTTGTGGTTGTGGCCATTATCATAGGTCTCTGCCTGAATCATCTGGGTGAAAAGGGAGACGCGCTGAAGAGAGTGCTGGAGAGCGGCAACGAAGTGATCCAGCTGTACCTGACGTTCTTGATCAACAAGGTGGGTCCGATTGCAATCTTCTGTCTGATCTCCAGGACTTTCGCGATCTATGGCATTGAGTATCTGGCGCCGGTGGCTGCCTATGTGGTCTCTGCCATGCTTACTTTGTTCGCATTGGTAGTGACCATCTATCCCATTGGTATCTGGATTACGACGAAACAGAATCCAATGAAGTTCCTGAAGAAAATAGCAAAAGTGGGTGTCTTTGGATTCTCCACCAACTCTTCCGCAGCTTGTCTTCCACTTAACACGAGAACCTGCATCGACGAGCTGGGGTGTAGTGAGGAAGTCACAAGTTTTGTCTTACCCACCGGTATGACGATTAACATGAACGGAACCACAGTAATGCATATGTTCGCAGTTACCTTTATCGCAACTGCAGCGGGAATCAATGTGACTCCGGCCAACATGGTGGTGATGGCCTTCCTGTCCATCTGTGCGGCAGCCGGTACGCCGGCGATTCCGATTGCCGGCACGACGATGATCTTCACCGTACTGTCTGGTATGGGGTGGACCACAGACGCATGTATGATTGGCTATGCGCTGATTGTTGCGATCAACCGTCCGGTTGAGATGGCGCTGCTTCCTCTGAATGTAATCGGCGATGCGGCGACGAATGTGATTGTCAATGCCAAAGAGGGAGAGTTGGATAAGGAGATTTACAACTCATAAGTTTGTAGAGAGAATTACGTATTGGGAAGAACTACATATCGAGGCACAAGATTATATGCACGATGATAAAAGGAGAGCTATCTGACAGCTCTCCTTTTACAAAACAAAGGGTTATACGAAAACGGAGAAAGGTGTGGTGGGAAATATGAGATTTGACAGGATTATGGAATTGATCTTTGCAGTCAGTGAGTCGGAGCTCTCAGAATTTGTCTATGAGGGAAAGGAGGAGAAGATCCAATTGCGAAAGGGCGTGGCCAAGAATGCGGTCTGTGTGGAGGCTGGAACCACACCGGAGAGTTTGCAGGTTCCGTCAAAGGCGCAGGTGGAGGTCGTCACAGCACAGGAAGGAGTCCTGGTGAAATCTCCAATGGTAGGTATCTTTTACCAAGTTGCCGGAGTTGCTGTGGGGAGTAAAGTGGAGAAGGGGCAGGTTATTGGAAATATAGAGGCTATGAAGATGATGAATGAGATACCGGCGCAGGAAGATGGCACCGTGCAGGAGATCTATGTGGAAGACGGACAGGTGGTGGAGTATGGACAGCCACTGTTTCTCTTGGGATAGATGGGAAGGGGTGAGCGTGTGTTTCGAAAGATTTTGATTGCGAACCGTGGCGAGATAGCGGTGCGGATCACTCGCACTTGTCATGAGATGGGAATTCGGGTAGTGGCAGTGTTCTCAGAACCAGATCGCCAGTCACTCCATGTAAGGCTGGCAGACGAGGCGATCTGCATCGGATCGGCCGCAGCGACAGACAGTTATCTGAATATGGATCGGATTCTGAACGCAGCTTTGGTTACAAAAGCAGAGGCCATCCATCCTGGCTTTGGGTTTCTCTCTGAGAACGCAGAGTTCGCCAAGAGGTGTCAGGAGCTGGGCTTGGTGTTCATTGGGCCCACGCCGGATTTGATTTGTAAAATGGGAAACAAGTCGGAGGCCAAGGAGACCATGCGGCAGGCTGGAGTCCCGGTGATACTGGGGAGCACAGAGCCGGTGTATGAGGCTGAGACGGCTCGAGGACAGGCATCCCAGATTGGGTACCCACTGATGATCAAGGCTGCCTTCGGCGGAGGCGGCAAGGGGATGCGCATTGCATGGAATGAGGAAGAGTTTGTCTCGCTGTTTCACCTGGCGCAGCAAGAGGCTGTGAAATCCTTTGGAGATCCGGCTATGTATCTGGAGAAGTATATTCAGGCTCCAAGGCATGTGGAGGTGCAGATTGCGGCGGACAGCCAACACCGGGTGATCTGTCTGGGGGAGAGGGACTGTTCGGTACAGAGAAGGCATCAGAAGATGATAGAGGAGTCCCCCTGTGTGGCGTTGAGCAGTCAGACCAGGGAGGAGATTCAACAGGCGGCCGTCCGGGCGGCTAAGGCTGTGGGCTATGAGAGCGTGGGGACGATTGAGTTTCTCTACAGTCAATCTGGAGAATTTTATTTCATGGAGATGAACACCAGAATTCAGGTAGAACATCCGGTGTCTGAGATGGTGACAGGAATCGATCTGATCCGGGAACAGATACGGGTGGCGGCTGGTTATCCTCTCTCGAAGACTCAGGAAGAAATTTGTTTCCAGGGGCATGCGCTGGAGTGTAGAATCAATGCGGAGGACCCTCAGAGAGATTTCCAGCCGTCGCCTGGGACGCTTCAGTATCTCCACGTGCCGGGGGGCAAAGGGATTCGGATTGACACGGCCATGGAGAGCGGCTGTGAGATTTTACCGTACTATGATTCTATGATTATCAAGATCATTGTCCAGGATGAAGACCGCCAGAGAGCCATCGGGAAGATGCGGTGTGCGCTGGGAGAGTTAGAGGTGCAGGGAGTCCGCACGAACAAAGAATTCTTACAGCGGATTCTGGAGGAGGAGGATTTCTGTGGAGGAGAGATCTCCACGGCTTATCTGTCCTTGCATTTTCAGGATAAGGAAAGAGCGTGACAGAGCATTGGAGCCTGTCTTCTTTGGTAGAGAAGACAGGCTCCAATTTTAATATCTCGATAAATCACAACACATATCTGGGTCGAGAATTCGTTCTTTTACGATTCCAGGTTTTTTCTGTAACAGCATTTCATACAGTTTCTTATGTTCTCTATAACGCCGGGCGTTAGATTTCTTCGTCAGTTTTCCCACTTCCTCCAGGTAGGAGCGGTGGGTGGGTTCCAAGCTTTCCATGGCGTTGTAGAGAAAGGAATTTTTGGAACCGCGGATGATCGCCATGTGAAAGGCCCGGTCGTAGAGAGCGAATCTCTCGCGGTCCTCCCCACAGGAGAGCATTCCGTCTAAAGCCCGCTTTAATTCTTCCTCGTCGCTCTTGGTGGCGTGGATGACAAACAATTCAATGGCTTTGAACTCAATGGCCTGGCGAAATTCAAAGAACTCCCGAAATGCCTCCCCGGCAATCTGATCAGTCAGCAGGCCATCGGCGTCGCTGTCTCTCTCAGGCCGGCAGACGAAAGATCCCACACCCGGTTTCGTGGTGATTAATCCTTGTCCTTTTAACTTCTGGAGTGCTGCCCGGACACTGATGCGACTTACATGAAACATCTCACAGAGTTGACTCTCGGAGGGGAGTTTCTCCCCCTCCACCCAGTCGCCTTCTGAGATATGGACTACAATTTGATTAAAGACTTCTTCGCTCAATGGTAATCGATCATCGTTCATATAGGCCTCCCAGAAATAAATTTAGATTCTTATAATAATCCTCCGATACTTGCGAACAGCGGTGCAAATACCAGTGCGATGATAGTCATCAATTTGATCAGGATGTTGATAGATGGCCCTGAGGTATCCTTAAAAGGATCCCCTACAGTGTCGCCTACAACGCCGGCTTTGTGAACTTCACTGCCTTTTCCCCCGTAATTTCCGGCCTCGATATATTTTTTTGCGTTATCCCAGGCGCCGCCGGAGTTACTCAGGAAGATCGCCAGCAGAACTCCGGTGACCAGCGCGCCGGCCAGCATACCTCCCAAGGCCGTGGGTCCCAGGAGCACGCCCATGACGATGGGGGCGAGTACTGCGATGATTCCTGGGCGGATCATTTCACGGAGAGCTGCCTTTGTGGAGATATCCACACAGGTGGTGTAGTCCGGCTTAGCCGTTCCCTCCATGATGCCGGGGATGGAACGGAACTGACGGCGAACTTCCTCGATCATGGAGTAAGCAGCTTTGGACACCGACTCCATCGTCCAGGAGGAGAACAGAAATGGCAACATACCGCCGATAAACAGGCCGATGATAACGTCAGAGTCCAAGATATCGATGGCGGACAGCCCGACGGTTTCCGCGTAGGATACAAAGAGGGATAAGGCAGTCAGGGCGGCAGATCCGATGGCGAATCCTTTACCCATGGCAGCGGTGGTATTTCCCACGGCGTCCAACTGGTCGGTGATTTTACGCACGCTCTCGTCCAATCCAGCCATCTCGGCGATGCCGCCGGCATTGTCGGCGATGGGGCCGTAAGCGTCCACGGCGACGGTGATACCTGTGGTGGACAACATACCCACGGCGGCCAGGGCGATGCCGTAGATCCCGAAAGCTGAGAAGGATACGTAGATTCCCACGGCGATGCACAGGATGGGCAGTGCGTTGGATTGCATACCCACGGCGATGCCGGTGATGATGTTGGTGGCAGGACCAGTCTGAGACTGTTCCGCGATTCGTTTTACATAGGGATAGCGCTCTGATGTGTAGACCTCAGTGAAGAAGCCGATGAGCAGTCCCACAACCAATCCGGCGATGATGGCGACCGCGGCCTTAAAATCACCGAAGAAAGTGTTGCTCAGCCAAAATGCGGCGATGACCACTAAAACAGAGGACACGTAGGAGCCCATCTTGAGTGCTTTGTGAGGATTGCTGTTCTCGTCTCCCCGCACGAACAGACACCCGATGACGGAGGCGAGAATACCGATAGCTGCCAAGATCAGAGGGAAGATAGCGCCTTCCGCTTGAAATTCCATGATGCCCAGGGTGACGGCTGATACGATGGCTCCCACATAAGATTCAAAAAGGTCGGCGCCCATTCCTGCCACGTCGCCCACATTGTCGCCCACATTGTCGGCGATTACGGCCGGATTTCTGGGATCATCCTCGGGAATTCCACTCTCCACTTTACCTACCAGGTCTGCACCCACATCGGCCGCCTTGGTATAGATACCGCCGCCTACACGGGCAAACAGTGCGATGGACGAGGCTCCCAGACTGAAACCTGAGAGAACATTGGCGTCACCGGTGAATTGGTAGATTAGAGTACAGCCCAAAAGTCCCAGACCTACCACACACATACCCATGACAGCGCCACCTCGGAAGGCGATGGCCAAAGCGGATACCATGCCACCTTTCTCAGCGGCACGGGCAGTTCTGACGTTCGCCTTTGTGGCAACGTTCATACCACAGTATCCGGCCAGCACTGAGGCTGCGGATCCGCAGACAAAACAAAGGGCGGTAATCCAGTTGCCCAAGCCAAATCCGATGGCTAAAAATAAAATGGCTACGAAAATAATCAATACACGGTACTCAGCGAACAGAAAAGCTTTTGCGCCTTCATGGATGGCTGTGGATATCTCTTTCATCCGCTCAGATCCTGATTCTGCTTTGCCAACAAAGCTGGAGAGAATATAGGCGAATATCAGGCCGACAATTCCCATGACGATGGCAAAATAAATAAACATGTCTTGCTACCTCCTTTTTCCTTCTTCCTTAATATAGTTCTTTTGATATTACCCCCCAATAACTCTGGAGATAGACAAATTTCTCAGAGAGTGGGCCTCCCTCCGAGAAATTCTACGATTCCAGAATATGGTAATACCTGTAATACAGGTATTATATATCTGGAATTTTAGGGTGTCAATATATGGAGGCTATGTTTTTGTTAAAGTACAATATTCTGGATAGTATAGAGATGAGCAAACGATGGAAAAGATATTTAAAATAGGAATAAAAATGGTAAAAAATATTTAGTCAAACAAATAAAAAAACGCGTTTATAAAAAAATATAGACAAATTTTAATTGTGAAATAAGTATGAAATACACAAAAAACTATTGATAATTTAATTAGGAACGAGTATGATTAGTTAACCAACTAAGTAAATGAAAGGAGGGAGGTTTAGGCGATGGGCATATGGGAAAATAATGAAATTCAGGAGCTTCTTATGCAGGCCTCCCATGCGTATTTTGTCAGGCTTTACCATCAGTTAGATGAGATTGGGATTCACCCAGGACAGCTTCCGCTTCTGAGGCTTTTAGATATACAAGACGGGTTGAGCCAGAAGGAGATCGCTTCCAGATTATCTCTGAGTGCTCCCACTGTGACTATGAGCATACGCCGTTTGGAGAAAAATGGCCTGGTTAGCCGACAACAGGATCAGAGAGACCAGAGAGTCAGTAGAATTTATCTGACTGATTTAGGGGAGAGTTGCGCGGCACAGATTGAGAAAATCCTGGTCCAAAATGAGAAGGTGTTACAGCGGGGGTTCAATGAGGCAGAGTTATGTCTGTTGAAGAGATTTTGCGAACAGCTCAGGGAAAATATACAACAATCAGAAGGGGGTAACCGATAAATGTTTAAGATGTTGAAATATTTGAGACAGTCGGTGGGATACATTATCTGCATCGTGCTGTTGCTATTTTTACAGGCGTACTGTGACCTTTCTCTGCCTGACTATACTTCTCGTATCGTCAACGTGGGAATCCAACAGCAGGGAATCGAGGACGGGGTGCCTGATAAGATCCGGTCGTCATCTGTGGATCAGTTATTCTTGTTTATGGACGTGAAAGAGCGAGAGGAGATCGAGAGGAATTACACGAAAGAGGGAGATATCTATGTGAGAAAGGAGATCTCCCAGGAAGAACGGGATAAGTTAAATCAAGTGTTTCGCGTTCCCATGTTGATTGTACAGCAGTTGTCGGAGGATAACCAGCAGACAGAGGCCATCCGGGAACAACTGAAACTGCCTGGGAATGCAGATCTGTTGCAGGCGATTGGGCAGTTCCCCCAACAGCAACGGGAGGAGATGTTTCAAGAGATCTCAGAACAGATATCTCAGATGCCGGATTCCATTGTGACACAGACGGCGGTCACTTATGTGCGCAGTGAGTATGAGCAGATGGGCATGGACGTGGATCAGATTCAAATCACCTATATCTTGCATGCAGGATTGCTGATGATTGGCCTGGCCTTTGTGAGCATGATGGCGGCTGTGCTGGTGACTTTCTTGTCGGCGCGGGTGGCCGCGACTCTGGGGCACAATCTGCGGAGCGCTGTGTACCGGAAGGTGGTGGGATTCTCGGGGGCTGAGTATAACCGGTTCTCCACAGCATCACTGATCACCAGAAGTACCAACGATATCCAGCAGATTCAACTGATGACAGCGATGATCTTCCGAATTGCCCTCTATGCGCCAATTTTGGGTATCGGCGGTGTGTTGAAGGTACTCGGGACAGACGCGTCTATGTCCTGGATTATTGCGCTGGCTGTGTTGTTGATACTGTTGGTGATCGGCGTGTTGTTCAAGATTGCCATGCCCAAGTTCACGAAGCTGCAATACCTGATTGACCGGTTGAACCTGGTGACCAGGGAGATCCTAACCGGAATTCCAGTTATCCGGGCTTTCAGCCGGGAGAAGTTCGAGGAAGACCGCTTTGAGACGGCAAACCAGAACTTGACCAGAACCAACTTGTTTGTGAATCGGTGTATGACCTTTATGATGCCGATCATGATGTTGATCATGAATGGTATCTCCGTGATGATTGTATTTTTTGGGGCAAAGGCGGTGGACGCCGGGACGATGCAGGTGGGAAATATGATGGCGTTCATCCAGTATGCCATGCAGATCATAATGGCCTTCCTGATGATCTGTATGTTGTCCATTATGCTTCCCAGGGCCGATGTGTCTGCTAAGCGTATCAATGAGGTGCTGGATACCAAGGAGACGATCCTGGATCCGGAGAATCCTGAGATTCCCCCTGCGGATGTGAAAGGGGAGGTGGAGTTCGATCATGTATCCTTCGCCTACCCGGGAGGGGAAGAAAAAGTTCTGAGCGATATCTCGTTTACCGCCAGGAAGGGCCAGACGGTAGCCTTCATAGGGAGTACCGGTAGCGGAAAGAGTACGTTGGTGAACCTGATTCCCCGTATCTACGATGTGACAGAGGGGACCGTGCGGGTAGATGGGATAGACGTCAGAAAGATGACTCAAAAAGAATTGCGGTCGAGATTGGGGTATGTGCCCCAGAAGGGGATACTGTTCTCCGGGACCATAGCCTCCAATATCCGCTATGGATGCCCGGACGCATCGATGGATGTGGTGAGGAAGGCTGCTGAGATTGCCCAGGCCACGGAGTTTGTTGAGGCCAAGGAGGAGACCTATGAGTCGCCCATTGCCCAGGGCGGAACCAATGTCTCAGGAGGGCAAAAACAACGGCTCTCGATTGCAAGGGCAATTGCCAAGAGTCCGGAGATCTTTATTTTTGACGACAGTTTCTCGGCGCTGGACTATAAGACAGATGTGGTCTTACGCCGGGAGTTAAAGAAGGCGACCAAGGAGGCCACGACTCTGATCGTAGCCCAGAGAATCAGCACGATTCTTCAGGCCGACAAGATTATTGTTCTGGATTTGGGGAAAGTGGTGGGAATGGGTACCCACAGGGAACTGTTAAAATCTTGTGAGGTGTACCGTCAGATTGCCATGTCGCAGTTGTCAGAGGAGGAATTGGCCAATGAGTGAGAATCGTAGAATGCGTGGCCCCAAGATGCGTGGAATGAACAGCGTGGAAAAAGCCAGGGATTTTAAAGGGGCTATCAAAAAATTAGTAAATTATATGAAACGTTATAAGTACCGTTTCCTGGTTATGCTGGTCTTTGCAATCTGTAGTACCGTCTTTAACATTGTGGGACCGAAGATTCTGGGAAATGCCACCACAGAGTTGTTCTCGGGTCTGATGGCGAAGATTCAAGGAACCGGGGGGATCAATTTTACAAAGATCGCCTATATTCTGTTGTGGGTTATGGGGCTGTACCTGATCAGTGCGATCTTTTCTTTCGTACAGGGGTTCATCATGACGGGAATCTCCAACGATGTGACCTACTCTATGAGAAAAGAGATCTCCCAGAAGATTAACCGGCTGCCTATGAGATACTTTGAGAGCCGTACCAACGGGGAGATTCTCTCCAGGGTGACCAATGATATCGACACCCTTCAGACCAGTCTGAACCAGAGTGTGACCCAGTTGATCACCTCTGTCACCACCTTGATCGGTGTGTTTGTGATGATGCTCAGTATCAATGTGTGGATGACTTTGATCGCTGTGTTGATCCTTCCGCTCTCCGGCTTGATCATCGGTAAGGTGATGAAGCGGTCCCAGAGATACTTCCAGGATCAGCAGAGATATCTGGGCGAGGTCAACGGTCAGATTGAGGAGACTTATGGAGGCCACAATGTGGTGAAGGTCTTTAATCAGGAGGACGCGGTCCTGGATGAATTTGAGAGAGACAATCAAAAACTCTATGAGTCGGCGTGGAAATCCCAGTTTTTCTCAGGGATGATGATGCCCATCATGCAATTCGTGGGTAACTTGGGCTATGTTATGGTGGCGTTGGTGGGAGGAATCTTTGCCATTAAAGGCGTGATTGAGGTGGGGGAGATCCAGTCCTTCTTCCAGTACATCCGTAATTTCACCCAACCGATCCAGCAGATTGCTCAGGTCAGCAATATGCTCCAGTCCTCGGCTGCCGCTGCAGAGAGAGTCTTTGAGTTCTTGGAAGAAGAGGAGGAGGATCAGACGGTGGAGAATCCTGTGGATATAGACAGATTGATTGGCAATGTATCCTTCGAGCACGTGGAGTTTGGCTATCAGTCGGATCAGATCATCATTCATGATTTCTCCACAGATGTGGAGGACGGGCAGAAAGTGGCCATCGTAGGTCCCACCGGGGCGGGCAAGACTACCATGGTGAAGTTGCTGATGCGTTTCTACGATGTGAATGGCGGATCCATCAAGGTGGACGGCCACGACGTGAGAGACTTTGACCGCAGCCAGCTCAGAGAGATGTTCGGCATGGTTCTTCAGGACACCTGGCTGTTCTCTGGAACGATTATGGAGAACATTCGCTATGGGCGCCTGGACGCCACAGACGAGGAGGTGAAGGCAGCTGCCAAAGCCGCTCATATCCACAATTATATTATGACTCAGCCAGATGGCTACCAGACCATGTTGGATGAGGAGACCAGCAACGTTTCCCAAGGCCAGAAACAACTTCTGACCATTGCAAGGGCTATCCTTGCAGACAATAAGATCCTAATCCTGGACGAGGCGACTTCCTCTGTGGATACCAGGACAGAGATGCAGATTCAGAAGGCTATGAACAATCTGATGAAGGGCAGAACCAGTTTCGTGATTGCCCACCGACTCTCTACCATCAAAGACGCCGATTTGATCCTGGTGATGAAGGACGGCGATATCATCGAACAGGGAAATCACGAAGAACTTTTGGCGGCCGGCGGTTTCTATGCCCAGCTCTACAACAGTCAGTTTGAGAAGACGGAATCCGCATGAAGTTGCCGTGGCGGGATGGCCACGCTGTGTGAAAAATCACGTCTGGGTAATTTACAGCAAACTTCCCGATGAACCAGTTAAAACGAAATAGAAAAGTGACGCCCATATCTAAAGCGAAGCTTTCTGTGGAAAGGTCCGAGGCCGGATACGCTGGCTGCGGATCTGGAGACGGCAACGCATAGGAGGTGGGCGTTGTTTTTGTGTTGTCCCACCATTTACCAAAGAGAAAACAGAATATTGATTGACGGCGTTTGCGGAAAAAGATACAATAGAAAAAGAAATTTCGGATTTATATTTCGGATATAGACTTATTCGTGGGAATTTTCCAAAGTCCATTGTAAGAAAAGAGGGAGATGCGTATGCGCAGAGTTCACAAATTACAGATTGTGTTGGCGACAGTGATGGCGGCGGCTTTGTTGTCCGGCTGTGAGGGTAGCCAGGAGACATCGACGGATGTCAATCCGTCTGCGGGGAAGGCGGAGGCGACGCCTATCCAGTCTCCCACGTCCACTCCACAGCCCACGGCGACACCAACGCCAAAACCGGTGAGATATGAGACGGAGGATGAGAAGATGACTCTCTATCTGCCGGACAAAACTTGGGAGAATGTGTCGGACCAAGACGGCATCCGCCTGTTTGAGTCCAAGGAGAAAGGGAAAATCACCATTCTCCACGGTACACGGGAAGAGCTGGAGGATTTTGTTATTCCTGACAGTGAGAGGGCAGTGAGTAAGTTCTACCAGGACAATGGGATCTCCAAGAGAGATTTTGAGATCTTGGAGTACGTAAACAATTCCATCGGTGAGATTGGGATTTACCGGTACACGGTTGAATTTCAGGAGGAGGCTCAGTTTGAGTATGTGTACAGCGCCAACTATGTGGTCACGGTGGACGGGGAGATTTTCAGTGTCTCAGGGACTGTGAGTCAGGATGACGCGGGTCTGTTGAATCAAGTTCAGGACGCAGTGGAAAGCCTCCAGATTCTCAGCACGGATAAGATGAAACAAGGAGATGGGGAGGACGCAGACGGGGATAGCTCAGAGGCAAATGACAAGGATGGAAAGACAGCCGACGAGTATGAGGAGGATCCTCAGTTTGTGCAGGGGACGTCTGGAGAGTCGTCTTGAACCGGGGTGGCGTTCAGCGAAGAATACAGACAGATCCGGACAGTAAGGTATAGAGACAAGGAGAGAACACTTGGAAGCTTACGGAGAATTTGCCAGGGTCTATGATTTGTTCATGAGTGACGTGGACTATGAGGCCTGGAGCAAGTATATTATAGAATTACTGAGGTCAGACGGTATCCACAGCGGCCTAGTTCTGGAACTGGGGTGTGGGACAGGCAGTCTGACAGCCCTGCTGGCAAAAGCCGGGTACGATATGATCGGCGTTGACAATTCGCCACAGATGTTACAGGAAGCCATGGAGAAGAAGCGGGAGGAAGAATTGGACATTTTGTATCTTCTCCAAGACATGCGGGAATTTGAATTGTACGGGACGGTGCGGGCTGTGGTCAGTATCTGCGATTCCATGAATTATATCACTGAGGAGGAAGAATTGCTACAGGTCTTTCGTCTGGTCAATAATTATCTAGACCCGGGAGGCCTCTTTCTCTTTGACTTGAACACGGTGTATAAATACCAGGAAATCTTGGGAGACCGCACGATCGCGGAGAACCGGCCGGAGGGGAGCTTTATCTGGGACAATGCGTATGACCCGGAGACGGCCATCAATGTCTATGAGCTGGCGTTATTTCTGCCCAGACCGGACGGTCTGTATGAGAAATATCAGGAAGAGCATTATCAGCGGGCGTATTCTCTTCGTAGGGTGAGAGAACTTCTGAAGTTGTCCGGGATGGAATTCGTGGCGGTTTACGATGCGTTTACCAGAGAAGCGCCCAGAGAAGACAGTGAGAGAGTCTATGTGCTGGCCAGAGAGAAAGGGAAAGTTAGCCGCGAAACGGCAAGGACAGAAAAATGAGAGTTTACAGTGGAAAGGATGAGATAGAGATGTCGGATTATATTGTGAGAGGGATGGCGGCTGACGGGCAGATTCGGGCTTTTGCCGCAGTCACGAGAGAGACGGTGGAGACGGCCAGAGCGGCTCATAATACCAGCCCTGTGGCTACGGCGGCACTGGGACGGCTGCTCAGCGCGGGAGCGATGATGGGGGCGATGATGAAGGGAGAGCAGGATGTGTTGACTCTTCAGATTAAGGGGGGAGGCCCCCTGGGCAGTATCACAGTCACCGCGGATTCCCATGGAGACGTCAAGGGGTATGTGGGAAACCCTAACGTGCTACTGCCAGCCAATGCAAAGGGGAAATTGGATGTGGCGAAGGCGGTGGGGCCAGGATTTCTCAATGTGATCAAAGATATGGGGTTGAAAGAGCCTTATTCCGGACAGACTATGCTTCAGACCAGTGAGATTGCAGAGGATCTTACGTACTATTTTGCCACCAGCGAGCAGGTGCCCTCCTCAGTGGGGCTGGGAGTCTTGATGAACCGGGATAACACAGTGAAACAGGCGGGCGGGTTTATCCTTCAATTGATGCCCTTTGCCCAGGAGAAGGTGATCGACAGGCTGGAAGAGAATCTCAAGGGAATTACGTCGGTGACGGCTTTGCTGGATCGGGGAAACACGCCGGAAGATATCTTGCGCGTACTCTTGGGAGATATGGATTTGGAGTTGACGGATACTCTGCCAGTACAATTTCGGTGTGATTGCGGAAAAGAAAGAGTGGAGAAGGCGTTGATCAGTATTGGGCGTCAGGAATTAGAGCAGATGATCCAGGAAGGAAAGACTGTGGAGCTAAACTGTCATTTCTGTAATCAGAACTATTATTTTACAGTGGAAGAGTTGAGAGAAATTCTGCGCAAGTGCAGGTAGAAAGGGGCATAGTATGAGGCAAGGGTTTGTGAAGGTAGCGGCGGCCACGCCGGATGTGAAGGTGGCGGACTGTGTACACAATACAGAAGAGATTATCCGGCTGGTGCGGGAGATGGAGAGAGAGGGAGCGAAAGTGATGGTGTTCCCCGAACTTTGTATCACAGGCTACACCTGTGGGGATCTGTTCTGGCAAGAGGTATTGATCCGTTCAGCTAAGGAACAATTGATTCGGATTGTGAAGGAAGTCTCGGACGTGGATGCACTGATCTTCGTGGGGTTGCCTTACGAGCACGGAGGAAAGCTCTACAATGTGGCGGCGGCCATCAGCCATGGGGAGGTCCTGGGGTTGGTTCCGAAGATCCATCTGCCAAACTATGGTGAGTTTTATGAGCGGCGAAATTTCGCTTCGGGGGAGGGCGTCTGTGATTTGACGGTGATCGATGGGGAGGATGTGCCCTTTGGGAATGAGCTGTTGTTTTCCTGCACCAATATGCCGAAGTTGACGGTGGCGGCGGAGATCTGTGAGGACCTGTGGGTGGCCAATCCTCCCAGTGTGGGTCATGCGGCGGCAGGAGCGAATCTGATTGTGAACCTCTCAGCCAGCAATGAGTCTGTGGGAAAGGACCGTTACCGTAGGAACTTGGTGACCGGACAGTCTGCCCGTCTGGTGTGTGGTTATGTCTATGCGAACGCCGGGGAGGGAGAGTCTACCCAGGATCTGGTGTTCGGCGGACAGAATTTGATTGCAGAGAATGGAACCTTGTTGGCCGAAGGGCAGAAATTCAAGAACGGGACGCTCTACGCAGATGTGGATTTTGAGCGGATCAGCTCTGAGCGGAGACGGATGACGACCTTTGTCAGTGAGCCGGGGCTTTATCAAAGCGTTCCCTTTTGTCTGACAGTGGAGGAGACGAAGCTGACCCGAACCTTCGCCCCCAATCCGTTTGTGCCAACGGATGAGCGGGACCGGGATGACAGGTGTGATGAGATCTTGAATATTCAGGCCATGGGACTGAAGAAAAGACTTGCCCATGTCAATGGAGAGCGGGCGGTGATTGGAATCTCCGGCGGGCTGGACTCTACTCTGGCTTTGCTGGTGACTGCCCGGGCTTTTGACCGGTTGGGTCTTCCAAGAGAGAATATCTTGGCGGTCACTATGCCTTGTTTTGGCACCACGGACAGGACGTACCACAATGCCTGTGAGTTGACTAGGAGGTTGGGAGCGACTCTGCGGGAAGTGGATATCAAGGATGCGGTGGGAATACATTTCCGGGATATTGGCCAGGAGACTTCTGTCCACGATGTGACCTATGAGAATGCGCAAGCCAGGGAGCGGACCCAGGTGCTGATGGATCTGGCGAACCAGTGTAACGGACTGGTGGTGGGCACGGGGGATCTGTCGGAGCTGGCTCTAGGGTGGGCCACCTACAATGGGGATCATATGTCCATGTATGGGGTTAATGCCTCGGTTCCTAAGACTTTGGTCCGTCACTTGGTGGGTTACTATGCCAGGACTTGTGGGGATGAACAGTTGTCCGGTATTTTGATGGATGTGCTGGATACTCCAGTTAGCCCCGAACTTCTTCCGCCAGAGGATGGAAATATCTCCCAGAAGACGGAGGATTTGGTGGGGCCTTATGAACTTCATGACTTCTATCTCTACTATATGTTGAGAGTGGGGTACTCCCCAAAGAAGATTTACCGGATTGCCTGTAAGAATTTTGAGGGTGCCTATGATCGGGACACGATTTTGAGATGGTTGAAGAAGTTCTACTGGCGTTTTTTCAGCCAGCAGTTTAAGCGTTCTTGTCTGCCGGACGGGCCAAAGGTGGGGAGCGTGGCGGTGTCCCCCAGAGGGGACTTGAGAATGCCCAGCGACGCCTGCGTGCGCTTGTGGATCCAAGAGCTGGAAGAGCTGTGAGAATAGGTGGAGAACATAATAAAAAGCGGAGCTGCTCAGAGCTCCGCTTTTTTCAGTGCGGTCTGTATGGCATCCAGAAGCATCAAAGATGTATATTTATTTTCCTCGGAGTATTGGATGTCGTCCAGAGATTGATTGACGTAGATCTGGGAAGCCAGGGATTCCAGTGCCGGTTCCATGAGAGGGAACATAGCCGTGGTGCTCTCGCTTAGATTTACCAACTCGATGGATTTGACTCGGTCGGCGTCCACCGTCACCTGGACGTCAAAAGTATTGTCGTTGAGAGAGATCGAGGTGGCGTAGACTCCAGGCTTGTATTTGTCGCTGGAATCTGCGGCTGTCTCCTTGTTCTGCCCTGGCCCGAACATCAAAAATAAAATCCCGCCCAGTACAAGGGCAAGAACGACGAAGACGACGGTATAGACCACCTCTTTCATATGTAGTACCACAATTTTGGTATTGGAACTCATGTGTACACCCCCTGGTTTACTTTCGGCGACCAGCGCTCACGAAAAATACCTCGCGGGACATTACCTGCGAACTGTAACTCCTTGGTCACTCTTTCTATATCCTATTTCAATAGAAAGAAAAATATGATAAGATATTACGGAATCTTTCGGCCAGTTTGTGGCCGTTGTGTAGTGGAGGACGCAGGCGGGAGGAACAGGGTTTCTTTTAGAAAGGCGTCTTTGTGTGAGTGGTCCATCCAGATAGAGTGTGAGGATGTTGGACAGAAAGAGAGGCAGATATGTCCCTGCAGATGATACTGGGAAATTCCGGATCCGGAAAGTCCCATTTTATTTACAATAAAATCATAGCGGAGGCTATAGAATATCCTTCTAGACAGTACGTTGTGCTGGTGCCAGAACAGTTCACAATGCAAACCCAGAGGCTTCTAGTTCAGATGCACCCAGGCCATGGAATCCTGAATATTGACGTTCTCAGCTTTGAGAGGCTGGCCTACCGGGTTTTTCAGGAGGTGGGGGGCGAGAATCTGCCCCTGCTGGAGGAGACGGGCAAGAGCCTGGTGCTTCAGAAGGTGGTACAGAGCCAGCAAGGCGAGCTTCCTTATCTGGGAGGACAGATGAAAAAACCGGGGTACATTCAGGAGATGAAGTCCCTGGTCAGTGAGTTGATGCAATATGACGTGGGGGTTGACGTCTTACAGGCGATGGCAGAGCAGGTGAGGGATCAGGGGTTGCTCTCCTGCAAATTACAAGACATTCAGAGAATCTATGGTGGATTTCGAGACTATCTAAGGAAACGCTATCTCACCGGGGAGGAAGTCCTGGATGTACTGTGCCGCCGTATCGGACGGTCGGAGAAGTTGAGTGGGAGTGTGATTGTCCTGGATGGATACACTGGTTTTACCCCCATTCAGAACCGATTGATCGGAGAACTGCTGTGCTTGGCGGACCGAGTCTATGTGACTGTGACTTTGGATCAGAGATCCCAGACGCAAAATGGAAAGTATCAGCTTTTCTCCATGAGCACAGTGATGCGAAGGAAATTAAGGGAGCAGGCGAGACAGGTCAGAGTACCGCTGGAGGAAGACTGTTGGATTCTTCCAGGGGAGAGGTCCCGGTTTGGGAGGAATCCGGAGATGAATTTCCTAGAGCAGAACTTGTTTCGGTACCACAGGGTATCCTATGAGGTGATGCCCCAGGCCATTCGTCTAACCCAGTGGGAGAGTCCTCTTCAGGAGGTGGAGGGGACGGCCCGCCAGATCCAACGTCTGATTCGGGAGAGAGGGTACCGATATGGTGAGATCGCGGTGATTACAGGGGATCTGCCTTCCTACGGGGCATATGCCCGTCAAGTCTTCCGGCAAGCCGGAATCCCGCATTTTATCGATGAGAAACATTCCATCTTGATGAATCCCTTCGTGGAATTTCTGCGGGCAGCCTTGGAGATGGTGGCAGATCAATTCTCCTATGAGAGTTGTTTTCGTTATCTGCGCTGTGGAATGTCCTCCTTGTCGCTGGAAGAGATCGATCAGATGGACAACTATGTGACAGCCCTGGGAATTCGTGGATATATCCGGTGGGAGGAGACCTGGGTGAGAGTCTACCGGGGGATGGATGAGGGGAAGATTCTGGAACTTAACCAGTGTCGGCAACGCTTTTTGAAGGAGATAAGATCCCTGGTTGAGGGATTCCGCGGTCCGAAAAAGACAGTGAAGAGAAGGTGTCAGGCCCTGTACCAATTCATTGTGGACAATGAGATCCAGAAAAAGTTGAAAGTGCAGGAACTCCAGTTTGCCAGACGAGGACGAAAAGATATGGAGAAGGAGTACGCGCAGATCTATGGGATTGTGATGGGGCTCATGGACAAGATGGTGGAAGTTCTTGGTGAGGAGAAGGTGAGTACCCGGGAGTACCAACAACTCTTGGAGGCCGGGCTTACAGAGGCGAAAGTAGCATTGATCCCGCCAAGTGCAGACCAAGTCCTGGTGGGAGATATGGAGAGAACCCGTCTAAAAGAGATCCGGGCGCTGTTTTTTCTGGGGATGAATGAGGGCAATATCCCTAAGAACACGCAGCGGGGAGGGCTTCTGACAGAGTTGGACCGGGAGTTCTTTCAGGGCCAGCAGATCGAGTTAGCTCCGGATTCCCGGGAGATGCTCAGCCAGTCCAGGTTCTACCTCTACTTGAATCTGACGAAGCCTCAGGAGCTTCTCTATCTGTCTTACAGCAGAGCAAACGCCCGTGGGGAAGCACTGGCGCCGGCTTATCTGGTGCCCATGATTCAGAAATTGTATCCGGGACTTCGCACAGTCCGTCAGGAGGAATTCTCGCCCATGGAGCAGATGGAGAGTGCGGCAGGAAGTCTGGATTACTTTCAACGGGGGCTTTGGAGGTTGGATCAGGAGAGACAGGATCCGGTGTGGTGGGAGTTATACCGCTGGTATCTACAGGACGAGAGGTATCGTCCTGTGGCAGAGCGGCTGCTGGGGGCGGCTTTCTATGAGAATCCCATGGATAAGATTAGCCAGGCGGTGGCCAAGGCTTTGTACGGGGAGGTCTCTCCTTATGGGGTCACCCGGCTGGAGCAATATGCGGCCTGCGCCTTCGCACACTTCCTCCGGTATGGAATTCAAGTCACGGAGCGGGTGGAGTATGAGTTCAGCGCTATGGATATGGGAAACGTTATGCACAAGGCTTTGGAGCTTTTTGCGGACAAACTCCGCCGGGAAGGGCTTTCCTGGAGGAATCTGTCCCAGGAGGAACGGGAACGGTTAATCGGCGAGAGCCTGGAGGAGGTGGTTGCAGACTACGGAAATACAATCTTGCACAGTTCTGCCAGGAATGAGTATATGATCCGCCGAACGGAGAGAATTCTGCGGCGGACGGTTTGGGCTCTTCAAGAACAGTTGAGAAGAGGAGACTTTCAACCGGAGGGGTTCGAGGTGGCCTTCGAGGGCGGACGTATTGACCGGGTGGATATCTGCGAGGATGAGGATAAGGTCTATGTGAAAGTGATGGATTATAAGACGGGAAACGTGTCCTTTGACTTGGTGGCGCTCTACCATGGGTTACAGTTGCAGCTCATGATCTATCTGGACGCGGCGCTTCTGGTGGAACAGCGGAAATACCCTGACCGGGAGGTGATCCCTGCGGCTGTCTTTTACTACAACATCAAAGACCCTATGATCAAGGCACGGCTGGACGAGGACTTGGAGAAGACGGAACAGAAGATTCTAAAAGAGTTAAAGGTCAATGGACTGGTACAGGCGGATCCTCGGGGGATCTCTCATCTGGATTCGACTTTGGAGACTTTACCTCTGTCCCAAAATAAGGATGGAAGTTTTCGAAAAGGGTCCAGTGTGGCGGACAGAGAGCAATTTGGCCTACTGTCTTCCTATGTGAGAGGAAAGATCCAGAGGCTCAGGGAGGAGATATTGGAGGGAAACGTGAAGGCGGCGCCCTATCAGATGGAGAAGAGAGAGGCCTGCACGTATTGTCCATACAAGGGGGTATGTGGGTTTGACCAGCGGATTCCAGGTTACGGATACCGGAGACTCCAGAAGTTGGAGGAGAGAGAACTCTGGGAGAGGATGGGAGAGGAGGTGAAGTCATGGGAGTGAATTGGACGCCGGAGCAAAGACAGGTGATCCAGCTCAGAGACCGAAATATTCTAGTGTCTGCTGCGGCAGGTTCGGGGAAGACGGCAGTGTTGGTGGAGCGGATTTTACAGATGATCACGGACGAGAGGAGACCGGTAGATATTGACCGTCTGCTGATTATGACGTTTACAAGGGCGGCAGCCGGGGAGATGCGGATACGTCTGGAGCAGGCTTTATCCCAGAAGTTGGAGCAGGATCCGGGGAATGAGTATCTCCAGAGACAGTCCACTCTTTTACACAATGCGCAGATTACCACTATCGACGGCTTTTGCAGCTATTTGATCCGCAATTATTTTCATACGATCGGCCTGGATCCTGGCTACCGGACGGTGGACGAGGGGGAACTGAAACTTCTGAGGATGGATGTGGCCCGGGAAGTGTTGGAGGAGTTCTACGCGAGGAGAGACGAGAGATATGAAGCCTTTGTGGAGTGCTATGCCCCGGGGAAGAACGATGAGGGGTTAGAAGACTTGGTCTTAAAGCTCTATGATTTTGCCATGAGTAATCCCTGGCCTCAGGAGTGGCTGCGACAGTGCGTACTCCCCTATCAGGCCAAGAGCTGGGAGGAAGTGTGCCAGTCTCCCTGGATGGAGCAGGTATGGCAGCATGGGAGGAAGATTCTGACGGATCTAAAGTCTCAGGTGGAAGAGACTCTAGGGATAACCCAGTCGGCGGACGGCCCTCATATGTATCAACCGATGGTGGAGTCGGATCTGGCGCTGGTGGAAGAACTCTGCGGTATCAGCGACTATGATGAGATGGTGGCGGCACTTGAGAAACCTTCCTATGCCCGGTTGTCCTCCAAGAAGGACGAGGGGGTCTCCTTGATCCTCAAAGAGAGAGTGCAACAGAATCGCAAGGAGATGAAAGAAGTCCTGGCGAAGTTGGGAGAACAGTATTTTTATGCGCCTTCCTGGCGAATTCTGGAGGATCTGCACAGATGTGAGAAGCCAGCACAGATGTTGGTGGAGGTGACTTTGGCTTTCTGGGAGGCCTTCTCGGCGAAAAAGCGGGAGAAGAACTTGTTGGATTTCGCGGACATGGAGCACTTTGCCTTGGATATCCTGGTGAAGAGAGAAGGGGGAGTCTGTACGCCCACCCAGGCAGCCAGGGAGCTTTCTCAGAAATATCAGGAGATTCTCATCGACGAGTACCAGGACAGCAATTATGTCCAAGAATTGTTGCTCGCCTATGTATCTGGTTGGGCGAAAGGAGAGAAGAATACCTTCATGGTGGGAGACGTGAAGCAGAGCATCTATCGGTTCCGCCTGGCGGTGCCAGATCTGTTTATGGAGAAATTTCACCGGTATAGCACTTCGGATTCCGAGGAACAGCGTATTGATCTGCACAAGAATTTTCGCAGCCGGACGCAGGTTCTGGACGGTGTGAACTACTTGTTTCGGCAGATCATGGGGGCAGATCTGGGAAAGGTGGAGTATGACCGGGAGGCTGCGCTGTATCCGGGAGCCGTCTTCCCAGAAGGAGGCGATCCGGAGTTCGCGGATACCGAGCTGCTATTGATTCCCAGGGAGACCATGGAGTTGATGGAGGATCAGGAGACGAAGACCCAGCGAGAGGTGGAGGCGCTGGCCATCGCCCAGAGAATCCGCGAGATGGTGGGCAAGGAGAAAGTGTTGGACAAGGAAAGCCATAGTTACCGTCCTATGCGGTATGGAGATGTGGTGGTACTTCTGCGGACGGTCTCCGGCTGGGCGGAGGAGTTCTCGCAGGTCTTTGCCGCCCAGGGAATACCGGCCTACACGGCCTCTAAAACGGGATATTTCTCGGCTCTTGAGGTGGTTACAGTTCTGAATTACCTTCACATCTGTGACAATCCCCTCCAGGAGATTCCATTTGTGGCAGTGCTCCACTCGCCTATTGTGGGATGTTCAGCCCAGGAGTTGGCTTTGTTGAAAAATGCGTTTCCAGACTTACCCATGTATTTGCGGTGCCAACAGTATGCCAAAGAGGGAGAGGATGAGACGCTCCGGCGGAAATTGAAGGACTTCCTGGCAGTATTGGGAGAGAGCCGGTCTAAAATACCTTACACGCCTATACATCAGTTCATCCAAGAGACTCTGGAGGAGACAGGCTATGGGAGATACGCAGGCGCCCTTCCAGGGGGACAGCAACGTCAGGCAAATCTAGACATGCTGGTGGAGAAAGCGATGGATTTTGAACAGACAAGTTACCGGGGGCTGTTTAATTTCATCCGTTATATCGAGAGGATGCAGCGGTATCACGTGGACTTCGGGGAGGTGAACCTGACAGGAGCCGGGGATGACACCGTGCAGATTCTCAGTATCCATAAGAGTAAAGGATTGGAGTTCCCTGTGGTTTTTGTGGCGGGGATGGGAAAGAAGTTTAATTTTCAGGATCTCAATGCCCCGGTGGTGATTCACCCAGACTTGGGACTTGGAGCTGACGCAGTGGACGCAAAGCTTCGCCTGCGGTTCCCCACTCTGCTTAAACAGTTGATTCGGGGAGAACAAAAGGACGAGAATCTGGGAGAGGAGCTGCGAGTGCTCTATGTGGCTCTGACCAGGGCGAAGGAGAAGCTGATCTTGACCGGGGTTGTCCAGAAATTGAAGCAGAGGGTGGAAGCTTGCGGTGGACTGTCAAAGCGGCGGGAGGAGAGATTACCGTATTCTTTGTTGAGCAGCGCGCAGTGTTACTGGGATTGGGTGCTCCCGGCCATGGCCCGGCACCCGGCGATGGCAACGCTCTATCAACGTTATGAGGTTTTTCACGGGCCAGCGCTTTTTGCCCAGGAACCGGCAGCCTTTGTCATCCGTGTGGTGGAGGTGGAAGATCTGGTGGTGCGACAGTTGGAGGAGAAAATACACCGGCAATATGTGAGAGAGCAGATCCAGAGGATGTACGGGGATCAGCCGGAAGATCCAGAGATTTATCGAAGTTTGGCTGAGAGATTCTCCTATGTCTATCCCTATGGGGAGGAGAGCCAGATTCCTGTGAAGGTGACAGTGTCTGAACTAAAGAGACAAGGGGAGGAGCCGGCGGATAGTGATTTCTATTACTTTGAGCCGGACATTATCCCTTTGGTACCTGATTTCATGGCTGAGGAAGAGACACAGATCCAGGGCGCCTCCAGGGGAACGGCTTACCATAGGGTGATGGAGTGCCTGGACTACGGCAGAGGTTCTACCTGGGAGGAGACTCAGGAGCAGGTGGAGAAGATGGTGACGGATGGAAAGCTGACAGAGGCGGAGAAGGACAGTATAAAAATAGGAGACCTTGTGAGTTTCTTATCTTCTACGCTGGGAAAGCGTATGGGAGAGGCGGCAGCCAAAGGCAACCTTCACCGGGAACAGCCCTTTGTGATCTGGCAACCGGCCAGGGAATTGAGACAGGAGTGGGACACAGAGGTTAAGGTATTGGTTCAGGGGATCATGGATGCCTGGTTCCAGGAGGGAGAAGACTTGATTCTGGTGGACTATAAGACGGATAAGATTCGACAGGGGCAAGAAAGGGTTTTGGCAGAGAAATATAAGGTACAATTGGAGAGTTATGCCCAGGCTCTGGAGCGTCTCACAGGCAGAGCAGTGACAGAGAAGGTGATTTATTCCTTTTCGCTGGGGAAAGAGATCACGGTCTGAGAGGATCTGTGGAAAAGTCCGATGGCCCGAGTCTTGGGCCATTGGGACGTTTGCGCCAATATAGGACTATTTTTGATTCCACATAGTTGCCAAGATATCTTTTAACACAAGAAAGGCGTCTAACCGGCTGTATCCATGTTCCCTCTCTAGTCGGTGTAATAATTTGGACAACTCGGTTGTGTAAGGGGTGACGTCCACCTCGGACTGGTAGGTTACGAGAATGGGGTATTTTTTGCCCCATGCTTTAGTCCAGTCTATTTTGGCGGTGACTTTTTCGTCAGTCTTCTCGATGGCTTCTTGGATTTCTTGTAAGGTGATGTCAAATTTAAGCAGCTCGTCTAAAGACAGCCCGTAGAGAAAAGCTAGCTTTGCGGACTGACGAATATCTGGCAGAGTCTCGTCGGTTTCCCACTTTGACACCGTCTGTCTGCTCACGCCCAATTTCTCGGCGACGGTTTCTTGGGAGAGGCCTTTCTTCTTCCGTGCGTGATAAAAATTGTTACCTAAACTCATGGGTACGGTTCCTCCTGATATATAGATGTAGGTTTGGGAAAGGCAACAGCCTGTTGGATTTCCTCAGATGTATTTATTTTACTATTTTCTAGGGAGAGATACCAGCAAGAGCGTGATACAATTTCGCCCGTTTTATAGACGTATGTGTGTATTGGCGACAGTTATCTTGTGCCTGCCAAGGAGAGATATTGGCTGGCAAGCGTTGCCAATGTCTTGGCAATGGGGTATACTATTTTTGGAAGAAAGGTAGAATGGCTGTGGCGAGCAGGCCGGCAGCGGATAATCGTGAGAGATATCGGTATAGGAAAGCACAGGTTGTGTAGGAGGAGAGTGTCATTTATGGAAATCAAGAGTGCAGCTTTGATCGGTCTGGGGGCCGTGGGAGGTTTTTTTGCCCCGGCTTTTGCAAACCGTCTGGGAGAGGAGAACTTCTGTGTGATTGCGGAAGGTGAGAGAAAGGTAAGGTTGGAGAGGGGCGTAGAGATCAATGGGACTTCCTATCAATTTCCCGTCGTCACCCCCTCCCAGGCCAGGCCGGTGGATCTGGTGGTTATGGCGGTGAAGGAGTCGGGATTTGCCCAGGCTGTGGAGCAGATCCGGGGATTCGTGGGAGCGGATACCCAGATCTTGTGCGTGATGAACGGGGTCGGCCATGAGGAACAGTTGACCGAGATCTATGGGGAGAGACGTGTGCTCTACTCTTATATGAGGATCGCGGCGGCCAAGGAGGGAAATGTGATCTCCTACGACGCTGCTTGCAGCCTGCAATTTGGGGAGCGGGAGAATCATATTCTGAGTCCACGGGTTGAGGCGGTGAGACAACTGCTGGAGGAGTGCCGTCTCCCCTACCGGATCGAGGAGAATATGGTGTTGGGGATCTGGACCAAATTCATGTTGAACATTGGCAGTAACCTGACCTGCGCTCTGCTGGGAGTCACCTATGGCGGTTGCGCGGGAAATGAGCACGCAGTACACATTCAGAGAGCTTTGATGGAGGAAGTGGTGGCTGTGGCCCAGGCCAAAGGAATTCCTCTGGATGAACGGATCATGGAGGGGCAGATGACGGCCAGTAAGCGTTTTCCTGCCCAGGGTAAGCCCTCCACACTCCAGGATCTGGAGCAAGGAAGGAAGACAGAGATCGAGATGTTCGCCGGCAAGGTGGTGGAGATGGGAGAAGAGCTGGGTATTCCTACGCCTCACTGTTGGATGATCCGGGAGGCTATTCAGGCATTGGAAGAGAAAAAATAGTGTGACGCCAGATATCTGTTCTCAGAAAATCTGGGAGCCAAACGAGAGAAATCCCTCGGGAAAGACGCGTTAGATGCGCCATCCCGGGGGATATTTGTTTTTCAGCGTTTGATTTACTAATTTGCCCCAGCCGATGGGATAATTCCCCACACATACCAATTGCCAGCCTTTTGGGGAGGCGGTCTCCCCGGGAGAGACGCAGACCGTCTCCCCGTGTAGATAGCGGGTCAGCCTTTGGTCTTCTGGCGACAAGCGGAGGCAGGAGGTGTAACCATCTTTCCCCAGGGACAGCGCAAGGGGCTGAGAGGGTTCGAAGCGGTTTTTCTTTAGATCTCCCAGGTAGAGTCCGTGGCGGAGGAAATGCAGGCCCCGGAGGGAAGAGAAGTCTGTCTGTGGGAGAGCATACACCTTTTCCCCGCGTATCTCCACGGTCTGGAAGTTGAAGGGGACACGCACATCTTGAAAAAAGTCCTGGAGAAGTTTCAGAGAAGATTTGTCAATCTGTGGCTTTTTTCTGGAAATGGGAAGAGGTTGCGATTGGCCATCTTTTTTTAACAGAGCCAGGAAATGGCCTTCGCCACTCATTTTGTGGGGCCAGATGCGGACACATTTAGATAACTGTGGGTTGCCGTCGGCCCAGTCTGGAACCCCTGGGGAGAAGCCGGGGAAATCGGGGAGGGACAACAATTGCACATCGGATCTGTGAGCCAGGAGATCAGCGATGACGCACTCGTTCTCCAGTGGGGCGAAGGTGCAGGTGGAGTACAGGAGCATCCCCCCAGGCTGCAGCATATCCACGGCGTTTCGGATTAACCCCTGTTGGATTCTAGCCAGGTTGGAAGACTTCTCCGGCGACCAGTCCGCAGCAAGAGATTCATCTTTGCGGAACATGCCTTCCCCGGAGCAGGGGGCGTCCAGAAGGATTTTGTGAAAAAACTGAGGGAAATAGCCGGTGAGCCTCTCCGGAACTTCTGCAGTGACCAGGAGGTTGGGGGCGCCGAAGAGCTCTAAATTGCGCAACAAAGCTCTGGCCCGGGAGACGCTGATATCGTTGGCCACCAGGATTCCTTCCCCGTGGAGTTTGGCGGCGAGTTCTGTGGCTTTGCCTCCAGGGGCGGCGCACAGATCCAGGATTGCCTCCCCGGGTTCTACGGGAAGACAGGCCGCCGGTGTCATGGCGCTGGGTTCCTGAAGATAGTAAAGACCTGCCCGGTAGTAGGGATGGAGGGAAGGCCGGACGTCGGCCGGGTAAGCGTAACCGTTGGGAATCCAGGGGATTGGGGAGATGGGAAAGGGGCAGATCTCTTGAAACGCCTCACAGGTAATCTTTAATGTGTTGACCCGCAGGCCATATTGGCGTTGACTCTCATAGCTCTGGAGAAAAGAGGCGAATTCTTCTCCCAGCATCTGGTGCATCCTTTCGAGAAATTTTTCCGGTAGGTTTGGTCTCATTGGTGTTTATCCTCCCTATGATAAATGTTTTTCATAAAGTATAGTGGAGATTCTGTCTGATTACAAGATTAGAAAAGAAAATAAGAATTTTTGCATAAGACTATTGACAAAACAATATTATATGATATATAGTATTAGTAACAAAATAATATAACGTTCAATATAATAATATATATTTCAATATATTGGATGGCAAAGAATATATTGGGTAGGCGACGGATCCTGCCACTACAAGGAGGATGAAGTACAGAGGAGGTATGTGGGAAATCAGAGGTTTAGGTAAACGTACAAGGTCTCATTGTCTTGAGGGGCGGGTGACCGGGAAGAAAATATAAAGAGAGGGTGAGTGGATGGTATTTAACACAGGAGCGGCCCTGCTGGATGCGATTGTACTGGCGGTGGTTTCTCAGGAAAAAGAGGGAACTTATGGGTATAAAATCACACAGGATGTCCGGAAGGTTCTGGACGTCTCGGAGTCTACGCTGTATCCGGTTCTGCGACGATTACAAAAGGATGATTGTCTGGCTGTCTACGATATGAATTTCGGGGGCAGAAACCGCAGATACTATAAGATCACAGAGCGGGGAGCAGCCCAGTTGAATTTGTATCAAAATGAATGGAAGAACTATTCATCCAGGATTACGAGATTATTTGAGGAGGGGTATCAGAATGACTAAAAAAGAATTTATGGATCAATTGGCCAGACTGCTGGGCGGGCTCTCCCAGAGTGAGCGGCAGGAGGCTTTAGACTATTACAACAGTTATTTCGACGACGCAGGTCCGGAGAATGAGGCGGCAGTGATCCAGGAGCTGGGAAGTCCCGGGAAGGTGGCGGCCATCATCAAGGCAGATCTGGCCGACGAGGGGGAGGACTTCGGAGAGTACACAGAGAAAGGATTTCAGGATACCAGAAGTCAGGAAGAAGGGCAGATGCCTGAGATGTTTCAGAAGCAGGACCGGCGCAGCCGGGGGTACCAGGTGCGACGGAGGAGAGATCACTCCAATTTGATTCTCATTGTTCTCCTGGCCATTGTAGCTGTGCCGGTTGTGTTGGGAGTCGGAGGAGGGATTCTGGGAGGGATCCTTGGCGTGGCCGGAGGAATTGTAGGGCTGGTGGCCGGACTTTTTGCCGGGACGGTGGCGTTTCTGTTCGGCGGCGTGGCTGTGATTGTGGCTGGAATTATAAAATGCTTTACCGCTCCGGCGCTGGGGCTGGCGGCCACAGGCATTGGATTTCTCATGGTGGCCGGAGGACTGCTGCTGGCTGTACTTTTTGCATGGCTGGTGGGTGTCTTCACTCCATGGCTGATTCGAAAAATCGTGGATTTTTGTCAGAAGCATTTGGATAACAGAAAGAAAGGGGCCCAGAAGGTATGAAAAAGTTTACGAAAATTTGTCTGATATTGGCGGCAGTCTGCACTGTGATTGGACTTGGAGTTTTGGGGAGTGGAGTAGCCCTGGGGGCATCCAGCGGATCTATTGAGAGTGAACTTTCGGGCAATCGCCTGTGGAATAAGGTCAGCGGACAGTTTTATGACAACTGGCATGGCAATTGGTCCGACGATGATGAGGATTGGGACTATGATGATTTTGAGGATTATGAGGAGGACGGGTACGAGACTTACGTCTTCTCTGACATTGAGACGTTGAAGGTGGATGTGAAGCGCAGCGCGATCTATGTGGAGGAGTCCGAGGATGCGAAGTTGCGTGTGGCTGTGAACGATACCAGTGATCACCACCCTATCAAAGTGAAGAATTCCGGGAATGAGGTCTCCATCGCCTCGGAGTCCAGAGAGGATCGGGACAGTGAGATCTATATTTATCTCCCTGAGGATAAGAAGATGAAGTACATTCAGATCAATTGTGGTGGAAGTTACATGACTCTGGACGATATAAAAACGCAGAGGTTGGATGTGACTCTAGGTGCTGGTGAACTGGAGACTGACGGGAGCATAGAGGCCGATCTCACGAATTTGAGTGTGGGAGCGGGGGCAATCTATGCCACCATGGAAGAGAGCAAGGAGGATTACAATTACTCTGTCACTTGTGGCGCCGGGTCAGTTGACATAGAAGGCGATGACTATAGCGGTATTGCATCTGAGAAAAAGATAGAGAACGATAACGCAAGATACAAATTGAATGTGGAGTGCGGTGTTGGAGTTGTCGAGTTGGATTTTGAAAAATAGGAGGTAGAATTATGAGTGATAAACGGCTTTACAAATCAAATGTAAACTATATGATCTGCGGCGTATGTGGAGGGATCGCGGAATACCTGTCGGTAGATCCTACCTTGATCCGCCTGGCTTGGGTGATCTTCACCTGTCTGAGCGCGGGTACGGGTATCGTTGCCTATATCATAGCAGCCTTGATTATTCCCAGCTAGGGGTGGCTCCCAGAGATCTCTTAATCCCGGAGGCGGCCAATGGAATTTTATTTTTTAAGTCTGCCCTTGTGAGATTTTGTTGAATAAGGCCTATCCCATCTGGCAATAATGGAGATACAAAGGGGCGGTCCAATGAGATCAAAGATCTGGCGGCCAAACCGAGATATCTAAGAATGGGAGGCGGCGGGTACGGACGGCCTTCCCGGAAAAAGGAGGATTTCAATGGGAAAAGACAAAGAAATCGAGGCATACTTAAATAACCAGTTGACGGACGAAGAGAAATTAAAATACGAGATCGCCCAGGAAATGGGCATTTTGGATAAAGTCCTGGAAAACGGATGGAAGAGCCTCTCCGCCAAAGAGACGGGCAGAATCGGAGGCCTGATTACCAGGAAGAAGAGACAGTCAAAATAAAAGAAAAAGACAGCCGGCGCCTTGACGCAAGTCACAAGGCGCCGGCTGTTTGACGATTTCTCCTTCCATATTCGGTTGCACTTTTTTGTGGCAGCAGTTATAATTTAGATATCGAAGAGAGAGGAAAGTATGGGCAATGAGTCATTACACAGAGCGTTTGATCTCCCAGAGGACTTCACAGAAGAAAGACACCTTGTGGTACACGGCGGGAAGTATGAGCAACGCGTTGTTTTCTATGCTGCTTTCCTTGGCAGTGACCAGGATCTTAGGGGCCAGCCAGGCGGGGATTTTCGCCATTGCCTGGTCGGCAGCTCAGTTGATGCAGTCGGTGGGCTGGTTCTCTATGAGGCAGTTTCAAGTCTCCGATGTGGAGAATCAATTTCAATTTCAGGATTATCTAAGCTCAAAGATCCTCACCAGCGGCGCTATGCTGGCCGGTGGAATTCTCTATGGATGGATTTACGGGTACAGCGTTCAGAAGATACAGTTGACCTTTCTGCTGTGTTGCTTTCTGACTGCAGATGTGTTCGCGGATGTGTTCAGCGGTTTTTTTCAACATGAGAATAAATTGCATCTGGCTGGAAGATCCTATGTGGTTCGGATCTGGCTGAGCTTTCTGGTGATTGTGGGGACGCTATATTTTACCGGCAGTTTTGTGGCAGCTTTCTTGGGGGGATTGTCTGTCTCGGCAGTTTGGCTTCTGGGATTTGACTTCTCGCTGGCCAAGGCCATGGCTCCGGTGGCCATTCATTTTCGTTGGAATAGACAGAGAAAACTGTTGGGAGAGTGCCTTCCTCTGTTTCTGGGATCGTTCCTGCTGATCTTTATCATGAATGTGTCTAAGAATGGGATTAACAGCTATCTGTCTGACGAGGTACAGGCTTGTTACAATATTATTTTTATGCCGTCCTCGGTGATCAACATGTTCAGTATGTTTGTCTGTGTGCCTTTGTACGGACATGTGGCGGTGGCTTGGCATAATCGGGAACGCGCCAGGTTTCTGAGGCTGATGCGGAATATGCTACTCTATATTCTAGGCTTGACGGTGATTGTGCTGGCAGGGGGATATCTGCTGGGTATACCTGTGTTGTCGCTGCTCTCGGGTTTGGATTTGGAAGAATACAAAGGTGCGTTTATGGTACTACTGTTGGCAGGCGGGTTGTATGGAATGATCACTATATTAAACTACGGGATCACCGTGATGCGTAGACAGAAGACTACTCTGTTTATCTATGTGGCGGTGGCGGCTTTAGTACAAGCGCTGACCCGTCCGATGATTCTTGGATATGGAGTGATGGGGGCGGTCTGTCTCTATCTCATGGCGATGACAGCCATCTGTCTGGCCTTTGGGGCGGCTTGTGTCTATTATGTGTTTAAGCTGTAGGAAACGGATGCGAGGTTGAGTGGATGAGAGGAAACCAAACGAAGGATTTTGTGAAATTAGATAAGGTCTCCAAGATCTACGGCAACAAAGAGGTGAAGATTGTGGCCGTGGATGAGATCAGTTTCTCCATTGACCAGGGAGAGTTTGTGGTGGTGGTGGGGCCGTCTGGGGCCGGGAAGACCACAGTGTTGAATATTTTAGGGGGAATGGATCAGGCTACCAGTGGAGCTGTGTGGGTGGATGGCCAGGACATTGCCCAGTACCATTCCAGACAATTAACTCAATACCGGAGAGAGGACATCGGCTTTGTCTTCCAATTCTATAATCTGGTTCCCAATCTGACGGCTCTGGAGAATGTGGAACTGGCTTTGCAAATCTGCAAAGACCCGCTGGACGCCAGGACGGTACTGCGGGAGGTGGGGCTTCAGGAGCGTATGGGGAACTTTCCGGCCCAGTTGTCCGGAGGGGAGCAGCAGAGAGTCTCCATAGCCAGAGCTCTGGCCAAAAATCCGAAGTTGTTACTCTGTGACGAGCCCACGGGAGCGTTGGACTATCAGACCGGTAAGGCAATCTTAAAACTGCTGCAAGACATGTGCCGGGAGAGGGGGATGACAGTGATTGTCATCACTCACAACACTGCTTTGACGCCTATGGCAGATAAAGTGATTCATATAAAAAACGGAAAGGTCTCTTCCATGGAGGAGAATGCCAATCCAGTTCCAATAGAAGAAATTGAATGGTAGGAGATCGAATGAAAAAAGCGCTACATAAAGATTTTTTTATGGAGATTAAAAAGAGCTATTCCCGATTTCTGTCTATCTTTTTTATCGTGGCATTGGGGGTGGCTTTTTTCTCAGGGATTCAGGCCTCTTCACCGGATATGCGTTATTCCGGGGATGCATATTTTGATGAGAACCGCCTGATGGATATCAAGGTGGTCAGTACCCTAGGCTTGGGGGAGAAAGACCTAAAAGCTCTGAGGGAGGTCACGGGAGTTCAGTCGGTGGAGGGGACTTACAGCGTCGATACTCTCTGCGAGGAGGACGGAGAGCAGAAGGTATTCCATGTGGAGAGCATGAGCGAAGAGTTCAATAAAGTCACAGTGGAATCGGGCAGGCTCCCAGAGAAAAAGGGAGAGTGTTTGCTGGACAGTGAGTATCTGGCCTCCTCAGGTTATAAGATTGGAGATACCATCACCTTGTCGGAGGAAGACACAGAACTGTTGAAAGTACATAAGTATAAGATCGTGGGCAGTGGGAACAGTCCGCTGTACATCTCATTTAGCCGTGGGAATACCAACTTGGGATCTGGGGAGGTAGACGGCTTTGTCTATGTGAACAGGGAGAGCTTTGAGCAGGATTCCTACACCCAAGCCTATATTCAAGTCGAGGGCGCCCGGGAGATGACCAGCTTCACCGACGAGTACAATCATTGGGTGGAGAAGGTGAAGGACGAAGTCGAGGGGATAGAGGAGGAACGGTGTCAACTGCGCTACGAGGAGGTACGGGAGGAGGCCCAGGAGAGTCTGGCCGATGCCCGACAAGAATTGCAAGATGGCAAGGAAGAGGCTCAGGAGAAGCTGGACGACGCCCGTCAAGAGCTGACAAAGGCCCGGGAGGAGCTGGAGAGTGGGCAGGCAGAGTATCAGGATGGCAGACGGCAATTGGAGGAGGCAAAAGAGCAGCTAAGCGATGGCCAGAGACAGTTGGCCGATGGAAGACAGGAATTGGAAGACTCCAGGGCACAGCTTCTGGAAGGGGAACGCCAGTTGAGCGACGGCTGGGATCAGGTGGCGGAAGGGTGGAAGGCCCTTACGTCCAGTAGGAAGGAACTTCAGGCGGGCAGACAGAAGCTGCAAGAGAGTCAAAAAGAGTTGGATTCGCAGGTGAAAAAGGCAGATCTGGAATCCAAGTGGGCGGAGTACCAGCAGCAGAAGAAAGAGTTGGACAGCCAGAAAAGCCAGTATCAGCAGGGACTTAAGGCGATCCAGGATGGATTGGACAAAGTCCAGCAGGCCAAGGATCAGCTAAAGCAGGTGCAAAGCCAGTATGACAGTCTAAAGGCGACTGTAGACAGCGGGACTCTACAGGGAGAAGAATTACAGCAGGCGCAGACCCAGTTGGCCAAGTTACAGGAGACCATAGGAGCGCTTCAGACGGCGGTGGGAGCGGAGACAGAGCTCCAGAGCCAGAAAGAGAATCTGCAGAAGCAGGGGACGGCCTTGGATGAGGCTGAGAGGCAACTGGCCGCGGGTAAGGCTCAGTTGGAAGAAGCCCAGTCTAAGCTGGATGCTGCCCAGGCACAGATCGACGCCGGAGAGAAAGAATTGGAGCAGGGACAGGCACAGATTGACCAGGGAGAGCAGCGGCTTTTGAGTACCCAGGAGACGCTGAGAGCCAGCCGGTCGCAGATAGAGGATGGCAAAAAGCAACTGGAGGATGGGGAGAAGGAGATCCGGCAAAATGAGGCGAAGCTGCGGGACGCCCAGGAGGAGATCCAGGAGAACGAGGAGAAGCTAGAGGAGGCCAGAAAAGAACTGGCCGACGCAGAGGAGAAACTGGCCGAGGGCGAGAAAGAGTATGAAGACGGCCAGAAGGAGGCCGATCAGGAGATCGCCGACGGGGAGAAAAAGTTGGCCGATGCCCAGGAGGAGATTGACGAGCTGGCTGTGCCCAAGTGGTATGTGACAGACCGCAGCGACTTGCCTGAGTACACCGACTATGGGGACAATGCAGACAGGATCCGCAATATCGGCAAGGTCTTTCCGGTGATGTTCTTCCTGGTGGCAGCTTTGATCAGCCTTACCACCATGACCCGTATGGTAGAAGAACAGCGGACGCAGATTGGCACGCTGAAAGCTCTGGGTTATGGAAAACTGGACATTGCCTCCAAATATTTGAACTATGCGCTTTTGGCCACGGTGGGCGGCTGTGTGCTGGGAGTTCTGTTCGGGGAGAAGGCCTTCCCCTATATCATCATAAAGGCCTATGGGATTATGTACCACCATATGGCCACGAGTCTGCAGTTGCCATATGAGGCGAAATTTGCATTGATCGCCTCAGGTGCGGCTCTAGTCTGTACCATGGGAGCCACTTTGTCGGCCTGTTATAAGGAGCTGGCAGAGACGCCGGCCTCTCTGATGAGACCTCCGGCGCCGAAAGAAGGCAAACGGGTTCTTCTGGAGCGGGTGACATTCCTGTGGAAACGATTGAACTTTTCGTGGAAATCGTCGGTGAGGAATCTCTTCCGCTATAAGAAGCGTTTCTTTATGACAATCTTTGGGATCGGCGGTAGTATGGCGCTGATGCTGGTGGGCTTTGGCCTTCGGGATTCGATTATGGATATTGCCAGATTGCAGTATGAGGAGATTCAGCATTACAATGCCATGGTCATCTTTGACGAGGAGGCTTCCGCGGGAGAAGTCCAGAAGGTGGATACCTATTTGGAGGAGAGTCAGGAGATTGAGAGATACTCCAAGGTGGTGCTCAGGCAGGTGACTACCAGAAAGAAAAACGCAAATTTAAGCGTTTACCTGTGTGTGCCTGAGGAGTCCGAAGGATTTCAAGAGGATGTGACTTTCCAAGACCGGGTGACAGAGGAGAAATATCATCTGGATGACAGCGGCGCGATTATCTCTGAGAAGACGGCTTCCCTGACTGGGGTGGAGGTGGGGGATACCATCACCTTGACGGAGGATAACCGCCAATATCAAGTACCTGTGGCTCATATCTGTGAGAATTATCTGGGACATTACGTGTATATGACGCCGGATCTCTATGAACAGACGTTCCGGGAGAAACCTAAATTTCAGGATGTTCTTGTGACTTTCCGGGATGCAGACGAGCAGCAGGAAGTGAAGATCGGCCAGGAGATCCTGGCGTATTCCGGTGTGCTCAGTGTCACCTACAACAGGAGCATTGAGAGTCAGTTGAGTAATATGCTCAGCTCACTGGATATGGTTATGGTGGTGTTGATTGTGTCCGCAGGCCTGCTGGCCTTCGTCGTACTGTACAATCTGAACAATATCAATATCACAGAGAGGCAGAGAGAGCTGGCTACCATCAAAGTTCTAGGCTTCTATGACGGGGAAGTCTCCGCCTACGTATTTCGGGAAAATATCTTGCTCACTGTGGCAGGGGTGGTAGTGGGAGGAATCTTGGGAATCTTTCTTCACCGTTTTGTGATTGTCACCGCAGAGGTGGACGCTTGCATGTTCGGGAGAAATATCTCAGCGTTGAGTTTTGTCTTCAGTGGGGTGATCACTTGCGCATTCTCGGCCTTTGTCAACGGAGTGATGCATTTTAAATTGAAGAAGATCGACATGGTGGAATCCCTGAAGAGCGTGGAGTAGACAGATGGCATAGCGGAAAAAAATCGCGAGCCAAGGGAAAATATCTCTTGACAAATCTGAGATTACAACTTATGATGTTACGATAGAAAAGGTTTTGAGAAAGAGGAGTACGTTCATGACCCTGTCAGAGAGAGATGTCCGAAGGCTGGGAGACATTTTCGGGAAGTGTGGATGGAAGGTAGCTTTTGAACTGGGGGGCTGAAGGTTGTGTAGATTGGTAGGCTTCCACGTGTCGTCTCCGTTATAGGACGCCAGAGATATACGTCTAGGATGTATAAGGAAGGTGGTACCGTGATTTATTCGCCCTTCACACGTTGGTGTGGAGGGCGTTTTTGTGTAATAGGAAATTCTTATGAACTTTCTTATTACGCGAAAGGTACTCTAACTGGGACATAGAATTCTGCGGGACAGAATTGATGAGATTTTCTGAAACAGTGATATTAATTTTAAAGGAGGAAGATCATGAGTAGAGAACTGGCGAAGACTTATGATCCGAGAGGGATCGAGGACAGGCTTTATCAAAAATGGATGGACAAGGGATATTTCCATGCCAAGGTCAATCCGGATAAGAAACCGTTTACCATCATAATGCCGCCGCCCAACATCACTGGGCAGTTGCATATGGGACATGCCTTGGACAGCACGCTTCAGGATATCTTGATTCGCTTTAAGCGGATGCAAGGGTACGAGGCCTTGTGGCAGCCGGGGACAGACCATGCGGCCATCGCCACAGAGGTGAAGGTGATCGAGAAGCTCAAGGCAGAGGGGATCGATAAAAATGAGATTGGACGGGAGGAATTCCTAAAGCATGCCTGGGCGTGGAAGGAAGAGTATGGGGGCAAGATCAATAACCAGTTAAAGAAGATGGGGGCCTCTGCAGATTGGGAGCGGGAGCGCTTTACCATGGACGAGGGATGTTCTGAGGCAGTACAGGAAGTCTTTGTCCGGCTCTATGAGAAAGGGTATATCTACAAAGGTTCCAGGATTATCAACTGGTGTCCCGTATGTAAGACGTCCATCTCTGACGCTGAGGTGGAGCATGAGGAGCAGGAGGGATTCTTCTGGCATATCAATTATCCTATCGTGGGTGAGGAGGGGCGTTACGTGGAGATCGCCACGACCCGTCCTGAGACACTGTTGGGGGACACGGCGGTGGCGGTGAACCCAGAGGACGAGCGTTATCAAGATCTGATCGGAAAGATGCTGGAGCTGCCCTTGACTGGACGGCAGATCCCTGTGATCGCGGATTCTTATGTGGATAAGGAGTTTGGAACAGGCTGCGTGAAGATCACGCCCGCCCATGACCCCAATGATTTCGAGGTGGGCAGACGTCACGATCTGGAGGAGATCAACGTGATGAACGACGATGCCACCATCAATGAGAGAGGCGGCAAGTATGCAGGGATGGAGCGTTATCAGGCTAGAAAGGCCATCGTGGAGGACCTGGAAGAATTGGGACTGCTGGTAAAGGTGGTTCCCCATTCTCACAGTGTGGGTACCCATGACCGCTGTGGAACCACGGTGGAGCCCATGGTCAAGCCCCAGTGGTTTGTGAAGATGGATGAGATGGCAAAGGCGGCTATCCAGGTATTGAATAAGGACTTGAAATTTGTGCCGGCCCGTTTTGACAAGATTTACCTCCATTGGCTGGAGAATATCCGGGATTGGTGTATCTCCCGTCAGCTTTGGTGGGGGCATAGAATACCGGCCTATTATTGCGAGCAGTGCGGGGAGGTCGTGGTAGCCCGCCAGAGTCCTGAGAAGTGCCCCAAATGTGGCTGCACCCATTTCACACAGGATGAGGACACTTTGGATACTTGGTTCTCCTCAGCTCTGTGGCCATTCTCCACACTTGGGTGGCCGGAGAAGACGCCGGAGCTTGAGTATTTCTATCCGACGGATGTGTTGGTGACAGGTTACGACATCATTTTCTTCTGGGTCATCCGTATGGTGTTCTCAGCTCTGGAGCAGACTGAAAAGTCCCCCTTCCACCATGTGCTGATCCATGGTTTGGTGAGAGATTCCCAGGGGAGGAAGATGAGTAAATCTCTGGGCAACGGGATTGACCCTCTGGAAGTGATCGATAAATACGGGGCGGATGCGCTGCGTTTGACTCTTGTGACTGGAAACGCTCCAGGGAATGACATGCGTTTTTACTGGGAAAAAGTGGAGGCCAGCCGGAATTTTGCCAATAAGATTTGGAATGCATCCAGGTTTATACAGATGAACCTGGAGGGGAAGACTGTGACGGAACCTCAGTTGGGGGATTTAAATCCAGAAGACCGCTGGATCTTATCCCAGTTAAATACAGTGGCCCGGGAAGTCACAGAAAATATGGAGAAGTATGAACTGGGAATCGCTGTCCAGAAGATCTATGATTTTCTGTGGGAGGTATTCTGTGACTGGTATATCGAGATGGCCAAGGTGCGGATCTGGAATGCCCAGGAAGACGCAGCGGCAGCGAACGACGCGCTGTGGACTCTGAGGACGGTGCTCACAGAAGCTTTGAAGTTGTTGCATCCGTTTATGCCGTTTATCACAGAGGAGATCTACTGTACGCTGCTTCCACAGGAAGATTCCATCATGATCTCCCAGTGGCCTCAGTACCGGGAAGCTTGGAATTTCCCGGAGGATGAGCAAGCTGTTCTGGGCGTACAGGAGGTGGTACGTGGGATCCGGAATATTCGGGGTCAGATGAATGTGCCCCAGAATCGCAAGACCAATGTGTTCCTGGTGGGGAGGGACGCCGCCACCTGCGAGCGCTATGAGGCCTTAAAGGCTTCTTACCTGAATCTGGCTATGGCGAAGCAGATACATGTGCAGCAGGACAAGGCCGGGATCGGCGAGGACGCGGTGTCTGTGGTGGTGTCGGATGCAGTGGTTTATCTGCCAATGGAAGATTTGGTGGACAGGGAAAAAGAGATAGAAAGATTGAAAAAAGAGGTGGCTCGGCTGACCAAGGAGATTGCACGAGGCGAGGGAATGCTGGGGAATCAGAATTTCCTGGCCAAAGCTCCCGCCGCTAAGGTTGAGCAGGAAAAAGAGAAATTAGAGAAGTACAAAGAGATGATGGAAAAGGTCGAAGTGCAGCTGGAACAATTGCAGAGATAGCATAAGGGAGAGTTTGTATGAAACCATGGGTTGAAAGACTGAATAAAGTATCTGTGCTGGTGCAGGCCTTAGTGGTCTGCGTCGGCTACTATCTGATCGAGACCATTTCCAGACATTCCTTTCGGGAGGCCTGGGAATATACGACGACCCGACCGTTAGTATTTTTGTATAATGCAGGGTTAATCTTTGTCACAACGTTGATTGTATATCTGGTGCGCAGGAGAGTTTTTGTGAGAACTCTCCTGACGATTTTTTGGATGACCCTGGGAATCATAAATGGAGTTTTGCTGGCCCAGAGGGTGACCCCTTTTACCGGCCCGGATCTCCATCTGATCACAGACGCCTTTAAGATCGCTAAGAAATACCTTCCGATACCTGGTATGATTTTGGCAGGTATTGCATTTGGATTGGTGATCCTCGGGCTTGTGTGGCTGTTTTGGAAGGGGCCTAGATACCAGGGGCCTTTGAAGTACAGGTACAATCTTCCGCTGGTTCTGGTTGGAGTGTTGCTGTTCATGGGAGCTACCAAACTGGCGCTGGAGAAGAGGGTGCTGTCCAATTATTTTGGGAATATCGCTTTTGCCTATGAGGATTATGGGTATCCGTATTGTCTGGCAACTACCATTTTTAATACGGGAATTGACTGTCCTCAGGATTACTCTCAGGGGGAGATTGACCGGATTCTTGAGACAGAGTCTGAGCTGCCCAAGACGGATGAGGAGTCGAAGGCGAATATTATATTTTTGCAGTTGGAGTCCTTTTTTGACCCCACAGAAGTGAATTACCTGGAGTTCTCAGAAGATCCGATTCCCAATTTCAGAAAATTGATGGAGAAGTATTCTTCTGGGTATTTTCGGGTTCCCTCGGTGGGAGCGGGCACTGCCAACACAGAGTTTGAGACGATCACGGGCATGAGTCTGCGCTATTTTGGGCCTGGAGAGTACCCGTACAAATCTATATTAAAGGAGACCACCTGCGAGAGTGCGCCTTATGTTCTGAAGAGCCTGGGCTACACGACCCACGCGATACATAACAACGAAGCCAACTTCTATGGCAGGCGGACGGTCTTTCCCAATTTGGGCTTTGACACGTTCACCTCAGAGGAGTATATGCCAGAGGAAGATGAGAAGAATCCTTTGGGCTGGGTGGAAGATAAGGTGTTGACATCCCATATCTTGGACTGTCTGGAGTCCACAGAGGGTCCAGATTACGTATATACCATCTCTGTACAGGGACACGGCGCTTACCCGGACGAGCCTCTGCTTGAGGATCCACAGATCAAGGTGACTGGCGGTAAGACGGAAGAAGAGAATAATAGATGGGAATACTATGCCAATGAGATCCATGAGATGGATAAGTTCGTGGGAGAGTTGGTGGAGGCTCTTGACAAGCGAGGGGAGGACACCGTGCTTGTAATGTACGGAGACCACCTTCCTACCATGGGATTGGAAGTGGAAGATCTGGAGAACCGTTATCTGTTCCAGACAGAGTATGTGATGTGGGACAATATGGGGCTGGAGAAAGAGGATGAGAACGTGGCCTCTTATCAGATGGCCGCTGTGGCCATGGATCGCCTTGGCATCCACGAGGGTAATATTTTCCGCTATCACCAGGCCAGGCGTAACACCAGAAATTACCAGGTGGATCTGGAGACTTTGCAATATGATATTCTCTACGGGGAACAATATGTCTATGACGGCGAGAGTCCATATGAGAGGACTGCCATGAGGATGGGAATACATGACACAGAGTTCACGGAAGTGCGCAAGGACTCAGAGGTGGAGGGGAGTTATTATATTATTGGAAACTATTTCACTCCGTCCAGTGAGGTACAAGTCAACGGAGAGTGGGTTGAGACCACTTATTTGGACACGGAGACTTTGCTGATCACCGGTCAGAATCTAACGGATTATGACAGGATCTCCGTGGTACAGAGGAGCAACAGTTCTACCAGGAAAGCTCTGACGAAGACGAACAACCGTCTGTATTATGGGGTGAAAAGCGAGGAGAAAGGGATCTTAAGTTTTGACAGCCAAGAATGATTTTGAAATTTGCGGTTGCTGTCGTATAAAATGTTACGATTAGGTCTGGACATCTATCACCACTATATTATAATGTAGAGGAAGCTTCTTTTTCCTTCCCTGAGATTCAGGGGAGGAGGATGGGCTATTACATTAGGATAAAGTGGTGATATTTTTGAATTATAACGAGGCAGTTGCCTATATCGATGAAACTCCGAAATTTACAACTAAAAATAGCCTGGAGCACACCAGGGAGTGTCTGCGCAGGCTGGGAAACCCACAGAACGCCTTCCGTGTCATCCATGTGGCCGGTACCAACGGTAAGGGAAGTACCTGTGCGTTTTTGACGTCCATGCTCAGAGAGGCGGGATATTCGTGTGGACTGTTCACTTCTCCCCACCTTGTGGAGATCAATGAGCGTTTCCAGATCAATGAGATCCCGGTGGACAATGAAACTTTTCTGAAGGCCTTCCACCGGGTGAAGGCCTTGGCCGACGCGTTGGTGGATGAGGGAAGTTACCATCCCACTTATTTTGAGATGTTGTTCCTGATGGGAATGTTGATTTTTCAGGAAGCAGGCGTGGAGTATGTGACGTTGGAGACGGGATTGGGAGGAAGGCTGGACGCCACCACTTCCATTGAGAATCCGGTGGCCTGCGTGATTACTTCTATCAGTATGGATCATACGGAATATCTGGGAGATACCTTGGAGGAGATCGCAGGGGAGAAGGCTGGGATTCTGGTGCCGGGAGTGCCGGTGATCTTCGACGGCAATCAGGAGAAAGCGGCGGAGGTGGTCCGGCAGAGAGCCAGGGAGCTGGGGTGTCCCGCTTACCAGATCCGGGAATCGGACTGTGAAGTCCTGAGAAATAGCAGAGAGGGGATTACATTTTCTATGAGAAGTGGTTCCTACCAGGGGCAGGCTTTTTCGATCCCATTTGTGGCCCGTTATCAGGTGATGAATGCGGCATTAGCCCTCAAGACTATGGAAATTCTGGCGCGCCAGTTGACCTACTCTGTGGAGGAGCTGGCCAGAGGAATGGCACAGACACGTTGGCAGGGACGGATGGAGACGGTTCTTCCAGGGGTTATTGTGGATGGGGCCCACAATGAGGACGGTGTGCGCCGTTTTGTGGAGACCGCAAAATATTTTCAGGATCAAGCCGAGATTACCTTACTGTTCTCGGCAGTGGCGGACAAAGATTACCGGGACATGATTCGGACCATCTGCCAGGGGATACGGCTACAAAAGGTAGTTACCACGCAGATTGACGGGTACCGGGTAGTCCCCGCTGGAGAATTGGCAGAGATTTTCCGGGAATGTGGGTGTGAGAATGTCATTGCGAAACCGAAGATTTCCCAGGCCTTTGACTGGGCCAAGAAAGAGCGGGGAGACGGTCTGTTATTCTGCGTCGGTTCCCTGTATCTGGTGGGAGAGATCAAGGATGAGATAAGGAGAAATGCCCATGATTAACTATGAAGAAGAACTGAAGAAATTTAAGCCGGTCCAGGATGTAGCGGATGCCGAGGGTGAGATCTATAACCGGGAACTGACCGATATCATGGATTTGATGCAAGAGATACTAAAAGAAGCGAATCCGGGAATGCGCAGAAAATAAGGAGAACTGCATGAATTGTATAAATTGCGGGGCACTTCTGACGGATCTGGATTACTGTGGGCATTGCGGGTCTAATGTACTTATACAGAAGAAAGCCTACTATCTGTCCAATGTCTACTATAATCAGGGATTGGAGAAAGCCAGTATTCGGGATCTGTCGGGTGCGATCAGTTGCCTGCACAGAAGTCTGACGTTTAATAAGCACAATATTCAGGCTAGGAATTTGTTGGGCTTGATTTATTTTGAGACTGGGGAAGTGGTATCTGCTCTCAGCGAGTGGGTGATCAGTAAGAATCTGCGTCCTATTAAGAACCAGGCGTCAGAGTATATCGATAAAGTACAGTCCAATCCCAACAAATTGGAGTCTATCAACGAGTCTGTGCGCAAGTACAATCAGGCGTTGATGATGTGCCGGGAGGGCCACGAGGATGTGGCGGCGATACAGTTAAAGAAAATTCTATCCCAGAACCCGAAATTGATCAAGGGATACCACTTGCTGGCGTTGATTCAGATGAAACACGGGGCGTATAATAAGGCTCGCAGGACGCTCAAGAAGGCGGCCAGAATCGATAAGACTAACACGACGACGCTGCGTTTCCTCAGAGAGGTGGACGAGCAAACTGGAGTCACCACGAAATTGGAGGAGAAACGTAGACGGAGAAAACGGGAGGATGTGGCGGAAGAAGAGGGAAAAGGCCAGGTATACCGCTCTGGGAACGATGTGATCATCCAGCCGCCAGCGTACAGGGAGAACACTATGATGAGTACGCTGCTGACGATGGGAATCGGGTTTGTGATTGGTATCGCGGCGCTATGGTTTTTGGCGGTGCCGGCCATCCGTCAGGGAATCTACCGGGAGGCCAACAAGCAGATTGTGGATTACAGTGAGTCTGTGTCCAGTCAGAGTGCACAACTGAGCAAAGCACAGAATCAGTTGGCCAGTTCCGATTCCGCTGCAAAGGAGGCGCAGACGCAGGTGAGCAACAATCAGAAGGCCAGCGAGAGCTATGAGGCGCTCCTGGCAGCTTATCAGGCTTACCAGCAGGATGATCTGGATACCGCGGCCGTGGAAGTACAAAAGGTGTACGTGTCCTCTCTGTCTGAGAGCGCAAAGGGGATTTACACCACCATCAGCGAGGCCACTGGGGTGACAGGGATCACGGAGGATCAGCAGAAGGATGGATCTGGAGATTCCGGTGACACGTCCGGGACGGACAGCACAGAGCAAGACACTTCCGGTTATGACGATTATGGGGACTACGATGCCAGTTACCAGGACGATGGGGGCGACTGGGATGGAAGCCAGTGATAGAAGACGAAGGAGAAACCTCCAAATTGGGGTTGCTGTGATGGGACAGCAGCCCTTTTTGTATAAGAGAATGTACACAGCGAGAGAGTGAATCACCAATTGATAGAAATAGATGTATAAAATAAGACTTAAAGGGGAGAATAAAATGGATCAAATATTTCAAATAGGGGACTCTATCTTGACTGTGGATTTGCCGGCAGAGTTGGATCATCCAAACGCGGAGCAGATAAGCCGTCAGATTGACGAGATTTTACAGGAGCAGTATATCCGGGGAATTGTGTTTGATTTTTCTAAAACCACTTTTATGGACAGTTCCGGAATCGGAATGATTATGGGGAGATATAAGGCTCTCGGCATGCGTCAGGGATCTATCCGGGCCATCCGGGTGAACCGGAGAATCTCGAAAATTCTTAATTTGTCAGGCATTCATAAAGTGATGAAAATCTGTTGTCGGGAAGAGGAGTGAGAAGAGGGAGGAGATATCATGGAGCAGACCAATGAGATGAGGATTGAATTTGATTCCAGGACCTGTAACGAGGGTTTTGTGAGAGTGTCGGTGGCGGCTTTCTGTACCCAGTTAAATCCCACGCTGGAGGAAGTGGCCGATATTAAGACCGCGGTGTCGGAGGCTATCACCAATGCAATGATACACGGGTACGAGGGGAAGGTACATAAGATATGGATCAAATGTCAGATACAGGGAAAAGATTTTCTGATTGATGTGGAAGATCATGGGGTGGGTATCCCAGATATTGAGAAGGCTATGGAACCCATGTTCACCACAAAACCGGAACTGGAACGCTCCGGTATGGGATTTGCATTTATGGAAGCATTCATGGACGAGGTGCAAGTGGACTCTCAAGTGGGAGTGGGCACTACCGTCCATCTGAGAAAGCGGATTGGGAGGTGAAAATGGACCACACTCTTGCTCTGATAGCACGCGCACACCAAGGAGATAAAGAGGCAAGAGATACCATTTTCGAGGAAAATATCGGGCTGGTCTGGAGTATTGTCAAGCGATTTCAGAATCGAGGCGTGGATATGGAGGATCTATTCCAGATCGGAAGTATTGGGCTGTTGAAAGCTGTGGATAAATTTGACCTTTCTTATGAGGTGAAATTTTCCACCTATGCAGTTCCGATGATATCTGGGGAGATCAAACGTTTTCTCAGAGACGATGGGATGATTAAGGTCAGCCGGTCGCTGAAAGAGATCTGCTACAAAGCCTATCTGGCCAGGGAGAAGCTGGAGAAGAAGTTGGGCAGAGATCCTCAGATCGGAGAGATGGCTCAGGAGATGGGGATTCCCCAGGAGGAGTTAATGATGGCTTTGGATTCCAATGTGGAGATTGAGTCCCTGCAAAAGACCATCTACCAGGGAGAGGGGAACGATATTCATTTGATTGACAAGTTGGAGGAGAAGACCAACCGTCAAGAGGAATCTTTGAACAGGATTTTGTTGGAGGATATCTTGGGACAATTGGCGGTCTCGGAGAGAAAGCTGATCTATATGAGGTATTTTCAAGAGCGTACACAGACAGAGATCGCCAGAGAACTTGGGGTGTCCCAGGTGCAGGTCTCCCGCATGGAGAAGAAAATATTGAGAAGACTGCGAGATAAAATATGATGTGAATAAAAGTGTAGGTTAGAAGGTATACTAATCCCCATAAAAGATTTCGGTGTCAATATTGAAATCCTAAAAGGCAAAGGCTGAAAGGAAGATACTTTTATGAGTGATACTTTATATCTTCAGATTGATCAGAATGTGGAGGTGACTCACCCCCATGTGTATCTACAGGATGTGGCTCAGCTTAGCTGTAGCAATGACAAAGTTCTAAATCGCTGCAGGGTACTCCCGGTGGCAAATCTGGATCCTGGAAAACCTGGACGGTATGTGTTCTCAGTGACCGACTTGATTGAGCTAATCCAAAAAAAAGAGGAGAACTTGGATATCAACGCAATTGGAGAGGCCTCTTTTATTGTGACTTACCAGGAAGAGAAGGGGAAGAGTGAGCTGTGGGCCTGGATCAAGGCAGCGGTGATCTGTCTGGCGACCTTCTTTGGAACGGCGTTCGCTATTATGTCTTTTAACAACGACGTGGATGTCACAAAATTGTTTGAACAGATCTATCTACAGATGACAGGGAACCAATCCAACGGTTTTACCGTCTTGGAGGTGACTTATTCTATCGGGATCGGCGCGGGAGTGCTGTTCTTTTTCAACCATTTTGGGCGGATCAGGATCGATCAGGACCCAACGCCTATGCAGGTGCAGATGCGGGTCTATGAGGATGATGTGAATACCACAGTCATCGAGAAAGATGGCAAGGGAAAGGAGCAGTAGATGTGGAATCAGATTTTTCTGGGGTTGATCGGGTTATGTGCTGGTTTCACTGTGGCCAGCGGGATGGTAGGGCTGATTATCGGTCTGTCGATTGTACCTCGCTACGCAGGGATTACCCACACGGCCGACAAGATCCTGCTCTATGAAGATTTTACTATGTTGGGCGCTTTTCTGGGGAACATGGCCATGATCTTTCAGTGGCAGATCCCATTGGGACAGATTGGATTGGCGCTGTACGGGTTTTTTGCGGGCGTCTTCATGGGCAGTTGGATTCTGGCGTTGGCGGAGATGGCGAAGGTCTTTCCGATTCTTGCGCGGAGGATACGGCTGGTCAAGGGACTGCCCTGGATCATAGTCAGTGTGGCGGTGGGCAAGGCGGCCGGCTCTCTGTTTTATTTCTATAAAGGATGGTGATGAGATGGAAGAAATGACGAAAGAAGAAAAAGAGCAAAAAGCGAAGGAGTACGAGGAGTACGTTAAACAGGTGACGCCTACGCACAGCCTTCCGATGAACATGGCGAAAGCTTTTCTGGTGGGAGGAATTATCTGTACTCTAGGCCAGGTCATCCTGAATATGGCCATGGGTTACGGGCTGGACCAGGAGAAGGCCGGCTCTTGGTGTTCCTTGATCTTGATCTTTGTCAGTGTGCTGCTGACAGGATTTAATATCTATCCGAAAATCGGAAAGTTCGCAGGAGCAGGGGCGTTGGTGCCTATTACTGGGTTTGCCAATTCTGTGGCGGCCTCGGCCATTGAATACCAGAAAGAGGGACAGGTCTTTGGAATTGGATGCAAGATCTTCACCATCGCCGGTCCGGTGATCTTGTATGGCATTTTCAGTTCCTGGGTTCTGGGAGTGATATACTATATTTTACGCTGGATAGGAGTGATTGGATGAGTCAGATGGTAGGGGAACAGAGCATCGGTTTTCAGCAACCTGTGCATATATTAAGCGGCGCCTCGGTTGTGGGAAAAAAAGAGGGGGAGGGACCGCTGGGCAGTTGCTTTGACAAGATCAACCATGATCCCACCTTCGGGGAGGACAATTGGGAGACAGCGGAGAGTACCATGCAGGGGGAGGCGTTACACCTTGCCATTGAGAAAGCGGGCTTAGAGAATGGGCAGGTTCGCATGATCTTTAGTGGGGACCTTCAAGCCCAGTCTGTGGCGACCTCCTTTGGGCTTCAGGAGTTCCAAAGGCCGGTCTATCAATTATACGGCGCGTGTTCGACCATGGGCGAAGCTCTTGGGCTGGCCAGCATGACTGTGGCAGGTGGGTTCGCGGACTGTGCGGCGGCAGTGACTTCCAGTCACTTCGCCAGTGCGGAGAAAGAGTTCCGATTTCCCTTGGAATATGGGAGTCAGAGGCCTTTATCATCTACCTGGACGGTCACGGGAAGTGGCGCCTGCATACTTGGAACCTCCAAGGGGAGAGCTGTGATTACAGGGGTCACTTCCGGGAAGATTATAGACTATGGTTTTAAAGATTCTCTGAATATGGGGGCGTGTATGGCGCCGGCAGCCTGTGACACGGTCTTGGCCAATCTGAGGGATTTTGGGAGAAGGCCAGAAGACTACGATAGAATTATCACAGGAGATCTGGGGGAAGTGGGGCAGAAGATTCTGCTGGATTTACTCAGGGAACAGGGAGTGGATATCGCTGACAGACATATGGACTGTGGATTGTTGATCTTTGACAATGAGTCGCAGGATACCCACTCAGGAGGAAGTGGATGCGGATGTTCTGCCACTGTGTTTGCCTCCCATATACTGGGAAAACTGGAGAGCGGGGAGTGGAGGAGAGTTCTATTCCTCCCCACAGGAGCTTTGTTGTCCAAGGTCTCCTTCAATGAAGGACGCACCATCCCGGGAATCGCCCAGGGTGTGGTTGTGGAGAGTGTACAGGAGGGAAGATGATGGATTATATCAATGCGTTTTGGGTTGGTGGCTTGATCTGTGCACTGGTCCAGATTCTACTGGATCGGACGAAGTTAATGCCAGGGAGAATCATGGTACTTCTGGTGTGCTCAGGCGCGGTTTTGAGCGCTCTGGGAATTTTCCAGCCACTGTTGGATTATGCGGGAGCAGGCGTGAGCGTGCCTCTGTTGGGATTTGGCAATATTCTGTGGAAGGGAATGGAGAAGGCAATCGCGGAGGAAGGGATTCTGGGGCTGTTCATGGGCGGATTCCAAGCTTGCGCGACTGGAGTGTCGGCCGCTCTGATCTTCTCATATCTGGCCAGTTTGATCTTTAAGCCAAAGATGAAAGAGTGATGAGAGAGCACAGGAAGATCCACGCGCACTCTCAGAAAAGATATGCCGCTCAGGTCTCGGTGGTAGCGACCTGGGCGGCATAGTGCTGTCCTGTGAATTTCAAAGACTCCTTGCGGGCGTGAAAAGAAAGACAGTGGACGGCTGTGTTTGGAGTAAGAGCGCGCACTCATGCGAAGACGAAGAGTGTGGCAAGCGACCGCGCTCGAAGCGAGAATGTGCCAAGGCACATCTCTTATTATTCTACAGTGACGGACTTCGCCAAATTTCTCGGTTTATCCACATCCACGCCACGGCCCACAGAGATGTAATAGGCGAACAGTTGAAGAGGGACGATTGCCAGTGAATTGGTGAAGAAGTTGTCTGTCTTCGGGATGTAGATGACGTAGTCGGCGGTTTTTTCAATCTCTTTGTGGCCGAAGTTGGTGACGGCCAGGACGAAAGCGCCACGGGATTTCACCTCCACAATGTTGCTGATGGTCTTAGGATATAGATTTTCCTGGGTAGCTAAGGCTACCACAAGGGTACCGTCTTCGATCAGTGAGATGGTGCCGTGTTTTAACTCCCCGGCGGCATAAGCCTCGGAGTGGATATAGGAGATTTCCTTTAATTTCAGCGATCCTTCCAGAGCAATGGCATAGTCGATTCCGCGGCCGATAAAGAACATGTGATCGGCGGCCAGATAACGGTAGGCAAAGCGCTGGATCTTTTCTTTCATGCCCAGGAGACTCTCGATCTGCTCAGGTAGCTGGGCCAGATCGGATTGGAGACTCAGGTAACGCTCCTGGGTGATGGTCTCCCGAGCCTTGGCGAATCTCAATGCCAGCAGGTACAAGGCTGCAAGCTGGGAACTGTAGGCTTTGGTAGTGGCCACTGAGATCTCAGGTCCGGCCCAGGTGTACATCACATTGTCTGCTTCCCGGGCAATGGAGCTTCCCACCACATTGACAATGCCCAGCACGCGGACTTGATGGGATTTCGCCTCCCTGAGAGCAGCCAGGGAATCGGCGGTCTCACCGGACTGACTGATGATGATGGCCAGAGTGTCTGGTTCGTAGATGGGATTTCGATACCGGAACTCGCTGGCCAGATCGGTCTCCACCGGAATACGGGATAAGCCTTCCAGGACGTATTTCCCTGTCACCGCAGTGTGATAGGCGGAACCGCAGGCGATGATCAGGATCTTCTTGATTTTTCGAATTTCTTCATCGTCCATACCCAGCTCCTCGATGATTACTTCGTTGTCCTTTAGGCGAGGTGTCAAGGTATCGCGGACAGCTTTTGGCTGTTCGTAGATCTCCTTGAGCATAAAATGCTCATAGCCGCCTTTTTCAGCGGCGTCGATGTCCCAGTCGATGGTGACGGGAGTTTTCTCAAGGGGTTCTCCGTCGATATTGAAGAAACGGATGTGTTCCCTGGAGAGACACACCAGCTCTTCATTCTCAATGTAAAACACATTGCGGGTGTAGCGGAGAATAGCGGGGACGTCAGACGCGATCAGGTTTCCCTCTTTGCTGGCTCCCACAATCAGAGGACTGTCTTTGCGTGCCGCATAGATGTGATTGGGATGATCCAGAAACATGATTCCCAGGGCATAGGAACCCTCCACCCGTTGCATAACTTTTTGTATGGTCTCAGCGGGGTTGCCGTTATAGTACTCGGAGAGCATATGAGCCAAGACTTCTGTGTCAGTCTCGGATACAAACTCATACCCTTTTTTTTCTAGAAGTTTTTTTAATTTTGAGTAATTCTCAATGATTCCATTGTGTACCACCACGATGGAGTGGTCTTTATTGAAATGAGGGTGGGCATTGGTGTCGGAGGGACAGCCGTGAGTTGCCCACCGGGTGTGGCCGATGCCGGCAGTGCCAGGCATCGTCTCCCCGCCATGGGTCAATTCCTCTAGTACCTTTAGCCTTCCCATTACTTTTTCCATCTTGATCTCATTGCCATCATAGACTGCGATTCCGGCGGAGTCATAGCCCCGGTATTCCAGTTTAGACAGGCCGTCCAGTAAGATCGGTGCCGCCTGATGATCGCCGATATATCCAACAATTCCACACATAAATGGTACCTCCAATTATAGTCTAATGTTTAAAGTCTAATGTATTGGGTGTTACAATATCATTATGTCCCAGTATAAACGAAAATGAACAACTGTCAAGTTCTTCACCTGAAATTGTGCTGAGGCTGTGTAGGGCAAAAAGAAAGACTACCTGGGGAGGAGCCTTTCTTTTTGCCATTTCCGGTGGGATGGTCAGTCATTTTTTCTGTATAAGATTCTTATAGAATTCAGCACGCAGAGCATGGCCACGCCGGTGTCGGCGAACACAGCAGCCCACATGGAGGCGAAGCTGAGAAGCCCCAGAATCATGACAAGGACCTTGACAGTCAGAGCGAAGATTACATTCTGCCAGGCAATGGCCTTAGCGGCCTTGGCGATCCGGATGGACTGGGGGATGGCTTCCACGCTGGGAGTCATGTATACCACATCTGCAGCCTCTATGGCAGCGTCCGCTCCGCTTCCCATGGCGGCTCCCACATCTGCAGCGGCCAGCACAGGGGCATCGTTGATGCCGTCACCGACAAACATGACAGAACCGTATTTCTTTCGGAGACTGCCCAGGCGGTTTAGCTTATCCTGTGGGAGCAGGCGGGCGTAGAAAGAATCGATCTCCAATTCGTTTGCGACAGCGGCAGCATTGGCCTTGCCGTCTCCGGTGAGCATGGCCGTGTGGATCCCCATCTTTTTCATGTTGGCGACGGCGGATTTTGCATCTCCCTTGACGGTGTCCGCCACTGAGAAGTAACCGGCCAGAACACCGTCCACAGCCACAAGCACCTGGGAGCCATAAGAAGACTCCTGATATTTGCCCAGATCCACATGGAAGCGGTCCATGAGTTTTGGGTTGCCGCATAATATTTGATGTCCGTCGATCTGTGCATGGATTCCGTGGCCGGCAATCTCTTCCATAGATTCCGGTTTCTTGAGGGAGAGTCCCTGCTCTGTCGCTGCCAGGTGGATACTCACGGCGATGGGGTGGGTGGAGAACTGTTCGCAGGAAGCACAGTAGGCCAACAGTTCGTTTTCCGAGAGATTGTGGGTGAGGGTGATATTCTGGACTACAAAGTTTCCTTCCGTGACGGTGCCAGTCTTATCCATCACCACAGCATGGACGCCGCTCATCGCCTCCAAAGAGACGCCGCCCTTGAAGAGGATTCCTTTTTTGGAACCGGCGCCGATTCCCGAGAAGAACGCCAAAGGTACGCTTAACACCAACGCGCAGGGGCAACTCATAACCAGAAAAGTCAATGCAGTGTATATCCAGTAATTCCAGTTCCCGCTCACGAGAGAGGGAATGACCGCTGTGGCCAGGGCCAGGAGCACGACGATAGGCGTATAAATCCTGGCAAATTGGGTGATAAACCGATCGATCTTGGGTTTACTTGCAGCGGCGTTTTCCACGGAGTCCAGAATTCGGGTCACCATGGATTCAGAGAGGGGTTTCTCCACACGGATCTTTAACTGACCGGTGGTGTTGACACAGCCGGAGGTGATGGCGTCCCCGGCACCGACCTTCACAGGGACGGGCTCTCCAGTGATGGCAGAAGTGTCGATGCGACTCTGGCCATCTAACACAATCCCGTCCAGAGGAATGCGGTCGCCTGCACGGACCAGGAGAACATCACCTACCTGAGCTTTCTCAGATGGAAGGACTGTGATATCTCCCTGGGGGGAGAGTAGGTTTACCGTTTCCGGTCGCAAGTCTACGGCCTCCATGATCTGGCTGCGGCTTCTCTCCACAGCCTTGTGCTCGAAGAATTCTCCAATCCGGTAAAACAGCATGACACCCACGGCCTCATCGAAGGAACGGATGAAGAAAGCACCTATGGTTGCGATACTCATCAGAAAGTTCTCGTCGAAAAGCTGTCCTCTGCTCAAGTTACGGACCGCTGTGAGCACAACGGCTCTCCCCAAGATAACGTAGGCCACGATGCAGACGGTGAGAACGATGGAGTCACTGGCGCCCATGTGCCCGAGAACCTCAGACAGAACGAAGAGCGCCGCTCCGCTGACCAACTCAGCGATGTCTTTTTTATCTGAGCTCTCTCTGTGGTCTTTCTCAGCGGAGGCGGAAGTCTCTCGCTTGTGGATTCTTACCTCGGACTCGATGGAGGTACAGATCTGGCGAATCTGAGGAAGATATTTATCCGGATCTTTCGCGGTCAAGCGCAATTGCTTTGTGGCGAAAGTGATGGTGGCAGTCTGTATGCCGGGGAGCGTCTGAATCTGTGCTTCCATCTTGGCGGCGCAGTGCGCGCAGCCAAGGTTCTCCAGGATATAGATACCGCGGTGCATTCCTGGAGCCAGAGGAGCCTCAGCGGTGTCGGCTGTGGTATTTTCGTGGTGGTGCTCGTGCCCACAGCCGCAGTGCTCGTCGTGGTGGTGCTCGTGCCCGCAGTCGCAGTGTTCGTCGTGGTGATGTTCGTGCCCACAGTCGCAGTGTTCATCGTGGTGGTGTTCATGCCCGCAGTCGCAGTGCTCGTCGTGGTGGTGTTCATGCCCGCAGTCGCAGTGTTCGTCGTGGTGGTGTTCATGCCCGCAGTCGCAGTGTTCGTCGTGGTGATGTTCGTGCCCACAGTCGCAGTGTT
>JBKXQO010000002.1:0-4560 GCA_047014865.1 Blautia sp. | reverse complement strand
CATCGTGGTGGTGTTCGTGTTCACAGTCATGGGAGTCGGAGTGATCATGGGCATGGTGTCCATGACTGTCTTCACACTGGCCGTCGTCCTCATGGCTGTGGCCACGGCTACCGTGTTCTCTGTGGACCTCCGGGGATTCTTGAAGTGTATGTTCCAGAGAATTTGTTCTTTTCATAGAGTGACCCTCCTCAAAACGAAATATATGAATGATTGTTCATATGTAAATATAATCATATTGTATGCTATTTGTCAATAGAAATTGAGTAGTGAGATTGCACAAATTATTCAAATTGCCCTCCTGTGAAATTCTACAGCGAAGGGGAGAGGGGGCTTGAAGTATTTGGAAGATTTCTTAAGAATTCATGAAAAACTGTACATTTCTCAGGGCAGATAGTATAATGTACAAAAAGAAGTGGGGCAATAGTCCATCGCCATATTTAAGCTATTGGCGCCGCGCGAAAACCTTCGGGGGAATCGCACCGTGGGAAAAATCAGCCTGTGAAATGTGGCGGGTGGATATAGGAGGAATGATATGCTGAATGAGTTTACCCGTATGGAGATGTTGGTAGGGGAGGAAGGAATCAAAAAACTTGGATCGGCAAGGATTGCGGTGTTTGGGCTAGGAGGAGTGGGCTCTTACGCAGTAGAAGCGTTGGCACGCTGTGGAGTTGGAAGCCTAACCCTGGTGGATCACGACACGGTCTCTCTGACAAATATTAACCGACAAATCTATGCGCTACACTCTACAGTGGGAAGGTCGAAAGTTCAGGTGGCCAAGGAGCGTATACGTGACATCAATGGGGATATTCTTGTGCACATCTATGAGACTTTTTACAATGAGGATACGGCGGGGATGTTCGATTTTCATATGTACGACTATGTGGTGGACGCCATTGACACAGTGTCCTCGAAACTTTTACTCATAGAGACGGCAAAGAAGTTCCACGTGCCTATTATCTCCTGTATGGGGACGGGAAATAAGCTGGATCCTTTCCGTTTTGAGATCGCGGATATCTCGAAGACCAGTGTGTGTCCGCTGGCCAAAGTGATGCGGACAGAACTTCGCAAAAGAGGTGTGAAGAAAGTGAAGGTTTTGTACTCCAAGGAGAAGCCCCATAAAAGTTTCGAGAACACCCAGGAGACGAAGGGGACGGGGCACCGCCCGGTTCCGGGCAGCATCTCATTTGTCCCCAGCGTGGCCGGACTTCAGATTGCCGGGGAAGTGGTCAGAGACCTCCTGAATCTTCAGAAGAACAAGAGAGTGGAGCGATGAGAGTATCGGCTGAACCGGGACGGCGTTGATATGAGGATTTGGAGAGCTAGAGAGTATCTGGGCTGTGGAGGAGTGTGGGGAGATCCCTAGGGACTCCCGATAAATATAGATAGAAAGAGGATAGGATTTTGAGAATAGAAGAGATAAAGAATGAATTTTGTGAGATCATGGGTGACGGACAGGTGATGACCCAGGAACCGATGAGCAGCCACACCACTTTTCGCATTGGAGGACCGGCGGAATTTTTTGTGTGTCCTCAGACGGTGGAAGAATTGGGGGAGACCCTCAGGACTTGCAGGAAACATCAGATTCCCTACTTTATACTGGGAAATGGCAGTAATCTTCTGGTGAGTGACCGGGGATATCAGGGCGTGATTATCCAGCTATTTCGCAATATGAACCGGGTCACTGTGGAGGGAGAACGGATTCAGGCTCAGGCGGGGGCGCTTCTGTCCACAATCGCGAAACAGGCGCTCTCCTGTAGTCTGGCGGGCTTTGAGTTCGCAGGGGGAATTCCGGGAACCCTTGGAGGAGCGGTGGTGATGAACGCAGGCGCCTACGGCGGAGAGCTGAAGGACGTCTTGGAAGAAGTGAGAGTTATGACTCCGGAAGGAGAGATCTTGACCATACCATTTGAAAAATTGGAGATGGGTTATCGGACTAGTATTGTGAAGAAGAAAAATTATATCGTGCTGGAGGCGACAATCAAACTACACAAGGGAGAGGAAGCACAAATTCGGCAACAGATGAGAGAGTTGACAGAGAGGAGAACGACCAAACAGCCATTGGAACTTCCCAGCGCGGGCAGTACGTTTAAACGCCCGGAGGGGTATTTTGCCGGGAAGCTGATTATGGACAGTGGTCTTAGAGGATACCGAGTGGGCGGGGCCCAGGTCTCAGAGAAGCACTGTGGGTTCGTGGTAAATGTGGAGCATGCAACGGCAGAGGAGGTACGTCAGCTTATGAGAGACGTGACCGACAGAGTGTACGAGAGATTCCAGGTGACTTTGGAGCCGGAGGTAAAGTTCCTGGGAGACTTTTCGGCGGAGGAGTGAAGAGTATGCGTTTTGTGATTGTGACGGGAATCTCAGGGGCAGGAAAGAGTACGGCTTTGAAGTTTTTGGAGGACGCACAGTACTTCTGTGTGGACAACTTGCCCATCCCACTGTTGGAGAAGTTCGCTTCCATGACGCTCAGCATGAACTCAGAGGAAATTCGAAATGTGGCTCTGGGGGTGGACGTGCGAAGCGGGCAGCAATTGGGAGATCTGGAGAATATTCTGGAGCAGATGAAGAGACAGGGGTATCAGTATGAGATTTTATTTTTGGACGCCTCGGATGAAGTTCTGATCAAGCGTTATAAGGAGAGTAGAAGGAATCACCCACTGGCTCCCGGAGGGAGAGTAGACGAGGGGATTCGTCTGGAACGGAAGAGGCTGGAGTTTCTTAGAAACCGGGCAGACTATATCATCAATACTTCGAGGATGCTGACAAGGGAGTTGCGAAAGGAGATTGTGCGAATTTTTGTGGACAATCAGGAGTTTCGCAGCTTGATGGTATCCGTGGTGTCCTTTGGATTTAAATATGGAATCCCCAGTGATGCGGATTTGGTATTTGACGTCCGTTTTTTGCCAAATCCTTATTATATCGATGAGTTGCGGCATCTGACGGGGGAGGATCAGCCGGTGTTCGATTACGTGATGGGGTGCGAGACGGCAGTGGAGTTTGCGGATAAGCTGGAGGATATGGTGAGATTTCTGATTCCCAATTATATGAATGAGGGAAAGAATAGTCTGGTTATAGGGATTGGATGTACCGGGGGAAAGCACCGATCGGTCACTTTGGCCAGGGAGTTATTCCACCGTCTGGCCAGCCATGCGGACTATGGGCTTCGGATTGAGCACCGAGATTTACAAAAGGACACGTTGAGAAAAAAGAATCAGGAGTAGGTGGTAGAATGTCTTTTTCGGGCCGGGTAAAAGAAGAGTTGGCTAGACATACCAGCACGGCGCGCCATTGTCAGATTGCTGAGCTTGCGGCGCTCTTCAGTGGGAATGGGCACGCGCTCAGAGAGTCCGATGGTGGGACAACTTTAATATTTCAAACGGAAAATGAAGTTGTTGTGAGAAAGTGCTTTACTTTATTGAGAAAAACATTTAATATAGAAGCAGAAATTCATATCCGTCAGCACACTGGTTTGAATAAGGGCAGTGTGTATTCAATTTGTCTAAAAGATGCTCAGGAGGCAGCGCGAGTGCTCCAGGGAATCAAAGCGGTTGCGTCTGACGGGGAGTTTTCTGATCAGTCGGTACGGATTAGTTCAATCGTCTATCAAAAGAATTGCTGTAAACGTGCCTTTATCCGGGGGTGTTTTCTGGCATCCGGTTCTATCAGCGACCCGGAGAAGTTTTATCATTTTGAGATTGTCTGTCCAACACAGGAGAAAGCCAAACAGATACAACAGGTAATAGTGGGATTCGACATAGATGCGAAAATTGTGCTGCGCAAGAAATCATATGTTGTGTACATAAAGGAGGGCGCACAGATTGTAGAGATCTTGGGCATCATGGAAGCCAGCTTAGCCTTGATGGATTTGGAAAATATTAGAATACTCAAAGATATGAGAAATTCTGTGAACCGTAAGGTGAACTGTGAGACGGCAAATATCCATAAGACGGTAAATGCAGCAGTGAAGCAGATAGAGGATATTCGGCTGATTGAGGAGGAAAGGGGCCTGGGAAGTCTAAGTCCTGGTCTGGAGCAGATTGCCAGACTCAGACTGGAGTATCCAGAAGCCGCTTTAAAGGAATTGGGTGAAATGCTTTCCCCTGCGGTTGGGAAATCGGGAGTGAATCACCGTCTGCGCAAGCTGAGTGATATTGCGGAAGAGCTCAGGGGGAATAAGGAGGAATTATTATGATTAAGAAACCAGTTAAGATTAACTTATCCACGGGACTGGAAGCCAGACCAGTTGCGCAATTGGTACAGGTAGCCAGTCAGTACAACAGCGAGATTCACGTGAAAGTAGGCGAGAAAAAGGTGAATGCGAAGAGCATAATGGGAATGATGACTTTAGGGCTGGATGCCGGGGAGGAAGTTATTCTGTTGGTTAACGGCGAGGATGAGGAAGACGCCATGGATAGCATAGAAAGATACCTGAGTAATCGTTAAGTGGTTTTTACATAGTGATAGACAGCAAAAGACTTTATAGAACCTTTCGTTCTATAAAGCCTTTTTTCTGGTGTGCCAAGCATGGCACTAATCTAGTCAGTGAAAGTCTGACCACGG
>JBKXQO010000001.1:114845-207603 GCA_047014865.1 Blautia sp. | reverse complement strand
CTTATTTTTATGTCCAAACACGACAGGACTTAAAAAGGTGCGTGGCCGGTGACACCGATGAAAATGGATGGCAACAGGAGTGACACTCCCAGAAATGGAAAGGAGCAGCATTATGGAAGGAAACAATCATCAAAATCAGAACCAACAGGCCCAGACCAGTGGGGGAGGTGGTGTTCAGAATCAGCAGCAGAGCCAGCCAGTTGCGCCCCCAGCAATTGACTACGGTAAGATCCAGCAGATGTTGGACGGGACTTTGGCTGCGAAGGAGGATACTGCACTGAAAGCCTATTTTAAGCAGCAGGGGCTTAGTCAACAGGAAGCGGAGCAGGCTATGGCGGCGTTTAAGACGCAGAAGGCGGCCAATACGCCAGACGTAGGCGCAATACAGACCCAGCTTTCACAAGCCCAGGCAGCAGCACGGCAGGCAAACATGGAAAAAGAGGCTATGTTTATGGCCGGGGAATTAGGGGTGGAATTAAAAACTATGCCTTATATCCTCAAACTTGCCGATCTGTCCGCTGTGGTGGATGATAAGGGGATGGTCAATAAGGAGACGCTGAAGACAGCGCTAAACAAGGTGCTGGAGGAGCTTCCGCAGTTAAAACCGGCGGCACAGAACCCACAGAGCGGCTTTCGCCAGATCGGGGCGGGCAGCCAGAGCGGGACGCCAAATGTGGATGACCAGCTTGCGGCTATCTTTGGCAACAAAAAATAAAAAGGAGAGAAAAAGCAATGGCAGTATATGATTATGCGGAACAGTTTACGCGCCAACTGGCGCAGATGTGGACGAGGGAGCTGGTCTCTTACGACCTTACCCAGTCCAACCAGGGGGTTAAATTTTTAAATGCCCAGACAATTAAGATCCCACGGATGACAGTATCCGGGTATAAAGACCATAACCGCCAGGCCATGGGATTCAATACGGGGACTATGAGCAACGATTGGGAGCCCAAGAAGCTTACCCATGACCGGGATATCGAGTTCGCGATTGACCCCATGGACGTGGATGAGACAAACCTTGTCTTGGAGATGGCGAACATCCAAAGTGTGTTTGAGAAGGAGCAGGCCATCCCGGAAAAGGACTCTTACCGGTTTAGCAAGCTCTATGCGGAGGCAAAGACTTATAAGGACCAGGGAGCAGTCATTGACAACACGGCACTGACGGAGGCAAACATCCTGGATTGGTTCGACGAGCAGATGGCCGTCATGGATGACCAGGCTGTCCCGGAGGACGGGCGCCGTTTGTATGTGACGCCGGCGGTACGCAAAATTCTAAAGGGGGCGGACGGAGTTACCCGTACCTTAAGCGCGGGGGCGGCGGGCGTCATTGACCGCCGGGTGCATGGATTGGACAACGTGGCTATTAAGACCGTGCCTTCCGGCCGGTTTAAGACGGCCTATGATTTCACAAACGGGTGTGTGCCGGCAAGCGCCGCAAAGCAGATCAACATGATACTGGTACACCCGGACTGTGTGATCTCCAGGGATAAGTATGCCTACATGAAATTGTTCACGCCAGGATCCGACTCCAGGACGGCGGACAAGTACCTGTACCAGAACCGGTATTACACAGACACGTTCCTGATTGAGCGGAAGGCCTGTGGGATCGCCATCAATGCGGAAGCGGAGGGATGAGGATGAAAGCGAGGAAGGCGAATAAGGTTTACCAGGTAACAGAGGAGACCAAGGATTTTTACCATGACCAAGGGTTTGACATCTTAAGCGACGAGGGGGAGATCCTTGCGTATGGAAAAGGCAAAAAAGTAGATTACCCAGCCTACGTGGCTTTGGAGGCAGAGTGCGCCACCCTCAAGGAGGCGCTGGCGGATTTAAAGGCAGAGAATGCGGGTCTTAAGAAAAAGCTCACAAAAGCTGGAGAAAGTGGGAAAAGTGAAGAGAGCAGGTGAGTAAAAATGCTTTGCAGGTCTTATGAACCCTATGCAGACACGGATTACTATGTGCAGACGTACCAAGGGACGGTCCTGACAAGCATGGACGTGGCGAGACGCTTCTTAGGGCAGGCTTCCCGCCATGTTGATTCCCTGACGTATAACCGGATTGTAGGCCGGGGGTTTTCCGGCCTGACGACATTCCAACAGGAGCTGATCCGGGAGGTAGTCTGTAAACAGGCGGAGTTTGAGTACCAGAACCATGAAATTTTCGACATGATTTTATCGGGGTATAGTATCAATGGCGTGTCTATGCAGTTTGGGGAATCTTGGAACGTGACCACGCAGAAGGGGATCCCTATGCGGAGGGATGTCTATGAGCAACTGTGCCAGACGGGTTTGTGCTGCGGATTGGTGAGGTGATGAAATGGGATGGCCAAACTTAGTCTTGCCCCAATGGTGCCAGACGGATATCCGTCTGAAACTGGAGAGGGAAGGGTTAAATGAATATGGGGAACCACTGGAGGCTGTGGAGTATACCGGGAAATGCAATTACCAGGATAAGGCGAAGACCGTCCTGACGGCGGAAAAGAAGCTGGTGCAGATCACGGGGACGGCGCTTTTTCCCGGGGATATCTGCCCGGGACTCCCGGTGATATCCGGCGGGGAGGCTGAGATCTTCGGGGCACACCGCCGGGTTCTTGAAGGCCGGAAGGCGCGAAACCCAGACGGGACTTGTAATTATACGGAGGTATCGCTGATATGATCAGGGCGAATTCCAGGGTCAGGATTAACTTTCCGAAGATCAGGCAGCTGACCCAAGCGCAGGTAACAGCCTTGGAGGAGACCGCTGAGGCGCTTCACACAGAGGTTGTGCAGGCGCAGGTATTTCCGTTTGATACCGGCAATTTACAAAATGAGAGTACCTTTGTAGATTCTTCGAGGAGTAATGAGGGAAGGGTCAGCCTAGTATCCAGCGCCCCTTATGCCCGCAGGGTTTATTTCCATCCAGAGTTCCATTTTGATAAAGGTGAAAACCCAAACGCAAAAGGGGAATGGTACAAGGACTGGCTGCCAGGCGGTAGGAAATCGGACTTTGCAATCCATACGTATAAAACAATATATAGGAGGTTGACTGGACTATGACGTTGGCGGATGTGAGGGATTATATTGCCTCCCTGGGGATTGCGGAGCAGGTATATATGGGCAAAATGCCTGATAAACAGGACAGGTCCATTGGAGTATATAACAGCAAGCATCAGCGTGCGTATAAAACGGCTATCGGAGGCCCCGCAATGGAGTCTTACGGCGTTAAATACGTGACTTTGCTGGTACACTGGAATAAATCCCCGGGCGAGACGGAGAAGGCGGCTACGGCCCTGTTTGGAGTCCTGGGGGGTGCAAGAGAGGCAACTATCAACAACGAAATTATCAAATTTATTCAGCCACTCTATGAGATCCAAGATATAGGCACCGACGATGCCGGCATTTTTGAGATGGTCATAGAGGCGGCTTTTATTTATGCGAAAGGAGATTAGAATGGCAGAAACAAGAACAGGGGTATATCCCTGCTATGAAAACCAGTTTCAGATCGGCTCCACGAAAGAAGGGGCTACCGGTATCGCGGATGCGGAATCCTTTTCCGTGTCCTTTGACAATGGCGTGGAGGAGTGGACGCCGTTTGATACGGAAGGATGGGTGCGCAGGCTTCTGACTGCAAAAGGCATCACGATCACAGTGACCGGGAAAAGAAACATCGGGGATACCGGAAATGATTATGTGGCTGGAAAAGCGTTTGTAAACGGAAGGGAAGCAGAAGGGTACTTCGGCTGGATTTTCCCCGATGGGACAACAGTCTCTTGGGACGCGGCGGTGTATAACGTGACCAATATCGGGGCCGGGGATTCTACAGCCGTGGGGCCTTTGGAGTTTGACGTGATGAGCAATGGCAAGCCGACGGTAACAGCGGCAACGCCGGCATCCAGGGCGATGATGGAGGCGTCCATGGAGAAACTAAAGGCACAGAAGGATCTGGGAGGAAAATAGGAATGGCAAAAAAGATCAATATCACAGACAAATTAAATTTTAATGAGAACCCGGTTCTCTCAATCGGGGATTTGGATCTGGAGGTGAACGCGGACGCGGAGACGATGCTGCGGCTGATGGGGATATTTGCGGAAAAAGGAGAGCTCCAGGCGGTTGGGGAGGCGCTGAATCTGATCTTCAGTAAAGAGGATGTAGAGAGGCTGTGTAGTATGGAAAGAGGCGGGAAGAAGTTATCTGCCAGCTCCTTGATGGTTGTGATCCAGGAGGCCATGGCCTTGGTAATGGGACAAGACCAGGGAGAGTAGTGACCCGTACTATGACCTGATCGATGATTTTGACCTGGTTGTGTCATCGTTTCAGTCACAGTACGGGATTCGGTTGTCCAGGGAGTTGCCGACAATGAAATGGGATGAATTTCAAGACCTATTGATTGGGATCTCCCCGGACACGGCCCTGGGGAGGATGGTATCCATCCGGGCGGAGAATGACAAAAATGTACTGAAGCATTTCACAAAAGAGCAAAAGCGTATCCGGGATGCCTGGAGAAACCGCAGGGCAAAGTCCGTCAACCATGAGGATTACCTAAAAATCCTCCAAGGATTTGAGCAGGCGTTCGTGAATATGGCAGGGAGGTGACTGGAAATTGACAAGGTGAAATGCAGGAATTGTGGGCGCACATTACTTCTGGCTAAGGTTTTGGAAGGGGAAATGAAGTGTCCACGTTGTGGCAAAATTAATCGAATTATTTTTAGACAAGGGCAAGAGCCAATAAGCCGCACCAAAGAGTAGCAGCGCGTGCCTACCTTGGGATAGATGAGGTAGGTGAGAGATTGCATGGCGCAAAGCGTAGGTGAAATTGGCCTTGACCTGGTGGTAAACCAGAACCAATTTAATAGGCAGATGTCAGGAATTACGGGCCTGGCGAAAAAGGCAGGGGCGGCGCTGGCCGCCGCTTTTGCCGTAAAAAAGATTGTGGACTTTGGCAAAGAATGCCTGGAACTGGGGAGTGACCTTGCGGAAGTCCAGAACGTTGTAGATGTGACGTTCCCGTCCATGACGGCGCAGGTGGATCAGTTCGCGAAATCGGCGGCCTCAAGTTTTGGGTTATCCGAGACTATGGCCAAACAGTACACAGGAATGTTTGGCGCGATGGCAAAAGCATTTGGATTCACGGAACAGCAGGCTTATGAGATGGGGGCGACGCTGACCGGCCTGGCGGGCGACGTGGCGTCTTTTTATAACATTAGCCAGGATGAGGCGTACACGAAACTCAAGGCGGTGTTTAGCGGCGAGACAGAGGTACTAAAAGACTTGGGTATTGTCATGACCCAGAATGCCCTGGACGCCTATGCCATGGCAAATGGCTACGGCAAGACAACCCAGGCCATGACAGAGGCGGAGAAAGTTGCTCTCCGCTATGCTTTTGTGCAAGACCAGCTCTCGGCGGCGTCCGGCGATTTTGCCAGGACGTCGGATAGCTGGGCAAACCAGGTAAGGATCTTAAAACTCCAGTTTGACAGCCTAAAAGCCACTCTGGGGCAAGGGCTTATCAACCTTTTTACACCCATTGTGAAAGGGATCAATGCCATTATTGCGAAACTGTCCACGGCGGCCAACGCTTTTAAGGCGTTTACGGAGCTGATCACCGGAAATAAATCCAGTGGATCTGGGGCCGGCATAACCCAGCTGGCGGATACGGCGGCAGATGCGGGGGAGGGAATGGATAATGCCTCTTCGTCTGCGTCTGACCTTGCGGATCATACCTCAGATGTGGGGAGCGCGGCGAAGAAAGCAGCCAAGGAGATGCGGGCCCTGATGGGGTTTGATAAGATCAACCGCCTGGATGATAGTTCCGCGGATAGCTCTGACAGCGGTTCAACAAGTGGAGACCCCAGCCCTTCCGGGTCCGGCGCGGGGATTGGGAGTGCGGTTGATTATGGGGGCCTGGCACAGGGTGAGACCGTAGTTGATAAACTGGGTGAGAAGTTTAGTGCTTTTTTTGAGCGTGTTAAAAGTGGTGTGCAGCCTACCGTGGACGCTCTGAAGCGGCTGTGGACGGAAGGGTTGTCACAGTTGGGAGGTTTTGCATGGACAGCCCTGAAAGATTTTTATGAGAATTTCTTAGTACCGGTCGGAAAATGGGTATTCGGAGAGGGGATCCCGCGGTTTGTCGATGCGTTGAATAACGGGTTGATGGCTATTGACTGGGATAAAATCAATGGGGCGTTAAATGATTTGTGGGAGGCTTTGACCCCTTTTGCGATTAATATAGGGGAAGGGTTGCTTTGGTTTTGGGAAAATGTTTTAGTGCCGTTGGGGACTTGGACAGCCAATGAGGTTGTCCCGAGGTTTTTAGAAACGCTTGCGGGAGTTATTGAATCCTGTAATGCGGTTTTAGAGGCTTTGCAGCCGTTGTTCCAGTGGTTTTGGGACAACGTATTGTTGCCAATTGCCCAGTGGACGGGGGGAGTATTTTTATCTATATGGGACGGCATTAATTCAGCGTTAAAATCTTTTTCTGATTGGTGTGAAACACTTCAGCCTAAAGTGCAGGGGATTGTGGACAAACTAACAGATTTGAAAAAATGGGCTTCTGAAAATTCGACGGTCTTGCAAATTTTAGGTATTGTGTTTGCGGGTCTTGCGGTGGCAATTGCAGCGAATGCAATAGCCAGTAATGCCCTCACAATAGCAATGGGATTATCATCAGTATCCATAGGGGTTTATAACGGTGTTACGACCATTGCTACAGCCGTAACAGGGGCATTTAGCGCCGTCTTAGCCTTTCTTACGAGTCCAATTACTCTTGTGGTTCTTGCCATAACCGCATTGGTTGCAGTTGGCGTTCTTTTATATCAAAACTGGGATACTATTAAAGCAAAAGCAATTGAGATCTGGGGCGCTATCAAAGAATGGTTCTTTTCGGTTGTCGAAGCAATCAAAGAATTTTTTACTGGATTGTGGTCGGGAATACAGGAAACCTTCGCAAATGTGGGAGCTTGGTTCACAGAAAAGTTCCAGGCTGCGAAGGATGGGATCACATCGGCGTTTTCCAACATTGGCGAATGGTTTTCTGAGAAATACGAACGTATAAAAGCGGTGTTTGCAGGTGTCGCTATCTGGTTCAAAGCGATGTTCATGGCCGCGGTTGTGAAAATTAAAGGGGCCTTCGCCCCGGTAACGAAGTTTTTCTCCGGCGTCTGGTCGGGGATTAAGTCAGCTTTTGGAAACATTACCGGCTGGTTCCGGGATAAATTTTCAGCGGCCTGGCAGGCTGTCAAAAATGTGTTCTCTAAAGGCGGCGAAGTGTTCTCAGGGATTAAAGAAGGCATCCTTGAGTCTTTAAAATCGGTGATCAATGGCTTGATCGGTGGAATTAACAATATTGTAACGATCCCCTTTGATGGACTTAACTGGGCTCTGGACAACCTGCGCAATATTGACATTGCAGGGTTTTACCCCTTTGAGTGGCTTCCCAGTATCGACACGCCGCAGATCCCATACCTGGCCAAAGGAGGCTATGTCCGCCCAAACACGCCGCAGCTTGCCATGATTGGCGATAACCGGCACCAGGGAGAAGTCGTGGCGCCGGAAGACAAGCTTCGGGAGATGGCTTTGGAGGCGGCAAAGGCGGCGGGCGGATCCGGGATTACGAAAGAGGACCTGGAATCAGTTGTCAACTATGCGGTCCTGCGGCTTATCGCGGCGCTGGCGGATATGGGCTTTTATTTGGACGGCAAACAGTTGGCCAAGGCAGAACAGTCGGCCAAGGCGGGGCTTCAAAGGCAATTTAACAGTGTGGAGGTTATCTAGTGAAAAAAGGTGAGTTTTTAAAGGCCGGAGGCGTTGTGCTTCCGGCGCCGGTGTCCCTGTCCGTTTCGGATGAAATCATATGGACGTCGGACACGGGGCGTACATTGTCTGGGTACATGGTTGGGGATGTGGTGGCGGAAAAGAAAAACTTGAGCATCAAGTGGGGGTTTTTGACAGAGGATGAGCTAAGCCTGATCAAGGGTACGATGCTGGCCGGTTTCTTCCCGTTTACCTTCCGTGATGACGGGATCGATCTGACAATAGAGTCTTACCGGGGCACGCTTTCCAAGGAGGTTCTGGGGGATCTTGGGGATGGGACTTACTGGTATAAGAGTGTGTCGGTGGATGTGATACAGAGGTGATAGGATGATAAACACGAGCAGCGCTTATAAAAGGGCGATTGAGAAAAACCGGGAATTCCGAGTCAGGGACAAGCTTACCTTCCGGGATGGTAGCTTTTTGAATCTGTCTTTGGGTGATTTCCTGGAATACAAAATAAATGAGGCGACCTCCTCTTCTGGTAATTTTGAGATCGGCGCGGCTGTGATGAAGGAATATACCGTGACCTTGAGCAACATGGACGGGAAGTTTGACCTCTATGATTTTGAGGATGCGGATATCCAGGCCGTGGTGGGGCTGAAATTGGAGGATGGGACATGGGAGGATCTGAAAAAGGGGACTTACCGGGTTTTCGATGTGGTCTTTGGCGACGTGACCTTACAGATCACGGCTTACGATGGGATGCTGTTTTTTGACCGGCCTTACAGTGAATGCCAGTTATCCTACCCGGCTACGGTTCTGGAGATCATCCAGTCCGCGTGCCGGGACTGTCAAATGACTTTTGACGCTAGTACCGTGGAGATGGGGGATTATGTGGTGGTAAAGCGGCCAAATGACAGCAGTCTGACTTACCGGGATGTGGTTGCCTACTGTGCGCAGATTATGGGAAGCTTTGCCCGGATTGACCATCTGGGCGCCCTTTCCTTTGGATGGTATCCCTTTGACGTGGTTCCGTTAGGAGGCTTAGACGGGGGGATTTTCGATGGGGGGTCCCCCTATGCTTCTGGAGATACTGCGGATGGTGGGGGATTTTCCCCTTGGAATGACGGGGATGGATATGATGCGGGAAGCTTTTTTAATATGAATCAATTCCACCATTTTAAAAATATGAAAGCGCAGTCCATCCACGCATCTGATATTGATGTGACTGGCCTTAAAGTGGTAGTAAAAGGTGAAGAGACTGAGGAAAAAAGTTGCTTTGTGGGAGGCGAAGGGTATGTCTTAGAGATCAGGGAGAACCCTTTGATCCAGGAGGATACCATGCTACAGGTAGCCAGCCAGATTGGAAGGAAGATCATCCATAAACCATTCCGTCCGATGAGCGTCACCGTGCAGTCAGACCCGTCCATAGAAGCGGGGGACCTTGCGGTGGTGACAACACGGCAGCAACAATCTTACACGACGGTGATCACAGAGACAACGTTTGCCATGGGGGCCGCACAGCAGGTGGAATGTACAGCAGAGACCCCGGCCGGGAAGGCCTACCAGAGGTTCAGCGCTTATACCAAACTTTTGGACGCGGCCAAGGAGGATTCAGTGAGGCAGTTGTCGTCTTATGATATCGCGGTCCAGAACATGAACCAGCTGGCGGCGAACACGCTGGGATTTTATTACACTGCCATCCCCCAGCCGGATGGTTCCGTCCTTGCGTACCGGCATGACAAACCGAAACTGGAGGAATCCAAAGTGGTCTACAAGTCAGGGATTGATGGCTTCTGGGTTACACAGGATTATAAAGGAAACGATGCGGACACAGCCTGGAAGGCCGGATTTGACAGTAACGGGAATGTCGTGCTGAATATGTTGTCCGTTATAGGCATCAACTTTAACTGGGCCAGAGGGGGGACGTTGACTCTAGGAGGGGAGGGGAACGGGAATGGAGTACTAGATATTCGTGACGAGAGTAACCGTCAGATTGGAAAAATCAATAAGGATGGGGCTAATTTTACGAAAGGCACGTTCTCTGGTGAATTAAAAGCAGCAACCGGCACGTTTTCGGGGAATTTAACAAATACGTATAATGGATTTAGCCTTTTGGTATCGAATGGAGGTATGTATGTTGCGAAATTAGGAAATTCAAGCCCCCATGGATTTGTTTCAGGGACAGTATACAATCAGGATAATGGAACTTACGGTCTTCGTGTTGCAGGTAAAGGAGCAGTAGTGATTTCTACAGATATTTTAGGGGTAAGTGATTATTATGATAGTGGTGAAACTTTTAAATTTAGCGCTGGAAAAAGTGGGAGCGTAAGACTAGTGAATGAATTAGAAATAGCTGAGAAGTTTGGCGGTGGTCTTTATTGGGATTATAAGTTTAAGACATTAACCTTTGAAAAGGGAATTATGGTAACTGCATTATAGGAGGAATTGCTATGGACTTATACAAAGCCAGAAAGGGTAATTGTGAGTTTTATATTCAGCCAGATATGTTGACAAGTTATGCAGATGCTGGATATGAGATCATAAAGGTTGAGGAACGGATAATTAGCAATGTAGTAGAGGAGCAGACTATGGCGATAAATAAAACAGTGGTTACAAAAGAGGGAGGGGGATTAAAATGAATTTAGATATTACGTTGTCAGTTCTTTTGGATAATGCAGCTTTAGAGGGAGAAGAAGAAATTCGAAAAATTTTTAAACATTTCGAAATTCCGTTAGATTTACTAGATATAGTCATAGAAAAAATTCTTCTAAAAGTCAGGGGAGAAAAACTAGCATTATATGCAAGTGCAATGCAGAAAAACCTTGAAATTCAAAAGACAACGCAAAGAATTGAACGGACAGGTACCATAGATGAAATGATGCAGGATTTAAGGGCGCATGGAGTGGATGTAGAAAGGGTGCAAAAGGATGGCGATACAAGATAGACGTGGTGCATATAGCCAGTTTGACGCGGCTAAGATGCTGCCAGGTGAATGGGCGACCGTTACGTCGGGCGACCCAAATGCAGTGGATGGGCTGGCCGTGTACAAGTGTTTTAAGGCCGGGGCCGTAAAACGTATGGCGACCTATGAGGATATGAAAGAAAATGTCAGCACGGCCACCAAAGGGGATAAGGGGAGTGTCTGGTATTATGGATCGGCAATCACGGGCACTTCAAAAACAGAGCAGGTCTTTCCGTCTTCCGGGATTGAAAGCGCGCAAAAAGAAGATTATTACTTAAATACTTTAAAAGGCGGAACGTCTTTTGGAAATTTGTACTATTGCAGCGTCGGTGGATCACCGGATGTGGCAAAGTGGAAATATATCGGAAATATGCGCGGGCCATCTGGGGAACAAGGCCGGCAAGGCGAAGCGGGAAAATCGATTTATGTCTTAGGCGTGGATATGGACAAAGAGGCAGGGGCATATAAGAACACGGACATAGAAGGAGATCTGGGAGAGGAAGTGGATGTGGGTGACCTGATTTTGTGTGGCTCTGGGGTCAATGAGGGGGATATACACCAAGCAATCATTGTATCAGGAAGCAATATCAATGTCGGCCCCACGTTATTTAGCATCCGGGGAGCACAAGGCTCACAGGGCATACAGGGACCACAAGGGGAAAAGGGCGACCCTGGAAGCATAGAGAACTTAGACCAGCAGGCGATCTCCTTTCAGCAGGCCTCCGCCCGGGCAAACCTTACAAGTGGTGATAAGCTGGCCACATTATTTGGAAAACTTGCGAAGTGGTTTGTAGACTTGAAAAATGTTGCGTTTACAGGCAGCTACCGGGATTTAAGCGACGTCCCAGCGCTCAAGGCCGTGGCAACCAGCGGGGACTACAATGACCTGGTCAATACCCCGGGGGACACCGGATGGCAAACGATGGCTACCACAAGCGACTTTGCCGCATACAGCGATACAGCAGGAGGTCCCCAGTACCGCAAAATCGGGGCACAGGTCTACGTACAGGGCGTGGTAAAGCCAACTAAGACAATCGCCTCATCGGCAACAGGGGTTGAGATCTGCACGCTTCCGGAAGGGTGCCGGCCATCCAGCAGTCTGGCATTTGTGTGCCATGGGTCTGCCCGGAACATCTGGCTGTGCCAGGTATCCCCGGAGGGGAAAATCTTGATTTCCAGGCATGGTACCACGGAAGCCTATGTGGATCTGACCACTAGTTCCTGGCTGCCATTTATGTTTAGTTTTGCAGTGTAAAGGAGTGAGCGGATGATCACAGTAAATTTTTGTGACAAACAGGAGACGGTATACGGTTATGGCCTGTGGCAGTGGGATTATGGGCAGGTATTGCAGATCCAGGGGCTGTCCCTGCCAAAAGCCGTGGAGATCCACTTTGGCCTGCAACAAAGCGGAGGGGAGACCATCACCAGGATTGGCACAACCCAAGACGGCGTGACCAGGGTTGTGATTCCGGACAGCATGTTGGAGACCGAGGCGGTCTCGGATTACCACGTATACGCCTGGATCTATCTGACGGACGCAAAAAGCGGGGAGACGGTCAAAATGATCGCGTTAGTTGTCCAGGCCAGGCCAAAACCGGAGGGGTACACGCCGGGTGAGGAGGGCAACCCCTTTGACAATGCGGTGGAGGCCGTCAATGAGGCGGCGGACCGGGCGGAGGAGGCGGCCAAAAAAGCGGAAGGCGCTGCCCAGGCGGTCGCCCCGGAAATCGGGGAGAACGGGAATTGGTACGTCCTGGGGGAGGATACCGGGAAGCCGTCCAGAGGCGAGCAGGGAATACAGGGGGAGACTGGGAGGGACGGTGAACAAGGCCCCCCAGGAGTTCCTGGCCCTCAAGGCGAGACGGGACCAGAGGGAAAGCAGGGTGAGACAGGCCCCCAAGGCCCTAAAGGTGAGACAGGGCCGCAGGGGCCACGGGGGGAGACGGGACCGCAAGGTCCAGCGGGTGAACAAGGTCCAAAAGGAGAGCAAGGACCGAAAGGTGAGACAGGGCCGAAAGGTGAGACAGGGCCGCAAGGTCCACAGGGAGATCCAGGAGAGCAGGGATTACAAGGTCCCCAGGGGGAAACTGGCCCCCAGGGACCGCCGGGAAAAGACGCGGTCGTGGATCCCACACTCACCCAATCCGGGCAGGCTGCGGACGCCAAAGTAACCGGGGATAGGCTCTCCGTGCTGCCTGATGCGATTGTATCATCGCAGTCTGGGGAGGAGATCCAGTTGCAGGACAGTTCCAACCGGGGCTTGGAGGGACTTAAGGTCTATGGTAAGGCGACACAGCAGCGGACGACGGGGGCGCAGTTGTTTAATATTTTAGGCGAGTCAAATCCTCTACCCGAGGGGGTTACTATAAAAGTACTGGATGATGGTTATATAGCGGAAGTGATCGTTAAGGTAACAGAGCAGGCAACGCCAGAAAAAAGTATATACAGAAATGTCATCTTCAACTTGCCGGATGAACTTGCAGGAAAGAAAGTAACGCTTAGCAATGTTGGAGGGACAATACCGGACAAAGAAAAAAACGCCTGCAATTTGCAGTATGTAAATCGAACAACAAAGACGGAATATTTTACTTGTCCGTTAGGAGGAGCGGTTACGGTAGAGATACCGGAAGATGCGAGCTTAATAAAATTAAGAATTCTGGTGGTCGAATTGAATGCTTCATCGGTTAGTCCAGGAACTTATACAACAATCTTGAAAGGGGTTATGTTGAATTTTGGAGATGAAAGACTCCCCTGGGAGCCGTACACAGGAGGCCAGTCCTCCCCCTCCCCGGAGTATCCGCAAGAGATTACGGTGTCTGGGGATGGTGGGGAGATTAATGTATCTATAACAGGGAGTAATCTGAGCCAATCCCTCATCTTATCCACACCAAACGGCCTACCAGGCATCCCGGTCACATCCAGCGGCAATTATACGGATGCTGATGGCCAACAGTGGGTATGCGATGAGATTGATGTAGCGCAAGGGAAGTACATACAGCGCATATATAAAGAGGATGTCGTTTTAAGAGCACAAGAGGGGAATGATGGTGTCAGATACTTAGGAAAAACTACATATGCGCCGGGCAGAACCGAAGTGATATCATCCATGCTGCGATATAACATAGGGGCCGGATATATTACCAATGGTGTTAGGGCAGTCGTAAATAATAACGATGTCCAAGTAGTGGCGCGTTACGAAAACGAAATTTTGACCGAGGTCGACTTGATGTATGTGCTAAAAACTCCGATTGAAACCGATCTATCACCTGAAGAAATCGTAGCCTACCAGTCGCTACATACCTATCAGCCAATCACAAACATCCTGACGGACACCGCTCCTCAGGCCGGGATAGAGGTGGCGTATGTGGCGGATACCAAGGCTTATATTGACCGGCGGTTAGACAGCATAGAGGCAAAGATCGCAGCAACCCAGACACAAATATTATAGGAGGATACATGTACGAGATTATTAAAAACGTAATCCTGTCCGGGCGGTATGAGCTGACAGACTTGTTGGCTAAGATGGATACCATCTGGATACAGGGCGGGATCACAGAGACGGAAAGGGCAGAGCTGGCCACCCTGGCCAGGGACCAGGCCAACCCGGAGAACAGTTACGCCCCACTCCAAAAACAGATCGACACGCTATACAGCAACTTTGGGGAGCTGGCCGCCCAGGTACAGGCCAACACGGATGCCATCACGAAACTGGAGGGCGGCACGGTGGTCCCCCCAGAAGTGGAAGAGTACCCGGAGTACCAAACGCCGTCAGGGTCACATGACGCTTATCATAAGGGGGATAAGGTGACATACCGGGGCAAGCGGTACATCTGCCAGGTGGACGGGTGTGTCTGGCCGCCGTCGGATTACCCGCAAGGCTGGCTGGAGGTGGATGCGTAGTGTTGGAGTTTATCGCCCAGTATTGGATCGAGGCCGCCTTTGCCGCGGTAATCGCGGTCATTGCCGGATTGTATAAAAAGGTACGGAAATACTTCCGCCGGGAGGAGCTGATGGAGGACGCGATCATTGCGATCCTCCATGACCGGCTCTACGCGCTGTGCTCGGAGTACATCCAAAATGGGAGCGTGACGGTGCCGCAACTGCGGAACCTGGGGTATCTATACCGCAGCTACCACGCCCTGGGAGGCAACAGCACCGGGACAGCGCTCTACGAAAAAGTGAAAAGTTTGCCAGTGAAGGAGGATTAAAAATGGATATCAATACCATCATGCAGTATATTACTTATGGGCTTTGCCTGTTGGGGGTTCTGGCCTTTACGGTCTCCCTGGTGGTGCAGGTGATTAAGGAGATGCCCGGGCTAAATAAACTGCCCACCAGTGTGGTCGCCCTTACCGTAGCTCTGATCCTGTGCCCGGTGGCCCTTGTGGTGCTGTGCACGTATTTCAAGGTGGTAATCACCTGGTATTACGTGTTTGCGGCCTTTATCGCGGCGTTTATCGTGTACCTGGTTGCCACTGGCGGCTGGGAACGGGTAAAAGAGATCTGGGATCGTACAAAATATAAAGAAAAGAAGTAATTGGATGAAAAACCATTGACACACGTATAGACACGTGTTACAATAAAACCATGAAAGGAGGAAACAATGAAAACATCGGAATTGATGAAGTTATTAAGGAAAAATGATTGTTTCTTCGTGGAGCATGGTAAGGAGCATGACAAATGGCACAGTAACCGAACCGGGAAAGATTTTCGACTACCGAGACACGGGGGGAAAGAAATACCAACTGGAACGGCGAACAGGATCCTAAAAGATGCGGGGCTGAAATAAGCCCCGGCCATTTGAGATATAGGAGGTTGTGTTAATGGCAAAGTATGTTTATCCAGCAATTTTTACACCGGAAGATGAGGGCGGCTATTCCGTATTCTTTCCAGACTTGGAAGGTTGTTATACCTGCGGAGATGATTTACAGGACGCGTTGTTTATGGCGAATGATGTCTTGGCATTTGTACTTTATGACTATGAAAAGGAAGGAAGGGAAATACCAGCCCCGTCAAAAGCAGAAGACGTAGAAAAAGACAGAGGGGATTTTGTTAATTATGTGGCGTGTGACACCGTGGAATATGCCCGGATGCACGATAATAAAGCAGTAAAGAAAACACTTACAATTCCCCAGTGGCTAAATGACGCGGCGTTAAGAGCGGACATCAACTTTTCCCAAGTATTACAAGAAGCCTTGATGGAAAAAGTGAAATAAAGAATCTTGAAATAGAAAACTGCATATGCTATAATGCCAGTAGGCAAAAGGATAACAGGTATCCATGTGATACACAGCGAACCCCCAGCAGTTGGAGCTACTGGGGGTTCTTCCTGTTTTTAGGCAGTCAGGCATCTGCAGGCTAGTTGCCCTATTTATCGTCGTCTAACCATTTGCAGATGAAGTGGCAAGCGACACCTGCCGCGACGGCGACAAAAAAGGATAACAGAAAATCCACGTAATACACCCCCTTTCTGTTGCCAGATTGGGGAGGCAACGTAAACATTATAGCATATTTTGTCATGTATGAGAATCCGAAAGGGTTCTCTTTTTGATTGGAGGAGATTATGACAAAACAAGAATTTATAACCCAGATCGCCGGTTATGTACAAAAATACGCACCCCAGTACGGGATCCGCTGTTGTAGCGCAGTGATTGCCCAGGCCATCCTGGAGAGTGACTGGGGCGAGAGCCGGCTGGCTGCCCAGTACCATAACTATTTTGGCCTGAAATGCGGCACGAAGTGGACAGGAGCGTCTGTCAACATGGCTACCCAGGAGGAGTACCGCCCGGGGAGCCTGATCACGATCAAAGACAACTTCCGTGCCTATAGCAACATGGAAGAGGGTGTGAAGGGTTATTTTGAATTTATCCAGTTGGCCAGATACCAAAACCTGAGAGGGATCAAAGACCCGGAAACTTACCTGGAGACGATCAAGGCGGATGGGTACGCCACAAGCAGCAGTTATGTGGCGAGCACAATGGCAGTAATAAATCAGTATAACTTGACACAGTATGACAAGGAGGGGGCAGCAGTGTACACCAAGAGCAACGCAATCAACCGGGTGATCGGGATCGCCCAGGAGGAAATCGGATACCTGGAGAAGAGATCCAACAGTCAGTTGGAGGATAAGACGGCCAACGCCGGGAGCAACAACTATACCAAGTATTGGAGGGATGTTTACCCGGCTTATCAGGGACAACCATGGTGCGCGGCCTTTGTCTCCTGGGCGCTGATGCAGGCATTTGGCAAGGCCACGGCTACGGCCATGTTAAAACACTGGCCTTATGTGTACTGTCCCACGCTTGGGAACCTATTTACAAAGCACGCCAACCCAGAAGTGGGGGATATCGTGATCTTTTACCGGGGCGGCACCTTTGCCCATACGGGGATTGTAACGAGTGTCGTAGGGGACCGTTTTGAGACGGTAGAAGGCAATACTTCGGGGGTGTCCGGGGTGGTGGCCAACGGGGGCGGCGTCTTCGCAAAGTCTTATTTTAACAGCCGTTTGCCGGGGACAAAGTTTTGCAGGCCGGACTGGTCTTTGGCGGTCAACTGGATGGATCAAAACCTGGTACAAGCCTCCGGAAAAGATTTCCTCTCCCTTGGAGATAACGGGGCAGCAGTCAGAAAGCTGCAAGAGGGATTGGTCTATGTAGGCATCTCTGTGGGAAAGTCCGGTGTGGACGGGGACTTTGGCAATGACACCCAAAAAGCAGTCAAGACTTTCCAAGCCCGCTACGGGTTAGAAGCGGACGGAAACGCGGGGCCAGCCACCCAGGCAAAACTCAAGGCCGAGGTTTATAAGACCGAGAACGCGCAAAAAGGGTTTACCCGCTTTGTAGGCGAGGTACAGAAAAGGTCAGTTGTCCACACACAGGCCAGGAAGGCCTCCCCGGCTATAGAGGGATATGCCCAGCTTAACAAGGGCAACTTAGTGGACGTCGTAGGCCGGGACGGCTATGAGGATAACTGGTATAAGGTGTGTGTGGCTGATCAGTACCTGGGATACGTCTGGGCTGGGAACGTTAAAAGAGTGTAATACAAAACCCCGGTTCGATGTGAGCCGGGGACAATCAGCATTGATTTATTCTAATTTTTGTGATATTCTTTCCATGTAGGGCGGTTTTTGTTCCGCCCCTTGTGTGTGTTGGCTGGCTGTTTAGTCAGCCTTTTCTTTTGCCTTATAGGCATCTTCTCCGGTTACGATATAGAGGATGTGATTTACAATTTCTGTGTCATTCCATCCTCTAGCCCGGAGGTCTAAAATCAGCCTTGCTGTTTCACTCATGTTCATGTCGTTCATGTATTCTCCTTTCTCCCTTTCGGGTTATTGTCTTTCGGTTTCCCTCTTGACAATTATATAATAACATATTGGTAACCAATAGTCAAGGCTTTTCTTTCTTTTTTATAACAATTCTTTTGTTTTCCATCTCCACGGTGACGGCTCTGTCTTCCGGAGTAATCCCTAATTCTTTAACCATATCAGCGGGGAGACTGATTTTATAATTCACAGAATTTTTCCCTGCGGTGCCGCCCACTTTTCCGATTATAATATTGCGCTCAACCATTTCATACCTCCCATCTATTGATATCTGTATTATATATTGTTGGTAACCAAAAAGCAACAAGAAAATGTTAAAGTTTCGGTACGGAAGATCATGGGAAGTACTGTAATATTGTATCATCTTATTTTTATTTGTGTTAAATTATATTTTTATTTTAGACACATTTTAGACAAAAATGGCTGAAAAAGGCTTAAAACCAGTCCTAAAACTTAAATTTGCCTTAATTTTTGAAGAAAAGGGGTTTTGAATGTAGGAAAATGTATTATAATCTGAAAAAGAGGTGGAAAAGATGATGGAGCAGGCAAAAATCTTGATTGTGGACGATAATCACAAACTGTGCGCACTGCTGGACAAGGTGTTGCGCCAGGAAGGCTATCACCATATACGAACCGTGTTAAGCTGCATGGCTGCGGAAGCGGAGATGGAGAGGGAGAAGCCAGATCTTATGATATTGGATGTAAATTTCCCTGGGGAGGATGGTTTCTCTTTCTTTCAGCGAATCCGTGCCAGATGGGATCTACCGGTGCTTTTTCTGTCAGCCAGAGATGAGGGTGAGGATCGGATTACCGGACTGGGACTGGGGGCGGATGACTATATGACAAAGCCGTTTCTGCCTAAGGAGCTGACACTTAGGATGAATGCCATTCTACGCAGAACTTATAGAGAGGAGCAAACCAGTTATCCCAGCTATTGGATTGGGCGTCGGGAAGTGGATTTGTCTGCCGGTCTGGTGCGAATACCGGAGGGAGAAAAGATACAAGAGGTGGGATTGACCAACAAGGAGTTTCAATTGTTGAAGTTGTTTCTGGAGAACAGGGGGAGAATCCTGACTTTTGATCTTTTGTCGGAGTCTGTGTGGGGAGAGAATTATTATGGATATGAGAATACTTTGATGGTACATATCAGAAAATTGCGGGAGAAGATTGAAGAAAATCCATCCAGTCCTCGGTATCTGCTCACAGTGAGAGGCTTAGGGTACCGTCTTGCAAAAGATTAGACACAAAAGGGAGGTTCGAGACAGATGAGAGGGCTGATGAAAATTTACTTGAAATATATTGGATCGGCCATCGCCACAATCTTTGTGTTTCTGGTGATAGTGGGGGTCTTGGCTTATCATATGGTGCTGAAGATACATGAGGTGAGTGATGGACAGGTCAGTGAAAAGTATTCTGTAGAGAAGATTGCTGATACTATGGAGATGGATGCCGCAGGTAGACTTCAAAATCCCGAAAAAGTAAAGAAGGCCTTGAGAGAAGTTGGAGCGGCTTTTGCCATGGTGCTCCAAAGTGACGGGAAACTTACTTGGAGTTACCGGTTACCCAAGTCTTTGAATCACTCTTACACAGTGGGTGAGGTTTCTGCTTTCTCCAAGTGGTACTTGGATGATTATCCGATATTTACTTGGAAAGTGGGTGAGCAGTTGCTGGTGCTTGGCTATCCCAGAGGAAGCATTTGGAGATACAACGCCTGGCAGGATTATAAGAGTATGGAAGTGGCTATGAATTTCCCGAAGACTTTATTCCTGTCGCTTGTGATTCTCTTTTTATTGGTTATTGGCTGGCTGGGGTATCGCTATTACCGAAAGATGAAAGTGTTGGCCGAGGCTATTTGTGATCTGTCCTCCGGTAAAGAAGTACAGTTATCTGAAAACGGAAGTACCGGGGAGATTGCTCACAGCATCAACGAGACTTCAGACCGGTTACAAAAGCAGATGGAAATGCTTCGAAAAAGAGATGCGGCCAGGACACAGTGGATCAGTGGAGTCTCCCACGATATTCGAACCCCGCTCTCTCTGATATTGGGATATTCCAATTTATTGGAGGAGAAGCAACAGTCCCGGGAGGAGATCCAGCGAGAAGCGGGATTGATTCGGCAGGAAAGCCTGAGAATTCGAGACTTAATTGAGGATTTAAACCTCACCTCGAAGCTGGAATACCATATGCAGCCACTGAGAGTGGGGCGGACAGCACCGGTTAAGATTCTGCGAAAAGTGATGGCGGATGTGATGAACTCCATTGCCATGGATCAAGGTAAATATGAGATCCGGGTGAAAATTAGTGAGGAATTTGAGAGACAGCAGGTGAATCTGGATGAAAAATTAGTTGAGAGAGCTTTTCGAAATGTGGTTGAAAATGCCATTTACCATAATGAAAAAGGATGTGGGATTACCGTGGAGGCCGGAGTGTTTGGGGAATTCTTGAAAGTGGTTGTGACAGATACAGGAGGGGGAATTCCAGAGGTCGTCTGTAAATATATCAATGATGGTGGGAGGGAACCAGACTGGCATATCATGGGACTGAGAATTGTTAAACAGATCGTGGAAGCTCACGGTGGGAGAGTTCAAATCAGACAGGCGGGGCATCGAGTGGAGATCCTGATTCCCATCCAACGTGAGAATTTCGAGGAAAGGTAGTGAATGGAATGAAAATCAGGACGGCGAAGATGGGAGATCTGAAAGAATTGACAAAGGTGGAGGCCCAATGCTTTCCTCAGCAGGAGGCGGCCTCCAAGGAAGTATTGCGGGAACGATTGTCTGTCTATCCGGATCATTTCTGGATTTTGGAAGAAGATGGCCAGATTCTCTCTTTTATCAACGGGATGGTGACAGATGAGGCTAAGATACGGGATGAGATGTTTGCGGAGGCTCATCTTCACCGTTTGGATGGAAGGTGGCAGGCGATCTTCGGGGTGGATACTCTGCCAGGGTACCAGAAGAGAGGTTTTGCTTCTCTTCTGATGGAACAGGTGATTGCCGACGCTAAGATTCAGGGCCGGGAGGGCTGTATTTTAACCTGTAAGGAAAGGCTGTTGCCCTTTTATGAGCGCTTTGGCTACGTAAATGAGGGGGTCTCCCAGTCGGTTCACGGGGGCGCCATGTGGTATGACATGAGATTGTCTTTCTGATAGAGCTTGTGATTTCCCAGGGAATCGAATATACTAGTCTATAATACTGAAAAAGGAAGAGAGTAGATGAGAGAGATCACGAAGAAGGCCTATGAGGCCATGGGGCACTCTTATGCGCCCTACTCTAAGTACCATGTGGGCGCCTGTGTGGAGATGACCGACGGCACCTATGTGTTAGGGGCCAATATTGAGAATGCGGCCTACGGATCCAGTATGTGTGCAGAGCGCAGCGCCCTCTACAGCGCCTATTCCCAGGGTTACCGGAAGGAACAGATCAAGGGGATGGCTGTGGTCAGTGATGGGGAGCTGCTGGTGACTCCCTGTGGCGCTTGCCGGCAGGTTCTGGGAGAGCTGTTGGGGAAAGACACGCCGGTCTATCTGACAAGCGGCAGCCAGGAGATGGATACCACTGTGGGTGAGTTGCTCCCGTACGCGTTTGGGGCCGGGAATCTACACAAATAATAGAAAAAACTTGACTTAGATTGGACTCCAAGTGCTATTCTGAGAAGAGACAGATCAGATAAAGAGGAGTGGAAGAGATGGAGACCCATGAGATATTAGAGAAAGTACAAAGAGGAGAGCTATCCGTCAGTGACGCAGAACAGTACTTCCGCAAGCAGCCGTTCGAGGAGATGGTATATGCCAAGCTGGATACCCACAGAAAGGTCCGGTCCGGTTTTGCGGAGGTGATCTATTGTAGTGGAAAGGCAGATCAACACCTCCTTCACATTGTGGAGAGACTGTATGAGGAGGAGGGGGAAGTCTTTGGGACCAGGGCGTCCGCTCATCAATATGAGATCTTAAGAGAGCGGTTTCCCCAGATCCAGTACGATGAACTCTCTAGGATCATCAAGATCACTAAGGAAGGAAAGAAGCTGGTGGGGGGGATCGCCGTGTGCACCGCAGGTACTGCGGACATTCCGGTGGCAGAGGAGGCCTCGCAGACAGCAGAGTATTTTGGGACTAAGGTTGAGAGAGTCTACGATGTGGGAGTCAGTGGGATCCACCGCCTGTTTGCGGAGCTGGATGTGATCCAAAAAGTCAATTGTATCGTGGCAGTAGCTGGAATGGAGGGAGCGCTGGCCAGTGTCATTGGCGGACTGGTGGATAAGCCGGTGATCGCGGTGCCTACCTCTGTGGGCTACGGGGCGAATTTTCACGGGGTGTCGGCGTTGCTGACCATGATCAATTCCTGTGCCAACGGGATAGCTACGGTAAATATTGACAATGGGTATGGGGCTGGTTATCTGGCCACCCAGATTAACCGGTTGGCCGTGCATCAGGAATAAGACTGGGGAGGTGAGGGTATGACAATCTCTGAGGTAAGTAAGAAATATGGTATATCCGCGGATACCCTGCGTTATTATGAGAAGATCGGCTTGATCCCCCCGGTGCCCAGAAACTCCAGCGGGGTGAGAGACTACGATGAATCCTCCTGCCAGTGGGTGGAGATGATGAAATGTATGCGAAGCGCAGGGGTCCAGATTGACGCCCTGGTGGAGTACGTGAAACTGTTTCAGCAGGGAGCAGAGACGGCGGCGGCTCGCAAGGAGATTCTGATTGGTCAGAGGACCCGGCTGAAAGAGCAGATGGACAAGATACAGGATTCTCTGGAGCGACTCGACCGGAAGATTGAGGGCTATGAGCAGGGAGCGCTGGCCGCCAAAGAGCAGTTGCTCAGTAAAACAATCTAGAGAGTAAAGGCGGTGAGAGTCTGTGGGAGACCTAGGTTTCCTCACAGGCTTTTTTTGGGTGATAGGAAAGTTCTCTGAACTCCCCTATCACCCAAAAAACACTCCGTGGGGATCGCACAGCGGCGGAAGAGGAATTGTGTCGCATATGCGACCCGCCGCAGGCGGAGTGGGATTATTTGCATATTGACAAGTGTTATATACTGTTATATACTGTTTGTTAACAGGAGGAGAACATGAAGATTATTATTAACAATTCTTCCCAACAGCCGATCTATGAGCAGATTGTGGAGCAGATAAAAGCCTTGATTATCGGAGGAAAGTTGGAGGAACATCAGATGCTTCCGTCCGTGCGTGCGCTCTCCAGGGAGTTAAAGATCAGTGCACTCACAGTCAAGAAGGCTTATGACTGCCTGGATGCAGAGGGATTTGTGACGACAGTCCATGGAAAGGGTAGCTTCGTGGCCAGCATGAATCAGGAGTTGTTGATGGAAGAAAAGAGAAAAGAGATAGAGGCTGACATGGAGGCCGTGGTGCGAAGAGCCAGGGCCAGTGGGATGGATGAACAGGAGATTTGCGAGTTGTTTCAGTTGATTATGGAGGAGTGACAAGATGTTGAGATTGCAAAACGTAAAAAAACAGTACCCTGGTTTTCAGCTAGACTGTTCGATGGAGATCCCAAGAGGATGCGTGACCGGTCTGGTCGGACGGAACGGATCTGGGAAGACCACCATGTTCAAGACGATTTTGGGGCTGACTTCAGCCGATTCTGGGCAGATCACTGTCTTTGGAAAAGAACTTAGGGAGATCAGCAGCAGGGATAAAGAGGAGATCGGCGTGGCGCTCTGTGGCAATCTGTTTTACGACGGTATGCAGATCAAGCAGATAGCGGCGGTTATGGAGAAGATGTACCGTCGATTCTCCCGGGACCAATTCTCGGGGTTGTGCGAGAGATTTCAATTGTCCCAGGAGAAGAAGATCAAAGAATTGTCCACAGGAATGTATGCAAAATTAAAGGTCTTGTGCGCAGTCAGCCACCATCCAAGTCTGTTGATTCTGGACGAACCCACTGCAGGGCTGGATGTGGTGGCGCGGGATGAGATTCTAGATATGCTCAGAGCGTATATGGAAGACGGAGAACGCTCTATTTTGATCAGCTCCCACATATCCACCGACCTGGAAGGGCTGTGCGACGACCTCTATATGATCGACCAGGGAAAGCTGGTTTTTCACGAGGAGACCGATAAACTGCTCAGCGATTACGCGGTGTTGAAAGTGAGTCGGGAGGATTACCAAACCCTGGATAAACGTTATCTGCTGCGGGTAAAGAGAGAAGCTTTTGGGTATAGCTGTCTGACTGGGGAGAAAAGATATTATCAGGAGAATTATCCCCGGATTGTGGCGGAATCTGGATCTGTGGACAGGGTGATTGTAATGATGGCGAGAGGAGAGAAGGTATGAGGGGGCTATTGTTGAAAGATTTTTACATGTTTCAGGAGATGAAAAACTTTGTGGGGATTGTTCTGGCGGTGAGTTTGGTGATGGTGTTGACCGATACTGGCAGCGGCAGCTTTATTGTGAGTTATCTGACCTTTATTGTGACCATGATGACGCTCTCCACCATCACCCAGGACGAAAATGGGCAGGCCATTCAGTTCTTGCTGACTTTGCCAATTATGAGAAGAGATTATGTCAAAGAGAAGTACCTTTTGGCCTTGCTGGTCTCTGGATTGGGATGGATTTTCTCGGTTGTATTTTCGGTGGCGGTCTATGCTGTGAGGTCTCGGGGAGATATGAGTTGGGAGCTTATATGGGAAAGCCTTATCTATATTCCCATATTGTTATTGGTTCTGGGGGTGATGCTGCCCACACAGTTTAAATTCGGCGGGGAGAAAGGCCGGGTTGCCTTGATTGCCATTGTGGTGGTTGGAATCGGTATGGCCATGACTGTGTCCGAGTGTCTCAAAGCTCTTTCGGTGGACATGGGGGGCTGGGTGCGCTTTCTTGAAACTTACAAGTACAGTTGTTATCTGGCCTGTCTGTTGTTCTTCCTGGGGATACTCTGGGGCTCCTACAGATTGAGTGTCAGGATCATAGAGGGAAAACAGTATTGACAGGGAGAGTCCGGTCAAACGGAAGGTATGTAAATTAAAAATAAAAAATTGGTAAAAACAAGATTTACTAAGTAAAAAATAAATATAAAAAATCTAAAAAGTTATTGAAAATGAGATGTTTGAAAAAAAGAAGTACAAAATGTAAAATATAAATCAATGAAATGTAAAATCTGTGTGTAATCTATTGACGAAAAAAGGTGCAATGTTAAGATAAGATCGATATGTAAAATAATACATAGGAATCTTGGAAACCCTAACAGAGACATTTGAATTCTAACTTTCATGTGAAAAAGAGGGGAGAGGGCAGTCTGAAAATAGAGGCTGTACAAAAGAGATGGAGGAAGAAAAGTGGAAGTAACAGACATTTTAAGTTTATTGGGTGGCTTAGCGCTGTTCCTTTACGGAATGCAGATGATGAGCAACGGGCTGGAAGCCGCAGCCGGCAACAAGATGAAAAAGATCTTGGAGAAACTGACGGCCAACCGTTTTCTGGGAATTGCGGTGGGTGCTGGGATCACGGCGGTTATTCAGTCGTCGTCGGCCACCACAGTGATGGTAGTTGGCTTTGTCAACTCAGGAATGATGAGGTTGGAGCAGGCTGTCTGGATTATCATGGGTGCCAACATCGGTACGACTATCACAGGACAGCTCATCGCCTTGGATGTGGGGGCGATTGCGCCGTTGTTTGCCTTCCTGGGCGTGGCCATGGTGGTCTTTGTGAAGAACATCAAGGCTCATCACTACGGTATGATCATCGCGGGTCTCGGAATCTTATTCATCGGTATGGAGATGATGAGTAGTTCAATGATGCCTCTGCGGGATTCAGCGGCATTTGTGGATCTGATGACGAAATTCTCCAATCCGCTTTTGGGAATCCTGGCTGGCGCTGCGTTTACAGCCTTGATTCAGTCGTCCTCGGCCTCGGTGGGTATCCTTCAGGCTTTGGCGGTCAGTGGGGCGATTACGCTTCCAAGCGCCGTTTTTGTACTTTTTGGACAAAATATTGGTACTTGTATCACCGCTGTCTTGGCATCTATCGGGACCAGTAGAAATGCGAAACGCACCACGATTATTCACTTGATGTTCAACATTATCGGAACGATTATTTTTACAATTGTGTGCATTGTGTTTCCTCTGGCAAATTATATCCAGAGCATCACCCCGGGGAACCCCGCGGCACAGATCGCCAACATGCATACCTTGTTTAACATTACTACCACTTTACTTCTGCTCCCGTTCGGTAATCATCTGGCAAAATTGGCCAAGAAGATTCTTCCGGAGAAGAAGGGCGAGAACGACGAGGAGATGCACCTGGAGTATATCCGCTACATGGAGAATGCCGGAGAGCGGGTTGTGGGAAATTCTTCCATCGCCATCAATGGAATTCGCAAGGAGTTGGAGCGCATGACAGGGATGGTTCGGGAGAATGTGGATATGAGTTTCCGGGCGCTCAAGGAAGAAAAGCCATCATATCTGAAAGAGGTGAACCAGAGAGAGGAATATATTGACTACTTGAACAAGGAGATTTCAAAATATATCTCTAGTATCATGGTGAAGGAAAACAATGAGGCGGATTCCCGCCTGATCAGCGCTTTTTTCAAGACTTCCTCGAATCTGGAGCGTATCGGCGATCACGCTACGAACCTGTGTGAGTACAGCAAATTCCTCAAGGAGAAGGATATCAGCCTCTCCCGGGTGGCGTTAAACGAGCTGGATGCCATGCACGAGATGAGTATGCAGGCCATGAAGCTGCTGGAGTGCATCGGACATGCCACCTTGGAAGGTTATGAGAATATCGTGGAGATTGAGCAGGAATTTGACGATATGACGGATCAGTGCAGAACGCGGCAGATGGATCGCCTTAAGACAGGAAAGTGCTCGGACGAAGGTTGTGTGATCTACTCTGAGATATTGACGGATTTTGAGAGAATTGGCGACCATATCTTGAACATTGGGGAAGATATGGCAGAGGCCACCGGTAAACTGGAAGTGGCGTAATCTTCCATTGCCAAAAGTGTTGTGTGGAGATCTTTAAGGATCAAATGAGAAAGCAGGAATTGCAATTCTAAGACAGAGCTGGTATACTTTTATCCTATAGAGACTACTTATGCCCAGCGCAGATACCGGAGAGAGGACGGCGCAGGTATAGAGAGGAAGGGACTATGAGTTTTTCAAAGAGGGATACCGCGGCGGTCAAAGGAATTGCAATTCTTTTTATGTTTGCGTACCATTGTTTTTCCACCACAGACCGGATGCAGGGGGTGGCGGTGAATTTCTTTCCTTTTTCCACGGAGATGGGGATGTATCTGGCCAGACAGATGAACGTCTGTGTGCCTATTTTTTTGTTTCTATCCGTCTACGGCATGACCTTGTCTGTGAAGAGAAAGCACCCAGATTACCAGATGAGCGCCAGACAGTGTACGGAGTTCACCTGTGACCGCTATATCAAGTTGATGGCGTCTTTTTGGCTTCCCTTTGTCTTCTGCGAGGTGGTTTCCCTGGTGTTGAATCCCTCCTCCTTTGGAGGGTATGGGAGGACGGTCAGCCGTGCGGCGGCCAGTATGGCGGTACAAGCTCTGGGGCTGAGCGAGTTTTTTGGAACAGGGAAACATGTGGGTACCTGGTGGTATATCAGTCTGGCTGTGTTGGTTGTGGTGATACTTCCTTTGTTGCTGGCTGTCTATCGGAGATTTGGGGGAGTGATCCTGACGGGGCTGTTTCTGTTGTTGCCTCCAATGTTATTGGACACGGGAAAGAATATGTCCCGCTTTCTTCTGTGCATCCCGTTGGCTATCTGTTGTGCAGACCAAGGGCTTTTGGAGCGATATAAGAGATGGTCCTGGTGCAAGAACCCTGCTCTGGACGGAGCTTTGAAGGTGATCTGGACGTTTATCTTTATGGTCTTGGTGGCCTATGTGAGAAAGACTGGCTGGGGAGTGCAGTATATGGAGTATGTGACTGTGAATCTCTTGGCCTTACTGATTATTTTATTCTCCTACTCAATTTTAGACCATTTGCCACCGTTGAGGGCGGTTTTTGTCTACTTGGGAAATCACTCGGGGGATATGTTTTTTATCCACACATTTTTCCGCGGCGTGTGGTTTCGGGGATGGCTGTACTCTTTTCAGTCGGCTATATTGATTGAGCTGGCGCTGGTGGCGGCGACGCTTGTGTGTTCTCATTTCTTGGATCTTATCCGGCGGGTGATCCACTATCCGGATTTGATTCAGTGGCTTGGAAAAAAGACGTTGTGTCTTGTAAATGGAACAGAGAGAGGCGAAGAACAGTAGCGCGGCCATAGAAGAGGCCGGAGATCCCGGTGTTTGACGAAAAAGACTTCCATGGAAGAACAGATAACTGTTCTTGCAACGGAAGCCTTTTTCATACATATAGGAAGAAATGAACATACCGAATATAAATTTCTTTCGGTTTTATGTGATATATTATATCGCATATTTTTTTGGAATTCAATATATTGTAAGAAATATCTAAAAAAAATTAAAACTTAGCACTTTAATAGGACAAAATCGATAATGCGTGATGGCGGTGGGGAGAGATCTTGGGGAGAGTCTTTACTATCTCCAGCCCAGGCGTAGAAAGGAAAGATTACAGCAAGGTGGAGAAATTGTGGTATTATAAAGTCAAAGCACCCGCACAGGACCGGACTGTGGAGCGGATCTTGAAGACAGAGTTGGGATTGACTAGAAAACAGATCAGCCGTCTAAAATTTCAGGAGGCAGGAATCCGTGTAAACGGAAGCCGGCAGAGGGTTTCTTATCAACTTCAATCAGGGGATACGCTGTGCGTCCAGATGGAGGAGAAGGAGCTGTCGGGACAGCTACTGGGGATGGACGGGGAGTTGAAAATCTTATATGAAGATGAGGATTTGATCGCGCTGGACAAACCCAATGGGCAGGTCTGCCATCCGTCCGGCTGTCACTACCGGGATTCTCTGGCCAATCAACTGGCATTCTATTATCGGAGTCAGGGACAGGATTCAGTGGTCCGGATGGTGGGCCGTCTAGACAGGGACACCTCTGGGATTGTGGTCGCCGCCAAAAATCGCATTGCCGCGCAGAGATTGTTCAACCAGAGGGAGAAAGGTGAGTTTTGTAAGGAGTATCTGGCAGTTGCCCACGGACGGTTTGCCTGTAAAGAGGGGAAAATTAAAAAGCCAATTGCCCAGGTCGGCAGTCATCCTCTGAGGATGTGTGCCAGCCACCGGGGAAAAGAGGCTGAGACGGAGTACAAAGTTCTGGGTGAGGATGGAGATTTCTCTCTGGTGCGGTGCCGTCTGTACACGGGGAGAACCCACCAGATCCGGGTGCATATGGGAGCGATCGGCCATCCGTTGGTGAACGATTCCCTGTACGGCGTTGGGGAGGGAGAGGTCTTCGCCAGATGGCTGGAGGGCAAGCGGACGGTGGAGGGCGAAAGGCACAGACAGTTGGGGCTGCATGCCTGGAAGCTTTGTCTGAGACAGCCTTTTTCAGGAGAGCAAATTCAGATTCATTCTCCCTGTTGCTTTGAACAATGGCTGGGTGGCTAGAGAATGGAAAGATGGAGGGGAAAATGGTAAATTATTGTAAATACTGTGGCGGTTTGTTGGAAGAGGGAAGTAGCTTTTGTGGGAGATGTGGAAGGCCTGTGCAAGCCATCCGTCCTCAGCCGGGCAGACGGCAAAATCCGCACAGAGAAGACAGAGAGGAACAAAGGTCCAGGGCGCCTCAGCAGAAACGGCAAAATGTTAAGATGGGGCAAGGACAGAGAGTGGGGGAGTTTCAAGAGCAGTCTTTTGGGGCATCTGTGGAGAAAAGGGTAGATAGGAGAAGATCTGCTCAAAAGAAGCAGGGAACGCCGAAAGTTCTGATTCCACTTGCGGTGGCTTTCTCTGTGTTGGCGGCAGTTCTGGTGGGCTCTCTGGTGTTGTTTTTAGTGGCGAAGAATAGCAAGGTGGATACCAGTTCCCCGGAGGGGGTGATTGGAAGCTTTCTGGAACAGATTGGGGACGGGGAGATGGAAAGGGCACTGTCTTGTTTTTCCAGTGAGGAGGCAGCCGAGGGGTTCGACTACATAAGATATGTGAAAGTCTACGACTCAGAGGACGCGGACACACTTTTACCTGTGGAAGATCAAAGTGTGCAGATCCTAAATCAGAGGAAGCTGGAGGGAAAAGCCGCCCGGGAGATTTCCTCCACACTCCGGGTACTTGGAATCGGGGAGAAAGCAGGAGAACTCTCAGCGGAAGGCGTCAGCCCGTGGAAGAAGCTGGGCGTCAGTGGAAAAAGCTATAAGGAGAAAGCGAACACTGACAATTTCAAGGAGATGAGTGTGAAGAGGGTGGAACTGGCTGCACAGAAAAGGCAGAACCAGGATGAGGCGCAGAAGAAATTGGAGAGACAGGCGAAAGTCTACGGGGCAGAGGAGAGAAGAGAGTATGTGGCTCTGTACACGGTAGGTGAGACTTCTTATATTCAGGGATTTACTGTGGACCGCTACGGCGACGACTGGAAGATCAGGAGTCTGACCAGTGAACTGGCAGGTACCTCAGCCTATGGGATTCCCAGTGTGGCCGAGAAGACATCGGAGTTTGACAATTACATAAAATAAGGTAAAATAAGAAGCAATAGAAACGGTAAACAGAGTGAGACGGCAGGAATTCTTCCCATTAGGCCCGGAAATGGCGCAGGTGAGGGAAGAATCTCAGATGAGGAGTGAAAGATTTGAAAAGAAAAAGATTTGCGGTATTGCTCGCAGCGGTGATGTCGGTTCAAGCAGTGACGCCGACGTGGGCCGTCCAGGCAAGTTTGACCCATGGAGGCCAGCCTGAACAGACAGACAATTCTGCCCAGGCTGTGGATGGCGGGGAAGAATGCTTGGCTTCTCAGGGGAGTGATGCATTCTCCTCACAGCAAATGGGGATAGACGGTGAGGGCAAAGAAGGAGACGGCTCCCAGGCCCAGGAAGATCTCCAAGGCCAGTGGGAAGAGAAAGCGTTGGGACAAGTCCAGGAGGCTCTCCAAGAAAAAACAGAAGAGGAAACCTTAGAAGCGGAACAAAAAGAAGCCGATCATACTACAGGTGAATTGCAGATTCAGAAGAAGCCATCCATACCTGTCCAGTCCCAATATTTCGGCGAGGGTCTTCTCGAGGCTATCTCTGAACAGGCAGATGTGGATTTCGACGGCGCGCTGTCACAGGAGGAAGTGGAGGGGGTGACGAAGCTGGACCTCTCGCATCTGGATGAGTTGGATCTGAAGGGGTTGGAGTATTTTACCAATTTGAGCGAGGCGGATCTGTCAGACTCCAATATCATCAGCGGAAGTCTGGATGAGAATCAGAATCTGACGGTTTTAAATCTCGCCAATCTGACGGTGGATCAGGTCTCGGCGCTGGGACTAGAGGCGTTGACGGGGTTGCAAAAGCTGGATTTTTCCGGTGTGGCCACAGAGGAAGAAGAAGTGACCTTAGATCTAAGCGCCAATAAGAGGCTCAGGGAGCTGGACTGTGCCGGTTCACAGATCAGACAGTTAAAGTTGCCTGCGAGTGCGGAATTGGAGAGTTTAGACTGTTCCAATAACGATCTGGAACAGTTGTCCTTAAAGGGGCTAACAGGACTGAGAGTTTTGTACTGTGAGAACAACGGCTTGGAGCGGTTGGATTTAAGCCCTTGCTCTGGGTTGGAGAATTTAAATGCTTCTGACAATCACTTAAAGTTTGTGGATCTCTCTCAGAACGGTTCTCTGAAGGAGTATGTGATGGACCACAACACCGGCTACGGTGCAGTTGACGGGGAAAATATTCAGAGAGACCGGATCGTGAGTGTCACCAACGGCGACGTGTCGGGGGAGAATGGGAACATATCCATCGATTTTAAAGATCCGACGCAGCCGATGACGTATACATACCGGTACTCTTCCGTCTATGATGCGGTCTTCACTTTACTGCCCCAGCAGGAGATCTCCTTGAGTGAAGAGAACTTTCCGGATGTCCAGTTTCGGGCATACCTGGAGAACTTTGCCACGGCAGACGGCGACGGGAAGATACTGCGGGCGGAGAGTGTGAAAAGTGTGGAGATTGATTATAAGGAGTACCCAGTCCATGACTTCACAGGGATTCAATATCTCTGGAACCTCCAAAGCTTTTATCTGGTGGGCATAGACCAGACAGAACGGCAGGCAGTCACGTTGGATCTGGGGCAAAACCGGAATCTACAGGAGTTGTATCTGTCCAAGGTTGATCTGGAAAATCCTTCTCTGGACTTGGAGAATAATTTGAAGCTGCGGCAGATCTATGTGGGCGACGGGAACCTGAGGGATATTCGGTTGGAAGCCAATGGCTATTTGAGAATTTTGCAACTGGAGCACACGGATTTGACGCGGTTAGCGGTGGACAGCCAGCGACTGCGGGAGTTAAGTCTGCAGGGGAATAAGCTGACAGAGCTGGATATCAGTGGCTGCTCATGTTTGGAGAAGGCTTCGATTCATGAGCCCCGCCTTGGCATTGTGGATCTGGGAGCGATGGAGGATTTGATTTGGCTGCGCTTATCCGGGGAGAAGATCCGTGAGATTACCTGGCCGGAGAATTCCGGTATTCAGAATCTGGCCTTGGAGGGAACCAACACACTGAAACAGGTGAAAATCACAGATTTTCAGAATCTAAAGTCCCTTTCACTGAAGAACGGAGGAGTGGAGGAGCTACGGGTTGAGCGCTGTCCCATGCTTCGGACGCTGACAGTGGAGAGTGAAAAGTTAAAGACTTTGCAGATGCAAGACCTGGACAGACTGGCCCGATTGGTGGCGCCGTTCAATGAGCTGACCAGTGTCCGGCTGAAGAACTGTTATCGATTGGAGTTGTTGGATGTCACTTTTAACTATATCGAGAAGAAGTCTCAGATGCAGATTGAGAACTGCCCCCTTTTGGACGAGGATGCGATGGAGGGCGTCGGCGTGTTTTATTCTCCCATGAGAGAGTATACGGCGGCGGTGGGAGAAGATTATACCATCTCGGCCAAGATGCTAGGCGGACTGCGCCAATATGAAGGGAAAGAATTGTACGGGGTGGACGGTTGCCATTTTAATCAGGACTTCTCCGGTCTGGTGGTGGACGCTTTTGAAGGACAGGAGAAGGATGTAACTTTTAGTTATCGGTTGAATGGAGAATCCAGCTCTGGCCGGGCTGTGGTTCACGTGAAGAGAGATCCCGGCGAGACTGTTAAATTGGGAACGGTGGAGCTGGGCTCTGTCCAGCCGGCGGCTTATGACAAGCTGAAGCTTACGTGGAAGCCGCTAGACTATGCGCAGAGATATGCGGTGTACCGCAAGAATAGCGGAAACCGCTGGGAAAAGATTGCAGATCTCTCCAAGGACAGTCTCAGTTATGTGGATACAGAATTGAAGACGGGTAATTCATACACCTACACCGTGCGGGCATACCGGGTGAACAGCGATGGGGTGAAAAAGATTGGAGGCTATGACAAGACGGGTGTGACTGGGCGTGTGACACCATTGAGGCCTCAGCTTGGCAGCGTCGTCTCTGTGGCTTACGACCAGTTGAAGGTGACATGGAAAAAGACTGGCGGGGCTACCGGTTACCGGATATACCGAAAAGTCAGAGAGGGAAATTTCTCCAGGATAAAGACGGTGGATGCCAACACCACCAGCTACGTGGATAATACGGCGAAAACCGGGACAGAGTATGTCTATACCGTGCGTGCGGAGAGGATGGTTGGCGGGACGCCGGTTCTGAGCAGTTACTATGCGGGAATCAGTGGAGCAGCTAAGCTGAGTGTTCCCAGTCTAAAGAGCGCTGTCTCGGCAGATTACGACAAAATCAAAATCAGTTGGAATGCGGTTCCCGGAGCCAGCGGTTACCGGGTGTACCGTAAGTCCGGCTCTGATTGGGTGAATTTAAAGACGGTGAGTGCAAAGACTACCAGCTACACCAATCTTAAGTATATCAAGACAGGAACGGTTTATACTTATACCGTCAGAGCTTACCGGCGTGTGGACGGACAGGTGGTCTGGGGGGATTACAGTGAGAAAGGGATCACAGGAAAGGCGGTCTTGGCCACACCGGAGTTGGAGAGTACCTATGCAGAAGCCGGAGGACTGAACATCGACTGGCGGCCAGTCAGCGGAGCAGAGGGTTATCTGGTGTTCCGCAAGACTGGAAAGGAAGGCTGGAAGACAGTGAAGCGGCTCAACGGAACGGAGCAGCTACACTATGTGGACAAGACTGTGAAAAGGAATGTGACCTATTACTATACCGTGCGGGCATTTCGCTTTGAGGACGGCAAGAGCGTGCTCAGCGGATACGTTAAGGATGGGTTAAAAGCAATTTTGCGGTGAGAGTCAGGGATCAAGACGTGGAAGTCAATTTTACCGGCTAAATTTTGAGAGGATTTCGATAAGAGGGAGGAGAAGATATGTTTTGTGATCGTTGTGGCGCTCAGATTGGGAGTGGAGACAAATTTTGTCAGAATTGCGGCGCGCCGGTTTCGGCAAAGAATCCACAGGATTTCTACGGGGATCCGGATAGGACGGTGGCCTACCGCGATACTGGGCATGGAGAAAATTATCAGGACGAAGATAGGACGGTGGCCTACCGTGGGGATAGGTATCCATACCAGGATCAGACCGATTCCTATGGAGGGCAACAGGGATATGAGAGAAGAGGAGACTCCTACGGAGGAGGCTACCGTCAACAGGGAAATCCTCCAGGCGGACAGCCTCCCAGAAAGAACAATAAGTCGTGGCTGTATGCAGTTCTAGGCGTGGTGGCTACCCTTTTGGTGGTCTTTATCGTCTTTGAGGTGGTGCAGATTATGACGATGGACACGGAGGAAGAGGAGACAGTGGCGGACGCTGAGGAGACTCAGGGTCAAGAAGACGGGGAGAGCGGGACGGAGAAGGTGACGCCGCAGGCCACGCCTACGATGTTGCCCACTGCGACGCCGATTCCAACGCCTATACCGACGGCCACGCCGATTCCCATACCTCAGACACAGGCACCCCAGGTGGTCTCTGGGGGATATCTGGGCAATAGCTATATCTTCCCGGACAGTGCGAGCAGGGAATTGACAGAGGCTGATTTTGCTGACAAGACGGAGTGGGAGCTGAAGGTTGCCAGGAACGAGATCTACGCCCGCCACGGCAGGATTTTTGACACTCCCGGCTTGGATTCACATTTTCGCAGTAAGAGTTGGTATATTCCCAGCATTCCTGGAGATCAGTTCAATGACAATGCGATATTGAACCAGATAGAGCTGAAGAACGCCACGAAGATTCTGGATTATGAGCTGGCCCATGGGATGGAGACTTGACAGGAAAGAGAAGAGGAGAATAAAAGATATGGAACGGATCAATGCATGGACGAAATATGAGGATAGGACACCGGTTCTGGATTTCAGCGAGAGGTATCGGAGATTTATCAGCAGTTGTAAGACGGAGAGAGAGTGCGTAAAGCAGGTGATCGACGACGCGCGGGCGGCCGGGTATAGAGATTTGGACGATGTGATCGCACAGGGGGATTCCTTGAAGGCGGGGGACAAAGTTTACTCAGCTATCATGGGCAAGAGCATCGCGCTCTTTCACCTGGGAGATCGCCCAATGGAGGAGGGGATGAATATTGTGGGCGCCCACATTGATTCCCCCCGTCTGGATTTGAAACAGAATCCACTGTATGAGGACGGGGAGTTGGCTATGTTGGAGACGCACTACTACGGTGGAGTGAAAAAATATCAGTGGGTGGCGCTGCCCCTGGCTCTCCACGGAGTTGTGGCTAAGACGGACGGCACTCTGGTGGAGATTGCGTTGGGAGAGGATCCCGGTGATCCCGTGGTTGGGATTTCCGATCTGCTCCCCCACCTGGGACGAGTGCAGATGGCGAAGAATGCCGATAAGGTTATCGAGGGCGAGGATTTGAACATTCTGGTGGGGAGCATTCCCCTGGCAGGTCAGGAAAAAGAGCCGGTGAAGAAGATGATCTTGAGACTTCTGGAGGAGAAATATGGAATTCAGGAGGAGGACTTTCAATCTGCAGAGTTGGAGGCGGTCCCGGCAGGCGAGGCCAGAGACTATGGGCTGGACCGCAGCATGTTGATTGGATATGGGCATGACGACCGAATCTGCGCTTATCCTTCTTATCAAGCGCTGCTGGATCTGGATGCTCCCAGAAGAACCTGTGTGTGTCTGCTGGTGGACAAAGAAGAGATCGGAAGCGTGGGAGCTACGGGGATGCAGTCCCGGTTCTTTGAGAATGCGGTGGCAGAGGTGATCAACTGTGTGGGAGATTACAGTGAGCTGAAGGTTCGCCGGGCATTGCAGCATTCTTGCATGCTGTCCTCCGATGTGAGCGCGGCGTTTGACCCCAATTATCCAGAGGTCATGGAGAAGAATAACAGTGCCTACTTTGGCAAGGGACTGACTTTCAACAAGTACACCGGGGCAAGGGGAAAGTCAGGCTCCAACGATGCCAACGCAGAGTATATTGCCCGGATCCGCAGGGTGTTTGATGAGGCCAAGGTATCTTACCAGACTGCAGAGCTTGGAAAGGTGGACCAGGGGGGCGGCGGAACCATCGCCTATATCTTGGCTGAGTATGGTATGGAGGTTATCGACAGCGGCGTGGCGGTCCAGAATATGCACGCCCCCTTTGAGGTGGCCAGCAAGGTGGATATCTATGAGGCTTACCGGGGATACCGAGCGTTCTTGAGAGAGATGTGAAGATTGTAGACCGGGGAGAAATCTCGGCGGTCTGACAAGGGGAGAAGGAGGAGGCGAAGAGATGATTTTGTTCAACTGTGATTACAATGAGGGGGCCCATGAGAAGATTCTTCAGAGGCTGGCGGAGACCAACAAAGAGCAGACAGTGGGCTATGGGGAAGATGAGTATTGCAAATCAGCGCAGAGGAGGATTTTGGAATTATGCCAGGCCCCCCAGGGGACGGTTCATTTTCTCACCGGGGGGACTCAGGCAAATCTGACAGTGATCAGCGCTGCCCTGCGCCCACACCAGGCGGCTATCGGGGCAGTCAGCGCCCACATCAACGGCCATGAGACTGGGGCGGTGGAGGCTACAGGCCATAAGATCTTGACGGTACCCTCTCAGGATGGGAAGTTGACTGCTGATCAGGTGGAGGAACTGTACCGGAGGCAAGTGCTGGAGAATGAGGCCTTTGAACATGTGGTTCAGCCGAAACTGGTCTATCTCTCGAATCCCACAGAGATGGGGACGATCTACTATGAGGAAGAATTGCGGGCTATCCGAAAGGTGTGTGACCGCTATGGCTTGTATCTATACCTGGACGGGGCACGGCTGGGATATGGCCTGGCGGCCGAGGACAATGATTTGACCTTGGCCAAGATCGCACGGTATTGCGACGCCTTCTACATCGGCGGGACCAAGGTGGGGGCTTTGTTCGGGGAGGCGGTGGTGTTACTTCACCCCAATCTGCAGGAGGATTTTCGCTATCTTTTGAAACAAAGAGGCGGCATGCTGGCAAAGGGTAGAATTCTGGGATTGCAATTTGACGTGTTGATGCAAGATGGGTTGTATGAGAGCCTGGGTGCCCATGCAGACCGGATGGCCGATGAGATCCGTCAAGCTTTTGCCCGGAAGGGGTGCGTATTTCCAGTGGAGAGCAGGACAAATCAGATCTTTGTCATCCTGGATGAGGAGCAGATGGCCAGGCTGGGTGAGAACTTTGGATATACCACTTTTGAGAGGGTGGATGAGAACCATTGGACAGTTCGTCTGTGTACCAGTTGGGCTACCAGCGAGGAGAACGTGAAGGCCCTGGTGAGGGCGGTCGAGAAGCTCTCATAGAAAGAAAATGCCATGTCTGTGTGGGGAGAGAACACGGACATGGCATTTTTGCAATCTCAGAGTTTTTTCAGGATCTCCAGAGTGGTGTTGACTGCCTTTCGGAATTCTTCCTGGTCTTGTTGAGACAGACAGCAGAATTTGGAGTCCATAGTGTCTCTTAACTTGGCCTCTTCCGATTGAATGATTTTCTTGCCGTAAGGGGTTAGGCGAACCAGCACCAGCTTGCGGTTGGACTCATCCTGAATGCGCTCCAAATAACCGTCTTTTACCAGGGGAGCCACCGCGCGGGTCGCCTGCTCTTTGGAGCAGGCGATGTAAGTGGAGAGCTCCGACATGGTCAGTGGCGTCTTGGCTGTCAGGGCAAAGAGAATAGATAGTTGTGTTTTTGTAAACCCCAGCTCTTTGAAGTCCATAGAATTTAGAATAAGTTTCTGACAGAGAGGGAATACTTCTATCAGAGCGGAGAATGGGGCCGGATTGAAATCTTTTTCATTTTTCATAGCATTCCTCCATAGTCTTATTATAGTTTTATTATATCCAAAGGTCAATGATTGATATTCATCAATAATATTTTGTTATAGGAAAGTTCTCCGAACTCCTTCTATAACACAGAAACACTCCGCGAGCATCGCACTTCGGCAGAATGGAACCATGTCGCTCATGCGACCCACCGCAGGATTCTTTGTTCTTTTTAGAATTTTTATAGAATGTTTATTTGTTTGATAGGGATCAATAGTTGACAAAAATCAATTAATGGGGTAAATTATAGATATCCCGTAGGCCCACGGTAGTTTTTTCACCTTGGCGGTATTTGCGAGAAACGTGGAGCCACATAGATACGAGAGATCGAAATCTTAATTTTTACTTGGAGGAAACGTGTATGGATTTACAGGAGAAACACAAACCGAGAAAACCCCTGTTGTTTTACTATATGATCGCGGCTGTGGTTCTGTTACTCTTAAATGCCTTGGTATTTCCGGCAATACAGGAGCGGAGTATACAGGAGGTCGGTTATTCAGACTTTCTGAAGGGGTTGGATCAAAAAGAGATCGAGGAAGTAGAACTGGAGCAGGACGTGATTTACTATACCACCAAGAAAGGTGGCGAGGAGACGGTCTATAAGACTGGGAGGATCCCAGACGACGGCGATCTGGTGACACGGTTATATGACTCGGGAGCAAAATTCGCAGAAGAGATTCCCACGAAGCAGTCTCCGATTCTGACCATGTTGTTTAGCTGGGTTGTCCCGATCTTAATTTTCGTATTCATCGGCCAGATGCTCAGCAAAAAGATGGCGCAGAGTATGTCTGGCGGTCCTGGCGCGATGATGTTTGGAAAGAGCAATGCCAAGGTCTATGTGAAGTCCACTTCGGGGATTAAGTTCGCCGATGTGGCTGGGGAGGATGAGGCGAAGGATCTGCTAAGTGAGATCGTAGACTATCTACACAATCCTCAGAGATATGCGGATATCGGCGCGTCTATGCCAAAAGGGGCACTGTTGGTGGGACCTCCAGGTACTGGCAAGACGCTCTTGGCGAAGGCTGTGGCCGGGGAGGCCAACGTTCCCTTCTTCTCCATATCAGGTTCTGAGTTTGTGGAGATGTTTGTAGGTATGGGAGCGGCGAAGGTAAGGGACTTGTTTAAACAGGCTAACGAGAAGGCGCCGTGTATCGTCTTCATCGATGAGATTGACACCATCGGCAAGAAACGTGACGGCCAGATCGGTGGAAATGATGAGAGGGAGCAGACGTTGAACCAGTTGTTGACGGAGATGGACGGCTTCGACGGATCGAAAGGCGTGGTGATCCTGGCGGCCACCAACCGGCCAGATTCCCTGGATCCGGCTCTCCTAAGACCGGGACGTTTTGACCGGAGGATTCCTGTGGATCTACCCGATCTACAGGGAAGAGAGGATATCCTGAGGGTTCATGCCAAGAAGATTAAGATCTCGGATGATGTGAATTTCCGCGATATCGCCAAGGCGGCGGTGGGCGCTTCCGGCGCGGATCTGGCCAATGTGGTCAACGAGGCGGCGCTGAGAGCCGTTCGAGATGGCAGGAAATTTGCCACTCAGGCAGACTTGGAGGAGAGTATTGAGGTGGTCATCGCAGGATACCAGAAGAAGAACCGGGTCTTGTCCAACAAAGAGAAGTTGATTGTGGCCTACCATGAGATCGGCCATGCGCTGGTGGCGGCGAAACAGACGGAGTCTGCCCCGGTCCACAAGATCACAATCATTCCCCGCACCTCGGGGGCCTTGGGATATACCATGCAGGTGGAAGACGGAGAACACTTTCTGCTGAGCAAGGAGGAGCTGGAGAACAAGATCGCCACGCTGACCGGAGGCCGGGCGGCGGAGGAACTGATCTTCCACTCAGTGACCACGGGGGCGTCCAACGACATTGAGCAGGCCACAAAGCTGGCCAGAGGTATGATCACCCGCTACGGTATGAGCGACGAGTTCGATATGGTGGCCATGGAGAATATCAGCAACCAGTACCTGGGAGGCGACAGCTCTCTGTCCTGTTCTTTTGAGACGCAGACCCTGGTGGACAAGAAGGTTGTGGAGCTGGTCCGGGCACAGCATGAGCGGGCTTACCAGATTCTACAGGAGAATATCCAGAAGCTTCACCAGCTGGCAAAATATCTCTATGACAATGAGACCATCACCGGGGAAGAGTTCATGGAAATTTTAAATAAAGAGGACGCCTTTATTGGAACTCAGCAGAGTTCTGAAATCTGATAGAGGAGAGTTTCTGTATCTTCCCAGCCCAGACATGGATCGGTGACAGACTGTCCATAAGTCTGGGAGGAAGAGGGAGCTTGGCATCCTTCCACCAGATAGCTCTCTATGAGGAGGCCCTTGATCAATGTGTGTAGTGTAGGGTTTCTCTGGCGGGAGAGGAGAATATCCCGGGCAATGTAAGGTTGCTCTTGAAAGTGCTTGTTGGAATTGGCATGACTGGTATCCACCAGTATGGACCGATTGAGCAGGCACTTTTTTTCGTATTCTCTCTGGCAATATTCCAGATCCCGTCTGCTATAGTTGGGAAGGTACATCCCATAGCGGTTCTGGCCGCCCCGGAGGATCCCGTGTGCCAGGGGATTGCCGTCGGTGGTGACCTCATGTCCCCGGAAGATAAAGCGCTGGGGCTGTTGCGCGGCATAGATGGCGTGGAACATGACTGCCAGATCTCCGCTGGTGGGGTTTTTCATACCCACGGGTATGTCCATACCGCTGGCGGTGAGCCGGTGCTGTTGATTTTCCACAGATCTGGCGCCGATGGCTTCGTAGGAGAGCAGATCATCCAGGTAGCTGCGGATTTCAGGATAGAGAAGCTCGTCGGCTGCGCTAAGGCCAGTCTCATAGAAAGCGCGCAGGTGCATTTTGCGGACGGAGATCAGGCCTTCCATCAGGTTGGGATCCGCCAAGGGATTTGGTTGATGGAGCATTCCTTTATATCCGGTCCCGGTGGTACGGGGTTTACTGGTGTAGATGCGGGGGATGATCAACAGGCGGTGGTGAACTTTCTCATTGACACGGGCCAGACGGTGGACATACTCGCATACGGCGTCCTCACGGTCGGCGGAACAAGGGCCGATGATCACCAGAAATTTGTCTGATTTTCCGGTGAAAATATCGGCAATCTCCCGATCTCTCTGGATTTTTTGCCTTCGCATTTTTTCAGGAAGGGGATAGGCTTCCTTGAATTCGGATGGCAGGGGTAATTCTGTATGGTAATGAAATGACATCTGAAACCTCCGTAAATCTCAACCCTGGGTCGCACTCCGCCGAAAAAAATACGTTGTGGGAGCGATTCATTGTAGGCGGAAAATCGTATTTTACAGGATCCGCTGCCTAAATGGTATCTTTCTTACTACTATGCGCTTTGAGTTTTGGCCGGCTTGGAGAGAAGGGATGTTTTGCTTATTTTTTCTCTTATATTTGTCAGTGTATTATACAACAAAGTTGTGGAAATGCGCAATAAAACAGGGAAAAAAGTTATGAGATGGGCGATATGAAAGGCATAATGCTGTGATAATCCGGTGAATAGATTATGAGGGCATTTATCAGGTTGTGGCCAGCGCCAAGGCAGAGGCGTCCAGTCTGGTGTGTGGTTTGATAAAAGATTGGAAAAATTGGATTTCTGTATTATACTGAGAGGAAATGAATGACTGAGGCAGCACTATGGTGTGGCCAGGACGGAGAAATAGGGAAAGGACAGGTGAGAGAATGTTTTTTTATATGCCAACAGAAATTTATTCAGAAAAAAACTGTGTGGAAAACCATGGGGCGAAGATGACCTCTCTGGGGAGAAAGGCGTTGATCGTGACTGGCAGACACTCATCCAGAGCCAATGGCTCTCTGAGGGATGTGGAGCGTGCGCTGGAACAGAACCAAAAGCCATACGTACTGTTTGATGAGATTGAAGAAAACCCCTCCATGGAGACCATCATGAGAGGGAGGGATTTGGGAATTTGTCAGGGAGCGGATTTTGTCATAGGGATCGGAGGGGGATCACCCATGGATGCGGCGAAGGCCATTGCCTTGATGATGAGACACCCACAGGAAGGAATGGATTACCTGTACAAGGCAGGGGCTGACAGTAGCGCCTATCCGGTGGTGGAGGTTCCCACCACCTGTGGGACTGGGTCGGAAGCCACCCCCTACGCAATCTTGACTATTCATGCCAAGAGAACCAAGTCTAGTCTGCCTCATAAGATCTACCCGGCTTTGTCCCTGGCGGATCCTGGCTATCTGGCATTTGCCCCGATGAGCGTGTTGCAGTCCACCGCGATAGATACCCTGGGACATTTTGTGGAGAGTTATGTGAACAGCAATGGGACAGACTTCAGCAGAATGTTGGTGAGGGAAGGGTTGCGGCTGTGGTCCCAGATCAAGGATGTGTTGAGTCAGGAACGCCGTCCAAAAGAGGAGGATTACGGACATCTGTTGAATGCAGCCACGTTGGGTGGGATGGCCATCACCCACACAGGGACTTCTCTGCCCCATGGCCTGAGCTATTATGTGACTTATGAGAGACACATTGCCCATGGGAAGGCTGTGGGAGCGTTTTTGGCAGGCTATCTGGAGGCGGCAGGCCAAATATGGGCGGATCCCGTCCTTGAGATGGCCGGTTTTCGGGGAATGGAGGAGTTTCGGCATTATATTCATCAAGTTCTGGGCGAAGTGTCCATGGATGGAAAACTGCGCAAAGAAGCGGTGGAGGGTCTGCTAAGAAATCCGGCGAAATTAAAAAATTGTCCGTTCCCAGTGGATGACAAAAGATTGAGCGGGATCATAGAATACTCCCTGGATGGGAGATAGATTTTTGCGGGAGATATGGGAATGCTCCCGCAAAATGCACAAAAAAATGATAAAAAAATAATATAAATTACACAAAGTGTAGATAAAAAAACGTTTTTCTATTGACGGAAAAACGTTTTTTTGATATATTGAATCCAACAATAGAAAAACGTTTTTCTAACAAGCAGAAAGGACAGTGAGCTGATGCAAATCTTAATGAAAGATATTCAAAAATCATTTGGTTCCAACCGTGTGCTGTCGGGAGCTGCTTTGGATTTGGGCGACGGGGAAGTGCATGCCTTGATGGGAGAAAATGGCGCGGGGAAATCCACGCTGATGAAGATTCTAACCGGGGTCTATACCAAGGATGCAGGAGAGATCTTAGTTGACGGCCGGGAAGTCACTTTCAAAAACCCAAAGGAAGCAGAAGAGAACGGTATACTGTTTATCTACCAGGAATTAAATGTGTTATACGACTTGACGGTGGAAGAAAATCTCTTTTTGAATAAAGAGATCAAAGGCAAATTTGGGATCTGCAAACGCAAACAAATGCAAGAGAAGGCCAGGGAGGCCCTGAAGATACTTGGGGTGGATATCTCTCCCGGCGCGGTGATGTCTTCGCTCTCTGTGGGTCAGCAGCAGATGATTGAGATTTGTAAGGCTCTGATGGAAGAGGCAAAAGTGATCATCATGGATGAACCGACGGCTGCGTTGACAGAGACTGAGACACATACGCTATTTCAGGTAATTCGGAGATTGAAGGAAAAGGGAGTCTCCATTGTCTATATCTCACATCGAATGGAGGAGATCTTTCAGATCTGCGACCGTATCACGGTGATGCGCGACGGCCAATATATTGGCACCAAGCCCGTGGGCGAGACCAATATGAATGAGTTGGTGAAGATGATGATTGGCCGGGAGATCGGGGAGCGGTATCCCCAGAGGGACTGCGCCGTCGGAGACGTGGTGATGCGTGTGGACAATCTCGGTCTGGACGGCGTGTTTGAGAATATTTCCTTTGAGGTACATGCAGGCGAAGTTCTTGGTTTCAGCGGATTGATGGGAGCTGGCCGGACGGAGATCATGCAATCAGTATTCGGGGCTGTCCCCTATGAGACGGGAAGCATACACATCGACGGGCGGGAGGTCGCCATTAAGAAGCCAAAAGACGCCATCGCTCTGGGAATGGGATTTATCACAGAGGACAGAAAGACAGAGGGGCTGATGCTGGAGAAGAGTATTGAGGATAATATCGCGCTGACAAACTTAGAGACGATCTCACAGAATACCTTTGTGAAGAGCGCCAAGGAGAAGGAACTGTCACTGCAAGGAATCCAAGATTTCAACATTAAATGTTTTGGGGCAGATACCTTGACCGGGAATCTCAGCGGTGGAAATCAACAGAAGGTCGTTCTCTCAAAATGGATCCTCAAGAATCCTAAGATCCTGATCCTGGACGAACCCACCAGGGGCGTGGACATCGGGGCAAAGAAAGAGATTTATAACGTGATAAACGCATTGGCCCGGAAGGGAGTGGCGATCCTGATGATATCCTCCGAGTTGCCGGAACTGTTGGGCATGAGCGACCGAATTATCGTGGTACGGGAGGGCCGGATTACCGGATGTATTGAGAAAGAAGAGGCGGATCAAGAAAAAGTAATGACATTGGCTACGGGAGGTACGATTTAGATGAAGACACAGAGTAAGAATATTCGAGAGCTTGTGCAAGAATACGGAGCATTGATTGCCCTGATCTTGTTGGTGGTGATTATCAGCGCAGTCAGCCCGGAGTTTCGGACGGTGAACAATTTCCTGTCTCTGATCAGACAGTCCTCCATCAACGGCTTTATTGCGTTTGGAATGACGATGGTCATTCTGACAGGCGGTATTGACCTCTCCGTAGGTTCTACTTTGGCTCTGAGCGCCGCGCTGTGTGCCGGGATGATCACGAAACTGGGAGTTCCGGTGCCGGTGGCTATGGTGATCACTTTAGCCGTGGGCTTGGTATTGGGGGCAATCTCAGGGATTATGGTGACGAAAGGGAGATTGCAGCCATTTATTGCAACCTTGATTACGATGACCGTATACCGGGGACTGACCATGATCTATATGGATGGAAGGCCGATCTCAGGTCTGTCCTCAGACGACTATGCGATGTCGAGAATTCTTGTGCTCTTTGGCAAAGGCAGTTTTCTGGGAATTCCGGTGCCGGTGATCTTGTTCATCCTGGCTTTTGTGGTTTTCTATGTGGTCTTGAATAAAACCACAATGGGGCGGAAGATCTATGCAGTGGGATCCAATGACAAATGTGCAAAGTTGGCTGGCATCAGTATCTCTAAGGTAAAGCTGGCAGTGTACAGTGTCTCGGGGTTGATGGCGGCGCTGTCTGGTCTGGTGTTGTTATCCCGCCTGAATTCTGCTCAGCCTACCCTGGGCGATGGCTATGAGTTGGATGCGATTGCTGCTGTGGCTCTGGGTGGAACCAGTATGAACGGCGGCCGGGGGAAGGTGGCCGGAACTTTAATCGGTATTTTGATTATCGGCGTCATCAACAATGGACTGAATATTCTGGGCATCTCTTCTTACTATCAAGATGTGGTCAAGGGTCTGGTGATCCTGGTGGCCGTCTTGTCGGATAAGAATCGCTAATCGGTGACTGCTGGGAAGGGGCAGACTCTCCCCAGACAAAATAAAATTCAAAAAACAAGGAGGATTTTTTCATGAAGAAGAAAGTATTGGCATTACTGATGACAGGGCTTATGGCGTTCTCACTGGCAGCTTGCAGTGTGGAAGGAGAGCAGAAGGATTCGTCAGGCGAGACGCAGGCGGCAGATGATAGTTCCACAGACAAAGAGGTGGGTAAGGTGGGATTCTCTATCTCTACTTTGAACAATCCTTTCTTTGTCTCCATGGCGGATGGAGCCAAGGCAAAAGCCGAAGAGCTGGGTGTGGATCTCACCGTGGTGGACGCAGGCAATGATACTGCAAAACAGAGCTCGGACATTGAGGACCTGGTGGCAAAGGGAATCAAAGTGCTGGTGGTAAATCCTGAGGATTCGGCCTCGGTGGCGCCTGCAGTCAGCGATGCAATGGCGGCTGGGATTAAGGTGATTGCCGTGGACCGCTCTGTGGAAGGCGTGGATGTGGACTGTTATATCGGAACGGATAACGTGAAAGCAGGAAAAGAGGCAGGAGACTATCTGGTGGAGAAGGTTGGAGACGGTGCTCAGATCGCCATCTTGGAGGGAATTCCAGGGGCGTCCAGCGCCATCGACCGGGCAGAGGGCTTCCACCAGGCGGTGGACGATAAGCTGGATGTGGTGGCCTCCCAGACGGCTAACTATGACCGGGCAGAAGGGCTGTCTGTGACGGAGAATATTCTCCAGGCACACCCGGATATCAAGGCCATTCTCTCGGCAAACGATGAGATGGCTCTCGGGGCAATCGAGGCGGTTGAGGCAGCAGGTAAGGTTCCAGGAAAAGATATTCTGATTACCGGTTTTGACGCTGGGGACGACGCCGTGGCAGCGGTGAAGGACGGCAAAATGTTGTTCACTGTTGAGCAGCAGACCACTGAGATGGGCGAGATGTCCGTTGAGACGGCCTTGAAAATGATGAAAGGCGAGTCTGTGGATAAGGAACTCCCGATTGATATTACATTAATCGACAGTGAGACGGCGAAAAACAACTAAAAATATCAATTCGTGAAGTTCTGTGGTATGATATATTTAGAGAGATAGACGGTTTTCAGTGGGAAAAGCAGCCGTAAATATATCATTTCCAGGAGGGGTAGAGATGGTCACAATCAGAGATGTAGCCCAGCGAGCAGGCGTATCTATATCGACGGTTTCCAATGTGTTGAATCAGTCAAAATATGTCAGTGAACCTTTGCAAGAGAAGGTGAACCAAGCAATTTTGGAGTTAAACTATGTGAGGGATTCTGTTGCGAGTAATATGAAGCGGGGATACACGAAGACGATTGGCGTCATCACTTCTGACATGTGTGGCCTCTTCTATCCCTATGTGGTGAAAGGAATTTATCAGACGATCAGTAAGCAGGGATATAGTCTGAGCATCTTCGACACCCATGCTCTGAAGAATGAGAAGGGATTGAAAAAAGAGGAGGAGAGCTTTCAACAATTGTTTTCCAACCGGGTGGACGGGGTGATCTTCGTCTCCGGAGTCAGCAAGAAGAAGGAGAAGGCTTATCTGGAGCGTGTCAAGGCGGAGGCCTGCATGTTGAAGAAGACTCCCTTGGTGAGCATAGAGCGAGATTTCTCGCAGTATGGAATCGATTCGGTGTTCTATGACAACATCAAGACAGCCAAGATGGCGGTGGAGCACCTGATCGCCTGTGGATGTAAGAAGATTGTGTATATTGCCGGGCCCGCCAATGAGGAGGTACCTGAGGAGAGAAAAATGGGATACCTGGAGGCGATGAGGGAGCACGGCTATGTAGTCAATAAGAAGACGATGATGGAGACAGGAGATTATACCCATCAGAGCGGTTACTGTGCGATGAAGCGTCTCTTAGAGAAGGAAACGTGTATAGACGGAGTCTATGCGGCCAATGACCAGATGGCAATCGGAGCGCTCAAAGCTTTGAAAGAGAAGAAGATCAAGGTGCCTGACATAGTCAGGTTGATCGGTACCGACGATGTGTTTGTCTCCAGCATCGTGGAGCCTCCCATCTCCACGGTTCACATCCGTAAGAGGCACATGGGAAAGAGAGCTGCTCAGATTCTACTTCAGAGGATCGAGGAGGTTCAGGAGGAGAATCGGCAGACGGGAGATATGGGAGAAGTATTCGCAGAGGAAATGGAGACGAAATTAATTGTACGTAAGTCGACAGATACTACGGCAAAGGGAGAGATGGTATTTGTTGACTGGTGAGGAGGCGCCATGTTAAGAAAAATACCAAAAATAATTTCTCCTGAGTTGATGAGATATATGATGGAAATGGGACATTCAGACCAACTGATCCTGGCCGACGCCAATTTTCCAAGCGCGGCCCATGGAGAGAGGGTTGTGCGGATGGACGGTGTTGAGATTCCGGAGTTATTGAGGGCGATCCTGGAGTTCTTTCCGTTGGATGATTTTGTTCAAGAACCGGTGAGGTTAATGCGCAATCTGCCAGAGGAACCGGTGCCCAAAGCATGGGATACTTACCGCCGGATTTTGGAGGAGGCAGACCGGGGACAGGCTTTTCGGGAGTTTGGCTTTCTGGACAGACTGCCTTTCTACGAGGAGGCGGAGAAAGCTTATGTGATTGTACAGACTGGCGATGAGGCCCGGTACGGGAATATCATCTTGCAGAAGGGCGTCTGCTGAGACTGGAAGATGTTGACGTTATCAAGTAGGAGGAATGAGAGATGACAGAAATAGAATTGATACGAAAAGCACAAGACGAGCTGGACAGACAGTTGGAGGAGGCTCAGAGCACCGGAAACCTGGTGGTCAAGGATGCGGTGAGAGACGAGAAGATTATCAAGGATACTTTTGAGAAGGGCGAGGGCGTGTTTCGCTTATTTCCGGCATTCGTGCCCAGGAGGTTTGGAAAGGCAGGGCACCGTCTGAAGTTACATCCAGATGATTACTTTGCCTTTGGGATGGCGAGGGGGTCTATCACCGAGAGATGGTTTGCCTCCACAATCGCGGCCCAAAATGGCGAGTTGGCCAAGGCCGACGAGGGACTGAGTTATGTGTGTACAGATTATGACAGTGACGTGAAATTCTCTCTCAGGGATGCGGTGAAAGTCTTAGGAGCAGAGCTGGTGGGTGAGGAGTTGATGGAAAAGTACAATGGATGGCCCATGTACTCTAAGTTTTTCGACAATGAGAATCCGCTGTTTCACCATCTGCATTTGACTTTCGAGGCGGCAGCCAGGGTGGGGAAACTTGGAAAACCAGAGAATTATTACTTTCCGAAACAGTTGAACAATTATTTCGGTGAGGCTAATTATACTTATTTTGGATTCGACCCAGATGTGGATCCAGAGGAGATCAAGGAGAGGATCCGGCACTTTGCGGAGGACGATACCAGGATCACAGAGTTGTCCAGAGCCTACCGGGTACAGTTGGGCACCGGGTGGTACACACCGGCGGGAGTGATACACGCCCCGGCTTCTGTGTTGACTTACGAGCCTCAGTGGAATTCTGATGTGAATTCCGTGTTTGAGAACATTGTCTCCGGAGAGGTCTATCCGCCAGAGATGTTGGATGAGGAGTGTCCAGAGGAGAAGAAAGACGACATCGACTATGTGTTCAGTCTTTTGGACTGGGAGAAGAATGTGGATCCTCATTATAAGAAACATTATTTCAGAGAGCCTATTGTTGAACATGAGGATGAGCAGTATACTCAGAAGTGGATCACCTATGGGAATCCTTACATTGCGGCTAAGGAACTGACTGTGCAGCCGGGAGAGACAGTCACGGTGAGAGATGGGGCGGCTTATGGCTGTATCTTCGTACAGGGACATGGGAAGTTCGGTGTCTACGATGGGGAAGCCCCCACACTCTTGCGCTTTGGACAGCAGAGTTCGGATGAGTTCTTCGTCTCTGAGAAGGCGGCGAGAGAGGGCATTCAGATTACCAACGGTAGTCAGGTGGAACCTCTGGTGATGCTAAAACACTTTGGCCCCAACTGCCCAGGAGTACCCCAGCAAGTGGACGGTGAGATGGCCTAGCGCTGTGAAAGTGCGACGGAATTCGCCAATTTGTGATTCGCAGGGCGATTGATGGTACAGCCTTAAGGGGAATCAGGGCATGGTGGGAGGAGTAGGAGGTTAGGCATATGAAGGTATTGAATTTTGGATCGTTAAACATCGACTATGTGTATTCTGTGGAGCATATGGTGGAAGCGGGGGAGACATTGGCGTCTTCCGGGATGAAGGTCTTCAGCGGCGGTAAGGGGATGAATCAGTCCATCGCTTTGGCCAAGGCGGGCGTGCCAGTCTTTCACGCCGGAATGGTGGGGGAGGAAGGGCAAATTCTGTTGGACGCGTGCCAGGAAGCCGGGGTGGATGTGACCTATGTCCAGACGATTCAGGGGAAGACAGGACATACCATTATACAGGTGGACCGGAACGGCCTGAATTGCATTTTGCTCTACGGAGGAGCGAATCAGAGTATCACAAGAGAATTTGTAGATCATGTGCTGGCAGACTTTGGTCCGGGAGACTTCATTCTCCTGCAAAATGAGATCAATGAGCTGGACTATATCATCTCCCAAGCCCATCTGAGAGAGATGACCATTGTCCTGAATCCATCCCCCTTTAACCAGGCAGTGGAACGCTGTGATTTGTCGAAGGTCTCCCTCTTCTTGCTCAATGAGATTGAGGGAGGACAGATCACAGGGCGGGAAAAGCCGGGGGAAATCCTTGACGCCTTCCGCGCGATCTATCCCCAGGCAAAGGTTGTCCTGACTCTGGGACAGGATGGCGCTTGGTATCAAGACGGCCTGGAGAGATACCATCAAGGGATTTTTCCCGTTCAAGTCGAGGATACCACAGCCGCAGGAGATACGTTCACCGGATATTTTATTGCGGGCCTGATTGAGGACAGAGACATAAGGGAATGTCTCCGAAGAGCGGCGCGGGCCTCCTCCATCGCAGTGTCCAGACAGGGAGCGGCGCCGTCTATTCCCAGAAAAGAAGAGGTGGACCAAGCGGAAGAAGACCAAAAAAGTTGAGTGAGAAGATTCGAGAAGCGAAATAGAAAAGATATGAGAAATGGGAATGCTCCCACCTGAACAGAGCGTGAAGTTGGAAAACAATCTGTCCGGGTGAGAGCATTTTCAGTTGTCTCGATGCAAGGCTGCGTGTGAGCAGTCATGGCCATGGGGCCGCCCCCTTCGCCTGAATGCTCTGTCTTCTCCAATGTGGGAAGCCGGAGGCTACAGATAAAAGTACCCGTTATGTGAATAGACCATCTCTAAGGTTGCCATGGCCATGGCGAAGAATGTGAGGATAATCAGTAGAAAGACGGCTCCTCTGTCGTAAGTAAACGATATCTTTCCCCGGTGAAATCCGGCACCCAGCACCTCCAAGCCCAACGATATAAAGAGGATGGGCCAGAGGCGATAGATGAACTGGTAAGACAGAGCCGGCAGGAACATGTGAACCAAAAAGAGGGTTCCAAAGATCACCAGGAGGCATCCCAAAGTCAGAGTGCCAACTCTATGAATTCTTGTCATTTTCATCCAACTCCTTTGTCGAATCGGGGGACAGGGAAGAAGACTCCGAATTCTCTGGCGCTTCGTCTTCTGTCATGGTCTTTTCTGGTATTGGTAGGAGACTCTTGTCAGTTTCCTCGGATGAGAAGGAAAAATCATCTCCCAGATCAGGATCCTTGTCTGCAAATGGAGAGGTCTCGCCGTTCAACTGGCTTTTCTTGCCTGAGATCAGATAGACTCCGAAGGCGATCAGCACAATGGAGAAGAGCAGCGAGGGTACGTTGTAGGTGAGGTTGGAGATCATGTTCCAAAGTGGTTCCGGTAGGATCCATGCGAAGTAACTCCACAGGCTTCTCCACAGTAGACTGACTCCCAGCAAGATCAGGATCACAGCGACGGTTTTCTTGTGGCGGCGCAGGAAGTCCTGTACGTCCAGGAAGCGGTAATCGGCCATGGGATCGGTGAAGAGAAAGTGATCTTCCAGGGTGTAGAATTCCTCGTCGGGCAGGGCGCGCAGATTGTGGGTGTGGAAGAAGCTGTAGCACCAGATCACCGGGATCAGGAACAGCATAAAATTTAATCCAAACCCTGAGATCAAGACGAAAACGCCAAAGAAAAGTGTCATAATGCTGACGCCCTGTCTCAGAAATCCCAGATACATCTCACCGGCTCCAGGCATCAGTGAGAAGATAAAAGTCCAAAATCCGCTTTTTTTACTTGTCATATTCAAATACCTCCATGGTTGTAAATTTGTCTGTGAAACCTCTCAACCGTTCACCAGCCCAGTCTGTGCGCTCAGAAAGTTTCTGAGATAGGGCAGTCTCGGGAGAAGGCGGCTTAGGCGGAGTGCTCTCAGCCAGATTCAGTGCAAAGTTGCTGGCTAACAGAAGGGCCAGGGTACTGAGCACTGCAAACGAGACTTTCAAACTGTAGAAGAGAAATTCTAGTCTCTGGGAGGTTCTGTCGATTACCTGTCCGGCGTAGGCAGCCGGAGTCTGGCTCTGGAGAAGAATACTCTCCTTGAGGTTTTTTGGTGCGCGCAGTAGTCCTTGGCGCTCTAACTTCTCGGCAAAACTGTGGGCAACGTAATCATCCGCCGCGATTTTGGATAGCTGATCTGGCTGTGATGTTTTTTTTCCCATGTCCGTATCCCTCCTTCTCGTAAATTTTTTTTAACATAGCTTTGGCCCGGTAGACTTGGGTCTGAATGGTCTTTGAGTTCTTACCTGTCTTCTCGGCAATCTCTGAGAAAGTAAGTTCTTGGTGGAAATATAGGAGCGCGATCTCACGATAAGGCTCTCTTAGAAGCTGGCAGTGTTCGAATAACTGAGTCCGCACCTCCTGCTCTATAATGTGTTCCTCCACGGTGGGGCCTCTGGTCTGAAGTTGGAGAAAAAATGTGTCCTCAGTGGGGTAGGTGCCGCGACCGGCCCGTTTCAGGTAGTCGATACATTTGTTGGTGGCGATCCGTGTGACCCAGGCTTTCTCATTTCTGCCATCGAAACGGGAGAGGTGGCGGTAGGCGGCGAGAAAAGTCTCCTGGGTTAGATCCTGTGAATCGAAGTAATTTCCTGTGAGCCGATAACAAATGGTAAAGACTAAATTTTCGTAAGTTTCTATAAGATATTCCAATTGCTCCTGAGCTTGGATCGAGAACACCTCCCCTCTCATGTCTGTCTTCACCTATTATAACGAATCTGGTTTTGGGATGTCTTCAAAAAAAGAAAAAAATTTGTCGGGAGGTATCCCGGAAGGTTCTAATTTGCCGTATGACTAGGTGGTTGGCTTGACTTTTCAATGGGAAACTGATAAGATAAATAAAAACTACAAGTGTAAGACTTAAAGGCAAGGCGGCGCTTTTGCAGGGAGAGGAGGTCAATCTTGAAGAAAAAAACAGAAGACCATCGGGGAAGTAAGAAAAAGAAGATCGGATGGACGGCGGGACTGATAGCGACTGTGGCCGTGGTCGGCTGCGGAGCCTGGTATGTCTTTTTGCGGCAGACGCCTCAGGAGTTCATTGAGAAATATATGGGATATATAGAGAAAAAGGACTACAAGGCCATGTATCAGATGTTGGACGAAGAGAGCCAGGAGAGGGTAGATCAGGAGACCTTTATCACGAGAAATCAAAAGATCTACGAAGGGATCGAGGCCAGCGATGTGAGGCTGACGTTTTTGAAGAATCAGGAAGATAAAAAGTGGATCAAATACTCCACCACCATGGACACGGTGGCGGGTGAGATGACCTTTGACAATTCGCTGGTTGTCCACAGAGAGTGGGGCAGGTTGAGACTTCAGTGGGACGACACGGCGATTTTCCCGGAACTGCACGCCACAGACAAGGTACAGGTATCCGCCACAGACTGTGAGAGAGGGGGAATCTACGATCGGAACGGCAAAGGCCTGGCTGTCCAGGGAACGGTCTCGTCGGTGGGACTGGTGCCTGGAAAGATGAGTGTGGACTCCTCCCAGCAAAAGGAAGATATACAGAAGATGGTAGACCTGTTGGAAGTGTCGGTGGACAGCATTGAGAATGCGTTGGAGGCCAACTGGGTAGAGTCGGATTCCTTTGTGCCGATCAAGAAAATTAAGAAAGAGAGCGCAGGTGAGGAAACTCTGGTGGGAGAGAGTACGGACAGTGAGTTGGTCAGCCAGCTACTGGAGATTCCAGGCGTCATGGTCACCGACGCACAAGACCGGGTGTATCCTTTGGCGGAGGCGGCGTCCCATCTGACTGGGTATGTCCAGAGTGTCACCGCCGAGGATCTGGAGGAATTGAGGGAGAAAGGCTACGACGAGTACAGTGTGGTGGGCAAGAGTGGACTGGAGAGTCTGTATGAGGAACAGCTCCGGGGAACGGACGGTTACCGGATCTCAATTGTGAATCAGGAGGGACAGGAGAGATCCGTTCTGGCGGCCTTGGAGGCGCAAGATGGGGAAGATATCAATACCACCATTGACGCGGAACTTCAGACGATGTTGGCTGAGAAGTTTCGGGAAGATAAAAGCTGCAGTGTGGCTATGAATCCGTTGACAGGGGAGGTGCTGGCTCTGGTGAGCACGCCTTCCTACGACAGCAACGACTTTGTACTGGGGATGTCCCAGGCCGTCTGGGATCAATTGAACGAGGATGAGGATCAACCTATGTACAATCGATTCCGCCAGACCTGGGCGCCGGGGTCCACCTTCAAATCTGTGACAGCGGCCATAGGTCTGAGCACAGGGCTCTTGACAGCGGATGAGAATCTGGGGTACAGTGGGACCAGTTGGCAGAAAGACGACTCCTGGGGATCTTACCACGTCACCACTCTCCATGACTATGGGGAGGATGTCACCTTACGCAATGCATTGGTGTACTCGGACAACATCTATTTTGCCAAGGCGGCGCTGAAGATTGGCGCGGATACTTTTACAGAACAACTGAAAAAGATTGGTTTTGGACAGGAGGTGCCATTTCCCATAGGATTGACTGTCTCCCAGTATTCCAATGAGGATACCATCTCCACAGAGGTTCAACTGGCGGACAGTGGATATGGCCAGGGGCAGATTCTGACCAATCCAGTTCATCTGGCCAGCATCTACACTGCTTTTTTGAACAGTGGGGATATGCGTAAACCTCAGCTTCTGACTGATGCAGAACCGGAGGTATGGATCTCCCAGGCATTCACCCAGGAGGCCGTCCAGACGGTGGGGGAGGACCTAAAAGAGGTGGTGAACAGTTCTGAGGGGACCGGTTATGGCCTGCACATGGATGGGATTGAACTGGCGGGTAAGACCGGGACGGCTGAGATCAAGGACAGTGTGGAAGACCAAAATGGAACGGAATTGGGCTGGATGGCGGTCTATACCACGGATCCCAACACGGAGAAACCTTTGCTTTTGCTGACTATGGTGGAAGATGTGAAAGACCGGGGAGGAAGCGGTTATGTGGTAGACAGTCTGCGGCCGGTTTTGGAGAGTTATCTGACGGACGGTCAATAAAGGCGTTTTTTGCTGGCAGTAAAGATTTTGAAGGAGAGAAGAGATGAGAGTGATTGATTTACACTGTGACACGCTGTGGAGACTGTCACGTCCAGACGGCCTGTGGGGACACAGAGGAGATCTGACGGAGAACCCCTATGGGGTGGATGTGAACCGTTTGGAGAAGGCGGACGCTCTGGTTCAGGCGTTTGCCGTCTTCTTTATGACTGGCCAGGTGCCGGGCGTCCTGCGGGAAGCGTGGGCCTACCGGGTGGCACGGCGCAGAATCAAGGCGTATCACCGGTGGAGGATTCAGACAGGGGGAAGGTTACAGCCGATCCGGACTTATGAGGACGTGGATTTCTGTGAACGGTATGGCTGTGTGGGAAGTCTGCTGACGCTGGAGGACGGCGTGCCTTTTGGAAACGATCTGGATCGGCTGCGAGAGTTCTATGATCTGGGAGTACGGCTGGTCACATTGACCTGGAATTATGAGAATGCCATTGGTTTCCCCAATTCTTCTGACGCCACCACGATGACGCGAGGGTTGAAACCTTTTGGGCGGGAAGCTTTGGAGGAGATGAACCGATTGGGAATTCTGGTGGATGTGTCCCATCTCTCGGACGGGGGATTTTGGGATGTGGCCAGGCTGAGCAAGAAACCCTTTATCGCCTCCCATTCCAACGCCAGGGCGGTGACGGACCATCCTAGGAATCTCACAGACAGGATGATACGGACCATTGCCGAGAAGGGAGGGGTGGTCGGGCTGAACTTCTGCCCAAGCTTTCTCAGTGACCGGAAAGTCAGTACCATCAACGGGATGCTTCGCCATGTCCATCATATCTACCAGGTGGGCGGGGAGGATGTGCTGGCTCTGGGCAGTGACTTGGACGGCGTCAGTGGCAAGCTTCAGATCAAGAGTTGTGATCAGATTGGCCTTTTGGCGGAGGCGTTGAAGAGACATAAGATGTCCCACAGAGTGCTGGAAAAAATGTGGTCTGGCAATGCCCAGAGGGTGCTCAGGGAAGTCTTGAGGTGATCGGTGAATTGTGCAAGTACGAAAAAAGAAACAATTTTTTGTACAAATATTCTTGACAATTGTGTGAAAAGGTGTAAAATCATAGAAAAACGAGAGGTGCTTTATCATGGCAGATCAAAAGAAGAATATGGCAATGACAAATGCATATTACTTTTTTAGCTTCCAGGGCTTTTATTTTTATAAGAGCGTTGGCCATTTTTGCTACGATAAAACATTTTCAGGTGATTGACACAGCTTAAGAGAATGTGTGTTTATAAGCCGATGTTTGCGTAGCAGACATCGGCTTTTCCTATTTGTGGGAGAGATTGCGCTGCCAGGGAACAGACTGTGTGGCCTGAGATTTTTTTAATGATCAGAACAAAATTAGGAGGAAAAAAAGATGATCGTAGTATTGAAACATGGTGTGACGGAACAGCAAATGAGAAACCTGATTGAGTGGTTCAAGGACCAAGGAGTGGAAGTCCATGTTTCCAAGGGGATCTATCAGACGGTGCTTGGCTTGGTGGGAGACACCAGCGATATAGACGTGGATCTGCTGAGAATGCTGGATATTGTGGATGCAGTCAAGAGGATCACAGACCCATTCAAGAAGGCAAACCGTAAATTTCATCCAGAGGACGCTGTGATTGAAGTGGGAGAGGCAAAAGTAAAAATCGGCGGCGGAAATTTTGCAGTGATCGCAGGTCCTTGTTCTGTGGAGTCAGAGGCACAGATCATCGAGGTGGCCCAGAAAGTGAAGGCCGCTGGGGCTACGCTCTTGAGAGGAGGCGCATTCAAACCGAGAACTTCACCTTATGATTTTCAGGGGATGAGGGCAGAGGGGATCGAACTCTTGCTGGAGGCGAAAAGGGAGACAGGCCTTCCCATTGTGACAGAGATCATGAACGCCAACCACATCCCACTGTTTGAGGAGGTGGATCTGATCCAGGTGGGAGCGAGAAATATGCAGAACTTCGAATTGCTCAAAGAACTGGGAAAACTTCAAAAACCCATTCTCCTGAAACGGGGATTGGCGAACACCATTAAGGAGTGGTTGATGAGCGCGGAGTATATTATGGCTGGAGGGAATGAGAATGTGATTCTCTGTGAGAGAGGTATCCGTACTTTTGAGACTTACACCAGAAATACATTGGATCTGTCTGCGGTGCCTTTGCTCCATGAGTTGACCCATCTGCCGGTGATTGTGGATCCCAGCCATGCCACGGGGATGGCCAGGATGGTGGAACCTATGGCTTGCGCGGCAGTGGGCTGCAAGGCGGACGGACTGATGATCGAGGTGCACAATAATCCTGCGAAGGCTCTGTGCGACGGGCCGCAGTCACTGACCCCAGAGCAGTTCGCCAAAGTGATGGGGAAGGTGAACAGGATCAAGGAGGTTGTGGACGAATGCGAGTAGGGATTGTTGGCCTGGGGCTGATCGGTGGTTCTTTCGTGAAGGCTTACCATGAGAGCAAGGATTGGGAAGTCTATGGGATGGACACAGACAAGAAAATCTTGGATTTGGCAGTGTTGGCAGAGGATTTAGACGGCGTTTTGGATGAGAGCACAATCCCGGGGTGCGATCTGTTGCTGATCGCTCTCTATCCCCAGGCTACCATCGATTACTTGGAAAGAAATGCGAGATATATCTCCAAAGAGACGGTTGTCATCGACTGTGGGGGCACCAAGAGAAAGATCTGTGAGGCAGGTTTCCGGCTGGCAGAGGAATATGGATTTACATTTATCGGGGGGCACCCCATGGCTGGACGGCACTACACAGGCTACAAATATAGCAAGGCCAATCTCTACGATGGTATGGCTATGGTGATCATTCCAAAGGTCTGTGATGATATGAGTTGGCTGGAGCACATCAAACAGTTACTCAAGCCGGCCAGGTTCGGCACAATCACTGTGACCACAGCGGAAAATCACGATAAGATGATCGCCTTTACTTCCCAGATGGCCCATGTGGTCTCCAATGCGTTTATCAAGAGTCCCACAGCCAGAGAACACCACGGATACTCCGCAGGAAGTTATAAAGACCTGACCCGTGTGGCCTGGTTGAATGAGGATCTCTGGAGTGAACTTTTTATGGAGAACAGAGATTATTTGATCGATGAGATTGCGTTTCTCAGAGACGAGTTGAGAAAATATCAGGAGGCTCTGGAACAGGAAGATCTGAATAGCATGAGAGAACTTCTTAGGGAAGGAAAAGAGCGCAAAGTAGAGGTGGACGGAAGATGATCAGTGTGGAGGTAAAGGCGTCAAGGGATTATGAGATTCGTATCGAGATGGGGAGTATGGCCAGGGCGGGGGAATATATTCGCCAGGTGGTGGAGGGAAACCACGCGGTGGTGGTGACGGATACCACAGTGAGGGAGCTGTATTTGGAAACGGTTGAGAAAAGTCTGCGACAAGCAGGGTTTGTCACGGATGTCTTTACCATTCCCAGCGGCGAGAAATCCAAGGATGCAGAGCACTATATTGAGTTGTTGGAGTTCTTAGCGGATAAGACGGTGACTCGCAGCGATGTCCTAGTAGCCCTGGGAGGCGGTGTTGTTGGAGATCTGACGGGGTTCGCGGCGGCCACCTTTTTGAGAGGAGTGCGGTTTGTGCAGATTCCTACCACGTTGTTGGCGGCGGTGGATTCCTCGGTGGGGGGTAAGACGGCCATTGATCTGAGGGCCGGCAAGAATTTGGCGGGCTGTTTCTACCAGCCGGCGTTGGTGGTGTGTGACTGTGAGGCTCTTAGAACGCTGAATCCAGAGATTTTCTCCGATGGGATGGCGGAGGTTATCAAGTACGGCGCTATCGCAGATAGAGATCTGTGGGAGAAATTAAAAAAACCCATATGGCCACAGATCGAGGAGATCGTGGCCCGCTGTGTCTCCATCAAGAGAGATATTGTGGAGAAGGATGAGTACGACTTGGGAGTGCGACAGTACCTGAATTTTGGCCATACTATTGGCCATGCCATTGAGCGCAACAGTGGATATCAGATCAGCCATGGGCGGGCAGTTGCAATGGGAATGGCATTGGCCACTGAGATGTCTGTGAGTCTGGGAGCGTGTGAATATGGTTGTCAGAGTGAGATGACCGAGATGTTAGAGCGCTACGGATTGCCAACAGAGACAACCTACACAGCCCAGCAGCTCATTGGCCCTATGCTGACAGACAAGAAGCGCAGCGGGGACAGTGTCTCTTTCATCCTGCTCCGTCAGATTGGAGCGTGCTTTGCCAGGAAGATGTCTATTCAGGAGATGGAACAGAGAGTCCGGGAGACGGTAAAGAACTGGTGAGAGGTGAACAAGAGAGTGTGGAATTTGACAGGAGGTCGGGATGGACGTATTTATTGAAAATATACCGCTGCAGGGGAGAGTCGGGGCAATTCCGTCCAAATCTATGGCGCACCGTTATCTGATGGCGGCAGCTCTTGCGGACAGTCCCTCGGAGATTGTCTGCGGCGAGATGTCCGAGGACATTCAGGCGACGATGGATTGCCTGAAGGCCATGGGAGCTACTATTAATAGGAAGGAAAAGAGAATACTCGTCTCTCCTGGCTGGCAGGAAGCCAGGCATAGGAAGGTGAAGCTACTTTGCAAGGAGAGCGGGTCCACCCTGCGTTTTCTCCTTCCTGTGGCAGCCGCTCTGGGAATGGAAAGCGCGTTCTATGCGGAGGGGCGGTTGCCCCACAGGCCTTTGTCGCCTTTGTACGAGGAGTTGGTGAGACATGGGTGTAAATTATCTCCCCAAGGACAGGTTCCCCTGCGCTGCCAGGGACAATTGCAAGCCGGTGTCTATGAGATCCCCGGAAATATCTCGTCTCAGTATATTACAGGCCTACTGTTTGCATTACCTCTTTTGAAGGGGGACAGTGAGATCCGGTTGACTTCCCGTTTGGAGTCGGCTCAGTATGTGGATATGACCTGCCAGGTATTGAGAGAATATGGGATTACGGTGATCAGAGGAGAGCGTTTTTTCCAGATACCGGGAGGACAGAGATTTTCCGCTGGGAGAGAATGCCTGGTGGAAGGTGACTGGTCCAATGGAGCTTTTTGGCTGACGGCAGGAGCGATGGGAGGCCGTGGGATCACGGTATCTGGACTGGATGTGAATTCTGGACAGGGGGACAGAAAGATTTTGGAGATCCTCAGAGAGATGGGGGCGAAGGTGAATGTAAAAGACAGAGAAGTCACCGTCAGTCCAGGCCGTCTAAGAGGAGTGGAGATTGACGCCGGGGATATCCCGGATTTGGTGCCGGTTCTTGCGGCGGCTGCGGCAGCAGGGCAAGGAAAGACCAGAATCTACAACGCTGGGCGGCTCCGCCTAAAAGAAAGTGATCGTCTTAGGACGGTATCCCGGACATTACGTGATCTGGGCGCCCAGGTGAGGGAGAAGGATAGTGAGCTGGAGATCCTGGGACAGGCTCAGCTATCCGGTGGTTGTGTGGACGCGGCGGGAGATCACAGAATCGCCATGATGGCGGCGGTGGCGTCCGGGATTTGTAAGGCTCAGGTGGGAATCACCGGGGCGGAGGCAGTGAACAAATCCTATCCAGGATTTTTTAGAGATTTCCAAGAACTGGGAGGAAAGGTGGTTATACGAGATCATGGCTTCGATGATAGGTAAAAATATTAAAATAGCAGTGTTTGGCCAGTCCCACTCTAAGGCGATTGGGGTGACAGTGGATGGACTGCCCGCAGGGCTTGCCATTGACATGGACGAGCTGAAGAATTTCATGGGGCGCCGGGCGCCAGGGCAGAACGCCTACTCCACGACGAGAAAAGAGGCGGATCAGCCAGAGTTCCTCTCAGGGCTGGTGGACGGAGTTACCTGCGGCGCGCCGCTCTGCGCGGTAATCCCCAATAAAGACACCCGGTCCACAGACTATGAGAATCTGAAGAATATACCGAGACCGGGGCATGCGGACTACCCAGCCCAAGTCAAATTCCAGGGATTTCAGGATGTGGCCGGGGGAGGACATTTCTCAGGCAGATTGACCGCACCTTTATGCGTAGCCGGGAATATCTGTATGCAGGCGCTCAGAGAGAGAGGAATCCATGTGGCGGCTCATATCTACCGTATTGGTCATGTCCAGGATCGTCCGGCGAATATGACGGATCTGTGCCAAGAAGAATTGCTCCAGGTGGGGGAGAAGGAATTCCCCGTGTTGGAGGACGACAGGGGCGTCCAGATGCAGAGGTTGATTGCCCGTGCCAAAGAAAATCTGGATTCTGTAGGCGGTGTGATCGAGTGTGTGATCACTGGGGTTCCGGCTGGAGTGGGTTCTCCCATGTTTGATGGCGTTGAGAATCGTCTGGCGGCAGCCATCTTTGGGATACCTGCTGTGAAAGGGCTGGAGTTTGGCAGCGGATTTGGCTGTGTGAATATGACTGGATCCCAGAACAATGACAGTTACCGGATCGATGAAGGGAAGGTCGTGACCACTACCAATCACAACGGCGGTATCCTGGGAGGGATCTCCACCGGGATGCCCATCGTGTTCCGGGTGGCGGTAAAGCCCACCTCGTCCATCGGACAGGTGCAAGATAGTGTCCGCATGAGGGAGATGGAAGAGACAAAATTGGTGGTAAAGGGGAGACACGATCCCTGTATCGTACCCCGGGCAGTGCCCTGTGTGGAAGCCATTGCAGCGGCGACTATTTATGATATGATCTTAGAACAGTAAAAGGAGAGAGAACATGGATTATTTGAGACAAGAGATAGACGGGATAGACAAGGAGATACTGGAGCTGTTTCAGAAGAGGATGAAGGCCTGCGCTGAGCTGGCAGACTACAAAAAAAAGAAAGAGATTCCAATTCTGGATGAATCCAGAGAACGGCAGAAGCTGGCCATGGCTACTGACCTGTCCCAGCCAGAGCTTGCGGACTACAATCGGAACCTTCTGGGAGTGATGATGGACCTGAGCAAGGCTTACCAGCAGAAACTAAACCGGGTGCACAGTGATTGGGAGAAAATCATTGGGGACGCCATTGAAAATACAGAGAAGATCTTGCCCAAATATCCGTTTGTAGCTTGTCAAGGCGTGGAGGGGGCTTACTCTCAGATTGCTGCGGATAAGATTTTTAAGACCAAGGCGAATATTATGTATTGCACAGATTTTGAAGGCGTCTTCGCGGCGGTTGACCGGGGCATGTGCCGGTATGGGATCTTGCCGGTGGAGAACAGCACGGCAGGATCTGTGAACCGGATCTATGATCTGATGACGAAGTATAAATTCTATATCGTGCGTGGGCTGAGGTTGCGGATTGACCACAATCTCTTGGCAAAGCCGGGGACGCAGATGTCGGATATCAAGGAAATCTTCTCCCATGAGCAGGCTCTAAATCAGTGCGAAGAATATTTAAAACAGTTCCCCGACGTGAAGGTGACAGTCTGTGAGAATACGGCGATGGCCGCTAAGATGGTTGCCCAGTCTGACCGCACGGACGTGGCGGCTCTGTCTTCCAGAAGTTGTGCAGAGCTCTACGATCTGAAAGTATTGGACAAATGTGTGCAGGATCAGGAGAATAACTATACACGTTTTATCTGTATCTCCAAGAACCTGGAGATTTATCCGGGGTCGGATAAGACCAGCATGATGATGAGCGTCAGCCATCAACCGGGAGGACTGTACAAGATTCTGTCCAGATTCTATGTGTTGGGAATCAATTTGACCAAGTTGGAGAGCCGTCCCATCCCAGACCGGGATTTCGAGTTCATGTTCTATGTGGATCTGGAGACCTCTATTTACTCTGAAGAGTTTATTCAGGCGGTGTGTGAGATGGACAATATTTGTGAGAGCTTCCGCTATCTGGGAAGTTATTCGGAGGTTATCTGATGGAATATGGACTTTTAGGGGAGAAGCTGGGACACAGTTTTTCTCCCCAGATACACAGTCGGCTGGCAGACTACAGCTATGATCTGATTGAGAAGACGCCGGGGGAAGTGGGAGAATTTCTAGAGGAAAGAAAATTCCAGGGTTTGAATGTGACCATTCCCTATAAGAAGAAGGTTTTTGACTACTGTGACCAGGTGTCAGAGTTGGCCAGAAGAATAGGCAGTATCAATACGATTGCCAACCGTGGGGGGGAACTGTACGGGGACAACACGGATTACTATGGATTTCGGTATATGATTCAAAGGTTAGGCGTTTCGCTGCAAGGAAAGAAAGTTTTGATTCTGGGGAACGGTGGTGTGGCTCCGGCAGTGCGGGCGGCTTTGGAGGATGAGAAGGCCGGCAAGATCGTGATCATATCCCGGCGTGGAGAAGATAACTATGAAAATCTATCCAGGCATGGGGACGCTCAAGTGATCGTAAATACCACGCCCCTGGGAATGTACCCGATGAATGGAGCAGCGGCCATTGAATTAAACTCATTTCCCAGTTGTCAGGCAGTCTATGATCTTATCTACAATCCATTGAAAACGAAGTTGCTGCTGGAGGCTGAGCGGTTGGGAATCCCTCACATCGATGGGCTTCCTATGTTGGTGGCGCAAGCGAAAAAATCCAGTGAGATTTTTCTAAACGAGATGCTACCGGATGAGAAAGTGGAGGAGATCGCCTCCGATCTTCGGCGGGAGGTGAGCAACCTTAGCCTGATTGGAATGCCAGGCTGTGGAAAGTCCACAGTGGGTGAGAAGGTGGCTGAAAAGCTGGGCAAGAGATTCGTGGATGTGGATCAGGAGATTGTCAAAGAGATGGGGAGGGAGATCCCCGTGATCTTTCGGGAAGAAGGGGAGGAGGGCTTTCGGGCCATAGAGACCAGAGTGCTGAGAAGAATTGCCCGTGAGAAGGGACAAGTGATCGCCTCTGGAGGCGGCGTGGTGGTGCGCCCTGAGAACTGGGAGTTGCTCCGGCAGAACGGACCGGTTGTCTTTCTGCGGCGGGATTTGGAAAAGCTGCCATTGGCCGGACGGCCGATCTCGCAGTCAAAGCCTGTGGAACAGATCTACCGTGAGCGAATTGAAGCCTACCGGGGATGGAGCGACTACCAGGTGGAGAACCGGGAAATTTCGGAAGCTGTGGATGAGATACGGCGCTGGTGGGAGAGTACGGACGGGTCTGCGGCAAAGGGGCCCGGGTTGTGAGGACGGTTTGCCGCATTGAAAATATAAATCTTATCAGGAAAGTTTTTCGCTTCTTGAGCGGGAGTGAGACCTGTCTGTTTTGCCGGAAGCCTGTACTCCTGCCAAAATGCCACGAGAGTGGCAATAAGGTTATGAGCAAGTGGTGAAGCGGATTGAGAATATCTGTTTTGCTTTATTCAGAGGGATTTTGGAGAATGGACCAAGTAGTCACAGAGTTGGTGATGACTTGGTCCATTTTGCCGGTATCCCTTGACTCTATGACGTCCACGATATCTCTGTGGATCTCGTAGACCACCTCGCCGTGTTGATGTTCATGTGTGGCGATGATGGAGGCCTCCATAAATTCCATAATAAAATTATAGATGCGTTCCACTAAAATATTATGGGTGGCTTTTCCGAAAAGTTGATGAAATTCTATGTCGTTTTTAGCCAGTTCTTTTGGAGAAGCCCCATTCTTAATGATAGATTCCAATTCTTTTAGATTTTTTCTCAGAGCGATCCGCTCTTCTTCATTCTCAGAATAATGTTTGTCGATCAACTCCATGATATCGATCTCAAAGAGCCTGCGGAGTTCAAAGAGATTTTCCACATCTGGATTGGACAAAAAGAAACTAAACAGAAAAGAGTCCATGATCCCGTTTCCGATGGATTCACAGACATAAGTCCCATTTCCCACACGTATATCAATCAGCCCAAAAGCAGATAATATCTTCATGGCCTCCCGGACAGAACCGCGGCTGACGCATAGTCCTTCTGAGATTTCCAGCTCACTGGGCAGGCGGTCGCCAGGTTTTAGCTTACGTTCCATTAACAATTGTTTGATGTTGTTAACCACAATATCCACGGCGGATTCTCTCTTATTGCGGCCTTCAAACAGATTCGACATAGAATAAACCCCCTAAATCTTATAGATAATCAATAAATAAAAATAATGGCAACTATAGTTTATCACGTTTAAATATAAAACGTCAAACGTTTTTGGAAAATTTATCTCTATGGAAAATTACCGAATCGAAATTTGTGATTTTATACATCTTAGACAAAAAAATATCCTTGACAAGAAATTAATTGGTCAAAGTATTGACAGTAAAAGTGAAATATGTTATACATTAAACATCAAATGATTAATTATATACAAAAGAAAGTTGTCAGGGTTCAGAAGGAGGAAAAAATGAAGAGAAAAGTATTGGGTATTTTGTTGAGTATCGCTTTGGTGTCCGGGACACTGATGGGATGTGGCGGCGACTCTAAGGGCGAGCAGGATTCCACAGATCAGGCGCAGGCTGCGGAGGGGACTTCCGACGAGGAGGCCACCGGCGATCCGGTTCTGAAGAAAGGGGATTACGTCATTGGCCTGTCGAATTCATACTTTGGCAATACCTGGAGAAAACAGATGGTGGATGCGTTCACCAATGCGGCTGAGGCGGCTAAGAAGGCAGGATACATTTCAGATTATGAGGTCCAAAATGGAGATAACACGGTGAATTCTCAGATTGCTCAGATCAACAGTTTTATCTTGGATGGTGTGGATGCAATCTGTATCTGCGCAGCCTCTCCCACAGCCTTAAACAGCACGATCCAAAAGGCGCTGGACGCAGGGATCACTGTGGTAGCTTTTGATTCCATCGTAGATCTGGACGGTGTTTATACGATGGATTATCCTTGGGAGCAGATTGGAAAGGACAGTGTGGATTTTGTGGCCGATAAACTGGACGGCAAGGGCAATCTGGTGGTTGTCAGAGGAGTGTCCGGCGCGGCGCCTGATCAGGGGATCTATGCCGGAATCACAGAAGCGTTGAAGTCTTACCCGGATCTGGAGATTGCACAGGAAGTAATCGGGGAGGCCAGCGCCACGAAGACCCAGGAAGAGTTGACGAAAGTGATGGCTTCCTTACCGGAGGTTGACGCTGTGATCACACACTGCGGCGGCGATGCTATCGGCGCAGTCAACGCTTTTGAACAGTCAGGAAAAGAAATGCCGATTATCATCGGTGACAACACGGCAGAATTCATCAATTGGTGGATGGAGCAGGATGGATATGACACGTTGAGCCAGGGATCTACGCCAGGCTGCGGTGCGGCGGCGCTTTGGACTGCGCTGGACATCCTCAATGGTTATGAAGTACCTGAGGAGATGATGCTGAGCGTACCCCATGTCACTACAGAGAATCTAAAAGACTATTCTGGCATGAGCGCCGGGACTTTTGTCTCACCAGATTTTACAAATGAGTATGTTCTGGAGAATATCATCGACGCGGCGAAAGAGAACGAAAATTGAGTACTGGGAATGTACGTGAAAAAGGGTGGTGACGGAAGTTGAGAGACATTTTTCTTGAGGCAAAAGATTTGCGGAAGGTCTATGGGCCGACGGTTGCTGTGAATGATTTGAGTATCCGTGTGTATAAGGGAGAAGTTCTGGCCTTGGTGGGTGGAAATGGAGCTGGAAAGAGTACTCTGACCAAGATTTTATCCGGAGTGATTTCCAGTGACCAGGGTAGTATCTGCATTCAGGGGGAGAATATCCATCTGGGTAAGTACACGCCTGCAGTTGCCCGGACGAAGGGAATCCGTGTGGTACACCAAGAACTATCCCTGTGTAAAAACTTGACCGTCTACGAGAACTTCTATATTGAACAATTTCAAAGGTTTGACAGAGGAAACATGAAGTGGAGAAGACAGGCGAAGGAAATGGCCCAGGCTGCCTTAGACAATGTCTTTCCAGGACATGGCATCGACGTGGATGCCGGTCTTGCCACGTTGAGTATCGCGCAACAGCAGATGGTGGAGATCGCCCGGGCTACCAGCGATCCGGATGTGAGGATGATGGTGCTGGATGAACCCACGTCCTCTCTGCCAGCGGAGCAGACCAGCCAGTTACAGGATTATATTAAGAAAAGCGCCCGGGAACAGGGGATCGCCTATATCTATATTTCCCACCGCCTGAAGGAGATTATGTTCCTGGCCGATTACATCTACATCATGCAAAACGGCCAGGAGAAATACCAGTGTCATATTGGCGAGACCAGTGAGGATGATATTGTGGAGCGGATGGGCGACGGAGCCGTTGAGAAAAAAGCAGAGAGTTTCACGGCTCCTGAGGTGAACCGCAACGTTGGGGTGGAGATGGTGAACTACTCTTCCAAACATCTGAAGAACCTCACCAAGTCCATGTACGGTGGAGAAATCATTGCCCTGACTGGATTGGAAGGTAACGGGCAGTTGGAACTTCTCCAAGAGATCTTCTTTCAGGCTAAGAAAAAGCGGGACGGCCTGGAGGTGCGTGGTAAGGTGGCCTATGTGGCCGGAGACAGAAAAAAAGAGGGGATCTTTCCACTGTGGTCTATCACAGACAACACTGTGATCTCTAAGATATCAGATTCCGGTCTTTTCAAACCTATTTCTATGGGGAATGTGGAAGAGACGGTGACGTCCTGGAACCAGCGGTTGAAGACGAAATGCGCTTCCTCGGAGGATCTGATCACCAGTTTAAGCGGTGGCAATCAGCAGAAAGTGCTGATTGCCCGGGCTCTGGCGCTGGATGCGGATATCATCCTGTTGGATGATCCCACCAGAGGTGTGGATATTGGCACGAAGCTGGAGTTGTATGAAGTATTTCGGGAGACGGCGCGAAATGGGAAACTGGTGATCTGGAGAACTTCTGACGATGCGGAGTTGGAGTACTGTACCCGTCTGATGGTGATGAATGCCGGGACAATCGCGGGGGAATTCTCCAGCGAAGAGTTCGAGCATTCTTCCATGCTCAAGCTGGCTTTTAAGAGTAATGCGAAAGAGGAGAAATTGGAGGCAAAGAAAGCAAAGAAGCCAAGATTGTATCTCTTCTCCTTGATTGCGATGGTGGCTCTGTATCTGGTCTGTGGTGGAATGTCACATTCCATTTTCACTAAATTTGGAGTCGAACTTTTGGCGGTGGGATTTGCGCCATTTATCTTCGCGGCTTTGTCTCAGACGTTTATCATTGGGCTAGGGCATATCGACCTGGGTGTGGGTGCGTTTATGGGACTGGTAAATGTAATCTGCGCCACCATTCTGGATCAGAATACAGGGATGGGACTATTGGCGTTGGCAGGGTTGATTGCCATGTACTCTTGTATGGGCATTGTGATTTGTATGAGAGGGGTTCCGCCTATTATTGTCACATTGGGCATGTCCTTTGTGTGGACGGGGATCGCCTATGTGCTCCAGGAGATTCCTGGAGGGCACGTGCCAGATTGGATGGTAGGTTTGTTTAATTTTAACAATCCTGTACTCCAGGGAGTCCTGCTCTGGCTTTTGCTCTTTATAGGGGCGGCTCTCCTCATATACCGTTCCAGATATGGGACGGTCCTCAGGGGATTTGGTAACAACGAGTCGGCTATGAGAAACAGTGGGTGGTCAAAGGTGAAGGCGTACTGGATCACGTATCTGATTGCGGGAGTTTTTGCCGCTATGGGGGGGATCGCACAGTCTTCTATCACGGCGGCCTCAGATGTGAATGCGTCGGCTACTTATACTATGCTGACAGTGGCGGCGGTAATCATCGGCGGAGGATACTTCTCTGGAGGCGTGGTGACCCATATCGGGACAGTCTTCGGGGGAATCTCTCTGACTATGATCAGCGTGCTTCTCGGACTTTTGAAAGTCAGTACAGACTACACAGCTACGATTCAGGGACTTGTCTTGATCTTAATCCTGTCCATGAGGCTGGTTAGAAAGGAGAAGCTGCAATGAGTAAGAAAGTAGGGAAATACATAAGAGAAAACACTTGGATATGGGCGGCCATCGGGGCGTTTCTCCTCTGGCTTATCATGGGTATCTCATCAGGACGGTTGAATATAGAGAGTTTTCTCTCCAACGCGTACATTGCATCCTTTCTGGCTATTCTCTCTTTTGGACAGATGTTGGTGGTGACCTCCGGACGGGGGGCTATTGACCTGTCTATACCGGGAGTGCTGACTTTGATGGCCTTTGTGTCCATGAGCATCATCAATGGAGAGAATCGGAATGTACCCTTAGCTATCCTGGTGATCGTACTGTTGGGGGCGTTGATTGGCGTGTTAAATGGATTGATGGTCATCTATCTGCAGATCCCGGCCATCATCGCCACCATGGCCATGAACTATATCTTGACCACGGCGGCATTGCTCATCAATAAAAACTTTTCTATCTTTGCCATCGCGCCGGTTCTGAGCGGACTGATCAAGACGCGGATCTTTGGTGTGCAGTTGATGATCTATCTGGTCATTTTGCTGGCTGTTTTGTTCTGGTTCTTGTTGCGAAGGACTTCCTATGGCAAGTCGCTGTTGGCCATTGGGCAGAATCGGGAGGCAGCTAAGCTGGCCGGTATCAAGGTCAACCGTGTGGAGATCCTCACCTATGCTCTGAGTAGTATTTTGGCTGCCATCTCGGGAATGTTGATCTCTGCCAGAGTCGGAAGCGCAATCCTTGGAATGGGAGACGACTATAGTCTGGAGACGGTGGCCAGCATTGTGGTGGGAGGCACTTTGATCTCCGGCGGTAAGGCCAATGTACCTGGTACCCTGGCAGGCTGTCTGTTCTTAGGCCTGATTGTGACGGCCATGCAGATTATGGGCTTCTCAGTGGGAGCACAGAATATTGCAAAGGGAGCCTTGATCATTGTCGTTTTACTTCTTGGGACGGGGAGAGATACCGGTGAGAAGAAAGCCAAGTTTAAGAGAAAATCAGCTTGAGGAGGTAGAGAAGGATGATTATTGATCTGCACGCCCATTTAGGCGAGGACGTGGTGTTTGATGAGGAACAGACAGAGGAGGAATTGATCGCGGCGTACCGGGAGAACCAGGTGGACGGGGCAATCGTGCAGCCCTACCTTCCCAGGATCTATATGGAGGATCACCAGGCGATTCATGACCGGATTTATCGCCTCTGTCAGGACAGTAAGGAGAAGAAATTCTGGGGGATGGCGTCCATCAATCCCCATTTTCGGCCGGAAGATTACGACAGGGAAGCTCGGCGCTGTATCCAGGAGCTGGGTTTCGTGGGGATTAAGATCACGCCCATTGGACATGCGGCTCATCCCTCTTCCAAGGATTGCATGCATGTCTGGGAGGTGTGCCGTAATTTGAAAGTGCCGTTGATGGTCCACACAGGGGCTGGGATTCCTTTCTCGGATCCCATCAGTGTGCAAAGAGCGTTGGAGAGCTTCCCGGACGTCCCCTGTGTGTTGGCCCATGCAGGCTCGGAGATGCACAATCAACAGGCGATCTACCTGGCTGAGAAGTACGAGAATGTATTCCTGGAACCCAGTTGGGTGGGAGTGATTGGGGTGATGAACATGGTAAAACGAGTGGGATGCTCGAAGATTATGTTCTCCTCAGACAATATTTACCAGATTCCTGTGGAGCTGGCCAAGTACCGCTCTGTGATCAAGAATCAGGAGGATCTGGACAGAGTTCTGTACAGAAATGCTGTGGAATTGTATGGTCTGGATATCTAGCGGGACTGGAGGCAGTCTCTCCTGCAGATCAAAAGACTTTTGGATCTGGACAGATAGGGAATGGGGTGACGTGTCCTGCCCGGACACAGTGCCCAAAGGCTGCGATAACGGCCTGTCTAGCCTGGAAATGCCGGGATCTCAGATGGCAGATTGCCCTGGGAGCCCGGTACTTTTTTGGTTATGGGAAAGTACTTCGGACTTTCCCATAACCTAAAAAAACACTTCGTGTGATGATGCGCGCTCACGCGAAGATGAAAAGTGTCGCAGGCGACCGCGTTCGGCGCATTCTTTTTTAGTGGGAAATGTCCTGTAAATCGTACCAGATGTCCATGGATTCTTTGATACAAGGTTTGATAGCGTCGTAATTTTGATCGCAGATAATTTGATGGATTTTCTTGTGGGTCTGCTGTACATATTCTCCTCGCTGGTTTTTGTGTGTGTTGGCGATGGAAGCCCGGAGGGAGTCCATGATGAAATTATAGATTTGTTCTACCATAGGATTGCAAGAGGCCTCTCCCAGAAGGCGGTGGAATGCGATATCGTTTTTTAGAATCTGGTCCTGGGAAGCGCCTGAGTCCAGAAATTCCTGGAGCTGATCCAGATTATCCTGAAGTTTTCGGCGGACTTGGTAATTCTCTTGGTGGTGGTCTAAGATCAGCTCTAGCACGTTGACCTCAAAAATCTGGCGGAATTCGTATAAACTTTCAATGTCTGGATTGGCGATGAAGAAGGAGAACAGAAGGGAGTCCATAAGTCCGGAGCCAGGCGACTTGCACACGTAGGTTCCATTGCCCACTCTGATATCCACAAGTCCGAAGGCAGATAAAATTTTCATGGCCTCCCGGACAGAGCCACGGCTGACTCCCAGCCCTTCTGCTATCTCCAGCTCGCTGGGAAGCTTATCGCCTGGAAGAAGAAGGCGGTCTGTCAGAAGTTGTTTTACCCGATTGATTACAATGTCCACGGCGGATTCACGCTTGGTGGCAGTAAAAAGATTACCCATAAGATACCTCTCTTGGAAAATTTTGTAAATTCATGTGTAGTATTATAACGATTTCAGGAAAAAACGTCAAACGGTACAAGCTGAGAGAGGAAGGACCTATCACAGCAAATCGTTCTTTGAAGCCAAGAGATGGCAGCTCTTAGATCAAAAAAACATTTTAAATTGCGAAAACCAATTGACAATCAAAAGAAAATATGTTATACATAAAACATCAGATGTTTAATGAAATACAAAAACATTGAACACACGTGTATAATTAATCCATTTGAAAAAAACATCAGGAGGCATCTTATGAATACGGAGGAGTTAAAAAAAATAGCGCAACACCTTAGATTTCTGGCAGTGGATATGGTGTACAGGGGAAAAGACGGACACCCAGGTCCCGCTCTGTCCATCGCGGACATTGTGACTACATTATACTTTGACAAAATGAATGTACGGCCAGAGGATCCCAACTGGGAGGACAGAGACCGCTTTATTCTCTCCAAGGGGCATTCTTGTCCTATCTATTATGCGGCTCTGTCAGAGAGAGGGTATTTCAAAGAGCCTGTGAAAGATTTCAAGTTGCGTGCGCTGGGCAGTACCTTCCAGGGGCATCCAGTTATGAATAAGACCAGAGGGGTGGATATGACGTCCGGTTCCTTGGGAAACGGAATTGCAATTGCCAGTGGAATGGCCATCGCCGGTAAGTACCGCAAAAAGGACTACACAGTGTATTGCATCGTGGGAGACGGCGAACTCCAGGAAGGCGTGTGCTGGGAGGGAGTGAATGCGGCGGCCGGGCATAAACTGGATAATTTGATCGTATTTTTGGACAAGAATGGATGGCAGAGCGGAGGGACGGTGGAGGAGACCATCGGGTCCAACAATCTGAGAGAACGGTTCGAGGCATTTCAGTGGGATACCCAGGAGATCGACGGTCATGATATCGACGCCATCAAGGCGGCCATCGATAAGGCCAAGGCTACAAAGGGAAGACCTCATGCCATCGTCTGTGACTGTGTCAAGGGAAAGGGATTGTCCTATATGGAGAATGACAACTCCTGGCATAAGGGAGTACCTACACAAGAGCAGTATGAGATCGCAGTAAAAGAATTGGGAGGTGTGAGATAATGGCAGATTTTAAAGGAACGAGAGAGGCTTTTGCCCATGCAATCATAGATATGGCCAAGACAGATGACAAAATTATGTTTGTCTCCCCAGATTCTTTAAAGGCAATGCGTGCCACGGAGTTTGCAGACCGATATCCGGATCAGTACGTTGAGGTGGGGATCGCAGAACAGTCGGCCGTGGATGTGGCGGCGGGTCTGGCCGCCTGTGGCTTGACTCCGTTTGTGGGAACTTACGCAGGGTTTATGACCATGAGGGCTTGCGAGCAGATGCGGACTTTCGTGGCGTATCCCAACCTGAATGTGAAATTTGTGGGAATCAACTCTGGGCTTTTGGGAGGAGAGCGGGAGGGAGTTACTCATCAGTTCTATGAGGACATTGGCATTCTCTCCAACATTCCCAACTTCACGGTTCTCACCCCGGCTGACGGCCCTCAGACTTACCATGCGGTGAAGGCGGCGGCTGAGATTCCAGGGCCAGTGTATGTCAGAGCCGGAAGTGGCCGTGAGAGTGATGTTTACGATAGAGACGTGCCCTTTGCCATGGATGGAATCCGTATCTTAAGAGAATACGGTGACGATACGTTGCTTCTCTCCAGTGGATTTGTGTTAGACCGGGTTCTGAGGGCAGCCGACATTCTCAAAGAGAGAGGGGTGAACGTCACAGTGGGTGATGTGAACATTATCAATGCAAAAGATCCGTCTAAGGTGTTGGAGGCTATGAAGAAGGCGAGGAAGATTGTTACGGTGGAAGACCACAACATTCATGGGGGACTGGGAGCATATATCAGTAAGCTGTCTGTGGAGAATGATCCAAAGCCTGTAAAGAGGATTGGACTCACCACTTTCGGAGAGTCGGGGATGGCGGGTATTTTGGCCGATCACTATGGATTCTCAGCAGAGAATATCGCGGACGTTGTGAAGAATAATCTGATAAAGTGAGGAAAATTAAATGGAAAAGATAGTAGTAAGTGTCATAGGGGCCGGCGGAAAGATGGGCACCCGGACAAGCAATAACCTGGCGAAAAAGCCGGAAGAGTTTGAGCTGCTTTTGGTGGAGGCGTCCGAAGCAGGGATTCAAAGTATCAAAGACCGTGGTTTCCAGCCGACGCCTGTGGAGGAGGCATTGGAGAGGTCAGACGTGGTGGTGTTCGCAGTTCCAGACACGCTGATTGGAAAATTATCGGCAATCTATGTCCCACAACTGAGACCGGGCACCGGGTTCCTTATCTTAGACCCGGCCGCCGCCGTGGCCAGGGAATTGACTCTCCGGGAGGACTGCACGTTCGGTGTGGCCCATCCTTGCCATCCATCCTATTTTCTGGATCAGGATACCTACGAGGCACGTCAGGACCGTTTTGGCGGCTGTGGCGGAAGACAGGATATTGTGATGTCTAAGATTCAAGGGGAGGACTGCCGGTTTGACCAGTGTGTGGAAGTTGCAAGACAGATGTACGCACCTGTGGAACATGCCTATGTGATGACATCGGAGCAGATCGCTTTCCTGGAGCCGACATTGGTGGAACTTCTGGGAGCCACTTGCCTGTATGCCATGGCAGAGACTGTGGAGGAAGCGGTGAAAAGAGGAATCCCCAAGGAGGCGGCCGTCTCATTTCTGACGGGTCATATCTATAATCTGTCCGCGAATTTCTTGGGATATATTCCTGGTAATCCGCCGGTATCAGACGCCTGCAAGGTGGCGATTGGCCTGGGTAACCGTCTAGTTATGCGGGAGGATTGGAAGCAGATCTGGGAGGATGCGGTTCTGGACAAGGTGATTGCCACCATGCTCCACCCTGAAAACCCCCAGATCTAAGGAGGAAGAATATGAAGATCGTAGTTTTGGATGGATATTGTTTGAATCCTGGAGATCTGGATTGGGACGGTTTGCAAGCGTTGGGAGAGTGTACCATATATGACCGGACTTCTCTGACAGATGTGGAGGAAATCATCTCCAGGATCGGAGACGCCCAGATCGTGTACACCAATAAGACACCAATGTCCCGGGAAGTCTTTGAACGTTGTCCAGATATAAAATTTGTGGGCGTGCTGGCCACAGGATACAATGTGGTGGATGTGGATGCAGCCAGGGAGAGAGGGATTCCCGTGTCTAATATTCCCACTTACGGGACGGCTTCTGTGGGACAGTTCGCCATCGCGCTTTTGTTGGAGATCTGTCACCATGTGGGGCACCACAGTGAGGCTGTACACGGGGGGAAATGGGAACACAACGCAGACTGGTGCTTTTGGGATTACCCGCTGGTGGAGCTGGATGGAAAGACTATGGGTATCATTGGATATGGAAGAATCGGCCAGGCCACCGGGAGGATTGCCCAGGCGCTGGGAATGAGAGTTCTGGCTTATGACGCCTACCGGAATCCAGAGTTGGAGAATGAGGCTTGTCACTACGCCACGCTGGAGGAGGTCTTGACCCAGTCTGATGTAATCGCGTTACACTGTCCACTGTTTCCAGAGACAGAGGGTCTGATCAATAGCGAGAGCATTGCTAAGATGAAGGATGGAGTGATTATCTTGAATAACTCCAGAGGACCTTTGATCGTGGAGCAGGATCTGGCAGATGCGTTGAACAGTGGGAAGGTGGCGGCCGCCGGGCTGGACGTAGTATCCACAGAGCCCATCAGAGGGGATAACCCTCTGCTCAAAGCCAAGAATTGTGTTATCACACCCCATATTTCCTGGGCGCCAAAAGAGTCCAGAAAGCGTCTGATGGATATTGCAGTGGGCAATCTGGAAGGATTCCTCAAGGGAGAGGCCGTGAACGTGGTAAATTCTTGATCCAGATATTTTTAACTATGTGAGTCACCTGATGAGTGGGATTTTCCCAGTCAGCATTTCAACCTACAGTCGGAGAGCCGTCCAGCCCAGCCTCGTGAAGGCGGGTGGACGGCTCTTTGCACAGGTCAAGGGAAAACGGTGCCTGATCGTGTTAATTTTCTGGTGTGAAAATAAAATAACTATAAAATATTGGGAAAATGTGATAAAATCACAGACAAATCACAAATAATCTGCTAAGATACAGTCAGTGACAAGGAGATTGTATACTTAGGAGGATAAGAACATGATTGCAACTTATATTTATATAATGATGAATGACAGTGACACAGGGAGAAAATTACGGGAGGCGATCAATCGGTGGTTCCCAGGTTTGATCAAGAAGCCGGTGCCGGTGAGAGTGCCGGTGAATCAGCGATGAGACCGAGCGGCTGAACAATCGTTTTGGATTCGCCCCCTTCGGATTAGGTAATGTCCGATAAGAGAGTAAAAAGATTAGGTGTAGGAACCGGCGTGTAGATCATGCCGGTTCCGATTCGTCTAAGGCAAGTAGCAAAGCGGATTGCGAATATCTGCTTCCGGACATGAATCAATGTCCGTTAGGTCTTTACAGCACAATTTTATTGTGTCAATTTCCACCCAATGGCTCTCTGTCTTGCAGCTACAAAATCAGCATACAGTCCCTTTTGCCGGATCAGCTCTGCATGAGTACCACGCTGGACGATGTGAGCATTGTTCAGAACGAGGATTTGATTGGCATTGCGGACAGTCTTGAGTCGATGAGCGATCATAAGGATGGTCTTGTCATGAGTTAACGTCTCTATGGCCCGCTGCAATTCCTCCTCATTCTCTGGATCAACGCTGCTTGTAGCCTCGTCCAGAATGATGATGGGTGCATTTTTCAGCATGGCGCGAGCAATGGAAATACGCTGCTTCTCACCGCCGGACAAAGTACCGCCACCTTCGCCAATCACGGTATTATAGCCATCTGGCAGAGCGGAAATAAAGTCATGGCAGCAAGCTTTTTTTGCCGCCTCTATCACTTGTTCATGGGGGGCGTCTGGGCAGCCAAACTTAATGTTGTTCTCAATCGTATCGGCAAAGAGGTACACGTTTTGGAATACCATTGAGATGTTCTTCATCAGACTGTCCAGTGTGAAATCTCGTACATCTGTGCCTCCAATGGTAATTTTTCCGGCGTTCACATCCCAAAAACGGGCTATTAAATTACACATAGTCGTTTTGCCAGAGCCGGATGGCCCGACAATCGCTGTTGTGGTCTTTTCGGGAATAGTAAGGCTCACACGGTCTAAAATCTTTCGCGTAGAGTAGGAAAAGTCTACGCAATCAAATACAATATCTGTTTTCTTTGGCGTGATTTTCGCTCCATTCTCATCCATGACTGGCGTATCATCCACAGAATTGGCAGTATCAATGGAAGAAGCCAGCATTTGCAGCATAGTAATCTGGCTGCCCGCACTTTCCAAAGTGTTGAACACCATAAAGGAGAGTACCACAAAGAGAACACCATGTGCGAAAGAAAAAGCTCCCGTGGTGTAGAGGTAAAGAGTCAATAGTAACAGAATTACGCTAAATATCCGTGCCACTAATTGCTGCAAAGCAATATATGGAGCGACTGCATAAACGAGTTTCAAATTTCCTTTATTGCTATCCTGAATCGCAGCAGCAATCGATTTGGAGCTGTCCTTTTCAAAACCAAAGGATTTTACCACACCCATGCCCTGTATGTATTCCAAAATAGCCTCAACTAATCCCCGCTGGGCACGCTGCCTTTTTTCAGCGGTAGAAGTGGACTTCCGAGTAGCCGCTTCTGTCACCAGCAAATAGACCAGCACACTTGCAACGGCTACAAGACCAATCTGCCAATTAAAGAATAGCAGGAACAAAATCAATACAATGGAATTGAAAAAGCCTCCGATCATATTGACAAGTGCAACAGGAGCCGCACTTTCCACATCCCCCAACGTGGTGGTAACAATACCGGCGATAGAACCGATGTTATTCTTATTGAAATATCCCATCGGGATATAGCGCAAGCGGTCGCCGATGGAAATACGCTTATCGGCCACCATGCCATATCCCACCACCGTCTGTTCATTCATAGAAAAGAACGAGGAGAAAATTCGTCCGGCGATGGAAAGTGCCATCATGCCAAAGGACAACCATACGGAGGCAAGGCCTCGGCTATCAGAAGCTAGAGCGTCTACAATGAAGTAGAGCGCGCCAAATTGAAAGGATGCAAAAATTCCGTTGAGCAAGGAAAAGAACAATGATTTTTTTAAAAGCCCTTTTCGCTTTCCTGCAAATATAAATATTTTCTTTAATGTGCCGAGCATGGATACACCTCCTTATGCCTCGTCTCTGGCACCGATGTGAGCCTGCCACATATCGCGGTAAAGCGGGCAATGAGTCAGTAACTGTTCATGAGTGCCTTGTGCCTCAATATTTCCTGCATTGACTACCACAATGTTGTCTGCCTCTGTGATCGTAGAAAGTCGGTGGGCAATCACAAGCAACGTTTTCTTCTGGCCCTCCGAGTGGCATAAAGGTATACCCGAAGGAGGGCCGGCGGTTAATGCAGAAATCGCTTTTTGGACTACCGCCTCATTCTCAGGATCAATGAAAGCGGTTGCCTCGTCTAAAATAATGATAGGAGCGTCTTTCAACACGGCGCGGGCAATCGCGATCCGCTGGCGTTCTCCGCCAGAAAGTTGCGAACCGCTGTTACCGACAACCGTCTCATATCCTCGATCCAACCCACGAATGAAGCCGTCACAACCGCTTTGGATTGCTGCTTGTTCTACTTCTTCATCAGACGCGCCGGGTTTTCCCATACGGATATTTTCGCGGATACTGCGGTTGAACAGATAGTTATCCTGAGACACATAGGAAATCTGTGCGGTAAGCTGCGATAAAGGGATCTCCGTTAAATTATGATTTCCCAAAGAAATACTGCCGTTTGTTACATCCCAATAACCTGCGATCAATTTTGCAATCGTAGATTTGCCGGAACCAGATGGCCCAACAAAAGCAGTCATGGTTCCAGGCCTGATAGAAAGGTTGATTTTGTGCAAAACTTCCTGCTGCTTATCATAGCCCAGACCACTCTCTCTGTCCGCTTCGCGTTCACTCGCCTTGTAAGAGAAGGATACATCCTTTAGATGGATTTCCAAATTGTCAAGTACAATAGGTTTGTCGGCATGGCATAGTTCCTCGGCCTTTAAGATACGGTCGATTTCCTCTGTATTTTTTCCCAGCATAGCTAAGGAGCCGGTAAATGAAAATGCTTCCATGATTGGCCCCACTAGACCCAGTGAGAAAATAACCGCCGCCATAAAGGTCATAGTCTCCAGGCTGCCGGAAAGCCATAGGACCATACCGCCCGGTAAAACGCTGAGGAGTACGGACGGGATCACTGCATTATAGGAACACATGGTTTTCTGGCTGTTTGCCATCCATTTTATATAGTAATCCGCATTGTTCCGGACAGCGTCCGCATATTTTTCGTAGGAGCCAGCCGATTGACTGAACGCTTTGACCACTTCAATGCCACCGATATACTCAACCACGGCGTCGGTCATTTTCTTGTTGGCGGCCATTGCACCTGCGCCCTCTGTGGCATAGTCTCGCATACCAAAAGACATAATAATCAGTCCAATAAGCAGAGTTGCCAACGAGAGGAGCGCCATCCGCCAGTCCAAAACGAACAGATATACAATGATGAACAGTGGCACTAGCATATTCGAGGTCATTTCCGGGAGAAGGTGGGCGAGAGGAACCTCCATACTCTCAATCCGGTCAACGATAATGCTTTTGTAATGCCCGGAAGGCGTATCCAAAATCGTTCCCATTGGAACCTTCGTGAGTTTGTCTACAACGCGTTTCCGCAGATCCCGCAGCGTACTATACGCCGCGTTATGGGAAAGCACAGTAGATAAATTTGAAAAAAGAATCTTCCCACAATATCCTGCCAAAGCTACAAGGCAAACGGGCAGATAGGCAGAAAATGTGATTTCTCCTGCAAACATTTTTGCAATGATATGAACGACACAGAAATAGGGCACCATCTGGCAGGCCACACCGAAAATTGCCAGAATGATACTAAAAATAAACTTGTTGTGATGAATTTTTCCCCAATCCCAAAGCGTGGCAAGGGGAGATTTTTTCTTTTGCTTTTCCACAGGTTTTTGCACCTCCTTACTCTCTCCGAGGAAAAAGCGTAGCAGCCGGTCTCGATCTGCATTTGTCTCCAGCGCATAGTTCTCTGCTATGCGTCCGTTCTCAATATGAAGAACCTGATCACAGCAACGTAGAATGAACTCCGGGTCGTGGGCGATGATTACAATCGTCTTGCCGGAGGCGGCCAACTGATTGATGGCCTGTGCTACCTGTCTCATATGGTCTAGATCAAGCCCGCTGGTGGGTTCGTCAAAGAGAATGATAGGTCGTTCTGAAGCAATCGCAGAAGCGATCGCCACCCGCTGTTTCTGTCCGCCGGAGAGCCCCATGGGATGGCATTCTTTGAACTTAAGCAAATCCATCTTGTTCAAAATGGAATCAAGCCGTTTTTCATCGCCCTGCGACATACTGATGAGAACTTCTTCTCTGACGCTTTCTGTAAAAAGTTGATGATTTACATCCTGCATAACCATGTAGCACAGCTTCATTCGTTGCCTGCCCCCGTATGGTTGCGTTTCCTGCTGCAAACTGCCGCCGCACCGTTTCTCCAAACCGCAGAGGCACCGGGAAAAGGTCGTCTTTCCAGCTCCATTGTGGCCGATCACCGCTGTAACACAGCCGGGAAGCAAGTCTGCCTTATCTAGACAGAGAGTTTCTTCCCGGTTACCCCGATAGGAAAAATGAAAATTCTTTATTTCCCACGCGACACCGGTAGCTGTTCTTTTTTCATGGGTAATCTGCCGCAGGCTGGAAAGGGTTAAGGGGCGAAGCCCCATCTGTTCCTGCCTGGATTTTGCAAGGAGCGAAAACGCTTTGCCAGTATAATCTCCTGCAATCTCTCCGTCCTTTAGGTAGAGGACGCGGTCTGCCAGATCGTAGAGATAGTAGAGCCTGTGTTCCGCGATGATGACTGTCTTGCCCTCTGCTTTTAAGATTTCCAGTAGTTTTCGAAGGTCATCGATGGCGTGGGCGTCTAAATTGGAAGATGGCTCGTCAAACACAAAAATATCCGGTTGGATAGCCGCAGCAGAACCGCAGGCAATTTTTTGTTTTTCTCCTCCAGACAGGGAGAAGATACTCCGATCCAGTAGCCCATTGAGGTTTAGCTGTTCTGCTACCTGTCCTACCCGGTTTCGAATATCCTGCGCTGGTAAGCCGTGATTTTCCGGACCAAAGGCAAGCTCAGACGTGGTGTCCACATTGAAAAACTGGCTGCGTGGATTTTGAAACACAGAGCCGACTTTTTCCGATATTTCAAATAGGGAGAGGTCTTTGTACTCTTTCCCATCCAACAGCACTTGTCCCGAGAGATCCCCTTCGTAGTAATGAGGGATAAGCCCGTTGAACAATCTTGTCAATGTTGTCTTCCCACAGCCGGAAGCGCCGCAAAGCAAAACAAAGGAACCGTCCTCAATGGAGCAGGAAATGTTCTTCAGAGTACCGTCATTTTGCGAAATATCTGTGCTTTCCCTGTTGGAACGGTAAGAAAAACAGACATTTTTACATTCGATCATCGGCTCACCTCTCTATCCATAAGATGATCTGCACCATCAATCCTGCAAGACACAGCAGAAGCATAAGAATATCCTGCCCACGAATTCCGATGTCACAGATATTTGTACGTTTCACAGGGCCGCCCAAACCACGGGTTAGCGAGGCAGCGGAAAGTTCCTCACCAATCTTAACGCTGCACATCAGCATGGGGACAAGCCGGTATTCCAGTATGGAGCTGGCCTTTCCACCGCGTAGACGAATCCCTCTCATTTTCATTGCGTCTCCAATGGCGCGCCATTCCTCCATCACAGTGGGAAAGAATCGAAACATCACCGCCATGGGAACCGTGATTTGCCTTGGTATATGCAGACGCTCCATCCCCGCGACAAGCTCACTGACCGTAGTGGTAGTAATGATATAATAGGCCATTGCAACACTTGGACAAGAATAAAGAAACAGGCCCACAACAATCATCACAGGATACCTTGCAACGCCTGGAATACTGGCCAGCCAAAACTCTTGCAGGAAAATAGACGCTCCGTAAATAACAAAGTAGGCAGTTGTACCTCCCCACATTTTAGACAGCAGTAGCATGATGAGAGGAGCAATCGCCGGTATGTAAAACATTTCCGTTTGAAAGGAACCGCCTAAGATCAGTAGTACCAATGTAATCAGAACGCCCAGTTTTGTCCGTGGATCAAAAGGGAGTCCCGTATTCTGTTTTTGGCTTGCAAGGATCTCAGAAACCATCACACGATCCCCGCCCGTTCAAAGTGTTTTTTGAAGATTTTGCGGCCAATCCACGCTCCGATGATACCAGCGACAAATGCCGCCATAGCCATAACAGGCAAAATCCAATCCGGTATATATCCCATAAGGGTATCGGCATATTCCTGCCCAAAAGTAGGAATCAACTTTTCATAGTAGTTGTCACGGGTTATGACGATTGGGATAAATGCGCCAAACACCCAGATGGAGAAGACGCCGTGCGCTAAGATTTCCATTTTTGTGCTCTTATACCCGGAATGCTTCAGCATGAGATCTGCAATCAAGCCAAAAACAGTTCCGGTGAGAATACACCAATACCCCATTCTAGTTAAGAGCATTAAAATACCCTCCAGTAAACCGGAAATCGTAAGCATGCCAAACTTCTTGATCTTAGAGAAGTACAACATCATGGGAATACCCCCAATCAGAGGAACCAGCATGTCCAGCAGAGGAATGAAGATGGGGATAACTCCCAGCATAGATACAGCAAAAACTACTGCGAAATAGATGGCGGCAAAGATACCAATATTGATCAAGTCCTTACTTTGCAATTTGTTATTCATTTTTGAATCCTCCTATACATCTTTGGGTTAGAAGTCGCTAACTACAATGCAGTATAGCATAGAGATTTGATTTGATTCTATCCCTGTTTCAGCAGTTTAGCCCCATATAGCAACGAGTTCTTAACTTGACAGAGACATTGAAAAACAAGATAATAATAGTAATGCATATGATATTTAGGAAAAATAACTAGAAAAGAGGCGGTATAATTGGGAAAGGCTCTTAATCAAATGCTGGAAAACTACTTGGCCACCTTTGATGTGAAAATACAAAAAGGGCCGGATAGCGTATCATTTACAGTCAATTCAGCAGAAGGGATTAGCAGGACAAGTGTTTATAATATCCTGCCCTATATGCACCTGATTTTTTATGACATCCACGCCCGGTTACTGCCGGGAGAAATTGCAGAAAACGCTGAGTTTCATCCTGTACAGTTTAATTACTGCGTTGGCGGAAGAATCGAGTTGCTTTTAGACGATAACTCTTATATTTATCTTAAGGAAAATGATTTTTGTATCAGCAGACAAAACTCGCAGAGTGAATCTTATTTTCCCACAAAATATTATCGCGGAATCACTATATACTTTGATCCGGATTTTTTCACAGAAGCAAATCGAAATATAATGGAGCTCTTTAGTCTGAATTTGTCCCGGCTGCCGGAAATCTATTTTGAGAAGAAAGATACTTATATTGCAGAATCAGGCAGTAAAATGAAAAAAATACTTGAATGTTTATGGGGGCTCTATGAGTCACCGTCCACATTCCATATGAAACTTTGTGTTTTGGATCTGCTCCATCGGCTTTTGGATGAAAGAAATGTATCTCCTGAGAGAGCGGTTGCATTTTATACCAGCATACAGGTGGAGATTGCAAAAAAAGCGGAACAGATACTAACAGCCGATCTAAAGCAACACATTCCGATGAAGCAGATCGCCCGTCAATTTGGCGTCAGCGAGACAAGCCTAAAAAACTACTTTCGCGGGGTATATGAAAAAAACGTCTCTGACTATCTGCGGGATCTACGAATGAACATGGCTGAAAAACTACTTATTGAGACAAAACTGCCCATATCTGAAGTTGCCTCGCAAGTAGGTTACACAAAGCAAGGCAAATTTGCCGAGGTGTTTCGAAAACAGTTTCAGATGAACCCGTTGGAATATAGAAGGAACGCTAAATTAAGACAGATAGATACGTGAATTTACTGGAAGTGGAAGATGGAATCACGAGGAACTATCTGACCTGTCAAATTATCGCAAAGATATCTTGACAAACAATGTTTATGTGCGTAAACTATAACTTAGTTATATAACTAAGTTATAGAGGGGGACAATATGGACGGTAAGAACACCTTAGACCGCATCCTCGCCTGCGGCCAGGACTGTTTTCTCAAATATACATTCAAGAGCGCGCCTCTGCGGAAGATCGCCGCGAAGGCAGGTGTGACGACAGGGGCGTTTTATGGCTATTTTGCCAACAAGGAGGAATTGTTTTACGCGCTCACAGATGAAACCGCCGAGGGGTTGATGGATATACTGGAATCTGTGGCAAGGGATATGGATGCTTTTCCCCCAGGTGAAAAGGTATTCAGGATGTGCGGCGTATATATCAGCCGGATACCTGAGATTGTGGATTATCTGCTTGAGCATCGTGACGCGATGCGGCTGATTATTTCCTGCTCCCAAGGAACAAAATATGAAAACTTTTTTGGGAACCTACAGCAGCGCAATCAGAGCAATATTTCCCAGAGCGCTTCGGAAGCCGGGGCTTCTGAGCAGACGATTCGTCCGCTGTCTACGGATACCATGGAGCTTTTGATGGACGGTTACTTCTCCATACTTGCGAGGCTCATCTTGGAGGAAACCGACCGGGAAAAAATTATCCGCTGTATGGCAGAGGTGGCGAAAGTATATGAAGCTGGAATTCTGGCATTGATGCGGGAGGTGAAGTGAAACAATGCACGAATACTACAAAAAGAATACACAACGACTTGAAAGTGAAATGGACAATTATTTCAAGTTTATCAAGCCAGAACTTGAAAGGATTTTCGGGGAGCCTTATGAGCAGGTGAAGGCGGAAATATGGAAGATCTATGAAACGGAAATGCTGGAGAATTTCCCTTATATCGGAGGAGATGATGTCAGCGGCACGGGAAACCTTACGGGCGTGTACTTTTTTATTGCACTGGCGCTGGCCGCAAAGCCTTATGGGGTATCCACGGACGAGTGGGGACGATTGACCACTACCTGTTATGAGCGATTTAACACGCAAAAACCTGCGTTTGTACGGAAAATTGCGGGAAGTATGATGAAGGCCTGCGGCACAAAGATGCTTCGTAAAAAGGATGCAAAAAATGCGGCGAATGCGGCGAAATATCCCGGAAGTTTTGAAACTCAGACCATGGAGCCTGACTCCATTTATGCGGTCAACTTTCATAATCTTGTCTGCCCGGTGTACAACTTTGCAGTTGAGAGGGGATACGAGGAGTATATGCCCTATATGTGTAATCTGGACTATGTGACCTACGGCGCTATGGGGCTTGCGATGCGCAGGGAAAAGGTTCTGGCTGACGGAGATGACTGCTGTGACTTTAAGTTTTTGCGCAAGGGTGAGCCAGCCGCCAACTGGCCTCCACATATTCTGGATAAAAACGACCCGTTGAAATAGTGAACGGTCATCCGGCGAGATATCATCGTCGCCTTATGATACATAAAAAAGTTAGCCTTTTCTAACTGAATTTGAAAGGAGTTTTGATATGAACCAAAAACCTGTATTTGAGCAGCTTGCCAGCCTGAGCTTTCTGCCGCTGTATACCAAGGTGGTGACAGCATCGCTCCAACTTGATATTTACTCCCATTTGAGCGAGAAGACAACGGCAAAATCTCTGGCTGGCAGACTGGGCTGGCATGAGACCAACAGCGAGTATTTTTTGGAGGGGCTGACAGCCCTCGGCTTTGTCGTAAAGGAGGGAGAGTCCTTCCGCAACAGCGAGGAGGCGGAGAAGTATCTGGTCAAGGGAAAGCCGGAGTACCTGGGCGGCTTTATCCAGTATTATATTATGAACGAGGGGTCTATGCCTTTTGACGTAATCAAGTTGGTGACGGAAGGCCCTCAGCCAATGCAGCAGCAGGCCAACCAGCAGGCTCTTGACTTTGCCGCTATGGGAGAGATTATGCGACAGGCGCAGGAGGGTTACCGTCAGCGAGAGCTCTTGAAGATTGTTCGCAGTCTGCCTGAGAACGAGCAGATTAAGTCCATTCTTGATTTGGGCTGTGGCACGGGACTTCTGGGAATGTCTGTGGTCAAGGACGCCCCTGGCCGGACAGGTACCTTTATCGACCTGATGCCGCAAAACGTCATAATGGAATCTGCCAGGCAGATGGAGATCTCCCACAAGGTACATATTTTAAACAGAGATTTCCTCACAGACGAGATCGGCGGCGGCTATGACTTGATACTTGCCATTTCCATCGGGCTTTTTGCCCGCGGACACATGGATGAGTTTCTCAAAAAATGCTATGAGGCGCTGAATCCCGGCGGGGTTATGCTGGTAATTTCCGAGGCCATCGCCGCGGATCACACGGCCCCCTGGGATATGGTCATGGGCTACCTCCCTTACTATATGCAGGGGATGGATATGGGCGTCCAGAAAAACGAGATCAGCGACTCTGCTGAACGGGTAGGGTTCATAAACTGTGAAAAGCGCACAGAGTTACTTTGTTCTGGAGTGCAGGATATTGATGTTCTGAGAAAGCGAAATCTTTGACTGGTCTTACTCCCGTTTGAGAAGCGGGAGATAAGTATAAGTATGTATTACAGTTGGAGAAATCGAAGATGGAAGGACGAATGGATACCATTGTTTTTCTGTGAAGGAGGAGACTTATGAGACAGAAATAGCGTATACGTAGGAAGACAGCGGTGTCTTACCTATATATACGCTATTGATCTTTGACGGAGAGCAAGGGATTCGAACCCTCGGACGGGGCAAACCGTCACGGCTTTTCGAGAGCCGCACCTTAAACCACTCGGACAACTCTCCATGGTCAACATCCCTATTATATCTGTAATTTACCATTTGGTCAAGTGGTTACTGACGAAGATATATCCCCTGGGACTCGATAAAATCATCCAAGTCCTGGATATTGTCCTGAGCCCAGGTGGGGGAGAGCTCCTTTTTCTCCGGCTCTTGGGGTTCAGAAGGGGTGGCAGCGTCGACGTTTACTTTTTTCTTGTCATCCATAGTGAGTACCTCCTTTGACTATATCTTTGAGATTCTGATACCGGCAACCGGTTATCTGTTTTGCAACTTGGGTGCAAAAAGTGATTTCTCTTTTACTATAACCAACGGACAAAACTCTGTCAATTATTTCTGATATTTTTGCAAAAAATGTGACAGGACATCCCCAGATGTGGTATGCTATAGAAAAGTTTGTGAATAGTTTCACTTATAGGGTGGGAAGAGCTTTTTGTGAGAAGAACGCTTAGCCTGGCGCTGAGCAGAGAATAGAGAGAAAGGAGTAGAATCATGGGAGATAAGAAAAAAGAGACGATACTCAAAGCGGTGCAAGAGATCACGAAGATCTATGAGCAGGACGACTTATTTTTAAGTCCGTCGGGAAGGTGCAAATGCAGTTCGGATGTGAAGCGGTGCCTCCCAGATAGAGATGTGATTATAGAGATTATCCAAGAGTTGGAGCAGGTTGTCTTTCCTGGGTACTTTGGGGATGACAGTATTGCCAGAGTGCAGCCAGACTACCATGCGGGTTTCTGGCTAAACAGAATTTATGATAAGTTGAAGGAACAGGTGGAGACGGCTTTGTTGTACCAGGGCGAGGAGGAGCGCGCGCAGGTCAAGGAACGCTCCGGCGAGATCTGCGAACGCTTTTTTGGACGGCTTTCGCTGGTGCAGCAGAAACTCTTAAAGGACGTTCAAGCCGGCTTTGACGGAGATCCGGCGGCAAAGAGCAAGGAGGAGATTATCTTCTGCTATCCGGGGTTATTTGCCATCTATATCTATCGGATTGCCCATGAGCTGTATCTGGAAAATGTGCCCTATATCCCGCGCATTATGACGGAATACGCCCACAATAAGACCGGGATTGACATCAATCCGGGGGCGACCATAGGAGAGTATTTCTTTATTGACCATGGAACCGGCGTGGTGATCGGAGAGACCACGCAGATCGGTGATAATGTTAAGCTGTACCAGGGAGTGACACTGGGCGCTCTGTCCACCAGGAGTGGGCATCAATTGTCCGGTGTGAAGAGACATCCCACCATAGAGAACAATGTGACCATCTACTCAAACTCCTCCGTGCTGGGAGGGGAGACTGTGATCGGTGAGAACAGTACCATAGGCGGTAATACCTTTATCACAGAATCTATCCCGGCCAACACCCGCGTCAGCGCCAAGAGTCCGGAGCTGGTGATTAAGCGTCCCAAAAATGTGGAGGCGGAGAGCATCTGGGATTGGGATAATTGAGATAGGAAGAAGAAAAGAGTCTTTGTTTTAAGGGACAAAACTGCACATTTTGTCGATGGTCTTGTCCCTTAACTTTTATTTTTAACGTTTCATCTCAAGCGCCGGTCCATCGCTGTTGTGTTCTTTTATCAGTTCTTGAATCTCATCTAGGTTCATCTCTGGAAAATCGCCTGGAACGGTATTTTTCAGGGCAGCCGAGGCATTACCCACAGATACTGCGTAGGAAGGGTCTGTGGGAGATGTGAGAAGTCCGTAGAGGACGCCTGCGATGTAGGCGTCCCCACTGCCGATGCGGTCTATAACCTCAATATTGTCATAAGGTCTTTCCTGATAAAAGCGGTCTTGCTTCGCATCATACAAAATGGAACCGAAAGCATGGCGTCTCGGACTGTGCACCGTCCGGTCTGTGGCCACCACTTTGGACAGCGGATAGTCGGAGGTAAAACTTTTCATAACTTCTTCCTTGGCGCCTTCCTTTTGGAAGGTGAGCCTGGCGGTGCTGTCTGAGCAGAAGAAGACGTCCACGTAGGGGAGGATTTTCTCAATACATTCCTGGGCTTCCTGTCCGCTCCAGAGATTTCCCCTGAAATTCACGTCGAAGGAGATCCAGGCGCCGCCGTCCTTGAAGCGTTGGATCATCTCTATGGCCGTATCCCGTATTTTTTTATTTAAAGCCAGAGTGATGCCGCAGGTGTGAAAACATTTTGTGGAAGAATACATCTCCTCCGGGAAATTGTCTGCGGAGATCTTCGTCATAGAACTGTTTCTACGGTCGTAGACGATGCGGGGTTTTCGTGGGCTGGCTCCTCCTTCGTAGAAGTAGATACCGGCTCTGGCGTCTTCGGTCCTGTCTGGGATCAGGTATGCGTCGGAAATTTTCTGGGCGCGTATCTCGCGGCGCATCAGACGGCCGATATCGTTGTCTGGCAATGCGCCGATCATACCCGTCTGAAGCCCAAGCTGAGAGACGCCTGCCGCCACATTCAGCTCTGCGCCGCCTACCCTTGCCTCAAAGTTACTGGTCCTTGTCATACGTTCGTTGGCGGGTGGGGAAAATCTGAGAAGGGGTTCCCCCAGGGTGAGAAGATCATATGTTTTCTGAGCGTTCATCGAAATCCCTCCTATTTTTGAATTTCCCTTGCCAGCTTCACGGCGTCTTCTGTGAGCTTTTTGACCTTGTCAAATTCTCCAGACCGGATCAGGGAGTCCTTTACCATCCAGCTCCCCCCGCAGGCGAAGACGGCCGGGCATTCCAGATAGTCTCTTAAATTGTGCGGGCTTATGCCGCCTGTGGGCATGAATTTGACCATACCGTAGGGGCCGGACAGGGCTTTGATCATGGAGAGACCGCCGGAGGCCTCGGCTGGAAAGAATTTCACCACCTCTAGGCCACGTTTCACTGCCTTTGCCACCTCCGAGGGGGTGACGCAGCCTGGGAGGACAGGAATATTTTGCTCGAGGCAGTAGTCCACAATTTCCTCATCGAATCCCGGGGAGACAATGAATTGGGCTCCGGCTGCCACAGCCCGGTCCACTTGTCCGATGGTCAGTATCGTCCCGGCGCCCACTAACATGCCGGGGAAGTTCTCTGCCATCTGACGGATGGATTCCTCAGCAGCATCTGTGCGAAAAGTAACCTCGGCGCAGGGCAGTCCCCCGTCACAGAGGGCTTTCCCCAGTGGGAGGGCATCCTTCACGTTATCTAACACCACCACTGGCACGACGCCATATTCTTTTAATTGTTCCAATATTTTGTTCATTTCCTGATTCTCCTTTTCCCGATAGACAGTATTTTCCCGAATGGTGCTGGGGATCCTAGTCGGTCTCTTTGTCAAAGAAATGGAAGTATTCATATGCGTTGTGATAGCAGATATCTTCCACAATCTGTCCCAGATATTCCTCGTCCTCGGGAAGCCGGCCGTCCTCTATCCACTCTCCCAAGAGCGTGCAAAGTATGCGCCGGAAATACTCGTGCCGGGGATAGCTGAGAAAACTTCTGGAGTCGGTCAACATTCCTACGAAATTTCCCAGAAGACTTTGGGAGGCGTACATGGTCAATTGGTTTTTCATGCCATTGTAGGTATCGTTGAACCACCAGGCGCAGCCCAGATGGATCCTCTGTTTGGTCATTCCCTGGAAAGAGCCCATCAGTGTGGCCAGCACAGGCATATCGTTCTCATTCAGTGAGTACAGGATCATTTTGGGGATGGTCTGGCGTTTCTCGGCCTCGTTAAAGAGGTTTAGAAGTTGCCGGCCCAGATCGCTTTGGTCTCCCACGGAGTCAAAACCTGAGTTTAGGCCGATGGCTTTTAGGTTTATGTCGCTGCCGTCCCGGAAGCAGTTCATGTGAAGCTGCAATGTCCAGTTATACTTCACATAGAGTCTCATCAAAGTGAGTTGGATTGCAGTCTGGTAGGCGCAGTTCTCTTCCTGGGAGAGGTGGCGTCCGCTCAGCCTCCTGGCCAGAAGTTCTGAGATTTCTTGTTCTGTGGCGGGAACGTAGGTGAAGGTATTTAGGCTGTGGTCTGCCAGCCTGCCCCCCACCTCATGGAAGTACCGCACTCTCTCTTCCACAGCCCTCTCCAGATCGGGAAAGGAGTGAATCTCTGTGCCGCAGAGGTCTTCCAACTTCTGGATATAGGGTACAAAATCGGGAGTACCGATATCCAGAAGTCCGTCAGGCCGAAAAGTAGGTAGAACTCGGAATCCATTTTCTTGTTCTTCTGCCCTTAGTAATTTGTGGTATCTTAGATCGCTGACCGGGTCATCGGTTGTGCAGACCACCTTGACTTGCATTCTTCTTATCAGGGATTTTGCGCGGAAGTCCTGGGTCTTTAGGAGGGCGTTGGCCTGATCCCAGATAGCCCTTGCATTTTTCAGGTTGATGGTAAGGTCGATACCGAAGTATCTTCTCAGTTCCAAGTGACTCCACTCATAGATGGGATTTCCCACGGCCTTCCCTACGGCTTTCACAAATTCCAGATATTTCTCATACGCCTCCCCGTCTCCGGTGATATATGTTTCCTCTGTCCCATTGGCACGGAGAAGTCTCCATTTGTAGTGATCGCCGAATCCATTGTCGTAGAGCCATACCTGCGTCAGATTGTCATACTGCTTGTTCTCATATATCTCTTTGGGAATCAGATGGCAGTGGTAGTCGATGATGGGCATTTTTTCGGCGTAGTTGTGAAACAATTTCTTGGACCAATCTCCCTTTAATAAAAAATCGTTGTTCAATAACATGGCATATTTCCTTTCTCAGACTAAATTTATTAGATTTTTTGCGTGCTATCGCCAGGTGATTCTTCTTGGCCTGGGGCGAAATACTCTGGAAATCGTTTTAGGAGTTCTTTTTTTTCTTTTCTGTAGTTGGTCAGGTGTGTCTGGACGAGATTCACGGCGTCTGTGGATCTGCCCTCTCTCAAGGCGTTTACCAGCTCTCTGTGTTCTTCGTATATCTTGGCATTTTCCATGATGGATATGCTCAGGTTTCGCACGCGGTCGAAGTGTCCGCTTAACCCTTGCACGACACGGTAACACTTTTCTTTGTGGTACATCTGGAACAACGTCTCGTGAAAAGAGTTGTCCAGCTCGAAGAACTTGTGAGGATTGTGTTTCTCTATAAATTTTTTTTGCATTGCCAGGTTCTGCTCCAGATCTTTAAAATCGAGAGTCTGGCAGTTCTGGCAGATATAAGCGGCGATGGCGGTCTCCATAGATCTGCGCATAAAACTTGCATCCTCGATTAGGTTGTAGTCGATCAGGGCGACCCTGCTTTTTCTCTGGGGGGTGACCTGGATGAGGCCGGAGCGGGCCAGCTCGATAAAGGCCTCCCTCACAGGCGTCCGGGACAGGCCGATCTCGGCGGAAATCTCGTTTTCGCTGATCGGGGTGCCGGGTTTTAATTGGGCGGTGACAATGTTTGAGTGAATCACTCTGTAGGCATAGTCCCGTGTGGACTCATGCGGCAACTGTTCCGTTATTTTCATACACGATTCTCCTAGTTAAGTTTAAGTTTTGAATGTGGCGCCATCTTGATCTTGTCAAAGCGAATATTTGTAATCCGCCTTGCTGTCTGCCCTAAACTACTTGCCATTCTCATGGCATTTTGGCGGGAGTTTGTATTACTGCCAGGACAAGTAAGCTTTGCCCACGCTTATAAAGAGTAAGCTTTCTCCGAGAAGATTGAATTTTTATACTCTCTTTTGTGACTATATTACAGCTTGTATACTAGTATGTCAATAAAAATAGACAATAATTTTTTGTGTTTTGGCAGAGTCCAGTTTCGCGGGGAGATTGTGGCGCGGAGAACTTCGATTTTTTTAGGACTGTGGGGCGAGAGAGCGTATCTGTGTGTGTTTGCGAAGCGCAGTGGTTCGTTGTAGAATGCGATTTTTTAAGAGAGAACAAAGAATTTCTCTTGGAGGTGGAGTGAAGATTTCTATGAAATGAAAAAACTCCTGAGATACTCAGGAGTCTGCAAGAGCGATAGACGGGGCTCGAACCCGCGGTCTCGACCTTGGCAAGGTCGCGC
>JBKXQO010000001.1:68424-114835 GCA_047014865.1 Blautia sp. | reverse complement strand
CCCACGTATCTAGCTTGGAAGGCTAGTGTTCTACCATTGAACTACACCCGCAAGGTTTTAGGTTGTCGTCGTGCTGACGACAAAAAACATTTTATCGCAAAGAAGTATATTTGTCAATAGTTATTTTGAAGAAATTTAAAGATTGGGGGCTTTGTTTTTCGGGGGAATGGTATTATAATAGGCAGAAAAGACAGGAGGAATAGAAGAATGGAATTGGAAAAACTGAGAAAAGACATGGTTGCGGCGATGAAGGCCAAAGACAAGCCAAGAAAAGAAGCGATTTCCTCTGTGATCTCTGCGGTAAAAAAAGTGGCCATCGACGAGGGATGCAGGGAGGATATCTCCTCGGATCTGGTGGACCGGGTGATCTTAAAAGAGTTGAAGACGGTGAAGGAGCAGATTGACACTTGCCCGGCAGGCCGTGAGGACCTGCGGGAGGAGTACCAATTCCGCTACGATGTGATTCAGGAGTACGCGCCGGCTCAGATGGGAGAGGAAGCGATCAAGGCGGTGATCCTGGAGAAATTCGCAGATGTGGTAGCCACGAGAAATAAGGGACAGATCATGAAGGCGGTCATGGGAGAGCTCAAGGGGAAGGCCGACGGTAAGTTGATCAATCAGGTGGTTGGACAGCTCTGCCAGCCGTGAGAGAGTGGCTGGATAAATCGTGAACAGAATGTGAAAAACGAGACTGCAAATTGCATGTCTCGTTTTTTTGTGATATACTTGATATACGTGTGAGATTATTTCAATGAAAGGTGCAAGGAATCTCTTCTCTCAGTGGGAAGGAGAGGAATTGCCGAAGCAATTTGCCGGCGGGACAAAGAGAAAACGGCATCCTGTACCGGCGCGGGGAAATGCATGCGGAGATGTCCTACTCTGCGGATTACCGTGTGCGGAGTGCGACAAGTATGGAAGATAATAAGGGATTCAGATAGACAAGCGGTAGATTGGTTGGGGAGACATACATAGGTAGTAATAGGAAGGCTTGAGGGGAAGTACACTGGAAAGGACGAGGAAGGCAAAGCGTATGAGAAAAAAAGTATGGGTGGGGAGTCTGATTTTGACAGCCTCTATCATGACGGCAACCATAGCTCAGGCATCTGCGCCTGATTATGCAAGTGTCACCAATGGATATAAGCAGGATGACAAGGAGTACACCACCGAGGCGGTGAAGGACGGCACGGTGGAGGGGACTCAGATGATCCAGTACAAAGATCATGTCTACGTGTCCACAAAGACGGCTCAGATCTGCAAAGCGCCACAGGAGGGAGCGAAATGCCTGAAGACGATCTCCCTTGGCACGGAAGTGCACCGGGTGGGGATCTGCGAGAACGGATGGAGCAAGGTGGGATTTAAGACGAAGAGCGGAAAAAAGACCACCGGATATATGAGGAATTCCTCTCTCAGCGAGAACTCTCAGATAGAGAAAGTGGACGAGGAGATCAAGGTGGTGGAGGACTGTTCTGTTCTGGATTATCCGGGCCGCAAGGACGGACAGCAGGTTGGAGAGCTACTGGAGGACGATGTGGTTCAGAGAACCGGGGACTGTGCGGGGAATTGGAGCCGTATCAGTTATCAGGATATTGATGGAACTACGAAGACGGGATATATTCCGAATGCTTATTTAGATTTGGAGGAAGAAAAAGCGGAGGATGTAGCGGACGCGGCGGAAGAAGGAACGATACATAAGAGCAAAGGAGACAGCGTCTTCACAGACGCCGTAGACGGTGTGACCGCTGCTGTGGATGATGTGACGGGAGTGCAAATTGGGGAGGCGGTTCCGGTGTCCGCGGACGCGAAGCTGGTGCCTCTGGGAAATTTCAGAATTACTCACTATTGTCCCTGTAGTATTTGCTGTGGTCCATGGGCCGATGGAATCACGTCCACTGGAGTGACGGCTACCACGAACCATACCATCGCCGTGAATCCCAGTCAGATTCCCTATGGCTCGAAGGTGGTGATCAATGGACAAGTCTATGTGGCAGAGGACTGTGGAGGTGCCATTGTGGACAACTGCATTGACGTCTATGTGGCGTCGCACCAGGAGGGAGAGGATTTGGGTGTCTATTACACAGACGTTTATCTGCTGGAAGAGTGAGGGAAAAGTTACATATAGTAAGTAGAATTACAGCCAGAGTTGTAGTTTCGCCTGCGGCGGATCACGTTGGCGATAGAAGTTAGATTTGTAGCGGCGCAATGTCCCGCGTGGGGCATTGGATCAAAAGACGAGTCCGTGGGGATGGTGAGCGGACAGTGATAGGATAAAAAAGGCCCCGGAGGCAATGTTGTTCTGGATGGAAACATTGCCTCCGGGGCTTTTGGCATTTCACAAGACTCAGGCCTTCTTCAACGCCTGCTCTAAGTCTTCCAGGATATCGTTAATATTCTCGATGCCCACGGAGAAACGAATCATTCCGGGGGATACGCCGGCCTCCCGGAGTTGTTCGTCATTCATCTGGCGATGGGTGTGGCTGGCTGGGTGCAGTACGCAGGTCTTGGCGTCGGCCACATGGGTGGCGATGGTGGCCAGTCTCAGGCTGTCCATAAAACGCACAGCGGCCTCTCTTCCGTCCTTGAGCTCGAAGGAGATCACGCCGCAGGTGCCGTGGGGCAGATATTTTTTGGCCCGCTCATAGTATTTGTCGCTGGGAAGTCCTGCATAGTTCACACTGGATACTTTCTCATGGGCGTTCAGGTACTCGGCCACTTTCTGGGCGTTGGAGCAGTGGCGTTCCACCCGCAGAGGCATGGACTCCAGGCCTAGGTTTAAAATAAAGGTGTTCATGGGAGAGGGGACGGAGCCCAGATCCCTCATCAAGGTCACGGTCGCCTTGGTGATGTAAGCCTTTTTTCCAAAACTTTGGGTGTACACGATTCCATGGTAAGATTCATCCGGGGTGGTGAGTCCGGGGAATTTCTCAGCGTTGGCCTCCCAGTCGAAATTGCCGCTGTCTATGATGGCTCCACCCACCTGGGCCGCATGGCCGTCCATGTACTTGGTGGTGGAGTGGGTGACGATATCCGCGCCCCATTGGATAGGCTTACAGTTGACCGGGGTGGCGAAGGTGTTGTCCACGATCAGGGGAACCTTATGCCGGTGGGCAAGTTTTGCAAATTTCTCAATATCCAGCACCGTCAGGGCTGGGTTTGCGATGGTCTCGCCGAAGACCAGCTTGGTGTTGGGCCGAAAAGCCTGTTCCACTTCTTCCTCGCTGGCGTCAGGGTCCACAAAGGTACACTGGATTCCCAGTTTTTTGAAGGTGACGGCAAAGAGATTGAAGGTTCCGCCATAGATGGTGGAGGTGGAGATCAGGTGGTCGCCGGCCTCGCACAGATTTAACACGGCATAGAAAGTGGCGGCCTGTCCGGAGGAGGTCAACAGGGCGGCTATGCCGCCCTCCAAGTCGGCAATCTTGGCGGCTACCATATCGTTGGTGGGATTCTGCAGCCGGGTGTAGAAGTAACCGTCGTCTTTTAAGTCAAAGAGACGTCCCATCTCATCGGTGGTGTCGTATTTGAAGGTGGTACTCTGAATGATGGGAAGCATGCGGGGTTCCCCTTTCTTTGGGGTCCAGCCGGAGTGGAGACATTTTGTCTCGATTCTGTAATCGCTCATCTTATTGATCCTTTCTACTCAATGTCAAAGTGGATATTCGCAATCCGCTTCGCTACTTGCTCATAACCTTATCGTCACTCTCATGGCGTCTTGGAATGAGTTTGTATCCCTGCCAAAACAGACGAGTCTTACTCCCGTTTAAGAAGCGGGAGACTTCCCTGATAAGGTTAAATTGGTTCTTATGCTCAACAACCGGCGAGGTTGTCAGCTTTCTCAGTTTTATTAGGCAAGATCGTGCCATATTAATGTGTAAAAATACGGCGTTCTTATAGACAGAAAGCCCACAACACAATGTCATGAGCTTCCTGCTGGGGAGTATGTCAGAGAATATCGGCGTTCATTCTCACACACACTTTAATATTCAAAAAGTTTGTCTTTAATGGTTTCCCCGGAAAGTCCAAGGGAGAGACAAAAGACAAGCTTTCCGTATGCCTTGATGAACAAAGAAACGCGTCAATGACGCGTTTCTAGCATCGTGCCTAGTTCCGGAATCGAACCAGAGACACGAGGATTTTCAGTCCTCTGCTCTACCAACTGAGCTAACTAGGCAAGTATGGCAGCTTTGCCACGACAATTATATTAGCATATTTTATTTGGAAATTCAAGACTTTATTTTGGTAAACTGAAAAAAATATCGGTTGGTATCTAAATACGCTAAAATGTGTATTTCTGTGGCGGAATAATGTCTTTACATCATTGACAGAAGGAGGGAATGTGGATATAATGGGAAATGATTATTATTCTGAGAGAAAGATCCAAGAAAAGGAGAATTTGAGACATGTATTCAATAGAAGAAGTCCGGAGAGTAGATCCGGAGATTGCAAAGCTGATTGAGGCGGAGACACAGAGGCAGAATTCTCACATTGAGCTGATTGCATCTGAGAACTGGGTGAGTAAGGCCGTGATGGCGGCCATGGGGAGCACCTTGACCAATAAATACGCGGAGGGTTATCCGGGAAAACGATATTACGGTGGCTGCGGCTGTGTGGACGAGGTGGAGAGCTTGGCTATAGAGAGGGCGAAAAAGTTGTTCCACTGTGAGTATGTGAATGTGCAGCCCCACTCGGGAGCGCAGGCCAACATGGCAGTGTTCTATGCAATGTTAAAGCCAGGGGACACGGTGCTGGGTATGAGTCTGGCCCACGGTGGACATTTGACCCATGGAAGCCCGGCCAATATGTCCGGCTCGTATTTCAACGCGGTTAGCTATGGGGTGAATGATGACGGCTATATCGATTATGACCAAGTGTTGGAGATCGCTAAGGAGTGTAAGCCCAAGATGATCGTGGCCGGGGCCAGCGCTTATGCCCGGATCATTGACTTTGAGAAGTTCCGCCAGATTGCAGACGAGGTGGGGGCTTATCTGATGGTGGATATGGCGCATATTGCAGGCCTGGTGGCCGGTGGACAGCACCCAAGTCCTGTGCCCTATGCCGATGTGGTGACCACCACCACACATAAGACTCTTCGTGGTCCCAGAGGCGGTATGATCCTGAGCAGTGCGGAGAATGCCAAAAAGTTTAACTTTAACAAGGCGATTTTCCCGGGAATACAGGGTGGCCCGCTGATGCATGTGATCGCCGCGAAGGCCGTCTGCTTCCAGGAAGCTTTACAGCCGGAATTTCAGACTTATGCCAAGAATGTTGTGGAGAATGCCCAGTCTTTGAGTCAAGGCTTGATGCGCAGGGGCGTGAGGCTGGTCTCCGGGGGGACAGACAATCATTTGATGTTGGTGGATCTGGTGGACAAGGGGATCACTGGGAAAGAGCTGGAGAATCTCCTGGACGATGTGAATATCACCTGCAATAAAAACGCCATTCCAAATGATCCCCAGTCTCCGTTTGTGACCAGTGGAGTGCGCCTGGGAACGGCGGCTGTGACTTCCAGGGGAATGAACGCTGAGGATATGGATAAGATCGCAGAGGCCATCGCCCTGATGTTGGAGGACCGAGGGAACGCAGAGAAGGCCAAAGGGATTGTGAAGGAGCTCACAGACCGCTATCCGCTGGTGGGATGATGGAGGAGCAAAGATGAGAATTCTGTTGGCTGCGTGTAATGCGAAATATATACATTCAAATCTGGCAGTCTATAATTTAAGGGCCTGTGTGAAGAACACAGGCCCTGAGGTGCTTTTGAGGGAGTACACCATCAATCAGCGAAGGGAGGAGATTCTGGGGGATCTCTACGAGAGTCAGCCGGATTTACTGTGCGTCTCCTGTTATATCTGGAATATCTCTTTTGTGCGGGAGATTCTCCAGGATTTTGCGCAGATCTGCCCCCAGGTGCCCATCTGGCTGGGGGGACCGGAGGTCTCTTTTGACAGCCGGGTTTTTCTGCGAGAGAATCCCTGGGCGAAGGGGATTATGCGGGGAGAGGGGGAGCAGACCTTTGCGGAATTGGCTGCCCACTACATGGAGGGCTTCGGGGAACCCTCTAAGATTCTGGGGATCGCCTGGAGAGACGGGCGAGGGCAGATCCGGGAGAATCCTAGCCGCCCAGTGATGGATCTGAGCCGGATACCTTTTGCCTATGAGGACCTGACAGATTTTGAGCACCGGATTATCTACTATGAGAGCAGCAGAGGCTGCCCTTTTTCTTGCAGTTACTGCCTGTCCTCTGTGGATAAGAGATTGCGGTTTCGGGATCTGGAGTTGGTGAAGAGAGAGTTGCAATTTTTTCTGGACCGGGAAGTTCCGCAGGTGAAATTCGTGGACCGGACGTTTAACTGTAAGCATGCTCATGCTATGGCTATCTGGAGATATATTCAGGAGCACGACAATGGCAGGACAAATTTTCATTTTGAGATCGCGGCAGATCTACTCAGGCCAGAAGAGCTGGAATTGATGGCGCAGATGAGGCCGGGCTTGATTCAACTGGAGATTGGCGTGCAGTCCACAAACCCAAGTACCATACGGGAGATTCACCGTAGGATGGATTTTCATCAGGTGGCCGAGGCGGTGGAAAAAGTGCAGAGGATGGGAAATATTCATCAACATCTGGATCTGATTGCAGGTCTTCCCTACGAGGATTTTGAGAGCTTTTGCCGTTCTTTTGATGAAGTCTACGCTCTTAGGCCGGAACAGTTCCAGTTGGGTTTTCTGAAGGTTCTGAAGGGCTCTTGGATGTATGAGAAGGCAAAAGAGTACCAATGTATCTACCAAAAGAGAGAACCCTATGAAGTTTTAAGCACTCGATGGCTTTCGTACCGGGATGTTTTGAGGCTGAAAAAGGTGGAAACTATGGTGGAAGTGTATTATAATAGTGGTCAGTTCACCAATACACTTTTGGTGGCGGAGAGATATTTTGAACGTCCCTTTGACTTTTATGACCAGTTGGGGAGGTTTTATCAGGAGAATGGCTATGAGGCCATCTCCCACTCCAGAATGCGCCGGTACGAGATTCTCCTGGAATTCTTTCAGGATAGGTCAGACGGTGACAAGGAGGAGTTGAGGGCGGCGATGGTTTTTGATCTGTATTCCAGAGAGAATCTCAAGAGTCGTCCAGAGTGGGCGCCGGATCAGAAAATCTATGAGAGGGAGATCTGGGCGTACAGGCGTCAAGAGAAAATCCCTAAAACTGCCCATCTAGAGGTGTTCCCAGATGGGAGAGCGCTTCTGTTTGACTATCAGGAGAGAGATCCGCTGACACACAATGCAAAAGTGACGGAGGTTCGTATATGGCCACAGAGAGAACAAGAGAAATCCTAGGTTTGTTGGATGAGAAATACACAAGAGAGTATAAGTGTTATCTAAATTATGAGAACCCTGGCCAGCTACTGATCGCTACCATGTTGTCGGCTCAGTGTACCGACGCCCGGGTGAATGTGGTGACTAAGGATCTGTTTCGCAAGTATGATTCCATGGAAAAGTTTGCGCAAGCAGACTTGGGAGAATTGGAGCAGGACATCAAACCCACAGGGTTTTATCACAACAAGGCGAAGAACATCATTGGTTGTGCCAAGAGGCTGGTGCAGGACTATCACGGGGAGGTCCCCAGTGGGCTGGAGGACTTGATTTCTCTCCCGGGCGTGGGCCGGAAGACAGCCAATGTGATTCGGGGAAATATTTTTCACGAGCCCAGTGTGGTGGTGGACACCCATGTGAAGCGGATATCCAGGCGGTTGGGTCTTACCAAGGAGGCGGATCCGGTGAAGATTGAGTTGGATCTGATGAAGGTCTTGCCCAGGGATCACTGGATTTTGTACAACATACAGATTATCACATTTGGCAGGCAGATCTGTTATGCCAGAAACCCGAAATGTGAGGAGTGTTTTTTGACGGGATACTGTAAGGATTATAAGAAGAGGTGAGAAAATGTCAGGAATGGGAATGTTTGATCCGAAGAAAAGAAGGATTTTCACGGCTGTGATTGTGGCAATCTTGGTATTGGCCATGGTGGTGCCGACGATTCTTTCATTGATTGTGTGGTAGGAGAGAAGAGATGAAGATTGGAAAATTACCGGAGCAGGTCTTGGTGCGATCCGTGCTCAGGAAAGTTGCCCATCGCCGGGAAGAAGTCCTGTCCGGCCCAGGGGTGGGACGGGATTGCGCGGCCTTGCAATTGGATGAGGATGAGATTTTCGTGATGTCCAGCGATCCCATCACTGGGACGGTAAAGGACATGGGCAGCCATTGTATCCACGTCACTGCAAATGACCTGGCGGCAGCCGGGGCGGAGCCTGTGGCGGTGATGGTGACCGCGCTTTTGCCGCCTGAGATTCAGGAGTCCCAACTCCGTCGGATTATGGTGGAGATGGAGGAGACCTGCGCGGCTTTGCACATGGAGGTGATCGGCGGACACACAGAGATCACAGATGCGGTCACCAGGCCAGTCCTGTCGGTGACTGGCGTGGGTAAGATAAAGCGAAAGAATGCGCTGTTTGGGTGCGGACTGAAGGCGGGACAGGATTTGGTAGTCACCAAGTGGATCGGCCTGGAGGGAACCTCCATTGTGGCAAAGGAGCGGGAAGAGCAGCTTACCCAGGTGTTCTCAAAGGATTTCGTGTGCACAGCCCAAAGATTCGACCAGTATTTCTCTGTGTTGCCGGAGAGTAGGATCGCCATGGCACATGGGGTCTCGGGGATGCATGACATCACAGAGGGCGGAATCTTCGGCGCTCTGTGGGAGATGGCAGAAGGCGCGGATGTGGGATTGGACATCGATTTGAAACGAATTCCTATCCGCCAGGAGACTGTGGAAGTCTGCGAACAGTTCGGACTGAATCCCTATCTCTTGATGTCCAGCGGTTCCCTGCTGATTGGGGCAGGGCATGGAGAGAGTTTGGTGCGTAAATTGAGAGAGGCGGGGATCTTTGCAGTGGTGATAGGACAGGCCACGGACAGCAAAGACCGGATTCTCAGAAACGGAGGGGAGATTCGTTATCTGGACCGTCCACAGAGCGACGAGTTGTATAAAATCTGGAGTTGACGAAGTGAGGAGAGACGTATGGCAAGATTAAATATTGTGCTCCATGAGCCTGAGATACCGGCCAATACCGGGAATATAGGGAGAACCTGTGTGGCCACAGGAACCCGGTTGCATTTGATTGAACCTTTGGGATTTCGCCTGAATGAGAAGGCGATCAAACGGGCAGGGATGGACTATTGGAAGGATCTGGATGTGGCCACATATCTGGACTATGAAGATTTTCTCCGCAGAAACCCAGGGGCGAAGATCTACTATGCCACCACCAAGGGACCGCAGAAATACACGGATGTGAAGTTTGAGGAAGATTGCTATATTATGTTTGGAAAAGAGAGCGCGGGGATTCCGGAGGAGATTCTCCTGGAGAACCAGGCCACAGCCGTCAGGATTCCGATGATTGGGGAGATACGCTCCTTGAACCTGAGCAATTCTGTGGCCATTGTCTTGTATGAGGCTTTGCGCCAACACAATTTTGACCATATGCAGATAGAAGGCCATCTGACAAAGTATGACTGGAATTGAGAGGCTATTTCGTCTTTTCTAGGGTGAAGAGAAACTCTGTCCCTACTCCCTGGGTGCTGATCACGTTGATGTGCTGATTGTGGGCGTTGATGATCTCCTTGACGATGGACAGTCCCAGTCCGGTGCCTTTTCGGTCTTTGCCTCTGGAGCTGTCCTGTTTGTAGAATCGCTCCCAGATCTTTGGAAGGTTTTCCCTGGAGATTCCACATCCATGGTCTTTGACGGAGACGAAGACCTTTTCGTTCTTTTCGGTGGTCTCGATGGTGATGGTAGAGTTGTCACTGCTGAATTTGATAGCATTGTCCAATAAATTGTATAGAACTTGCTGGATCTGTTCCATGTCGGCGGTGACAGACAGTTGTTCCCCGGTCAAGATCAAATCGATCATGATCTTTCGTCCACGGCAACTTCCCTCGAAGGAAGCTGCCGTATTTTTGATAATTTTATTGATGTCGAAAGAGCGTATATTCATGATCCGGCTTTTGACTTCCAGATTGTTCAAGGTCAGAAGACTGCTGGTTAGCTTCTCCAGACGTTCTACTTCCCTGGAGACGATCTTTAGGTAATGGCTTTGCATTTCCACAGGTATGGTGCCGTCGGCGATGGCCTCCACGTAGCCTTTGATGGAGGTCAGGGGAGAGCGGAAGTCGTGGGAGATATTGGCGATAAAATTTCGCTGGTATTCGCCACTTTTGTTGAGCACGTCGGACATGTAGTTCAAGGAAGCGGCCAGAGAGCCCATCTCGTCGCTGGAGGAGACGGGAATCTGGTAATCCAGGTGTCCGGCGGCGAACTCGTTGGTTCCCCGGGAGATCTTCTTCAATGGCCGGTAGACAATCCAGGTGAAGAGCCCCAGGATGGACAAAGAGCAGAGGAAGATCAACAGAAACAAAATATAGCTGGCACTGAGAAAATACTCTCTCTGTTGGTACAGTTCACTCATGGGGTAGTGCATGACCACATATCCGCGGACAGTCAGAATGCTGCCATCTGTGATGGGGACCAGCACGCTGAGCATATCCTCGTCAAAGTATCCGTAGAAATTACCGGTGCGGTAGTAGCTTCCCCACTCTGTGGGATCGAAGCCATCTAAGGTGACCGGATCGTAGTAACTAAATCCGTCCCTGGCGCTCAAGACTTGCTGTCCCTCATTGTTCAGAATCCATATGTCGGAAGTCTGGTACGCAGAGAGAGAGGTCAGGTAGCGTTTCAGGGACAGGAGATTACTGGAGGAGGTGTTGTTTTGCACCAGAGAATCCTTGGATATGGCAGTGGCCTCACGGTATAGATCTTCGCTGATGGAAGTCTCAAGACGCTGCTCCACCATATGGGAACCCAAGGTGGCGATCAAGAGAAAGCCTAGGATTCCGAATATCAGGTAAGCCAGAATAAATTTCAGATAGAGGGTACGTCTGTGCATCAAGGTCTCACCTCGAATTTATAGCCAATTCCCCAGACTGTGGCGATGGCCCATTTGTCATGGTCTTTAATTTTCTCCCGGAGCCGTTTGATGTGGACGTCTACCGTTCGGGTGTCGCCGATGTATTCATATCCCCAGATATGATCCAACAGTTGTTCTCTGGTGAAGACTTGGTTGGGCGAGGCGGCCAGAAAGTAAAGCAACTCCAGTTCCTTGGGCGGCATGTCCACCTGCTCTCCCATATAGATTACAGAGTAGTTGGTCAGGTTTATGGAGAGATCTGGGTAGTTGACACATTTTTCAGTGGCGGAGACTGCGGGCTGCTTCACATGGAAGCGGCGCAGAACGGCCTTGACTCTGGCCACCAGTTCTTTGGAGTCAAAAGGTTTGATAATGTAGTCGTCGGCGCCCAGTTCCAGCCCCAGAACCTTGTCAAAAGTCTCTCCTTTGGCGGAGAGCATGATGATTGGGACGTCAGAAGTGTGGCGAATCTCCCGGCATACCTGATAGCCGTCCATACCGGGAAGCATCAGATCCAACAAGATGAGATCCGGGCAGAAATGTTGAAATTCCTTCAACGCCTGTTCGCCGTCATTGACAATGCAGGTGTCAAAGCATTCTTTGGTCAGGTACAGAGCGATCAGCTCTGCGATGTTATTGTCGTCGTCTACGATTAAAATCTTCTGTTTCGCTGCCATAATATCCCCCTTTATTTCTTGAATTCAACGATGGTAACGCCGGCGTCTCCTTCCCCAAATTCTCCCAGACGGAAGGAGGCGACATGTTTTTGGCGCCGTAGGTAATTGTGAATGCCTTTGCGCAGGGCTCCGGTCCCCTTGCCATGGACGACGCGTACACTGGACAGGTGGGCGATGTAGGCATCGTCCAGGTATTTGTCCAACTCTGCGATGGCCTCATCCACCGTCTTGCCCAGGAGATTGATCTCTGTGGAAATGCTGGCGGACTTGGACATCTTGATCTTGCCGGTCCCGGTTCTCTGTAGGGAGGGACTGGTCACCACTGCCTCGTCGATCAGTTCCAGATCAGAGATATTCACCTGTGAGCGGAAGATGCCGGTCTGGACAAAGAGATTTCCCTTGGCATCTGGACGGGTGCTCACGGTTCCCTTTAGGTTCATACTGAGAACCCGGACGCTGTCCCCGATGGAGAGGTCGCAGGGACGAAGCTTCTTGCCAGAGCGGGGTTTTTGCTGTTTGAGCACCATGTTTTTCTCTAACTTTGACATCTTTTTGCGGAGATCCTGGCGATTCTGCTCGATGTCCTTGGTGGAAATGTGATCCTTTTGGAATTTGTGGAAGGTCTTCATGGTCTGATCGGCGTACTCTTTGGCCTCCCGGAGGATCTCGTGGGCTTGTTCGTTGGCCTCCCGGAGAATCTGATCTTTGCGGGAATCGAATCTTGACTGTTTTTCTTCCAGTTGCCTTTTTAGGTCCTCGATCTCTGTCTTATACTGTTGAACTTCCAGTTGCTCTCTCTCAAGGGTAATCCGGCTGGCTTCCAATTTACTGATGACGTCCTCGAAGCTTTCGTCCTGTTCGCTGATCTGTTCCTTTGCCTTCTCGATAATGAAGTCAGGCAGTCCTAATTTCGATGAGATGGCGAAGGCGTTACTCTTGCCAGGGACACCGATCAGGAGGCGGTAGGTGGGACGTAAGGTCTCCACGTTGAACTCGCAGGAAGCGTTCTCCACTCCTGGGGTTGACAAGGCGTAGACTTTCAACTCGCTGTAGTGGGTGGTAGCCATGGTACGGATCCCCTGCCGGTGCAGGTGAGAGAGGATTGCAATGGCCAGGGCGGCGCCTTCCGTGGGATCTGTCCCGGCCCCCAGCTCGTCAAAAAGTACCAGGGAGTGCTGGTCGGCTTTCTCCAAGAAGGATACCACGTTGGTCATGTGGGAGGAGAAAGTACTCAAACTCTGCTCAATGCTCTGTTCATCTCCGATGTCGGCGTAGACCTGGCGGAAAACGGACAATGACGAGTGGTCTCCCGCCGGGATGTGAAGGCCGGACTGTCCCATTAAGGTCAGTAGCCCCACCGTCTTCAAAGAGACAGTCTTGCCGCCAGTGTTGGGACCGGTGACCACAAGGAGATCAAAGTCCTGGCCCAAACGGATGTCTATGGGAACCACTTGTTTCTTGGGGATCAACGGGTGCCGGGCTTTCTTTAGGTGTATTTTTCCCTGTGTGTTGAACTCTGGCTCAGAGGCATTCTGATCCAGAGCAAGGCTGGCTCTGGCAAAAATAAAATCCAGTTGGATCAGGAGATTTAAGTCGTCCAGAAGCGCCTCTTGGTATTGGGCGGCGTCCTCGCTGAGGGTGGCCAATACCATCTCGATTTCTTTTTGTTCTTGAATCTCCAATTGACGCAGGTCGTTGTTTAACTTCACCACGGACATGGGTTCGATAAACAGGGTGGAACCGGTGGAGGATTGGTCGTGGATCATCCCAGGTACCTGGCCTTTGTACTCGGCCTTGACTGGCAGACAGTAGCGGCCATTGCGCATAGTGATCACCCCGTCTTGGAGATAACTTCGCGCGCTACCGTTGAGCAGACTGTTCATCTGGCTGTGGATGCGGTCATTGGTCGTCCTCATATTTCGGCGCACTTGTTTTAGCCCAGGACTGGCCTCGTCGCTGATCTCCTCCTCTGAGAGGATGCAGCGGTGAATCTCACTGCTCAGTGGAGTGAGAGGCTCTAACATCTGGAACATGGCGTCTAGAGAATCCTCCTTGTTGTCTTCACGGTCGTTTCTGCCATACGCTTTTACCTTGGCGGTATTCTCCAACACGGAGCAGATCCCCAGAAGTTCGCCTATGCCCAGGGTACTGCCGATCTCCAGACGTTTTAGTGAGCCGCGGATATCTTTTACCTTGTGAAAAGAGAGGCTGCCTTTTTGGAAAATTCGGGACAGCGCATCCTTAGTCTGAGTCTGCATGGTCTGTATATGGCCCAGATCATCGCTGGGCTGCAAGCCTTGGCACAACTGTTTTCCCATCTGGGAGGAGGCCTTGGCTGTGAGTTGTTCGATTATTTTATCATATTCTAAGGCTTTCAGTGCTTTCTTGTTCATTCTGTACTCCTAATCCGTCAGTCAGGCGAACCTTGGAAAGTGCGCCTGCGATTATAAAATTTCCCATATTAAGTATACAAGATGCGTTTCCGGTTTACAAGTGACAGATCAGGAAAAGGGAAAATGGTCATTTATTTTTTACAGAGGTAGGGGCATTTATTCATAAATTGTTCATATGTTCCTGCTAAAATAGGCTAGATATTTAGTGTCGTGCTTTGGCATGGTAGGGAGAAACAGTCATGAGTGATGAGAGAAATAGAGATCCTCAAGGAGAGAAACCTTCCAAGACGGAAGAGAAAGACTATGATTTCATAAGAGAGACAATCAAAGAAAAGCCGGCGAATAAGAAAAAAATGGCGATGAGACTCTGTTCCGTGGCGGGGATCGGTCTTGTGTTCGGTGTGGCGGCGGCGCTTGCCTTCTCCATTGTAGCCCCTAGGTTTATGCAAAAGTTGGAGGATCCTTCACAGGCGAAGATTGACATTCCAAAGGATGATCCCCAGGCTACGCCCACTGTGACCCCGGAGCCGGCAGTGTCAGAGGATGAGAGCGCTATTGAGCAGTATGAGCGGATGTACCGGGAAGTGTTGCAAATTTCGGAGAATCCCAGAAAGGCGATTGTGTCAGTGGTGGGCCAAAAAGAGCGGGAAGATATTTTGGATAACACGCTGCTGATCAGTGGAAAAGCCATGGGGATTATCATTTTGGAAGATACAAGTAGTTATTATATCTTGACTCAGCATGCGGCGGTGAAGAAGGCCGAGAACATTCAGGTGACCTTTCAAGACGGTACCATTGTCAATGGCAGTGTGAAAAAAAGCGACAGCCGCACGGATCTGGCTGTGGTCACGGTGAAGAAAAAAGAAGTGGGCTCCGAGACCAGGGAGAATCTGTCTGTGGCGGTCCTGGGGAATTCTTACAGCCTTATCCAGGGAAAACCGGTGATCGCCATTGGGAGCCCGGCCGGTTACAATGACTCGGTTTATTTTGGCACCATTACTTCGGTGTCAAACAAAGTTGCAGTCACAGATACGGAGTATAACCTGCTGATCACAGACATCTCAGGGAGCAAGAAGGGCAGCGGTGTGCTGCTGGACATGGAGGGAGAAGTGATCGGCCTGATTGCCCAGGAGTACGGGGACGACGGGGACGAATCTAAGTCGATGGTCAGGGCTTTGGCGGTCTCCCAGCTAAAACCATTGATCGAGACGCTCTCCAACGGGGAACCCATCCAGTATCTGGGTGTGAAAGGGCAGGATATCTCGGAGAATGTGGCGAACAGCGTCCAGGTTCCACAGGGGGTCTATGTGAAATCTGTGGAGGATGACTCTCCGGCTATGAAAGCGGGAATCCAGAGTGGGGATGTGATCCAGGAGATCGATGGGAAGCAGATCGAGACCGTACAGCAGTACAGCAATTGTCTGCAAAAATGTGAGGAAGGTCAGAAGATTCGTCTGACCTTGATGAGAAGCCGTGGGGCGGAAGGATACGCTAAGATGAAAGTCAGCGTCCAGGTGCAGTCCAAGTAAGCAAAGCGCTGAATTGGAGCACTGGCCGGATGAAAAAAGAGCAAGTAAAATGGAAGGATAGGCATTATGAAATTTTTGGAAGAATTGCATGAGGGTGACAGGATCAGTGGAATCTATCTGTGTAAACAGAAGCAATCTGCAGTCACGAAAAACGGTAAACCATATGACAGTGTGATTTTGCAGGACAAGACGGGAGTGTTGGACGGAAAGATCTGGGATCCGAACTCGCAGGGAATTGCAGAGTTCGATACGTTGGACTACATCGAAGTGGTTGGAGATGTGACCAGCTTTGCAGGCGCCCGCCAGGCCAATATCAAGCGGGTGCGAAAGGCCGATGAGGGGGAATACGACCCGGCAGACTACCTTCCCACCAGTGGCAACAGCACGGAAGAGATGTATCAGAGACTTTTGGCCTACGTGGAGAGTATCCGAAATCCTCATCTTGGCCTTCTGCTGAGGAAACTCTTTGTGGAGGATCCAGAGTTTGCCAAGAAGTTTAAGGGACACTCTGCGGCGAAGACTGTCCACCACGGATACATAGGTGGACTGTTGGAACACACGCTGGGGGTGGTCAAGCTCTGTGACTACATGGCGGATAATTATCCTATCTTGAAGAGAGATCTGTTGATCACAGCGGCTCTGTGTCACGATATTGGCAAGACGAGAGAGCTGTCAGATTTTCCACTGAACGATTATACAGACGAAGGCCAGCTCCTGGGTCATATCATGATTGGAGCGGAGATGCTCCACGACTTGATTCGGGAGATCCCCGACTTCCCGGGAGACCTGGCCAATGAGCTGAAGCACTGTATTTTGGCCCACCACGGCGAGTTGGAGTTTGGTTCGCCTAAGAAACCGGCTCTGGTGGAGGCGGTGGCTCTGAACCTGGCGGACAACACCGACGCCAGGATGGAGACTCTGAAGGAGATTTTTTCAGGAAAAGAGAAGAAAGAGTGGCTGGGATATAACCGATTATTTGAGTCGAATCTGAGAAGGACGACAGGAGATCTGTAGGCGATGGATTATCAGAAAAACGATCAGATCTGTCTTCAGATCACCGATATGGGCAAAGATGGGGAGGGGGTCGGCAAGACCAACGACGGGTACACCCTCTTTGTAAAGGACGCGGTGATCGGGGACAAGATCCAGGCAAAGATTGTCAAGGCGAAGAAGAACTATGGTTACGGGCGGTTGGTCAACGTTCTGGAATCCTCCAAGGACAGGGTAGAGCCAGTCTGTCCCCAGGCCAGACCTTGTGGCGGCTGCCAGCTTCAGGCTCTATCCTATGAGAAGCAATTGGAATACAAGCAGAACCGGGTGAGAAATCACCTGGAGCGGATCGGGGGCTTTCACCAGATTCCGATGGAGCCGGTTATTGGAATGGAGGAGCCTTATCACTATCGCAATAAGGCTCAGTTTCCTGTGGGGAGAAACAAAGAGGGCAGAATTGTCGCCGGTTTCTATGCTGGGCGTACTCATAGTATTGTGGAGAACCGTCACTGCTATCTGGGGGCCCCAGGCAATGAACAAATTCTAGACAGTGTCTTAAGTTGGATGGAGAGCTGCCATGTGGAGCCTTATGATGAGAGGACTGGGAGCGGACTGGTGCGTCATATTTTGACCCGCTTTGGATTCGCCACTGGTCAGTGGATGGTCTGTCTGGTGATCAACGGGCGAGCGCTTCCGAGTCAGGACCGCCTGATTAAAGCGTTGACGAAGATTCCGGGCATGACCAGTATCACAGCCAACGTCAATACCCGCAGGGACAATGTGATCCTTGGACAGGAGATTCTTCCTGTCTGGGGACAGGATTACATCACAGACCAGATTGGCGAGGTGTCCTATCAGATCTCACCGCTGTCCTTTTATCAGGTCAATCCCGTTCAGACACGTAAGATGTACGAGAAGGCCATGGAGTATGCGCAGCTTCGGGGACAGGAGACGGTCTGGGATCTCTACTGTGGAATAGGAACGATCTCCCTATTCCTGGCGCAGAAGGCCCGTCAGGTCTACGGGGTGGAGATCGTGCCGGCGGCCATCCAGGATGCCAAGAGAAATGCGCAGCTCAACGGCATGAAGAATGTGGAATTCTTTGTGGGAAAGGCGGAGGAGGTGCTGCCTGGGAAGTACAAGGAGGAGGGTGTCCGTGGGGATGTCATCGTGGTGGATCCTCCCAGAAAAGGCTGTGACCAGTCCTTGCTGGACACGATTTTGGCCATGAAGCCGGAGCGGGTGGTGTATGTGAGTTGTGACAGCGCCACCCTGGCCAGAGATCTGAAATATCTATGCGAGACGGAGTATCGCCTGGAGAGAGTGTGCGCGGTGGACAATTTTTGCCAGACGGTGCATGTGGAGACTGTGTGTTTGCTGTCACGGGTTAGCAATGAGCCATGCAAGACCGGAGCATAATGGACGCTGGGAGCTTGTTCACATGAGCACGATTATGTGGATGGGTTTATACGGAGAATGCCGTGGATGAGCGTAGAAAATTTGCTTTCATAGCGAATCTGCATGGCGGAGCTGAACTGAAAAAGTGTAGGAAACAAGGGATTTCCGGGAGCCCCGACTGTTTAGACAGTGGTTTTGGCTCCCGGATTTTTCGTGCCTGGTTATTCTGTAGAAACATATTAAGGGGGAAAGCAGGCGAAGGATTGCGTAGATAGAATGGTTGTAATAAGGCTAGTTATCATGCACATATTAATGATGATAATTTTTTAGCCTTAGTGGTTCTGTATGTGGAACCTTATTAAATATTTTTTCTTGAGATAATAAAAGAAAAGTAAAGAAGGTCGAACATGATTAAGTATGATAAACTTTGGCAGACAGTAGAGAAGAAGGGGATTACAAAATCTATGCTGCACAAGAAATACAATGTGAGCAAGGCTCAACTTTACCGTTTAAGATATAATCGGTCTGTAAGCATAAATACCCTTGATCGTCTGTGTAATATATTAAAGTGCGATATTGGTGATATTGTGGAGCATATATCTGATAATAATGTGTTCTAAACAGAGGATTTTCTCTATACATTTCCGTGAAATAATAAGACATAAGAGAACGTAAATGACGTTCAATTTGAATGAGATATTTAAAGAACAGTTTCATATAACTTTCGCCCAGAAAATCTGTCCCTTGATGTTGGAATAGCTTGCATTTTGTGGTAAGATTAAAAAAATTATACGGTGAGCATTTTACAGGAAGGCGCACATTCCTGCAATGGCATTCTAAGGTACAGAGGCTGCTCATCTCGATCAAAGGAGGAGCAGCTTTGATTGTTGGAATACAGGATGAAATTTTGAGGCTTCATTCCATGGGGGTTCTGCGGACTCTACTTGTTGATAAAACAACGAAAACCAATATCATCTGGGCTACAGACGCTTATCAAGAACTTGGAGTCAAATACTGTCGGGATAAAGAAATACAGGTACAACTCATTACCGGACAAAATTCGGATGTTATCAAGACACGTGCCCGGAAAGCTATGGAGCAGCAATCGGAGCGTACCCGGAGACACGCGGAGGTTTTTACACCGTTGTGGGTCTGCCAGAAAATGGTGAGTCATGCGGATTCCGTGTGGTTCGGTAGGACAGATGCCTTTCTGGACGGAGAGCGGCCGATAGAACGGGTGATTTTCCCGAAACCTTATATCAGTTTTCTCTGTTTACACAAAATTTGAAACTCTCTCTACGGGAGGATGACGGGCTGCTGGAAAACCTGATTGCGGCAGCAGAGAGGTTCTGCATGGATGTGGCGCGTACAGAGGATCAGACCGCTTTTGCCGCAGGGGAATACGCAAAGGTGGCAACTCAGGAGGACTTAGATAAATTTTAAAACCCTGGCCTATCCTAAAATCCGGACGGGTCAGGGTTTTATTCATCACCGGAAGGTTCTTCTGCGAGCTTGGCGAGAAATTCTTCCGGAGAAAATACGGGCAGTTCCGCCAGTTTGTAATCCTTTAAGTTTCTGGTGATAATACAGTCTGCACCGATGCGTACTGCGGTCTTGACCATAATCGCATCCTCGTAATCTTTCATAGAGGAGCTGATTGCAAGTTGGCAGTCGGTAGAGAAGGTGTCCTCAACCTCAAAGAGTGTGAACAGGATATGGAGGAGTTTGCGCACTTCATCCTCGTTATGGATGCTGCGCCGCAGGATGTAATAGACATCCGTGACCGATTTTGCAGTGAGGATGCCAAGGCAGCGTCTGTTGGATATGGAAAGGACAATCTCCATTGCAGCCTGATAAAAGGGTTCCCGTTTTTGCAGGACATCCACAATGACACAGGTATCAATCAATGCTTTCATAGGTTTTCTGACCTTTCCGCTTTCGCTTCCTCCAAGGTGATATCCGCCGGAATGACGCCAAGAAGCGATTTGGCCATTTCCACCCGGTCAGCATTCGGGTTGGAGAGTTTTGCAACGATTTTTCCGTTGCGGGTAATAAAAATATCTTCATGCTCTGCCATTTGTAAATATTTACCGAGATTTAGTTTTAACTCTGTGGCAGTAATAGACATACGAAACACCTCCTTACTTAAGTTGTATGCGGGGTTCTATCATTATTATATGTAAATCGAACGAAAATATCAAGAAATTCGTTCGATTTTCTTTATGGAGAGGAGGACGCTCATGGCAAACAGAATCAAAGGCATCGCAGGGGAAATCGGCGGGGATACCGCAGGGCTAGACAAAGCCTAAAAGGGCGTCAATTCCTCCATCACAAAAACCCAGTCTGCCCTAAATGATGTGAACCGTCTGCTGAAACTGGACCCCTCCAATACGGTGCTGGTGGCGCAGAAGCAGAAGCTTCTATCTCAGGCCGTCAGCCAGACCAGCAACAAGCTGTCCGCTTTGGAGTCCGCACAGGAGCAGGTGGCGGCAGCCTTTGCCTGCGGGGATATCGGACAGGACGAATACCAGGCGTTTCAGCGGGAGATTGAGGAGACCTGTGGGAAGCTAAATAAATACAAAAGCGACCTGCCAAGCCCTGAAGCAGAGCAGGACAGTTTAGGGGCCGACACGGCTGGAAAAGCTGTTTGCCGCCACCGGCACAGAAGTGGATGCCTATGCGGATACGGAGAATGCAGTGACAAAGGTCAACGCCTACAAACTTTCACAGTCCCCATTTTTAACCCTTCAGGGATTTTTCGGTTTAGACCATCAAGGCTACTCCTCCATAATGTAATATCTACGTTTTCCTTTGGAAATAAACTTATATTCGATGGACTCGGCTGGACAACCGCAGATACAGGCCATGCAATGTGTGCAATTTCCTTTCCACACAGGTTTTCCGTTTACCATGTCAATATTGTTCAGTGGACAACGTTTGGCACATTTTTCACAAGATATACAGACATCGGACACCCTGAACCCTTTATCTTTAATATAGAAGCGATAATAGAGGATATGGAAAAGACCACTTAGAAAGCGCCCGCCAAACGGAATTAGTGTTTCGTGAAAATAATCTTCCTGCTTGATTTGTCTGGCGAGAGGCGAAAGAATTGGTTTCGCCTGTTTGATGATAGCTTTGCATTCGCCTGAACCGAAAGCGCCGTATAATGCAAGGTTGTTTTTAGGCATTCGCACAGCTGCCAGACCATGATAGACCAATCCAGTTTCGGCACATAATTTTTTTGCGTAGAAAGCGGCATTTGCCCCAGTGTGGCTTCCACAGGTTAAGATAAAATATGCTTTCTTGTTGCCTGTAAATTTATTTTTTTGAATCCACTGTTCTACTATCTCAGGCAGACGCCAAGCATAATTCGGCGCGACGAATACGAGAGGGCGCTCAGATTGAAACGTTAAGTTCTCCCCGTTTTTCAGATAAACATTGATGGAAACGAGATCGTCGTTTAGCTCCGCCGCTATTTGTTTTGCTGCCAATTGGCTGTTGCCAGTACCACTGAAATAAAAAATCATTTTTGGGGTCTCCTTAAAATCTCGTGAATTCCGTTTGCCTGTTTCTCTATTATATCAAATTATCTCTCAAAGATCTCTGCAATAAAGTTATGGGGAAGTAGCGATTGTGAATATCCACTTTGACGATCTTTCTCAGAGTTTTTGATTGATTCTTTTTATAGTGCAGTGCGGACTTATATTCCAGTGTCTCACTAACAATTTGCTAAAATTATAGGAAAGTGTTTCGGGCTGTCCAGTGATATGGCAAAGCTCTCCCGACAGAGTTGTGCTGCGTTGGAGGGCAAATAAACGATCACAGAAACTGGTAAAAATAGTTTTCGGGGATGTAAAAAGATTTCATGGCATGTATTATTTCGGGAGCGTTACCGTAAAAGTGGTTCCTCTTCCCACTGTGCTGGATACGGAGATGGTACCTCCATGGAGATCCACAATCCGTTTTGCAAGAGTCAAACCAAGGCCATTTCCAATACTCGCCCGCGACGAATCTGCCTGATAGAATTTTTCATAAATTCGATTCTGTATCTCTTTGCTTATGCCAGGACCGTTGTCTACGATGGAGACTTTTACTTGTTCTCTCTCAGCGCTTAAGAGAATTCGAATTTGACCGCCGTTTTGCACAAATTTTATAGCGTTTCCCAGGATATTTTGCCATACCTGTGCGAGCATTTCCTTATTGCCGGCGTAATCTACCGGAAAGAGGTCAATGTCAAGGTCAATCTGTTTTTCAGTCCATTGTGTCTCAAACATTAAGATGACCTCTCGAAGCTGTTCGTCCAGAGAGTATTTTTCTGTTTTTATTTTCATTTCCTGGTTTTCCAGCCGTGACAGCAGAAGGATGTTGCCCACAAGGTTGGAAAGGCGTCGCGTGCTCAGGAGGATACGGTTCGTATATTCCTCTCGTTTTTCGCCGGAGAGCGACTGGTTCTGTAGAAGGGTTACATATCCCTCAATGGCAGATAAGGGGGTCTTGAATTCATGAGATACATTCTCCACGAAATCATTGCGGAAGATCTCCGTATTGGATAGCTCTTGAACCATGATGTTAAAATTTTGTGCCATAGATTGGAATTCTTTGGCCGGAATGTTATCGTTTAGCCGCACGGAAAAATTCCCTTTTACGATTTCTTTGGTTGCGTTGTCTATGTCCTGTATTATTTTTAAGGGACGTTTTCCGACGACCTGGGAGAGAATGGTTCCCATGATAATACTGACCAGAGCGAATACAGCCAGTGGAATTTCAGGTTTGGGGCTGGATATGATTCCGGTTTTCAGTAGAAGTATTGTAAATATTCCAGTCATAGATACCGTGATTATAAGAATCAGAAAGACCATCGCAGAAAAGACAATGGTAACATGGAACGATTTTTTCGTGTTCATTCTTTTCTCACCGCCTTATACCCTAAGCCACGAACTGTGACGATGTCAAAATTCGGATTATCTTTGAATTTGTCCCGTAGGCGACTGATGTGGACGTCCAGTGTGTGGGAGTCCGCCTCGTTTTCCGGCCCCCATATTTCATCCATAATCTGACGGCGTGTGAAAATCCGGTTGGGGGAAGATATCAGCTTAAACAGCAGAAGAAATTCTTTTTGCGGAAGTTCTAATATCTGCGTCCCGGTACGCACGGTAAGCGTGTCACAGTCCAATTCTGTACTTCCCAAAGACGCTTTTCTTTGGTTGACAATCTGGGAACGGCGTAGCAGAGCTTCTACTCTCCATAGCATCTCATTGACATCAACGGGTTTTACCATGTAGTCATCCGTTCCGACACGGAATCCTTCCTGTTTATCATCCATACTTTCCTTTGCAGTGATGATTAGCACTGGCATTGTATATTGTCCTTCCCGAAGAGACTGTATCATTTCAAAGCCATTCATTTTCGGCATCATTACATCAGAGATAATCAGATCAATATATTGTTGTTCTAAAACGTCAAAAGCGTTCAAACCGTCTGTCGCTGGAATGGCGACGTATCCATTGTCAGATAGAACTGTACAGAATAGGTCTCTCAGTTCGCTATCATCTTCTACTACTAAAATCTGAAACATCGTTTAACACCTCCGCCTAAATTATAACATACTTTTTTATTCCGACATTCTGTTATACAGAAAAAATACAATTGAAGTTCAATGAATAGAGGAACTTCAAAAGAGCAGGATGGCCGGTTCGTATATGAAATTCTAAAGGAATTCTTTCGGTATTCAATATAATCCCTGAATCTCAACTCAATCTCAACAGACCAAGTTTTAATCTTATCAGGGAGACCTCCCGTTGTTTAGGCGGGAGGCTTCTCCTGTCTTGGTGGGAGTACAAGCAGTTGCCAAAAGGCCATGAGAGTGGCGATAAGATTATGGGCCAGTAGCGAAGCGGAACGGGAATCCTCTTTTGATTAATTGAGGTTGAGTTGAGGTTCACTTGAGTTTCAGTTGAGAAAGGGAGGATAGACTTTTGTTTGTAAAAAACGAAGGAGGTTTGTTATGTTAAGAATATTTAAGTATCTCAGAAAAAAAGACTGGGGTTTTATTCTTCTTGGTCTTGTATTCATAGTAAGTCAGGTGTGGTTGGATTTAAAAATGCCGGACTATATGTCCGAGATTACCCGCTTAGTTCAAACAGAAGGCAGCGCTATGGAGGATATTCTCCTTTCTGGCGGTAAAATGCTGCTATGCGCGCTGGGAAGTTTTGGCGCGGCGGTGATCGTTGGATTTTTGGTGGCCAAGATTGCTGCAGGGCTGGCCATGCGCCTTCGTGAGAAAGTTTACGACAAGACAATGTCCTTCTCGATGGAAGAAATTAATGGATTTTCCACGGCCAGTCTCATCACGCGTTCCACAAATGACATTACGCAGATTCAGATGTGCGTGACCATAGGGTTGCAGGCCATAATTAAAGCGCCCATTATGGCGGTGTGGGCGATTGTGAAAATCGCTGATAAAGGATGGGAGTGGACGGCGGCCACGGGAGGAGCCGTTCTGGTTCTTGTCATTATGTTGGGTACGATCGTTGGATTGACTATGCCGAAATTTAAAAGGATTCAAAAGCTGACTGACAATGTCAACCGTGTGGCGAGAGAGAATCTGACTGGACTGCGCGTGATCCGTGCTTATCATGCGGAGGAGTACCAGGAAAACCGCTTTGAGAAGGCCAATAGCGATCTGACTCAAAACAATCTTTTTACTAGCCGTGCGATGGCTTTTATGCAGCCGGGGATGCAGCTTTTGATGTCTGGGCTTGGTCTTGCGATTTATTGGATTGGTACCTATCTGATCGATGGAGCCGTGGGCGCGGACAAACTGACGTTGTTTTCCAACATGGTTGTATTTCAGCAGTATGCTATGCAGGTAGTGATGGCGTTTATGTTGTTGACGATGACGTTTATTATTTTACCACGTGCCGCCGTTTCTGCGAAGCGTGTGAATGAGGTCTTGGATACGGAGGAAAAAATCATAGATGGGACTGTCACGGATTCCGAGCTCTATGAACAGGGTGAGGTGGAATTCAAGCATGTGAGTTTCCGCTATCCAGATGCGGAGGAAGATATTCTCCACGACATCAATTTCACTGCCCACAAAGGAGAAACCGTGGCTTTTATCGGCTCTACTGGTTCTGGAAAAAGTACGCTTATTAACCTTGTGCCACGGTTCTATGATGCTACCGAAGGAGAAGTTCTTGTGGATGGCGTCAACGTAAAGGAATATACCCAAGATGCGCTTCACAATAAACTGGGCTATGTCCCCCAGAGGGCAGTGTTGTTCAGTGGAACTGTAACCTCTAACGTAACATACGGTGAGAATGGAAGATCTCCTGCTGCTGAGGAGGAGATCTGGGAAGCGATTACCATTGCTCAAGCGTCAGAATTTGTGAAAAAAATGGACGGCGCCTGCGATGCGGCAATTACGCAAGGTGGCACAAATGTGTCTGGGGGACAGAAACAGAGACTCTCTATTGCGAGAGCGATCTGCCGCAAGCCGGAGATATATGTGTTTGATGACTCGTTCTCTGCACTGGACTATAAGACGGACCGTATTTTGAGAAAAGCATTGAGAGAAAAGACGAGCGGTACGACGAGCCTCATTGTTGCCCAGCGGATTGGAACCATTATGGACGCCGACAAGATTATTGTCTTGGATGAAGGCAGGGTCGTGGGTCAAGGTACGCATCGGGAACTCTTAGAGACCTGTCCGGTTTATTTAGAGATTGCCCAATCTCAATTGACAAAGGAGGAGATTGAAAATGCCTAAAAATGAATACACAATAGGAGAACATAAAAACCATACTGTACGACAAAGTGGTCCTGGAGGCCCTGGAGGTCCGGGGGGAATGGGAAGTATGGGAGCAGGAGAAAAAGCCGATGACTTTAGAAAAGCAATGGGGCAGTTGATCTCTTACTGTAAAAAGTATCTGCCTCTTATGATGACTGCCGTTGTACTAGCTGTTGTCGGAGCCGTCTTAAATATCATCGGCCCCAGCAAGATTGCCGATATCACGGATCTGATCACGGAAGGTTTGATGACAGGTATTGATATAGACGCAATTGTCCAGATCTGTATTCTGTTGGTCTGTCTCTACGTCTGCGGATGGGCCTTCGGCGTGATTCAGGGGCAGATTATGGCAGGGATTACACAAAAGATATCGAAGACTTTGCGCACGGATATCTCCGGTAAGATCAATCGCCTGCCACTGAAATACTTTGATTCTACCAGCATCGGCAACACGCTTTCAAGGGTTACGAATGACGTGGACATTATCTCACAGACGATGAATCAGAGTTTGGGTACTTTGGTGACGGCGTTGGCATCTTTTGCAGGCGCCATCGTGATGATGTTCTATACCAATTGGGTTATGGCGCTGACGGCAATCGTTGCAAGTCTGTTGGGATTTGCGTTGATGATGGCGATTATTGCGCATTCCCAGAAATATTTTTTGCAGCAGCAGATGGAACTCGGCGCGATTAATGGACATATTGAGGAGACCTACGCCGGCCATAATGTTGTGAAGGCCTATAACGGTGAAAAGAAGGCAAAAGAGGAATTTCGTAAAATGAACGGCCGTTTGTACAACAGTGCATGGAAAAGTCAGTTTATGTCGGGCCTTATGCAGCCGCTGATGGCTTTTGTGGGGAATTTCGGCTATGTGGCTGTCTGTATCGTAGGCGCGTTGCTTGCCTTAAACGGGTATATCTCGTTTGGCGTCATTGTTGCTTTTATGATATACGTTAGGATGTTCACGCAGCCCTTATCTCAGATTGCCCAGGCAGCGACGAATCTTCAGTCTACGGCTGCGGCCTGTGAACGTGTGTTTGAATTTTTGGACGAGAAAGAGATGGATGACGAGAGTGACAAGACGAAAAAACTTTCTAATGTCCATGGAGATGTGGAGTTTTGTAATGTTCGTTTTGGCTATAACGAAGATAGGATCATCATCAAGGATTTTTCTGTGAAGGTGAAAGCCGGCCAGAAGATAGCGATCGTTGGTCCCACTGGAGCAGGAAAGACAACTATGGTCAATCTGTTAATGCGGTTTTATGAAACGAATTCTGGAGATATTCTAATTGATGGAACACCGAGCAAAAATATTACCAGAGAAAATCTCCGTAGCCAATTCTGTATGGTATTGCAGGATACCTGGCTGTTTGAGGGCACAATTCGTGAGAATATTGTTTATTCAAAACAAGGCGTCACGGATGAGGAAGTGATAAAAGCCTGCAAGGCAGTTGGTCTGCATCATTATATTAAGACTCTGCCCAAAGGGTATGATACGGTTCTGGGAGATAATGCCAGCTTGTCTCAGGGGCAGAAACAGCTTATCACAATTGCCCGCGCGATGATTGCAAACGCTCCTATTTTGATCCTGGACGAGGCTACAAGTTCTGTAGATACCAGGACGGAGATCCTGATCCAAAACGCTATGGACAAACTGATGCAGGGCAGAACCTCGTTTGTGATTGCCCATCGTCTGTCTACCATTCGAAACTCTGACCTGATCTTAGTCATGAGAGACGGCGATATTATTGAGAGCGGAACTCATGATGATTTGATGTCACAGGGAGGTTTCTATGCGGATCTGTATAACAGCCAGTTTGAAAATGCTGCTGAGGCAGTGTAAATCCATGCAGTGGAACGGATGTCTCCACGTTGCTGTTAGGAGGGAAAGAGGATGAACTACAAATATATAACGATTGAGCGAGAGTATGGCAGTGGAGGAACAGAAATTGCAAGAAGGATAGCTAGAGAATGTGAGATTCCATGTTATGGGAGGGAAATTTTAGAGTTTGTCGCAAAGGAGCAGAACATAGCGGTGGAGGACATCGACAGCTATGAAGAATCGGTTACGAATAGCCTTTTGTACACAATATATGTATTGGGAAGACTGCAGAGCGGAGAAGGCGATATGTTAGGGCGGGAAGGGCATATCTTTCTTGCGGAACAAGCCGTAATCACACGATTGGCATTGGAAGGGCCTGCCATTTTTGTGGGACACTGTGCCGCTGAAGCTCTAAAAGACAGAGATCATGTTCTCCACGTATTTATCAAGTCTAATATAGCGGATAAGAAAGCGAGGATTATGGAAGAGTATCGAATTCCAGCAGAAGAGGTAGAGACCGTTATGCGGAGATTTGATAAGAAACGTGCAAATTATTATTATGCGAATACGGCAAGAAGATGGACGGACAGTGAGAATTATGACCTTATTTTGGACAGCGGAAAGTTAGGTCTTGATGGCTGTGTCGCTGCCATTAAAGGAATATTCAAAAAGTAAGAGCAGAGGTTTTCCACCATTTCTGCTTCTGTTTCTTCCAAGGTGACGCCGGCGGGGATTACACCGGGAAGCGAGTTGTCCAATTTAGCCTTGACAGGGCAGTCTCCCGCTTCTTAAGCGGGAGTAAGACTTGCCTGTCTTGGCAAGAGCCTGCGCTTCTGCCAAAATGCCACGAGAGTGGCCATGAGGCTATGAGCCGGGATCGAAGCGGATTGTGAATATCCGCTTTGACCCCGGCCAGCATTGGGATTGGGTAGTTTTACAATGATTTCTAGTGTTTTCATCTGCCCCGTTTCTCCATATCTTTGCGTATTTTTTCAAAATGTTTATGAGAGATAGTGTTGGTATCGCGGAATTCAGCGACGGCCTCTGACATTGCGGTAAAGTTCAGCGTGGTCCCGGCAGAGTCCGGAACATAATCTACGGCACGGTCCGCATCTATTCCATAACGTTTGGCAGTCTGCACGGCGTCGATGTTCGCGCCCAGGAAGACAAATTCCCAGCCATATTTTTCTTTCTCGTGTTCGATCATGGTTTTGATTTTATCTGAGGAGTATTCCCGGCTGGAATTTTCCTCCCCATCAGTGATGATGATAAACATGACTTTGGCGGCGCGGTAATTCTCAGCGGTATTTTTCTGAACGTGGACAAGTTTCTGGATCGTTCTTCCGATAGCGTCCAGTAGCGCCGTGGAACCTCCCACGAAGTATTCTTTCTCCGTCATAGGAGAAACCGCCTGAATGTCGATGCGGTCATGCAGCAGGGTGTAGTGATTGTTGAACAGTACGGTGGTGATCCGGCACTGGCCGTCCAGCGCTTTCTGCTTTGTCAGCATGGAAGTGAAACCGCCGATGGTATCTTTTTCAAGCCCGGACATGGAACCGCTCCGGTCAAGGATAAATACAAGTTCTGTTAAATTGTCTTTCATAATGAGGTGACCTCCTGTGTTTTGATGAACCTATCATACAAAGAATGGGAGACCTTCTGGTCGCTTTGGAAGCGACAAAGTTATTTCATACGCCGAGTAAGGGCTGATCATATTTGAACAGTACTTCATTGATGTCAAAGATGTTGTATTTTCCGTTGATGATAAAGTATTCCACAATCACGTCGAATTTGTTGGCGTGGGAAAGCGCATATCCGGCGCGCTCCAGCAGATCGTCGGTTTCTGAAAGGGAGAGTTCCAGCGCGACGGCCAATGCGAGGATGGTGGGTTTCTTAGGTGTGTATCCTTTTACGGAGCGAATTTTGGAAAACAGTTTCCGGTCGATGTTGGCTTTTTTGTAGACTTCCACATCGGTCTTGCCTTTTGCGTCGATCAGCATTAAGAGCGTATCCGAGAACGGCTGATCCAGATGATCCACCAGATCGTCGAGGGTAGTCTCAGGTCTTGTTAGAGCGGATGAAAAATCCGGGACATTTGCGGCTTGACTCAGGGCGTCTTTTTCGATATCTAGAAGTTGACTGCGCTTGACCTGGTGGGCGTCCACGTAATGTTCGTCAATATAGCTTTGTATACTGCCGATCAGGTTTTCGCTGATGACGAAGGACGATTTATCAAACACAGCGAGATAGACGTTCATGTCGTGTCCGGCCAGGAAATCCTGAATTGCTGTAGAGGCCACGTTCAGTGCCTCGGTTTTTGGGTATCCGTAGATGCCGCTGGAGATAAGAGGGAAAGCTATGCTCTCACAGTCGTTTGCCAGGGCCAATCTCAGCGACTCTGTGTATGCGCTGCGGAGCAGGCATTTTGCTTGTTCTTTGTTCCAGTGGCAGTGAACCGGGCCGGCGGCGTGGATGACATATTTTGCAGGGAGAGCAAATCCGGGAGTGACGGCTGCGCCACCGGTCTTGATGGGGGCGGCTTTCCTGCAGGCTGCCTGCAATTTTTCTGTTCCCGCTGCGCGGAATATGGCGCCGCAGACGCCGCCGCCCATCTGCAGATCAGTGTTAGCGGCGTTTACGATGGCGTCAACTTTCATTTTTGTGATATCCTGACGGATGATAGTAAATGGCATAATAGTACCTCCTTGTTCTTCTCCAAAGCACACTTAGGAAAGAGCTGTGCGTAAAATCTTCAGGGTGATCTCTGAGGCGGTTTTCCCGGTACAATTATCAGAACCTTGCAAGTTGGTGGCAAAGCAGTAGGTCTGGCCGTCTTTTTCTAGAAATCCTACGAACCATCCATTTCTGCTTTTTCCGTTGGAAGAACCAGTTCCGGTCTTTCCATATAATTTACCGATGGAGGTATCACCCAGGAATAAGGCCTCTTTGACGCACCGAATATTTTTTTCCTGGAAATCCCAAGAGTTTTGAAGCAGGTCGGACAGTAGTAGGACTTGCTCTATGGGGGAGATCTTTAGCGACGACTCGGCCCAATAGCTGTCCACTCCTCCGGTCAAGTCACAGTTTCCATAGGAGATCTTGGAGTAATAGCGGGATAAAGTGGAAAGTCTGATTTGTCGGTCTAAGTTTTGAAAATACCAGTTCACAGAATTTTTCATAGCCGTGTACAGGGTCTGATCTTGGTTCCAGGACTCAAAAGGCTGAGAGATTCCATTCCACGTCTGACAGTTGGAATCTGGGGAGATCACGCCTTCTTCCAGTGCGATCAGCCCACTGTATATCTTGTAGGTGGAATTTGGCGCTGTGCGTTTCTCACATCTTTCTTTGTCATAAATCTGGTATTGATCCCTGGCCATATCGTACAGGACGAAGGCTCCTTCTGACGGACCAAAATAGGGAGAGGCGTCAAACGGTTCCCAGCGGTCACTTTGCAGTTGAAATTGTGTGTTTGCAGCGGCGAAAGCTGTGAGCAGAGGACTACAACCATAGACTAGGACGGCTGCCAGAAGGAGAATTGCGGCGCTTTTTGCTTTTTTGGCCTTGGAGTCTTCTGCGTATGTGGCGATCTGCACGATTCGCTGTCGGATGGAGCTTTTACTTTCACCGATATGGGAGACTGGGGACAGAAACGTTCTCTCCTGCATTTCCTTTATACAGTGGATAATTGCATATCCGTATTCAATTCCCTGTGAATATCCCACCACGCCAAGTACGGCGTGGTCACAGGCCGTCTCCCGATCCCTGCGCAACCGTGTGAAAGCGTACCATATAAGAGGATTGAACCAGTAAGGAATCTGTAAGATGCATGCGATACCGTTTAGCAGTCCGTCTCTGTGCCGGCAGTGTTGTAGTTCGTGGAGAAAGATGAAACGCAATTCTTCTTGGGACAACGAGATATCCAGATCCTGAGGGATGATAATCTTGGGCCGGATCCACCCGTAGGAGACAGGGCTTTGAATCTGGCAGGAGGAGTACAGCGTTACCTTGCGCAGGATACGGAGCTCTTGGCAGCAGTGTGTGTACAGGCGGTAGAGTTCAGGTTCCCTCTGTTCAGTGATTTGACAACTGTCTCTGCGCATACGGTAAACTTTCATGGCCGTGCGCAGGAATAGCGCGGCCGTGATTGCCATTCCGGTCAACCACAACCAGATCAGCCATGTGTTTATCCCGGTATCGGAGGCGGCCATTGTAGTTGAAAAGTCTTGAATTCTCAGATCGTTGGATGGGAGACGTGAGATCCCAGATTCTGAGAAAAGTGAGGCTTGGTTGCCCGGGAAAAGGTATCGCCTTAATTTTAGGAGTAGATTCCCGGGGGAAGTGTTCTTGCGGGGGATAAAAGGTAAAAGCATTGCAAGAATATAAAAGTACCAGAGATGGTACTGTACACTCTGTGTCAGATGTCTCGTCAACATTCTTTTCCAGAATAAGAATATCCCCAACAGTAGGATTAGGAAAAGATTGCAGATGAAGAAGCGAGTCAGAAACGTCATGGGGCTTCTCCTTTTTTGGACTTTGCGTCCAGAATCTCATACAAACTCTCCAAATCTGAGTCCGACAAGTCTGAGCTGGAGAGTAAGGTGGAGAGCATAGGGGCCACTTTCCCGTCATAAAACCGATTCAAGAACAGATGATTTTCCTGTTTGAGATAGTTATCCTGTGAGATCAGTGGAAAATAATGGTACATACGTCCTCTCTGTTCATAGGAGATCACCTGCTTGGCCACCAGACGGGATAATAAGGTATGGATGGTCTTGGGATTCCAATCATGGGTCTGCCGGGCTTTCTCGCATATATCGTTGGTACTGAGCGGATGTGTGGACCAGAGGATTTTCATAACGACGTACTCTGCCTCTGAGATTTGTGGTAACTTTTTCATAGGATTCTCCTTTAATCTTACTTATGTAGTCATTATAAAAGCCTTTGAGAGGAACGTCAATACCGTGGAAGCGGAAATTGGACGGGGAAGAAAGAGAGCCTCTTGTGGAGGATGAAAAATAGGGGAGGGGCGAGGGGAATATTTGCCCGGCAAGACGGGCTATAAAATGCATGGATGGGCCGGAGGGCAGCAGGCAGGAGAGGGCTTCAGTGCCCGGCGAAGGTTACTTGACAAACAATGGTACGGCAACTAGAATTATTTATCATACATAATAGGAAAACAAACGGAGAACGGAGGTAGGATATGTTAGACAGCGTCGATTTTTATTGTTTTAGTCCCACAGGGGGAACGAAGAAGGTTGGGGAGACTCTGGCCAGGGCTCTGGCGGAGAACGTGAATCAGATTGATCTGGGGTGTAAAAAACTGGGGAGAGATGCATTGGATACAGACATGGTTATTGTGGCGGTTCCCGTATTCGGCGGGAGAATCCCGGCGGCGATCCCTGGCAAGCTGCGGTCACTAGATGGCGAGGGGAGGAAGGCTGTCACCCTTGTGGTCTATGGAACACGCGCTTATGAGGACGCTCTGGTGGAGTTGAACGACATTTTGACTGCGTCGGGATTCCAGATTGTGGCCTCGGGAGCTTTTGTGGCGCAGCACTCCATGGCCCCGGAGGTGGGGGCAGGGAGACCTAACCAGGATGATATCCAAGAGATCCAGGCATTTGCCCAGAAGATCCTTGGGAAGCTGGAGCAGGGTGCAGAAGGGGAGATTCAGGTGCCTGGAGACCGTCCCTACAAGCCTGATTTCTCAGCGCCGGCCACACCGCTTTCTCTTCCCTCCTGCACCCAGTGCGGCAGATGTGTTTCCGTCTGTCCCACGGGTTCTATAGAGCTTAAGGAGGGGAGCGTATGGACGGATCCCAGCGCATGTATGCTGTGCATGGCGTGTATACCGGTCTGTCCGGAGCAGGCGAGGATCCTACCGCCACCTTTGAGGGAGAAGATGGAACAGATGTTGGGCGCGCTGAAGGGGATACACAGAGAGAATGAGATGTTTATCTGAATCAATTCAGATAGTCGGGAGGAATGGGAATGAAGATAGCAATTGTCTATACAAGTCAGACTGGAAACACGGAGATGGCGGCGGAGTTTATCGAGGACGGGATTTTGGCGAGATATCCGTTTATCCAGGTACGGTCCATGGATATCCGGGAGGGTGAGGTGGACGTAAAATTTCTGGCGGAGAGCGACGCCGTTATTTTTGGATCGCCGGTGTACTTTACCGGCATGAGTTGGGAGTTGAAACAGTGGTTTGATAAGAGCTTCAGGGTGGACCTTAACGGAAAGATTGGAGCGGCCTTTGTGACTGCGCAGTCACCCACAGGAGGGACGGACACTGCGATTATGGATATCATAAGACATATGATGGCCAAGGGGATGTTGGCATGTTCCGGACAGGGATCCGGGAAGGCGCATAATTTCCAGATCGGGGCCGTTGGGCTGGCCGGGAACCTGGAGGCGGAGCAGAGAGAATTTGAAGACTTTGGAGTAGCAGTGGCAGAGTGTGCGCTGAAAATCTGCCAGTGAGTGGAGAATGGCGATTTTATGGCCGGAAAATGTATGTTTGCGCGGTAGCGTGAAAATACGGGAGATATCTATAAATGAAAATTGGCGAGAGGGTCGCTTTCTCGGGTGAAGAAACGAAAAGGGTTCGCTTACCGATATCTCCGGATTGAAAGCAGAGAAGGCAAACCGGTTTTGAGGATGAATGTGCAAGTCGAGTGATGAAAACTCAATACTTGCACATTTTTTCTGTCACAGAAATGATCTATTTAAATTGATACGTGAAGGTACGGTGCTTTTCTATAAAAAGTTTTCAGGTGGGCAGGAAGGATCCGCAATCTGTCTCCTGCGTGTATCGGCGCGCAAAGCGTTTTTTGTTTTTTGGAGTTATTTTGGCAAGGTAAAAATGTTCTGTGGGCTTTTTCGGTCTCCAGGTTTAGTGGAAAGAGGTTGTGCGCGTAGGAGGGGAGAGAATCTACGGGGTATTCGCAGCGACGCACAGATCGATGAATTGTTGCATCAATGGGCTGATCCACTTGTTTTTGTGATGGCCACAGACCGCCGATATCTCTAAGCCAGTTATCTCGGTGGGGATCTCCACCAACTCTCCTTTGTCTAACTCCTCTTGTACTGTGAAAGTGGGAAGAAAGGAGACTCCCACATCGTTTTTCACAAGATTCTTGATGGTGGGGATACTCCAAAGCTCGATGGTGTGGTCCAATCGAATGGACCGCTCTCTTGTATACTGCTCGAATATTTGTCGGAATACACAGTTGGGCTCGTTGATGATGAAGGGTTCTGGTATGGATTGATCCGGCGTGATAAAGTCTGGGTATCTGTTTTTTGTCTCCGGTGAGGACACCAGAGTGAGTGGGTAGTGGCCAAAGGGGTGAGTAGTCAAACTGGTCTTTAATCCGCCCACGTACTCGTAGAAAACGCCGATGTCCAAGGTACCGTTGATCAGCTCTTCACGGATGTTATAGCAGTTCATTGAGCGCAGAAACAGGCGTGCTTTTGGCGCCAGTGAATGAAATTTTTTCAGGAGAGACGGTAGTCGATAGCACAACAAAGTCTCGGCGACGCCCACCCGGAGATCACCTTGGCATTCTGCCAGGTCTTCTTTAAAATAGCGCAGTTTGTCCACAGAATTTAGGACTTCGTCCACATAGGGAATCAGGCATTCCCCTGCTTTGGTGAGAATCATCTTGCGGCCTACCTTCTCAAAAAGACGTGTGGAAAGTTCTTGTTCCAGTTGTCCGATCTGAAAAGTGATTGTGGACTGGGTATAGTTTAGCCGTTCGGCAGCCCGGGAAAATCCACCCTCCTGGATGATGGTCTTGAATGTGTTGAGATATTTGAGATCCATGGAGTTCCTCCTTATCACTTTAAATAAAATGAATATTAAACAGAAATATTTTTAAAATATTTAATAAAAGGATAAGGATATTATAAGGGAAGAGAAGGATCAGGGCAAGCCCGATAGGCGGAAATTTGGAGATTCTTGGGGTTTCCGTGCCGACAGCCTTATGGTACACTGGATATAATCAATAGGAATGAGGTGAGAGTGTATGGGAGAGACGATTACAGAGAAGGTACGCCGGGAACTTCTGGGGATGCAAGATGAGAAATATCGGGACTTTCACTCAAAGTTAATGCCCACTGTGGAGAAAGAGCGAGTGATCGGGGTTCGCACGCCCGTCCTGCGCAAATACGCGAGGGAATTGGCAAAAAATACAGAGGTGGAAGAATTTCTGAGAGATCTGCCTCACTGTTACTACGAGGAGAATAACCTGCATGGGTTTCTATTGGAGCAGATTAAGGACTACGGGAGATGTCTGGAGGAGGTGGAGAGATTTCTGCCATTTGTGGACAATTGGGCCACCTGCGACGCAATGTCTCCCAAGGTGTTTCAGAGGCACACAGAGGAGTTGTTAGAGCCCATCGGCAGGTGGCTGGACAGTCAGGAGACTTACACTGTTCGCTACGGGATAGGGATGCTCATGAGATATTATCTGGATGAGAAGTTTCAATTGAAATATCCGAGAAAGGTGGCTGCCATCCGGTCGGAGGAATACTATGTGAACATGATGGTTGCCTGGTATTTTGCCACAGCGCTGGCCAAGCAGTATGAGAAAATTCTGCCATTCCTGGAGGGGCCATGCCTGGATAAGTGGACGCACAATAAAGCGATCCAGAAGGCCTGCGAGAGTGACCGAATTACTTTGGAACAGAAAAGCTACCTGAGAACTCTGAGACGGTGATATTAACCGGGGGGATTCTTTGTTCCATAAATTGCAAATTTAGTGATAAAATCGTGATATTTATCACAGAAATCAAGGCCAGCGTACTCTATAATTAAATTTGATAAAAACTTATCACAAACGGATTTGATTGAGAGCGTCAGGGAAGCGGGGATAGGCTACCGTACGTATATAGAAGGAGGGCAGTGCCGATGAGAGGGCTGACTGTGCAGGAGCTGTGTGAGATTCCGTTGTTTCGGGAGGTGTCCCCCGTTACCTCGCAAAGGATGTTGAGCGGGGGAAGGGTTCTCTCAATTCCAGCAAAGCAGGTGGTGATCCATGCCAGGACGCCTGTGGAGTACGTGTATGTGGTGATCCGGGGAAAAGTGATGATGTACAACTTGACGAAACACGGGAATCGCAAGGTGATTTTTATTTTGGGGAGAGGAAGGCTTCTGAACCAAAATATTGTCAGTGAGAAGCCTTTTCCTGTATTTTGCGAGACGCTGACACAGACAGTGTTTCTGCGGATCCGGCACAGAGATTTCTTGGCGTTTATGGGTGAGAGCAGCGCATTGACGGCGGCAGTGATGGGCGAGTATGAGCGCTATCTCTGGAGAATGAGTCACCAGTTAAAGAATACTACGGGCAACATGCAATTGGAGCGCAAGATTGCGGCGAAATTGTGGAAACTGGGCAGAGATTTTGGAGTTCTGGACGGCGGGGAAATCTGTATTGACGTGGAGCTTACGATCACACTGATGGCTGACTTGGTGGGAGCTCCTAGGGAGAACGTCTCCAGAGCCTGTAAGTCTCTGGGGGACCGGGGATTGATCCGTTATCAAAACAGACATTTTTATCTGCCGGATCCTGTGGAACTGGCAAAATTTTATAAAATGTAGAGAGGACGAGTTATGGGCAGAATACTTAATGGCCAGGAGGCCGAGGCGTTATTTCGGGCGCTGGAGAAAACTTATGAGATCTATGGTCCGAAGGCGTTCCCAGGGGATGGATGCTTTTCGGACACAGATGTGATCCGCTATGGCGTTTTGGAAAGTTTTCGTGACTTGGTGTGGGACAAAAAGTCGGATTATAGTTTTAAGGAGGCGCTGCTCCCAGTGTCCCAGACGATTCTGTATTTCACAGAAAATGAGACGAAGGAGGCAGACCTGCCAGAGCGAAAATCCCTGATATTTCTGAGAAGCTGTGATTTTCATGGGGTGAAACGCTTAGACGAGATGTACCTTCACAATGGCCCGGAGGATATCTATTATAGAAAACTTCGGGAAAATACGGTGTTCGCGGTGATGGGGTGTGGACAATCCTTTTCTTCTTGCTTCTGTGTCAGTATGGGGACAAACCGCTGTAGCGGTTCGGAGTTGTATGTGTATCCAGAAGAAGACGGTCTCTACATAGAGGTGGACGCAACCGGTGGCGACTTGGCCTGTTGTATCGATTCTTTTGGTGTGGAAGCCCAGGGGGAAAGGCAGTTTCAGGATAAAAATGAGGTTCAAGTGGAGCTTCCGGGGGAACTCAGTGAGTCCATCCGTACGGACTCCATGTGGGAGGAGTATTCCGGTAGATGTATTGGCTGCGGAAGATGTAACTTTGTCTGTCCCACGTGTACTTGTTTTACCATGCAGGATATGTTTTACAAGGAGAATCCACGGGCTGGGGAGCGCCGTCGCGTGTGGGCTTCCTGCCAGGTGGATGGCTATACGGACATGGCGGGCGGACATAGCTTCCGAAAAAGCCAAGGGGAGCGTATGCGGTTTAAGGTGCTCCACAAAGTTGTGGATTATAAGAGCCGATTTGGGTATCACATGTGTGTGGGCTGTGGACGGTGTGAAAATGTCTGTCCGGAGTACATCTCCTACATTGCATGTCTTGACAAACTAAAAGAGAGGGGCAGGGCAGAAGGATGAATGAGTATCTTCCATTTTTATCGAAAATCCAAGAGATAATTCGCCACACAGAGACAGAGTATACCTTCCGCATGGCGTTTGAAGGAGAGGTAAAGCCGGGGCAGTTTTTTGAGGTCTCCATTCCAAGATACGGAGAGGCGCCGATCTCTGTGAGCGGAATCGGAGAGAACTTTGTGGATCTGACCATTCGCCGTGTGGGGCGTGTGACCAATGAGATCTTTGAGAGCGGTGAGGGGGGCGGACTTCTCATGCGGGGTCCCTATGGAAATGGATTCTCCTATGGAGATTATCAGGGCAAGGAATTGATCGTAGTGGCCGGAGGCACAGGCGTCTCTCCTGTGAGAGGCGTGATTGACTACTTTGGGGGCCACAGAGATCAGGTAGAGAACCTGAGTGTGATTGTGGGATTCAAATCACCGGAGGATATACTCTTTCGGGAGGACCTGAGGCGATGGGAGGGCCAGATGAACTTGACTGTGACCGTGGACGCCTCACAGGATCCGGCTTACAGGACAGGCCTGGTAACCAAGTACATTCCAGATCTCCAGGTTCAGAACCTTGACCGTGCAGCGGCCATTGTGGTGGGACCGCCTATAATGATGAAATTCGCAGTGGAGGAGCTTCTGAAGCTGGGACTGACGGAGGAACAGATCTGGATCTCCCAGGAACGGAAGATGTGTTGTGGACTGGGTAAATGTGGTCATTGCAGGATGAACGATACCTATATTTGTCTGGACGGGCCGGTATTTCCCTACACTACGGGAAAATGGCTGATAGATTGAGGAGGGCACAGAATGGATATCAATACAAAAAAATTAAAGAAAAATGCCTTTCGTGTGTCGAAGGTGCGGGGAATGACGGCTTCCAGAGTCCGGGTACCGGGAGGCCTGTGTAACGCTGAGGTCTTAAAGAGCGTGGCAGAGATCGCGGAGAAATATGGCAATGGCACGGTACATATCACCACCAGGCAGGGATTTGAGATCGAGGGGATTCACATGGAAGACATGGAAGGTGTCAACGAGATGCTCCAACCGATCATCGCGAACCTGGGTACCAATCAGGAGATTCCAGGGACTGGATATCCTGCGTCTGGCACGAGAAATGTCAGTGCCTGCATCGGCAACCGGGTCTGTCCTTTTGCCAACTATGACACGGCGGCATTTGCCAGGAGAATTGAGGATGCGATTTTCCCCAATGATTTGCACTTTAAGGTTGCGCTCACGGGCTGTCCCAACGACTGTATCAAGGCCAGAATGCACGATTTTGGCATTATTGGAATGACGATGCCCCAGTACGATCCCAACCGTTGCGTCACCTGCAGAGCCTGTATCAAGGGGTGTGACAAGCTCTCGGTGAATGTTCTTCAGGAGGAGAACTACCGGATTGTCCGAAACGAGGAGAAATGCATCGGCTGTGGAGTCTGCGTCACAAAATGTCCCACCAGGGCCTGGAGTCGCAGCGCTCAGAAGTATTACCGGCTCACTATCATGGGGAGAACAGGTAAGCGAAACCCAAGGCTTGGGGAGGACTTCTTAGTCTGGGTGGACGAGGACACCATCGTGAAGGTGATTCTCAATACGTACCGCTTTGTGGAGAAGTATATCGATCCCGGTGCCCCCGGCGGTAAGGAACACATTGGTTATATTATTGACCGGGTGGGCTTTCAGGAGTACAAGAAATGGGCTTTGGAGGGAGTAGATCTTCTCCCCGAGACAATTGTGAAGGATCCCATTTATTGGAATGGGATTCATTACCGGTGATGAATTGACACAAAGTGATGTGGCCCTATTGCTTGACATCTGAGATCTTTGGTGGTATTCTCAGGATAATTTATAAAAGATTGGAGTTGGAAGAATGTTCACATTTTCTTGTTAATGATTGAGACATAAGAGCTTAGACGTGCTTGGCAGTGATCATTGCTGTCTGTCTTATTATGTCTGTGTGCAAGAAAATGAGAATTCTTTCGGATAGATATCGCTGTGTACCTTTCTGCTCTGTGTGAGAAGCTGCCCTGGCATTTTTTCTCGAATCAGGGATGATATGGCTATGCTTTCGATTGGCTGTGGGAATTAGTTTTCTTGCAGCCATTTTTGCGTGGAATTGTGTTTTGGCGAGAAGGAGGGTAAAATTATGGCGTTGATTCGTGTGTCGGACTTGTCGTTTACTTATGATGGCAGTTGTGATGAGATTTTTAATCATGTCAATTTTCAGATAGATACCAGATGGAGATTGGGACTTATAGGGAGGAATGGGAGAGGGAAGACCACATTTTTGAATTTGCTCTTGGGAAAGTATGAGTTTCAGGGGAGGATTTGGGCAGATGTAAAATTCCAGTATTTTCCTTATCCCGTAGGGAACAAGAATAGGGATACTGTTGAGGTTTTCAGGGAGATCTGTCCGGATGTCATGGACTGGGAGATTTCTTGTGAATTGCATCAACTGGATATGGAGGACAGCGTTCTTTCCAGACCGTTTGGGACGTTATCCAATGGAGAGCAGACGAGAGTACTCTTGGCGGCAATGTTTTTGGTGCCGGACGGATTTCTCTTGATTGACGAGCCGACGAACCATTTAGACGTTGATGGACGAAAAGCTGTTCAGGAATATCTTAGTAGAAAAGAGGGATTTATCCTGGTCTCTCATGACCGGGCTCTCTTGGACGCCTGTGTTGACCATATATTGTCCATTAATCGGACCAATATCCAGGTACAGAAGGGCAATTTCAGTTCATGGCGGCAGAATAAGGAGCGCCGGGATCATTTTGAGTTTGGGCAAAATGCAAGATTAAAGAGAGATATCGCACAGTTGACCACAGCGGCCAAGAGAAGCAAGAGGTGGTCTGATCAGGTGGAACGTTCGAAAATCGGGGCAAAGATTTCTGGTGTGAAGGCTGACAAAGGCCACATTGGGCGTCAGGCGGCCAAGATGATGAAACGTTCCAAGAATATAGAGGCCCGTCAGAAATCTGCCATTGTAGAGAAGTCAAAGCTTTTGAAGGATATTGAGACGGCTGAAAGTCTAAAGATGTACCCGATGGAATACCATCACTCTACCTTGTTGTCTCTTCAGGAGCTATCCATTCGCTATGGCGCTCAGACGGCCTGTGAGCATGTCACATTTACTGTGGAACGAGGACAGCGGGTGGTATTGCGAGGAAAGAATGGCTCTGGAAAGTCCAGCGTTTTGAAGGTGATCTGTGGGGAACCTCTTTCTTATGACGGGATTTTACAGATAAGCCGAGGGATAAAGATCTCCTATGTTCCACAGGAGTTGTCTTTTTTGAGAGGACCCCTGTCCGACTATGCGGACAAAAGAGGGATAGAGGAAAGCCTTTTGAAATCTGTTCTGTGGAAATTGGATTTCTCCCGTGCTCAGATGGATGGAGATATGGCGGATCTCAGCGATGGACAGAAGCGGAAGGTTTTACTGGCGCAAAGTATCTGCGAGCCGGCTCACCTATATATTTGGGATGAGCCGTTGAACTATATAGACGTCTTATCTCGTGAACAGATAGAAGATGTGATTTTAGATTACAGACCGACGCTGCTGGTGGTGGAGCACGATGAGACTTTTTTGAGTAAGATAGCCACAAAGACTGTCTGGCTGTGACGGAAGCGATACCGGTTGGATTAGATATCCCGAAGCCAATATTTACCGGCCAGAGCGTTGGCCAGATGAAGGGGGCCTTTTGGGGGGGCACTCTGGCCGGTAGTGTTGTGTCTGGCAGAGGAATGGGGGAGAAGTTTCTTTTAATTCAAATCTCTGATTTCTACACGCCGGATGGATAAGAAGGCGAAGAGCAGAGAGATGACGGTCAAAATAGCGGGCACAGCGCCGTTGTCGGCTACTGTGATATCTCCTATGTTTGCCTGTGTCAGGATAATTAGCAGGAAAGAAGAGATGACAGTGGCTTTGGAGGATCTCATGGACAGACCGATGAATAGTGCGATAAATCCCATGGTGACGACGGTGACAGATTTTGTGATTAATTCAATATAAAAGTTTGGACTACCCATGTGGTAATCCAGAGCGAAAGAGGGGGACATAAATTGAGACCCTATCAAAATGCATCCGTAGATTATGAATTTGGTGGCTGTCAGAGATACAAAGTTAAAAATCCATACAGCTAACATCTGAGAGATCAGGATTTTTTGCCGTTTGATTGGATAGGAAAACATTAAATTCATTGTCTTGTCTTTGTAAGCGCTGACGATGAAGGTGGATAGCATGGCGCCGGTAAAAACCAGGAAAGTCATACTTGTGAACAGCTCGATGGGGGAGGAGATGGTATTGTGTCCAGGGGCAGCGTCCGGTATTCCGGTGTCCGGGTCGTTGGCGATGCCTAGATAGCAAAGGGCAAACATGAACAGGCAGAGGAAGACGGACAGGAGCGCCACATTGCGCATATATTTTGCGATATGGTGTTTCTTCCATTCCAATTGAATCAATTTAAGCATAAATTTTACCTCCCAGTTAGTTTTAGGAAATAATCCTCTAGAGTTTCAGCGTTCTTTCCGATTCCGGTCACCTCCACGCCGCCTAGGGTGAGCGCCTTGGCCAACTGTTGGGGGGAGACATTGGAATCGTAGATACGGATTTTTCCACTGTCGAGGATTTTGAAGTTGGTGAGACACATTTTATCGGCCAGAACGTAGGAGGCTTTCTTTTCCTCTGTGACAGAGACTTCAATGTAATTTAGGCTCATCTCTTCCAAGTCCTTTATATGGATCTCTTTTATCAGTTGTCCTCGATGGATGATCCCTACGGTGTCGGCGATACTCTCCACCTGGGAGAGAAGGTGGCTGGAGATCATGATGGTAATTCCATATTCCACGCAAAGCGTCTTTAATAGGTCACGGATCTGTTTCATACCAGAGGGGTCAAGACCGTTGGTAGGCTCGTCCAGAATGAGAAGTTCAGGTTTAGGTAAAATGGCTCGGGCAATTCCAAGTCGTTCTTTCATTCCTAGGGAATAATTTTTTACGGGCTGGTCTGCAGCCTGTGTCAAGTCCAGCATTTGTAGCGCTTGAGTGATGCTGTCCTCCCTGTAATAGCCCATGTACTCACAGTGGAGCGACAAGTTCTCACGTCCAGTCAGGTGGGAGTAAAAGGTGGGAAATTCGATAATGCTCCCCATTCGTTTTAAGATACCGTAGGATTTGGGAGTCAAGATCTCCTCGAAGATCTCGATGGTACCGCTGGTGGGTTTCCAAAGGTTTGTGATCATTTTCATTATGGTAGTCTTTCCGGCGCCGTTTGGTCCGATAAAACCGTAGATCTCCCCTTTTGAGAGGTGAAGATTTACATTGGACACAAGGGTTTTGCCCCTGATTACTTTGGTAAGCTGATTTGTCTGTAAAAGATATGGCAATTTTCTTTCCTCCTTTCTGTTTATGATTATAAGGGATTGTTTTTTCGAAACCCTTGAAAGATTCTTAAGAATTTCTTTCGTGTCTACAGAAAGATTAGGCGCCTTCTGTGTGTAAATCAGGCCAAAGGGAGTTTTTGGTGTTCCTTGTAGGGGGGAGCGTTTACCTCTTTAAAGTGAGAGTGAAGACGGTCCGTTCATGGGGATGGCTTTCCAAGGTGATGTTCCCGCCTGACTGTATGGCTAAGTTTTTGGCGATGGTCAATCCGAGACCGTTTCCTTGCATCTGGCTGTTTCGGGAATCCTCCATAGTGAAGAGACGGTCGAAGACATCAGATATAAATTCTTTTTCTATCCCACGTCCTTTGTCGGATACGTCCACGTATACGTTTTCCTGATCCTGGCGTAAGGAGAGCCCTAGATATTTCCCCTCACCGCCGTAGCGGATGGCATTGGAGATCAAGTTGGAGAGAATCCGTTGGAGCGCTTCTTTGTTTGCTTGGGCGTAGAATATCTCTTCCGGGATATCCAGGTCTACGAAGATATCTTCTTGGGATAACAAGCCATAAAAGTCTAGAATATTTTCCCGGCAGATTTCATTGATATTTAAACGTGAGAGTTTCAGATCCATATCACCGGCTTCCAGTTTGGCCAGAGTGAAGAATTGGTTGATGAGGTCTACTACTTGGTGAACTTTGGATTCTACTTTGCGCAGCATCTCGCCGTCGGGATCCCTGGTGGTATGGAGCATTTCCAGATAGCCAAGTATCACAGTCATGGGGGTCTTGATGTCATGGGAGATATTGGATAACATTTTTTTTGAGGCGATCTCGGAATGGCGGTAGTTGGCTCTGATTTTTTGACGGTCTTCCAGAAGCCGGTTGATCTGTTCGGCCAGACTGATGAATGCTTTATCCCCGGTGAATATCATGATTTTTTCGTCACTGCCAGTGTCGGAGATTTCTTTGAGCTTGCGGCTGATCTCATTTAATTTTGTCTGTATGTCCGCGCGGTACTTGAAGTGTCGGTAGAGGATAACACAGATTGACAGGGCGAAGAAGATTGAGGCGGCTGTACTCATTGGATTTCTCCTAATCGGTATCCGATTCCCCAGACGGTGCTGACCAACTGTGGATTACGGGGGTTTTCTTCGATTTTGTTGCGAAGGCGGCTGATGTGCACGTGGACAGCGTTTTCATCGCCAAGGTAAGCGTCGTTCCAGACTAGAGAGTAGATCTGTGCTTTTGTGTAGACCCTCTTAGGGTTTTGGAGGAGAAGTTTTAAGATATCGAATTCTTTGGCGGTCAATTCGATCTCAAAGCCATTTTTCTTAAGCGTGTGGTGGGAGATATCCATCGATAGGGGCCCGTAGGTGAGAAGTTCTGATTCAGATATGGGACAGGCATACTGAGTACTCCGGCGGATGTTTGCCTTGATCCGGGCCAGAACCTCAGCCAGTGAAAAGGGTTTTGTGATATAGTCGTCAGCGCCCAGTCCTAGTCCTAAGGTTTTGTCCAGTTCCGTGTCTTTGGCAGACAGGATGAGGATGGGGACGGTACTCTTTTGACGGATATATTGTAGGACATCCATACCGCCTATCTTGGGTATCATAAGGTCTAGCAGGATGATGCCATAATCTCCAAGATCAAATTTTCTGCAGGCAGTCTCCCCGTCCTCAGCGCAAATTACATCAAAGTTCTCAGACGTCAGGTAATCTTGTAACATCTTACAGATCTCGATGTCGTCTTCAATGAGTAAAATTCTCATGGTTTTTCTTTCCTTTCCCTACGATTTACGAATGGTAGCGATACCTACTCTCCATTCTACTAAAGTTGCTGTGTCATTGCAAGGCGCTTTCAAAGTAGCTTAGCGGTATAGTATGGGCGTTGTGGCGATGTGAAGTATTTTCGGAATGGCGTGTTTTGCGCGATGGCGGTGAAAGTATTTTCTTATGGCTGGAATAGAGAGTTTTAGAAGGCGGTGAGACGGAATCTATGAGGAACGGTACATGAAAAGAAACATATTATGAGGTAGGATATTATGGGAAAGTTCTACAGTGGAGAGATGATTTGTTCTATGAAGGGGGTAATTGGGATGGAATGGCGTAGGTGTAATCAAGATAGAGAGTGTCCTTGTTCAGTGCCATGTCAGGAGGAGGGCACACAGGGTCCAACGGGAGCGCAAGGCCCGGCAGGGCCTCGGGGTGCGGCGGGTGTGCAGGGGCCGGCAGGAATACAAGGCCCGGCAGGCCCACAGGGGGTCACAGGAGCCCAGGGTGCGACGGGCTTGCAGGGTCCTACAGGATCTCAGGGTCCAATGGGTCCTCAAGGGCCAGTGGGCGTTCAAGGGCCGACAGGCCCGCGGGGTGCCACAGGAGTTCAGGGCGTGATGGGGCTCCAGGGTCCAGTAGGCCCACAGGGTCCGATGGGGCCGCAGGGAGCTACGGGTCTACAGGGTCCGACAGGTCCGCGGGGTGCCACAGGAGCTCAGGGACCTGCTGGTTTGCAGGGAGTCCAGGGTGTGATGGGCCCACAGGGCCCGACAGGTCCGCGGGGTATCACAGGAGCTCAGGGACCTGCTGGTTTGCAGGGAGTCCAAGGAGCTGTGGGACCGCAGGGATCCACTGGTCCACAAGGACTACAAGGTGTGAGAGGGGATCAGGGACCTGCCGGCCCGCAAGGTTTGCGTGGAGTTCAGGGAGTTCGGGGGGATGTTGGGCCAAGGGGAGAGACCGGGGCCACAGGTCCTCAGGGAGAGACAGGTGAAAAGGGAGACGCAGGAGCGCAGGGGCCTACAGGTCCGCAAGGAG
>JBKXQO010000001.1:0-68324 GCA_047014865.1 Blautia sp. | reverse complement strand
AGGGAGACGCAGGAGCGCAGGGGCCTACAGGTCCGCAAGGAGTCCAGGGAGAGACTGGTGCCACAGGAGCTCGGGGAGAGAAAGGGGAAAAAGGAGACACGGGTATCCAGGGAACTGCAGGCTCCCAGGGGGTTCAGGGAGAGATGGGGCCGACAGGCCCTACAGGGCCAATGGGGCCTCAGGGAACCACAGGGGTCACGGGGCCGACAGGCCCCAGGGGAGAGAGCGGCGACACGGGAGCGACAGGGGCAACACCGACGGTTGTAGTGGGCAACGTCGCGTCGGGGGACAGAGCGTCAGTGGTGGCCAATCCAACAGTGGACGGAATTTCTCTAGACTTTGTACTTCCTGCTGGTGCCACAGGTCCTCAGGGGGAGAAGGGAGACAATGGGATTCAGGGGGTGCAAGGGGTACAGGGAAATACAGGCCCGCAAGGAGTGCAGGGGGTGGCTGGGGAGACTCCTCAGATCACTGTGGAGCAGAACACAAAGACGGGGTACAAAGTGCGGTTTCGGACTAGCACGCAGGATATTGTCAGTCCAAATTTAAAATCAAATACGGAATACTATAATATGAATCTGGCAGCCACGGGCAGTACGGCCAGCATACCGCTGGAAAATCTCGTTTTGGTAGTCAGAAATACTTCATCTACAAGTTTGAGGCTTTCGATTCAACCTCTTACGGCCGGGACTTCGGTCTTGGCAGATATCCGTCGAGTGAGCATCTATGACTCGTCAATTGACGCACAGACGAACAACAATGTGACGATCTCAACCAGTCTGTTGTTGGACGATATTGTGTACTCTATGTCCCAGGAGATGCATTGGATGAGAATCAGGCAGCAAAATCCCAGCACAAAACTTTGGTCTCTGTGTGAGGTGCGCACGTTCGCCTCGCAAAATGGTTCTAGAACCAGTATTTGGGTAGAGTGGATTTACACGGAGAGTACATTCACGGCTCCGTGAAGTCCTTTGGCATTTCTGGGATCTCTAGGCCGCTTGACTTTGTGACAGGTTAAGTTTACATTTATGGTAGTTATCTTGAGGTATGGAATTCTGTCAGGGAAAGGCGATTAGAGTCATTCCCTGGCTGATTTCTTTGAGTCTTCTTAAAGAGGAGGAAGATGTTATATGTTGACAACAGAAGAAAAAAGAATGACGGCGAGACAGCTAAGGGAAAATTATAAGAGGCTTGGCTGGGAAGAGGATAAAGTGTTGAGGGACTTGCAGTTTACCAGGGAGGAGCTAGAGGACGCTCTTGGGGTATGTGAAAAAGGCGTAGCGAATCCTGCGGATGTCTGGAAGCTCCGTGACTATCTGGAAGAAAAACTGGCTGAACAGGGAAAAGAGATGCTTCCGTTTTCTGTATTGATACCTCATAGAAATCATTGGTATTCTTATCGAAAAACGTGGTAAAATGGTGGGCAATATGATTCCTTGCCCTTTTACGAGAAATTGTGTTTTATGTAATTCTTCTATTTTTTTTATTTGTGGTCTTTAGGAAAAAGAAAAATATAGAATGGCAAAGTAGCGTAAGTAGGTCAATTCTTGTGGCAAAATAATAATTTGAGCGGGAAACTCTTGACAGATACATACAATCGGTTGTTACAATTAGACTATAAATTTAAGATAGTATAGGAGGAATTTGAATGAAAGTATTGCTTGTGAATGGAAGTTCTAGACAGAGGGGCTGTACTGGCGCAGCCTTGAGAGAGGTAGAGCGAGCTTTGAGCGGCGAGGGAATTGAGACAGAAAATTTCTTTATTGGCAACGCACCGTTGCCGGATTGCATTGCCTGTAGAAAATGTAAGGAGACAGGTTTGTGTGTGTTCGATGATATCGTGAACGAGTTTGTAGAGAAAGCTAAAGCTGCAGACGGGTTTGTCTTTGGCTCACCAGTCTACTATGCTCACCCAAGCGGCAGACTGTTGAGCTTCATGGATCGGGCGTTTTACTCGGGAGGGGCGGCTTTTCAGTACAAACCTGCGGCGGCTGTTCTCTCTGCAAGGCGCGCGGGGACGACGGCCTCTTTTGATGTGATCAATAAATATTTTACAATTTGTTCCATGCCGGTTGTCTCCTCGACTTACTGGAATCACGTCTACGGGGCGCAGCCAGAGCAGGTGGAAGAAGATAAAGAAGGTCTTATGACCATGTACAATATCGGCAAAAATATGGCGTGGATCTTAAAATGTATTGCTCTGGGAAGAGAACAGGGTCTGGTACACCCGGAGAATGAGAAAGTGTTGACGAGTTTTATACGATAATGACGGCCCCCGGATTTGAAGAGGCATAGATCGTCTTGGCGCGGTGGCACCGCGATCTGGTGAAAGAAAAAATGCAAGATTCAGAGATATCTGTCTCTTGCATTTTTGTCGTTTGTCTCATAGGCGGAGAATCTTACGCTTCCTTGATGTTTATAGCAATTATCTGCTACCGCCCCGGGCCTCCAGTTGACGGATCTTTCGGAACTCTCTGGAAATGAGGAACACGGATGTTAAGAACGCCACGGTGTCGGCGCAAGGTGCGGCGAACAAAATACCGTCAATCCCCATGAAGTAAGGTAAGACGAGTAATAAAGGAATTAGAAACAGCACTTGGCGTGTCAGCGAGAGCAAGGTTCCTTTTAATGGTTTTCCGATGGCAGAAAAGAAATTGGATGAAATCATTTGCACACCATTGACGATCACCATGAACAAGAAGATGCGCATGAAGCGTACTGCGAATTCGAAGTAGAGGTCGTCTCCTGAGCCAAAGATAGAGATCACTTGGCGTGGAAAACACTGGAATAGAATAAAACCAAAAGCCGAGATGACAAGGACGCATTTGATGGCTAAGTGATAAATTCCACGAACGCGAGGATAATTTTTGGCCCCGTAATTGAAACCAATGATTGGCTGTGACGCTTGTGAGATACCAATGATCACCGAGAGTAGAATGGCGTTTGTCTTCATGACAATCCCACAAGCGGCCAGGGGAATTTCCTGTCCGTAGATAGATTTCGCTCCATAGTAGGTCAGAGAGTTATTCAAAACAATCTGCACGAAGGTGATTGCAACTTGATTTAAGCTGCTACTCATTCCAAGGGTTGCAATTTGCCCGCATTGTGCCCGTCTGAGTCGAAGATGTTCCTTCGCAAGGGTAATGTGCTGAAATTTGCGTATGTATAAGACTGCCATTAAGAATGAAAAAAATTGCCCAATCACGGTGGCGTAGGCGGCTCCCGCGACACCTAGATCTAAGATAAAGATGAAAATCGGATCTAGAATTGTATTGACGATAGCGCCGATTACCATACAGGCCATAGAGTATTTGGGGCGTCCGTCAGCACGAATCAAATTGCTCATGGTGTTGGTGATGATAAGTAAGGGCATCCCAAATGCTGTGATAGACGTATAGCTTTTTGCATAAGGCATAATTTCTTCTGTTGCCCCAAAGGTCTTCAATAGCGGATCTAAAAATATTAAGATGACTCCTAGATAGACAACGCCTAAAATAACCATCATGCTGATTGCGTTGCCGACGAAGTACCCGGCCTTTTTTTTATCTCCCGCCCCGAGAGATAGCGAAAAGCCCGAAGCGCTTCCCACGCCGATCAATAAGGCGGATGGCCAGACAGATGGTTGTGAGTGGATAGGACACATTTGTGGCGGCGTTCCCTAGATAGCCAACCCCCTGCCCGATAAAAATCTGATCGACAATGTTATATAGAGAACTTACCAACATGGCGACGATACTTGGAATAGCGTAGCCTCTTAAAAGTCTTGGTAAGCTCTCATAACCTAGTGGATTCTTTTGTTGTTCCATGTCTTTCCCCCTTCTTCTGTTTGATTTTTAAGTATATTTTTTCCTAAGCGTTCCAGAAGAACTTCAAGCGTGGCGATATCCGTCTCGCTGAAATCTTTTAAGGCGGTCCTGTATAGTTTGTCAAGAGTCGTTATAATATCAGGATAAATTTGCAAAGCCTTCGTCGTCGGATAAAGTCTGCTGGTGCGTTTATCCCGTTCATCTCTCTCTTTGAGAATATAACCTTCCTTTTCTAGATAAGCCAAAGCGCGCGTTATATTGCTGGGATGAATATAAAAATCGTGAAAAAGCTGATCTTGGTAAATACCTGGCTCGCAGCAGATTTTAATCAAAAACATATGTTGACTGCTGTTAAGAGAGTGAGGTTCTAGGGATTTATCAAGGTAAATTTTCGCGTATCGGTCCGAGATAGACAACCATTTCAGTATTTTCATACTTTCCTCCTTCTGGGTGCAGTCTCATTATACAGAAAACTAATTGCGCGCGCAAGATTTTTTTGAATGGGGAATCCTGGAGAATTCTTCAATCGTTCCGATAAAAAAATGATCTCCAAATGCCCGGGATACTCTGATTGGTAACGGATATCAAGTCGTCGCAAGAAACCATATTCAACGAGAACATTGCAGGTAAAGTATGAAAGCTTGTCTGTGATGTTCTCATTAATTTAAAAACTGTTTAAAAAATTTCAGCAAAATGGTTAGACATGTGCCGTAAGCTATGTGCAGACCATAAAAGAAAGAAGGGATTAAGTGGATCGAGTTGTCATTATACCGGCGTTAAATCCGGATGAGTGTCTGAGAGATATTGTAGATCGAAACTGGGAGCTGGAAAATCAGGTCGTTGTCGTAGATGATGGGAGCGATGAGATATACCGTTCCTTTTTCTGGGATTTGAGCGAGAAATGTATCGTGTTACACCATGACAAAAACAAGGGAAAGGGAGAAGCCATCAAAACGGCGCTTCAATATATAAAAGAAGAATTGTGGGAGTGTAACATTATTGGGATTATGGATGCAGATGGGCAGCACTTGGCAGACGATATGGAGAGGCTTTTGATGAGGGCAGCCAGGAATCCGGGAGCGCTTATCTTGGGGTGCAGGGCAATGGAAGGGAAGGTACCGTGGAAATCGAGAGTGGGAAATCAAATGACAAAGAAAATATTTTCGTTGGTAAGCGGGGTGAAAGTATCGGATACACAGACCGGACTTCGGGCCTTTTCCACAAAGCTGTTGGATTTTATGTTGGATATTCCTGGAGAGCGGTATGAATATGAGATGAACGTCCTTGTCACCTGCGCAAAGCAGGCAATAGAAATGATAGAAGTACCGGTACGGACAATCTATCATGATGAGGATAATAGCTGCTCGCATTTTCGGAAAATTCGTGACTCGTTGAGAATTTATAGAAATCTTTTAAAGTTTTCAATGATCTCTTTTTCCAGTTTTTTGTTGGATTATGTGGTGTTTGCCCTGCTGATCTTTTGGTTGCCGGCGGCCTCGTGGGAGATCGCCGCTGCCAATGTGGGAGCGAGAGTGGTCAGCGCAGGGTACAACTATATGATGAATTGTCATGTGGTGTTTCATAAGAAGGAGACAATCAGGACGGCAATGGAATATCTGCTTTTGGCAGGTATGATTCTGGTGTTTAACAATTTAATCTTGCAGATACTTACATTCTGGCTGTGTGTAGAAGTACATATTGCAAAAGTAATAACAGAAATGCTGTTGTTTTTGATGAGTTGGATGGTTCAGAAAAAAGTGATTTTCAGAAAAAAAGAAATACAATGGAATACGATGGAAAAGAGTGGTGAACGTCTATGAAAAAAATAGTTGTATTTGGAGTAGATGTGCTAATTGCAGCTTTGTTGGTGACAGGAATATGGGGAGTAAATTACTTGATTCCACAGAAGGGCATTCAAGCGCAGACTGTGTTGGCATCCTCAGAGCAAGATAAAAACATAGCGACAAATCAGAGGAATCTCAGTTGGACTGATCCGCAGGTTACTGAGAAAGAACACAAAATCCAAAACCTGCTTGAGACGGGTGGTAATGGGTTGCAGGCGACGAAAGTGAAGTTGGATACCCAGGACTGGCATCAGAAATTTGCAGATAAATTTACGGACCAGGTGGTATCCACAGATACCACCTATACCAGTCCCAACCTTTCCATTCAATTGACATCAAACACTGTCCAGACAGACCAACTGGATACGTCGGGCGACGGGACATTTAAGAAATATGGAAAGAATATTTCCTATGTACTGGCAGATATCTATGTAGGAGATATTACCTGCCTCCAGTCTGCTTTTGCCCAGGACACCTACGGAGTAGGGTATGAGGAGAAACTTACCGATATGTCGGATCATATGAAGTCGGTTTTGGCGACGAACGGTGATTCTTACAGCAACAGCAGGCATGTGGACAATGGAACGATTATCCGCAATGGGATTGTCTATCGCTCCAGCTCCACGGATATGGAAACTTGTGTCTTGAACTGGGACGGTACCATGAAAATCTATTCACCGGGCGAGTTAGACGTACAGAAATTAATCGACGATGGGGCTTACCAGAGCTGGATTTTTGGACCAAGCTTGTTGGATGGAAACGGAAAGGCCAAGAAATCTTTTCGTACATGGGACTACATCCGCAAATCTCATCCGAGAACTGCTATCGGATATTATGAACCGGGTCATTATTGTCTGCTGGTGGTGGATGGGAGACAGGACAGTACACGGGGAATGTTCTTGGAGGAAATGTCTGGTTTGTTTGAACAACTTGGATGTAAAGCAGCTTACAACCTGGACGGCGGTCATTGTTCATTTATGACGAAGGGAACACAGATTGTGAATCATCCGTATAAACCGGAACATAAGATTCAGGATGGAATTTTTCTGACGGAGGGAATGTAGAGGAGAGAAAAATTGGGGGGAATTTAGAGAACAATCATTTAGGAGAAATAAATTGAAATCTGGAATAGGTGGTGATGGTATGTTGGAGATAGGAATTCGTACATTTTCATTGAAAAGGGGAACATCTATGTCGAACGATTATAGAGAACAGATAGCGTTGATTAGAAGGTGGATGAAGGGAAAAATAAAGAGTAGTCTTAGGGAGACAGACAGTACGGCTGTTTATCAATATTATTCCATAGTTCCTTTTTACTGCGTGGAGGCGAGGTTTTTAAGACGGATGCAGGTGGGGAGTAGCGTTATGTGTGTGAGGGAAAGTATAGACGATTATTTGAGGTCTGTCCGCCTTCCGAAATTTTTAAAGCCTTTTTTGGGCTTTTATATGAAAATTTTTTTAAATTCTATGGACTATATTGTGGTGGATGATGAGAAGACGGCGGTGACATTGCAGCAGGAGGGTGTCAGGGAACCTGATTTCTTTAAAATTCCTATGGGGAAGGAAAAAGAATATTTTGTAGCTGAGCGATGGCTGGATTTTTATCAGGCGATTGCAAGTTTTGTATAAAAGTTCATAAAGTTTGTCTTTTGAGACGGACTTCATGAACTGAGAGAAGATGCGAGGTGATTGAAAATGCGTTATCTAAATGAGGTGAAAGGAATTGTTCTGCACATCTGTGTGATATGCAGCATCTCGGAAGTTATCATTCAAGTACTGGATTGGTATAATCCTTTTATGGACTTTATGGGACATTCAATGTGGTTGCAGTATATTTTATACGTCTCGGTTTTGGCCCTGGCCATTTTGAGTAATCTTCCCAGAAGAAGGTACAGAAAGCACATAGTTCCGGGAGAACGAACTAGAAATTTAAAAACTGTTTAACAATTTATAGAGGAATCTTTAGGCACGGCTGTTAATCTGGTTTTGTAAAAAACAGTAAGGAGACTTTCAAAAAATGAATGAAAAATTAGAAGGGCTTTCCGTTCAAGAGGTAATCGAGCGCCGAGAAAGAGGAGAGGGAGAAAACCAACCCCAAGGGATTACGAAGAGCAGATTGCAGATTATAAGAGAAAATACATTTACGCTATTTAATGTATTAAACTTCATAATTGCCGGGTTGCTGCTGGCAGTAGGCGCGTATTCGAATATGCTTTTTATTGGAATTATTATGCTAAATATCCTGATCGGAATTGCACAGGAATTGAAAGCGAAAAAGTTGGTGGATGAGTTGTCCCTCCTGAACCGGCCGACCGTCTGTGTACGGAGAGAGGGACAGGAGATCCTGGTGGAGAGGGAAGAGATTGTGAAAGGAGATCTGTTGGTTTTAAAAAGCGGGGACCAGATCTGTAATGACGCAGAGGTCTTAAATGGCAGCTTAGAAGTCAACGAATCTCTTCTCACCGGTGAGAGCGACGGCGTAATAAAAGAAACTGGAGACCATTTATATTCTGGCAGTTTTGTGATATCTGGCGTGGCAGATGCGAAGGTGGTTCACGTAGGCAGCGAAAACTACGCCACAGGGCTTGTGAACGCGGTAAAAAAAGAAAAACAGGTACAGTCAGAGCTGCTTGGTTCTATGAGAAAAATCACAAACATCACCAGTTTTTTGATTGTTCCGTTGGGAGTGGTGCTTTTTCTCGAATCCTTTTTGGCTGGGAATTTGTCTGGGAAGGATGCAGTGGTATCATCGGCAGCCGCTCTTTTAGGAATGTTGCCGAAAGGTTTGGTATTGTTGATCTCAGTATCTCTGGCCACCGGGGTTATTCGATTGGCAAAGATGAAGATTTTGGTGCAAAATCTCTATTCTTTGGAGACGTTGGCTCATGTGGACACCTTGTGTCTAGACAAGACAGGTACGATCACGGACGGGAAATTAAAAGTATGTAGAAAGGTATCGATGCTGGCATTGCCCCAGAATGAGATGGAAGGACTGGTTCAAGCTTACATGGAAGCTTGCGAGGACAATAACGCCACGTTTGAGGCGCTGAAAAAGGCGTTTCCTCCCAAATCAACTTATCAGCCTGTGTATAAAATTCCATTTTCGTCAAAGAGAAAATGGGGAAGCGTAAGCTTTGAGGATGCGGGTACTATATTTGTCGGCGCTCCGGAGAAGTTGATGGGCAGTCTGACAGAAGATCTTGAAAACGAGATGGATCATGGACGGCGGGTGGTATCCATTGCCTATTATCCTGAAGTATGGAATAATGATGAGGCTCTTCCAAGTGGGATACAAATGTTTTACGCTGTGGTTTTGGAGGATAAGATCCGCCGCAATGCCAAGGAAACATTGGGATTTTTCAGAGATCAGGGAGTGGATGTAAAGGTTATCTCCGGGGATCATGTAAAGACTGTCTCAATGATTGCGAAGAGGGCTGGCCTAGCCCAGTGGAGGGCAGCGGTGGATTTATCCCAATGTGAAGATAATTTGGATTATGATGCCATCTGCCGGAAATACTCGGTCTTCGCAAGGACAACGCCAAAACAGAAGCAAGAGCTGGTAAAGGCATTGCAACGACAGGGGCGCCATGTGGCGATGACAGGGGATGGAGTCAACGACTTGTTGGCGCTTCGGGAGGCGGACTGTTCGATCGCTGTGGCGGACGGGAGCGACGCCAGTAGACAGTTGGCGCAGATTGTCCTGTTGGATTCAGACTTTACACATCTGCCCGAAGTTGTGATGGAAGGACGGAAGGTGGTCAACAACGTCACGAGAACGGCAAGCGTCTTTTTTATTAAGACCATTTATTCACTGTTGGTATCTGTGCTCTGTGTGCTTACCAACACGCCTTTTCCGTTTATTCCGATACAGATTACATTGGTGGATGCTTTTATTGAGGCTTATCCCTCCTTTATCACCATCGCGGAATCAGACACGAGAAGGCTATCGGGAAGTTTCCTGGGGACAGCGGTATCCAGAGCTTTGCCGTTTGGACTGACTGTGACGGCAGTGATTGCCTTGCTGAACCTACTGTCGCCTTTCACAGTATCTGAGAATCAGACCGTGATGTATCTGGCGCTGGTTCTTATCTCTATCACAGCGGTTGTCAGAAGCTGTATTCCGTTTAATTTGCTCAGAGGTTTTATCTGTGTGTCTATGGCCGGCGGAATATTTGGGGCGCTTCTGATCTTGCCAGGGCTTTTTCGGGTAAGCGGGGTGACCTATGAGATGGTGATGTATCTGGCGTTGGTGGCGGCGGCAGCCGGAGTGCTTCTCGCGGTTTTGAATGGAATACAGTATCTGTTTCGCAGAGTAAAAAGGAAAAAACATACAATGGAGATGGGAATATGGCAGCAATAGAATTACAAGGTTTGAATTTGATTCAACAGATGCGGACCGTCTGGCTGGATCATATCATGGTGTTTATCACTAAGCTGGGAAATGGAGGGCTGGTATGGATTGTGATAGGATTTTTGCTTCTTGCCAGCAAAAAGCACAGAAAAACGGGAGTCTTCATGTTAGTTGCACTGGCAATCGAGGTGATTCTCTGCAATGGAATATTGAAGCCTCTGGTGGCCAGGGTGAGGCCTTGTGATGTGAATTCTAGTGTAAAACTTTTGGTTTCCCGCCCGACAGATTATTCTTTTCCGTCTGGACATACGGGGGCTTCCTTCGCGGCTGCGGGTGTGTTGTGGCTGAGAAGAGAGAAGGGACGTTTTGGGGCGTATATTCTAGCCGGATTGATTGCTTTCTCCAGGATGTATCTGTATGTACATTATCCGACGGATATTCTCGGAGGAGCCGTGATAGGGAGCGTCAGTGCCGGTGTAGTTTGTCTAAGTATGAGATTATTAGAAAGTAGGTATGGAAAAAATAGTAAAGTAACGGTATGATAGATACAAGGCGTTTTTATGCAAGTAGTGGAAATGGGGGAGTTTGATGTCTTTAAAAAAACGGATGTTCCATTCTAATATGGCAGTTATATTTTTATCCTTGTTCTCGCTCTTGGCAGTTGTGTTTCTGGTGTTGATCGTGTTTGAGGATTCTATAGAGAGACGGTTTTGGACGATGGAGCAGGCGAAATTGGACAGTGGAGTCTCCCAGGTGTATGCTCTTGTGGAAGAGGCCCAGATACGGGATATACAGAAATTGGAACAGAATGCGGAGAAAATGGGATATGAGGCGGCCTTGATTCAAAAAGAGCAAGTGAAGGCCGGAAGTACCGATGGTCAGATGCGGGAGCTGGCCGGGTCGCTGGACACGGAATATCTGCGGGAAAACCAGCCGGATATTTTCTATTTCCGCAATTCCACAGTTGTGGTGAAATATGTTCCAGAGCAAGATATCTGTATTGTGGCGGTGCGTTTTGCGCAAGGGGACTGGCTAAAGGCGTCTTTGATGCACTCTTACCGTCCGCTTCTTCTAGTGCTATTTTTCAGTGGCGTCGGAACGATTATCATATTGCTAGCCCTTTCCTCTTATTTTACAAGGCGGATGAACCGGGTTGTCATGGAACCGTTGGGGGAACTGGTGAGAGGAGCAGAGAGGATCAAGAGCGGCAACTTGAGAGAGGAGATTCGGTACCAAGGTGAGGAAGAGTTTGAGAACCTGTGTCAGACCTTTAATTCTATGCAAAAGACTATTTTGGAGGACCAGGAGGAGAGAGTGAAAACGGAAAAAGCGCGAACCGATATGGTGACCGGAATCTCCCATGACCTGCGGACGCCGCTTACTTCCATACAGGGATATATCAAAGGGATTATAGACGGGGTGGCAAACACCCGGGAGAAAAGAATGTTGTACCTGAGGACCGCCTATGAATCCACAGAGGATATGAACCGATTGCTGCAGAAATTGTTTGATTTCTCAAGATTGGAAAGTGGACAAATGCCTTTCTGTATGGTGAAAGTGGATTTGGCGGAATTGACGGACTCCTGTGTGGCGCAAAAAGAGACCTTGTTTGGTGAGGAGAAGGTAAAGTTCCGTTTTCAGAGAGAAGAGATACCGGAGATTCTGGTGGATGTAGAGCAATACCGGCGCGTTTTTGATAATCTGTTAGAGAACAGTATGAAGTATACGAACGTCTGCCCGGTGAAGATTGAGATAGGGATTTCTCATACTGGGGACGCTGTTCAACTGGAGTGGAAAGATAACGGGCCGGGAGTGCCGGACGAGAAACTGGGCAAAATTTTTGAACGGTTTTACCGATGTGACGACGCGAGAAATCAAAAAGGTAGCGGCGTAGGGCTCTATGTGGTAGAGTATATTATGGAGCGGCATGGCGGCAGTATTCAGGCGGAAAATGACGGCGGATTAAAATTGATACTCACATTTCCCGTTGCAGAGGAGGAATAAAGTCTATGTCAAAGATTTTGATTGTGGAGGATGATGAGAAAATTGCACAGTTGGAGTGTGATTATCTGGAGAGTAACGGGTATGAGACCGTTTGGATCGCAGATGGCGGCAAGGTGATTTCAGAATTGCGGAGGAGGGAATACGACCTGCTTCTGTTGGATATTATGCTTCCAGGATGTAGTGGATACGATATTTGCCGTCAGATAAGGGATGAGATTGATATCCCTATTCTGATGGTGACTGCAAGAACGGAGGGGGTGGATGTGATACGTGGCCTTGGCCTTGGGGCGGACGACTATATCACAAAGCCCTTTGACCCATCTCAACTGGTGGCGAGGGTGCGCTCTCACTTAAAGCGCTATGCCCGGCTCACAAAAGAACGGGATAAGGAGGAGGCGGCTGCAGAGAGGATTCGTATCCAGGATTTGGTGATTGAGCCGAAGACCTGGAAGGTCTGGAAGGGTGAAACAGAGTTGAAGCTTCCAAACAGAGAATTTGAGTTGTTGCGTTTTTTGGCGGAGAATCCGAATATTGTATTTTCTAAGGAGACATTGTTTGAGAGAATTTGGGGATACGACTATGTGTCGGATGCGGCGACCGTCTCTGTACATGTGAACCGGTTGCGGGAAAAGATAGAAGACGACTCCAGGAATCCGAAAATTATAGAAACTGTCTGGGGGGCAGGATATCGTCTAAATGGATGAGAAAAGAGGGGATGTGAAATGTGGATTTTTTATGCGGTGGGTTCTGCTTTTTTTGCCGGAGTGACCTCCGTCTTGGCCAAATGCGGGATAAAAAAAACAGACTCGTATGTGGCGACGGCAATTCGTACAGTCGTGATTCTGATTTTTGCCTGGTTTATTGTCTTTTTAACTGGTTCATGGCATGGTTTTTCGAAAATAGACGGGAAAACTATGCTTTTTTTGTGTCTTTCCGGTCTTGCCACAGGGGCATCCTGGCTCTGCTATTTTCGGGCGCTTCAGATAGGGGATATCAATAAAGTAGTCCCAGTGGACAAATCAAGCACGGTGCTGACGATCTTACTGGCGCTTGTTTTTCTGCAAGAGGGGTTGAATTTCGGAAAAATATTGGCGATAATTGTGATAACGGTGGGGATCATGCTGATGGTGGAAAAGAAAGATTCGGCGCGTCAAGGCCAGGAGAAGGGCTGGTTCTTGTATGCGCTTGGTTCCGCTTTTTTTGCCAGCCTTACAGCTATTTTAGGAAAGATTGGAATCTCAGGAGTGGACTCTAATTTGGGGACGGCAATCCGAACGGCTGTCGTTCTGGTGATGGCATGGCTTATGGTTCTCGTCAGTGGAAAGGGAAGCACGGTTGGCGATATCTCCGGAAAAGAAGTGGCGTACATTGGTTGTTCCGGAATTGCCACAGGGGCGTCGTGGCTTTGCTACTACCAGGCGCTCAGCGCGGGGCCGGCCAGCGTGGTAGCTCCTATCGACAAATTGAGCGTACTGTTTACCGTGGTATTCTCCTATTTTGTGTTTGGGGAGAAGCTGGCGAAGAAAGAGGGGATAGGACTTTTTTTGCTTGTAGTTGGAACTGTGGCTATGGCAGTATTACAAAATTAAGTGGCATGGCTAGAAAACTTGTACAGATGATTGGCGTTTGATGAGGAGGAAATGGGATGCAAGATACGACAATTTATCACTCTCCTATGGGGAGGATTCTTCTGGCTGGGGACGAGAAGGGGTTAATGGGCGCCTGGTTCGAGGGACAAAAATACTATGGGAATGGGCTTGGGGAGGAGGCCGGAGAAAGGGAAGTGCCAGTCCTGTATGAGGCAAAACGTTGGCTAGATGTGTATTTCTCAGGACAGGAACCAGATTTCTATCCGGATTTACACCTTGTGGGAACTCCGTTTCAGAGGGAAGTCTGGGAAATCCTTCGGGCAATCCCTTATGGAGAGACAATAACTTACGGGGAGATTGCGCAGCTATTGGCCAGGAAAAAGGGACTTTCCCATATGTCAGCTCAGGCAGTGGGAGGTGCGGTGGGGCACAATAAGATATCGATTCTGATACCCTGCCACAGGGTGGTTGGTTCCGACGGAAGTTTGACTGGGTATGCCGGCGGGGTGGAGAAAAAAATGAATCTGCTCACCTTAGAAGGGGTGGATGTGGGGAGGTTTTACTGTCCCAAAAAGGGCACGGCTTTGTAGAGAGGAGGGAGAGGTATGCGCCTAAAAAATATTTTGTTGGTTGTCCAGGATATGGAGCGCTCGAAACAATTTTACCGAGAGCTGTTTGGGTTGGAGGTAGTGTTGGATTTTGGGGAGAATGTGGTTCTCACAGAAGGTCTGGCTCTACAGGAGAAGAAGCTGTGGGAACGGTTCATCGGTGAGAAGGTAGGGAGTGCCGCCAGGGATGCGGAGTTATACTTTGAGGAAAATGATTTGGATGGTTTTTTGAGGAAATTGGGAGACAGCAGTTATCCAATTCGATATGTCAATCCGGTGACGGAATACCACTGGGGGCAGAGAGTGGTGCGTATCTACGACCCGGATGGACATATCATCGAGGTGGGGGAGGCCATGGAGTTCGTCGCCCGTAGGTTCCTGGCTTGTGGCATGACGGTCTTAGAGGTGGCCAGGAAGACGCAGTTGCCGGATAGTATGGTGGAGGAGCTGCGCAGAGCGATGGGTGAGACTTCTGAGGCAGAGATCTAGAATTTCTCTTCTCCAACAGGGGAAGTTCCACAGGAGAGTAGAGTATCTCGCGTGTTATTGGGCACGAGAGAACGGGATCAGGAAAGTCTTCGGAAAGAGACGGCGTGGTTTAACTTGCCCAGGGACAGAAGCCCGGCTGTATCCGGTTTGGCACTGGGCATAGGGACGGCGGTGATTTGGCTGTTTCTGTAGGTTCGGAAGAAATATTCCTGGGAAGCCAGATTGATAAAGCTTGTGTACTGTGTGTAGTCGGGAGTTTGGCGGCTGGTCATGACACAGCCTTTTGGGATGCTGACGCTCTCCAAGATATGGAAACAGGAGGGCACGGCTTCGTTGTCTTCTCTGGGCAAGAGTGTGTGACATTTCATATAAGCGGTACGCACAAAGCGGGAGGGGGGTGTGTAGTCCCCTGGCAGATGGAGTGTCCCGGCGCCCTGTCCGAAGGGGGTGAGGGTCACACCGTCCCAGGTGACTTGCGCTTCCTGTTGTGGGGTGACGCATGCATAGTTGCGGAGGTTAGTCATGTGCCAGGTAAAATCTGGACTGTTGGACAAGACGCCGATGGGATTGTCAATGAGATGCAGTCCCTGGGCGTCTTTTTCGATGACCATGCAGGCGCCGCTGGAGTCAGCCATGATCCAATGGAGAGGCGCTACTGTGTGGGTGACGGCGTCTTCGACGCCGACGATATGAAGAGCGGGCAGGATGGATGCGGCGTGATCCACACAGGCGCAGGTTCCCAGTAGATAGGTGAGTAGGCCGGTGGATGTCACGGAGGTGGAATCCGTGGAGTCTGGCATGTCGTAGTGGGCATATCCAGGAAAGTAGAGGGAAGCCACTGCAAATCCTCTCTCATTGACACCTTCCGCGAAAGTGACTGGCGAGAGGTTTTGTCCGATCCCCATGAACCGGTGAGTAGTCTGAAATTCCTCTCCCAGGAGAATCCCTTGCCATTTATAACCGGCGGGACAGAAATAGATTTCAGGATCCAGAGGATAAGAGAAGTCCATTGTACGTCCGAAGTACGGGACGCTAGTTGGAGTCTGTAGAAAGACGGCTGTACACATAAATGCTCCTTGATAGAAAAGGGATGTTAATAAAAGGTATTCTGTATGCTGGCAAATATGAGTGGGTATCCACATAATAAAAGATTTTGTATGATCCCACCGGGGACAATGAAGGAAGCTTTTAGGCAAAATAGAAGACGGTTTTTCAGCATTTTATTTCTATGTTTCCGTGTCTGTGGCGATTATCAGAGATAATTTTAAAAATCTCACAGAATCGGTAAAGGAGTGAAAAAGGTCTTAAAGTGGAAAGGGCATTGCAAAAACGTATTTACAGGTGTATTCTTAATTGAGTCGTGAGCAAGAGCGGAGTGGATTGAGAATATCCGCTTTGGCTGCAAATATAGAGAAAGCGTAAAATTTTGTATGGAAGAAGAAAGGCAGCAACGTTTATTTGATAATAAAAAATTGGCGGCGCTTTTAGTGCCGCTTTCGGTTGACCAGCTTCTGAACTCATTTATGGGAACGGTGGATACGCTGGTGGTCAGTAATCTGGGATCGGCGGCGATCTCGGCAGTTTCCTTGGTGGACTCGATCAATATTCTTATCGTCCAAGCCTTTTTTGCCCTGGCCTCCGGGGGAACTGTGGTGTGTTCCCACTATCTCGGATGCGGAAAGAAAGATCACGCCACAGACGCAGCTAAGCAGTTGGTGTTCGTGACGCTCATTCTCTCGGTGATTATTATGATGGCCGGTTTGTTGTTTAACGGTCCGATTTTAAGTTTAATCTTTGGTGAGGTGGAGAGCAGCGTGATGGAGAACGCCAAAGACTATTTCTTTTTTTCAGCCATTTCGTATCCGTTCATAGCTCTCTATGATGATGGGTCCAGTATACTTCGAAGTCAGGAGAACAGCAGACTTCCGATGTTGATCTCAGCCGCAGCCAATGTGCTGAATATTGTTCTTAATCTCTTGTTTGTCTGGGTATTTCACCAGGGAGTGGCTGGTTCTGCATTTGCCACTTTGCTGGCGAGGATTTTTGCCATGGGGGTTGTCCTGTGTAAGCTGCGAAAACCCAGCTTAGATATCGTGATGAGAGATTATCTGTCCATTCGTCCAAACTGGGGAGAGATCAGGAGAATTTTACATATCGGGATCCCGTCTGGGGTGGAGAACAGTATGTTTCAGTTTGGAAAATTGGCTATTCAGTCCACGGTGTCTCTGATGGGAACGGCCGCCATCGCAGCTCAGGGTATGACCAATATTATTGAGAACATGAATGGAATTCTGGGGATTGGCATCGGCATTGGACTGATGACCATTGTGGGAGAGACTCTGGGAGCAGGGGGACGGGAAGAGGCTGTCTACTACCTGAAGAAACTCTGTGTGATCTCTGAGATTGTAATTATTATCTCTTGCCTGGTCTTTTATGGACTTGTCCGGCCCATCACCCACTTCGGGGGGATGGAGCCAGAGAGCGCGAGGCTGTGTATCTTCATGGTGACTTGTATCACGGTTGTGAAGCCGCTGGTCTGGGTTATGTCTTTTATACCGGCCTATGGTTTCCGGGCGGCAGGAGATGTGAAATTCACCATGGGCGTGTCGGTGCTCTCCATGTGGTTTTGCCGTGTCACCTTAGCGATTCTCTTGGCCAGAGTCTTCGGTATGGGCCCCATGGCCGTATGGATTGGTATGTTCACAGATTGGACGGTGCGCTGCGTGATCTTCACTTTCCGTTTTCGAAGCCGCAGATGGCTGAATCACCAGGTAATCTAGGCGGCAGACGCTATTGTTTGCGTTTGGGGCGGATTTTCTATTGCTGTCTTTTTGACTGTTGATAGAAGTATCACTTGAACAAGAGTCAAGATGAATTTAGGCGTCTTGCAAGGGGCTATCGGTTAATACCGTCTTTTTAGGCTCCTACACAAAAACAAGCATATCCGAGAGAGTTTCAAGTTTTGTGTAACGTTAAGAGGAGGATGTGACCGTTAGCGGTCATATCCTCCTCCGTTTGAGACTATCTATTGCCCGATAGCTCTTTTTTTCAGAACGGGCTTTCTCAAAAAGTGAGCGCTACAGCGGTGATCAATGAGGAGGGGAGCCATGAGGAAAACGGTAAAGACAGTAGTCCATAACGAGGAATTTCGCAGTGTAAGCGCTGGGGCGGTGAAGGCCAGTGGCTGTATCTACCTGGTAGCTGTGATTACCGTGTTGATTTTATGTGAGAGAATCACGATGCTTTCAGACATTGAAATGGCTTTCACATTGGTGGGAGAACACAAAGGGGGGGAATGTTTTTGTAGATTTTGCCTCTTGATCCTGGGGGAGCTTTTGATAAAATAAAGAAGGAGAGATTTTGATAAGAGAAGGATCTACTATGTGATTGAAAAGTTAATTTTATGAGAGGAGTGCAAGAAGATGAGAAAAGATTTTGGAGCGAAACCATATACTTATCCGCAGCCTGTGTACATGGTTGCCGCTTATGGGGAGGATGGGACGCCGAATGCTATGAACGCAGCCTGGGGTGGAATCAGTGGTCATACCAGGATTACTTTGAGTCTGGGTCCTGGACATAAGACAGTAAAAAATATCATTGCCCGTAAAGCTTTCACAGTCAGCATGGCAGATGTGACTCACGCAACGGCCTGCGACTATCTGGGAGTTGCCTCGGGAAATCAGATCCCGGATAAGCTTGAGCGCGCAGGCTTCCACACAGAGAAGTCCAAGTTTGTGGATGCGCCGGTGATTCAGGAGCTGCCCATGGCGGTGGAATGTAGGTTGTTGGACTATAATGCCGAGACGCACTGTATGTTGGGAGAGATCGTGAACGTCAGTGTGGACGAGAGAATTTTGGATGAGAATGGGAAGGTTGATCCAGCTAAGCTGGAAGCGATCGTGTTTGATCCGGTGAATAATGCCTACTTGAGAGTGGGAGAGAAAGTGGGAAATGCTTTTCAGGATGGGCTTACTCTGAAATAAGGGAGTAAGATTCAGAGAAAACTGCGGCGGTGACTGTGATCTTTATCAGAATCTGCGGTGAGAAATCAAAAAAGTGAAGGCGGAATGCGTGCTTTATAGGACGCATTCCGCCTTTGCTTTTTGGGTAATAATTTCTTGTCTCATAGGAAAGCACTTGGCGTATCAGTGTGTGAGAGCGTGCGGTTTCTTGTGAAGCAAGAAGGCTCTGTGGGATCACACTGCGGCAGAAAAGAAGTTTACTGCAAAAACAACCCGCCGTAGATTTGGAATTTTGTGCTGTAGGATTTTTGCCCATTTCGGCGAAGAAGGTCCTAGAGGACCGTTTAGCGTGGAGTGTTTTGGTTGTAATGCTCTTCTACGGTATTGGTCTGAGGATCAACTAAGATAATTTCTTTTCCCAGATTGGCGGCTTTTTGGACGGATTGGTGTGGTGCTTTGGTGTCGGTGATGATCAGATCCAACATTTCCATATCGATGGTGTTACAGAGAGAATTGACGTCCCATTTGGAGTAGTCCAGCAGCAGGATTCTCTTTTTTGCGATGGCGGCTAAGGCTTTTTTTGTGGCTGTCAGGGTCTGGGAATGTTCGAAGGTTCCCCCGGGGATCTGGAGAGATCGACAGGAGAGAAAGGCCACGTCTGCCTGGTATTTATTCATCTGCTCCGGTTCTGCGAACAACACGGAACGGTTGCTGTGGTGGAGGAAGCCGGAGGGAATCAATATCTGTATATTCTTGTTATTGGACAGAGTTATGGCGGCGATCAGACTGGGTGTAATCACGGACAAGTGGATATCAGAAGGGAGAAGCTCCACCAGACGCTGTACAGTAGTCCCTGAGTCAAAACAGATACTCTGAGCGGGATGGATGTACTGCAGCGCCACAGAGGCGATGGCCTTCTTTTCCTTTACATTTTCTTCGTTTTGGATATAGTAATCGGTGGCCTGGGCCGTCTTTAGCAGCGTGGCGTAACCTCGCTCGCGTTTGACGAAATTCATTGCGGCCAGCTCATCTAGATTACGCCGGATCGTCATCTCTGTGCAGTTTAATTTTTGGGCCAGCTCCTTGATAGAGATGACATTTTGCTGCTCCATTATTTCAATTATTTTTGAGTGTTTTTCTTTTCTCATTTTCTTTTCTCCTGATATCGATGAACTGGTCTGTACGGGGAGCCTGTCTTCCATGTTACAGAAGATACTCTGCACAGAATCGCACGGTGATGGAGTAAGTCATTCAAGCAAGCGATGTATTTTCATTATATTTCAAAATATATTTTAATGCAACGATCTTTTGAAAAAATGTTCTATTAGAAACATTATTAACGGCGGTTTGTTCTCTTGATTTTTCTATTTGAAAAAATAAAACAATAAAAATACATATTTAGAACAAAAATATGTTGACAATCACAAAAAATGGATATATAATGTGTGAAAACGAACATAAAACAAACAAAAAAAGGAACAAACACAGATGGAGAGCAAAGATGAAAGAAAGGGAAAGATATGTGCTGGGAATTGACCAGAGTACACAGGGGACGAAGGCCGTTCTGTTTGACAAAGCAGGCCGTCTAAAAGCCCGTTATGATGTACCCCATCGTCAGATAATCAGCCAGGAAGGATGGGTATCCCATGATTTGACACAGATCTACCAAAATGTGATTCGGGCAGCGAAGGGTGTGGTGGAGAAAGCTTCCATTCACCGGGAAGACATTATCTGTATGGGATTGACCAATCAGCGGGAGACCACTGCGGCCTGGGACAGAGACACCGGGAAGCCGTTGGCGGATGCCATTGTCTGGCAGTGCAGCAGGGCCAAAGATATCTGTTCCAGGATGGGGGAAGATAGCCGGGAAGCAGCTTATCTGTATGAGCAGACAGGGTTAAAATTGTCGCCCTATTATCCGGCGGCTAAGATGGCGTGGCTTTTGGAGAATGTGGAGGCGGTGGCCTTAAAAGCCCGAGAAGGTAGAGTTGCTTTGGGAACCATCGACAGTTGGGTGATCTACCAATTGACAGGACATAAAAGCTTTAAGACAGATTACTCCAATGCCAGCAGAACCCAGTTGTTTAACATACATAAATTGGCATGGGATGAGGATATCTGTAGTTGGTTCCGGATTCCTCCCTGGGCCTTGCCGGAGGTTGTAGACTCAGATGGGATGTTTGGAGAGACAGATCTGGAAGGATTTCTGGGAGAGAAGATTCCCATCTGTGGCGTACTGGGAGATTCCCACGGAGCACTCTTTGGACATAACTGTCGTTGGGAAGGTGAAGTGAAGGCCACTTACGGAACGGGATCTTCCGTGATGCTCAATGTGGGAAATCATCCCATTGCCAGCAAGCATGGACTCTCCACCTCCCTGGCCTGGAAGATCAAAGGGGAAGTTTCCTATGTATTGGAAGGAAATATCAATTATACCGGGGCGGTGATCTCCTGGCTAAAGGAGCTGGGCGTGTTGGAGCAAGCAGCGCTGGCCACACAGATGGCCAAGGAGGCCAATCCGGAGGATCAGACATGCATTGTACCGGCTTTCTCTGGTCTGGGAGCTCCATGGTGGAACAACGAGGCCAGGGCTATCATGACAGGGATGAGCCGTTCCACTGGGAAGAAGGAGCTGGTTCGGGCTGCCTGTGACTGTATCGCCTGTCAGATCAGCGATGTGGTGGAGGCTATGAGAAAGGATACGGGACTCCCCATGGAAAAACTCTCGGTGGACGGTGGACCTACTAGGAATACTTATCTGATGCAATTACAGAGTGATTTGACTGGGGCGAAGATACGGATACCGGATACGGAGGAACTCTCTGTGATCGGGGCAGCCTACCTGGCGGGAACTACAGCAGGTTTATACCGGGAAGAGGATGTCTATAGAACTCTTACTTATCAAAGTTTTCAGCCAGGAATGGATGAACGGTGCCGGGAAGAGAAACTTGCAATTTGGAGAAAGAATATCGAGATGTTGCTGTAAGGAGGAAGAAGATATGCCATTATCATTGGAAAAAGAAAGAGAGCTAAAGTTGGAGGCGGCCAACGTCCGGATGAGGACCGTGCAGATGATCTACCATGGCAAGGGAGGTCATATCGGAGGCGACTTGTCGGAGGCGGATCTGCTGGTGGGGATTTTTAATTACATGAGACACGACCCCAAGAATCCCGATTGGGAGGAAAGGGACCGGTTCATTCTCAGTAAGGGGCATTCCGCGGAGGCTTTTTATGCAGTTTTGGCAGAGCATGGCTATCTGGAACAGAGTGTGTTGGACACTTTCGGAAGCTTTGACAGTCCACTGGGGGGGCATCCCAATAAGAAGATCAGAGGTGTGGAGGCGAATACTGGTTCACTGGGACACGGACTGGGATTGGCTGTGGGGACGGCCCTGGCTTTAAAAAGAGACGGAAAGCCCAATCGCATCTTTGTTCTGACTGGAGACGGGGAACTGGCAGAGGGGAGCAATTGGGAGGCAGCCATGTCGGCGGCGAAATTCCAACTGGGGAATCTTACCTGGATAGTGGACCGAAACCATCTTCAGATCAGTGGGAGTACAGAGGAGGTCATGCCTTTGGAAGATCTGAGAAAGAAGGCGGAGGCTTTTGGCTTTCAAGTGAGAGTGATTGACGGGCACAATTTCCAGGAAATCTTGGAGGCGTTGGATTACACGGAAACTGGAAAACCGATCTGTGTCATCGCCAACACCATCAAGGGAAAGGGACTTGCCTGTGCGGAAAATCAGGCGTCCTGGCATCACAAGGTTCCCACCGAGGAGCAGCTTGAGATGATGGAAGAAGCCTATGACAAGGAAAGGGAGGAGCTGAGATAATGGAAAAAGAGACGTGTCGGGGAGCTTTCTCCAAAGCGATACTGGAGAGAGCAAGAGAAGATCAGGATATTGTGGTGGTTTGTACGGATTCCAGAGGATCGGCCTCTCTGGGCACTTATCCAGAAGAGCTGCCAGAGCAGTTCGTGGAGATGGGAATCGCGGAGCAGAATGCAGTGTCTGTGGCCGCAGGACTGGCAGCGGCAGGAAAAAAGGTGTATGCCATCGGTCCGGCCAGTTTCTACAGTATGCGCTCGGCAGAACAGGTGAAGGTTGACGTGGCCTATTCCCACAATAATGTGAAGATCGTGGGAATCAGTGGCGGAATCAGTTATGGGGCACTGGGCGCTACCCACCATTCCCTTCAGGATATTGCGCTAATGCGTGCAATTCCAGATTTGCAGGTGGAGATTCCTTCTGACGGAGAGATGATGAGAGGGATTCTGGATCAGATGTTGGCCACTGAGAAGCCGGCATACATAAGACTGGGACGGGGGGCAGTTCCCACCATCTATGGTAAAGAGCAATTCTTTCAGATCGGAAAGGCCATTCGTTGGTTCCAGGGAACGGATGCGGCAATCATTGCCTGTGGGCAGATGGTGTATCGCGCCATTGAGGCGGCGAGACAGTTGAGAGAGGAGGGAATTGAGATCTCAGTGTGGGATATGCATACCATAAAACCCATTGATGAGGAAGCTGTGCTCACAGCGGCTAGGGAATGTGGCCGTATTCTCACCTTGGAGGAGCACAGTGTCTACGGGGGGCTTGGGGGAGCGGTCGCTGAGATTATAGGGGAACAGCACCCGGTACCTCTTAAAATAGAGGGAATCCCAGATCGGGACTTGCCTAATGGGGAAGACACGGAGGTGTTTGCTTATCTGGATATGGATACAACAGGGATTGTGAAAAAAATAAAAGATTTTATCAAATAAACAGCCATGAAAGTAATGAGCACGTAAAGGAGGAAGAAATTCATGGAAGGAAAAATGAAAGTCTGTGTGCTGACTGGGAAGAAGCTGGAATGGACCGAGAGAGAGATTCCCCAGCCAGCCAGGGGAGAATTACAGATCAAACTGGAGTATGTGGGCGTCTGCGGCTCAGATCTTCACTTCTACCAAGAGGGCAGACTGGCCAACTGGGAATTAGATGGACCTTTGGCTCTGGGACATGAGCCTGGAGGTGTGGTCACTGCCATTGGGGAGGGGGTAGAAGGATTCCAGATCGGCGACAGAGTGGCTTTGGAGCCGGCAGTTCCATGCGGAAAATGCGAAGACTGCCGGAAAGGACATTATAATCTCTGCAAGGATGTGAAGATGTTCGCAATTCCCCATGAGAAGGATGGTGTCTTCGCGGACTACTGTGTACATGACGCCACTATGTGCTATAGACTTCCGGAAAATGTGGATACCATGGAGGGCGGCCTGATGGAGCCTTTGTGTGTAGGGCTTCACGCCACTGAGTTATCCGATGCGAAGATCGGGGAGACTGCCATTGTCCTTGGAAGTGGTTGCATTGGTCTGTGTACGGTGATGAGCTTAAAGGCCCGGGGAGTCAGTGAGATCTATGTGGCCGACGTGTTGGACAAGCGTTTGGAGAAAGCTATGGAGGTGGGAGCCACCAGAGTATTTAACAGTACAAGGGAGAGTATTGAGGAGTTTGCCAAGACATTGCCAGGTGGAGGGGCGGATCAGGTCTATGAGTGTGCAGGAAACAGGACTACCACCTTACAGACTTGTCGTCTGATCAAGCGGGCTGGCAAGGTGACGTTGGTGGGTGTATCTCCGGAACCGGTTTTAGAGCTGGATATTGCCACTTTAAATGCCATGGAGGGGACGATCTACTCTGTCTACCGCTACCGCAACCTGTATCCAAAGGCGATTGCGGCTGTGGCTTCGGGGGCAATTCCACTGAGGAAAATTGTCTCCCATGTGTTCGATTTTCAGGATTGTATCAAGGCGATTGAGTACAGCACAGACCACAAGGATGAAGTGATCAAGTCTGTGGTGAAATTTTAAGAGTGGAGGAAGAAGAAAATGTTAAAGAAGAGATTAGTATCATGTGGGATTGCCAGCTTATTGACCTTGACTTTGCTTGCGGGCTGCGGAGGTGGAGCGTCCGCAGGAAAGAGCGGTGGGAAAGACGTGAAAGCGACTGCCTCCGGTGAGAGCGCCAGCGGTAAGACAGACCTTGCCGACACTTCCTTCGACACCACCTATGAGCCCAAAAAGGATTCTTACAAGATTTATTGTACATATAAAAATATCCACAGTTGGTATGATGCCATCAAGTGCGGCGTGGATGCGGCTGTGGCCGACTTTGAGAAGAAAGGCGTAACCATCGACTACGAATGGTACGGGCCGGCGGAACCGGACGCTGTGGACCAGGTGAATTCCATCGAGACCGCCATTGGGCAGGGATATGACTTGATTGCAGTGGACGTCAATCAGCCGGAGACGACGGCAAAAGCCATCGACGAGGCTGTGGACGCGGGGATTCCCGTGGCCACATTCGCCAGCTCAGATGTAAAAGACTCCAAACGGTCCTTTTTCGTGGGGAACACGGATAATTATGGAGATGGCTGTAAATTGGCGGAGGCAGTTTGTGAAAAGATGGGCGGTGAGGGGCAGATCGCAATCTTATCTGGAACCATGGGGGCGGCTTCGCACGAGGAGCGTCTGGAAGGTTTCAAAGATACCATTAAGAAGTATCCAGACATTGAGATTGTGGATGAGCAAAGGGATAATGACGCCGTGGAGAAAGCCATCAGTATCACGGAATCTTGGCTGCAAGCTTATCCGGATTTAGAGGGGATTCTGTGCAATAATATGTCCAATCCAGTGGGCTCTTGTCAGGCTGTAAAGGATGCAGGAAAAGCCGGAGATATTGTAATCGGAGGTATGGATCATGATCTGCGTACACTGGACTACTTAAAGGACGGCACACTCTATGTGGCTCAGGTTCAGAACTGTTACGATATGGGATACAAATTAATCTACAATGCCGTGAAGACCATCGACGGTGAGAAGGTGGAGGAAGTCACCAACGTAGGTTCCACCTCTGTGTACAAGGACGATGCAGATAAGTATATCAAGATGTTGTATGGAGATGATGCAGATGCAAAATAAATCAGAGGATTGTGTCATTGAGATGAGACATATCACGAAGACATTCCCTGGAACCAAAGCGCTGGACGATGTTCATCTGAAGTTGCGCCGGGGAGAGGTGCATGCACTGATCGGAGAGAATGGGGCAGGGAAGAGCACACTGATGAACATACTGACGGGGCAGTATACCCGCGATGAGGGAGAGGTGTTGATGGAGGGAGAACCGGTGCGGTTCTCCTCCCCCAAGGAAGCTCTGAAGAGAAACATTATTCTGGTTCCTCAGGAGTTAAATCTGATCCCTGAGGCCAGTGTGGCAGAGAACATCTTTCTGGGCAATGAGATCAAAAAGGGATTTCTGATTGAATGGAAGAACACCAGGCAGGAGGCCGAGAGACTTCTGGATATCTTGGATGTACACATTGATGTAGAGCAGCCAGTTAACCAGTTGTCGGCCGCCTATCAGCAGTTGGTTTCCATTGCCAGAGCCCTGGCCTATGAGCCCAAAGTATTGATTTTGGATGAACCCACGGCTGTGTTGACCAATGTGGAGACGGAGAGCCTTTTTCAGGCTATGGGCAAACTGAAAGCTCAGGGGACTGCCATGGTTTTTATCTCCCATCATTTGGATGAGATTATGGAGCAGGCAGACCGTATCACAATTATGAAGGACGGATGTTTCGTGCAGGAGAGCCTGGTCAGTGAGATCACGAAGGATGAGATGATCAACCTGATGGCAGGCAAAAAAGTGGTGAAGACTCAGAGAGTGAGGAGGGAGATCTCACAGGAAGTCTTTCTGGAGACAGAGAACCTGACCAGAAAGGGAGAGTTTCGGGATATCTCTTTCTCGATCCGCAAGGGAGAGATCCTCTGCGTAGCCGGTCTGGTGGGCGCAGGCCGGACGGAGATCTTTAAGTGTGTATTTGGAATCACGGAGAAGGAGCCAGGGGGCAAAATTTTTATCGAGGGCAAAGAGGTCTCCATCAAATCTCCCATGGAGGCTATCTCCTATGGACTTGGATACGTGTCGGAGGAACGACGGCACGATGGAATTGCTCCCAGTATGTCTGTGATGGAAAACATGATGCTTCCTTCCTACGGAAAGCTGAAAAAGCACGGTCTGATAGATAGCAAGCAAGTCACAGAACTGACAGACAAATATATCGAGGCATTTCGGATTAAGACGGCTTCCCGTGAGACGCTGATCAAGAATCTTTCTGGCGGAAATCAGCAAAAAGTGATTGTGGCCAGATGGATTGCCAAAGGAATTAAAATGCTTATTTTGGATGAACCAACCAGAGGAATCGATGTGAACGCCAAAGGAGAGATCCACTCTCTGATTCGGGAGTTGGCTGATTCCGGGGTGGCTGTGGTGGTTATCTCGTCGGAGATGGAAGAGGTACTGGCCTTGGCGGACCGGATTATGGTGGTACATCAGGGGAGGATCAGCGGCTACTTAGAGGATGTTGATATTGTGACCCAGGAGGATGTCCTGAAAGTCGCATTTCAATAATTAGGAGGTTTGACATGGAAAAAGTAAAGAAATTTTTCAAATCAACGGCGGGGATGGTGTTGCTTGTCACCATTTTGGTGGGGATTGTCGTACATATCACAACGGGAAACTTTTTCACCTCGTATAACATCAGTACGCTGACTAGGGCGGCATCGTTTATCATCATCGTGGGTTTTGGGCAGACGATTGTACTGCTGACTGGGGGGATTGATCTGTCGGTCTCCGCTATCGGATCGGTGTGTGGTATGTTCAGCGCGATCTTGATGGTGAACAGTGGGATGGGGTACATTCCGGCGATCTTGATCTCCTGTCTGTTGGGAGTCCTGCTGGGGGGCGTCAATGGATTTTTCATCGCTTATTTTAAGATGACGCCGTTTATCGTGACTCTGGCCACCATGCAGATATACAAAGGAATTGTCTATGTGGTTACCAAGGGAATGCCCATCACCGGTATGCCCCAGTCGGCAGAGAAGTTGGCCAACGGTGTGATCGGAGGGGTTCTTCCCAACATTGTTATCATCATGTTATTGATCTGTCTGGCCTTGATGATTCTCCTGAAGAGAACCAAGACTGGGCGCTATATCTACGCACTGGGTGGAAACCGCAGTTGCGCCAAGATCGTGGGGATTCCCACAGAGCGGATTGAGATGTTGGTGTACTGTCTTAGCGGCCTTTTAGCTGCCATCGCCGGTGTGCTTATGGCTTGTAAGCTGGCCTCTTTTCAGGCGAGTATTGGGGAGAGCTGGCAGATGGATTCCATCACTGCGGCTGTATTGGGCGGCACCTCGATGACAGGGGGAATCGGCAGTGCGGCGGGGACTATCATCGGTGGTCTGCTCAGTGGTGTGATCAGTACTTGCATTACACTGCTGAGAGTGTCCTCTTACTGGGAGACCATCGTCACGGGAGCGGTTGTGCTGATCGCAGTGTTCATCGATGCAGTGAAAGATAACCCGTCTGTCAATGAGAAGATGAAGCGTTTGTTCTCCAGAGAAAAGTAGAGGAGAACGGCTGTAAAGCTGCCTAGGCTAGAGGAGAGAATAGGCCGGGCATCGGAGTGGAAATCATTGATTATTCACTAAAAAACCAGAGAGAATCCAGCGTAGAAGATTCGCTCTGGTTTTTTAGTAAACAGAAATTTCGGTAAATTTCTTTTGCCGCAAAAGCGTGATAAATGGAAGGTTGAGACTTCTATTTTCTCCCGTTTCTTTTTCCTTTTAGGAAACCTTTGACGTAGTCCAGGATTCCCTTGGGATTTTGAATTTTTATGATGGCGTAGAACATCTTTGGGGTGGGAATCTTGGGCAGGTAGGCGTAGTAGGAGGGAAGCCACTGGGTGGGACTGTACTTGGCTTTCGCCCGGTAGAGATCGCGGAAGCCATAACACCCGTTTAAATTATTGTAGACGAACCGGAGTAACTTTTCCACCAAGTTGGGGGTATCTTGCTCCAGTCCGGCCAAAGGGGCTACGCCCAGGCTTCCGTACTGGACGCCTTCTTCTTTGAACTGCTGAAATGCCTGGTAGATGATAGTCTCCATGACTCCACTGGGGGCGTTGGCGCCATGTCTGGTCACATCGGCCATGTATCCTTTCTTACCCAGAAACGGGACGAAGACGATGAAGCCCACCATTTGGCCTTCGGCATTGGTCCCGTAGAAATACCGCTTATCCATGGGAGTGTCAAGACCTACGCCTCCCAGAGTGAATTGGAGCAGAGAACTTTTTTTCTCTCTTAGCCATTCTTCTGTGATTCGGTCAAATTCTTTTTCCAGTTCGGGGTTTCTCTGTTTCGATACACAGTATTCGTGGACGGTGACTCCGGCTTTGGTGGCGTGGTTGATATTCATACGCATCTTAGCGCCTTTTTTGCCGGATATCTCGTATTCGGACAGGTCAAACCGGGCTTCTTCTCCACATTTGACATATCCAAAACCCTGTCGTTGATATTCGTCCAGATAGTGATCGGTTACATTGAGAATGAACAGATCGTGAGCGCTCTTTTGGCAGAATTCCCGGAACTCGGCCAGTAGGGAGGGAAAATCATTATCCGCGCAGATGGGGTCTCCGTTTACAATGATCGTGCTACCTACGGTGCCATAGGGGACGACTCCGTCGGTGTGATTGCCAAAGTACAATTGTTTGTCAGCCTCTAAGGCCAGGTAAGAACAGGGGTTTTGGCCGTATAAGTTCAGCAGAGTTCTGGCATGGTGCAGATCGGATTTTCCATGGAGGCGCGTGTCGATCCATGGGCGCGCGGCGTGGAAGAGAGCGGCTAGAATACAAGCCCAGCTAAACCAGAAGACAAAATTTTCCACGCGCTGTGCGCCGTGACCGAGGAGGAGAGGGGTTTTTATTCCGAAGATCATCCCAGCTCCGTAGGAAAGGCTTTCCCAGAAAGAGACGCCTGAGCCTTCCGTTCCCAAGCGCAGGTAGTGGTAGCTGATTCCGGCGTTGGCCACGATTCCGGAAAGAGCTAACAATAGGAAGAAAATGGATTTTTTCTTAGAAGTTCTGGAGGTGGGGCAGCAGAAATCCTTGCGGAACCAGACAAGCATCGCCAGGACAAGGAGATCTACGTCCATCAATACAACGGCATAGAGATGGGGGAGTCCGGCCAGACTGCGGAGAAAGTTTAATATGAAGAGGAACACGGCTATCCACCAGGCGACCTGTTTTCTCCGCATAAGCTGGAAGGAGAGGACAAAGAGCACGATGGAGAAGACTCTCTGTACCATTTTTCCCATCTCCAGGAAAATTTGTATACGGCCGGATACTTGCAGTGACGGAAGAAAACTTAGGATGAGTAAAGCCAGTGACGCGGCGGCGATAAGGATAATCAGAAGGTTTTCAAGTTTTCTGCGGAAAGATCGATTCATATTTGAGTCCTCCTTTTTGGTGGCTGAGCGGGTGTCTGGTGAGAGAACGGCTTCTCAGTTTTGACGCCTTAACAGGATGCTGGAGATCACGGATAACACGGGAAGTTCAATTAGGGGGCCTATGACTAAAGCCAGGGAGATCAATGGCCTGTCGGGAAAAGCAGCCACAGCGATGGCCAGGGAGAGCGGAGAATTTCTGGCCAGGGTGGTAAAATTCAGGGCGACGGTGTCGGCCGTGGGAAATCTCAGCCGTCTGCCGATGGCCTGCACAAAAATAAAGTTGACTGTGAAAAATAGCAACAATGGAAGAAGCATTTTTAGCAGTAGCAGTGGGTGGTTGAATAGCTCTCTGCTCTCTGAGGCGAACATGGAGATCACAGCCAGGCACAGAAAAAGTAGCTGTGCGTCGTCTCCCCGGGATCTCAACCGCTGCCCCAGGCTTGTCCAGGAAGAAAAATGGGTCTCCAGATACTTGGTAAAAAAGGAGAGCAGGAATGGAATTAGCAGGACGGTTATGATGCTGGCCAGGATTGCATTTATCTGGAAGTGGACAGTCCCTCCAAAGAAGAGTAATAAGTAGACGGGGAGCAGCAAAATCTGAAGCAAAAGGTTCAGCGGGAGAAGGGAGGCTCCCAATTCTACATTGCCTTTGGATAAGCCGGTAAATACAATGTACCAATCTGTACAGGGAGTCACCATCAACATCATCAATCCCATCTGCAGATCGATCACACCGCGAAAGAATAACAATCCCAGAAGATAGGTGAATATGGGAGTCCAAACGAAGTTCACGAGAACTGCCGTGGCTGTGAATTTTAGATTCAGAAAGGAACGCTTGAACTTTGTGCCGTCTACAGAGAGAAATACGAAGTACAGCAGGATCATCAAAAAGGGTTCGATCAGTTGTAGGGAAAAAACGCCAAACTGAGTTAGATATCCCAGCAGAAGGCCCAGGGCTGCCGCAGATAGAATGAAGATAGGTTGTAGTTTCGTGGTCAAGTTCATGGGAGATCCTCCTAGGTTTGATAGTGTGATTATAATCAAATTTATTAGAGCCGTCAAGAAAGAAGACTATTTTAGTCGAAATGTAACGATTGTTACAGAATAAATAGAAAAGAGCCGAGAAACCTTGAATTTACAAGGAAAATCGGCTTTTTCTTTATGCTTGCGGTACTAAAATGGTACTATTTTAATTTTTGGAGCTTTTCGGCCACTTCATCCCGCTTGTGGGGAAACAGATGGGAATAGGTATTGAGAGTGGTTTCTACTTTCTCATGCCCCAGGCGGTCGGCAACAGATAGGGCAGAGAATTCCATCTCAATCAACAGGCTGGCATGGCTGTGACGAATGTCGTGGAGCCGGATCCGCTTTATTTCCCCATCCTTGGTTCCTCGTATCATTTCACGTTCGAAAAAGTGTTTTGTGTATGGGAAAATCCGGTCATGCTTATGGAGGCCGTAGAGCCGTTCTGTATAGCTTTTAATCTCGTCCCGTAGAAATTCCGGGATAGACACAATACGGACGCTCTTGGGCGTTTTAGGCGGCGTTACAACGTCCTTTCCGTTGATATGCTGGTAGGATTTATTTATGTTGATTGTGCAGCTTTTAAAATCTATATCGGCATATTCTAGGGCTAATAGTTCTCCTATGCGTAAGCCCGTATAATACAGAATGAGAAATCCGGCTCTTGAGGCTGGTTTATCAGAGATCTTTTCAAGGAACCGCTTAAATTCGTCCGTAGTCCAGAACTGCATTTCATCCGCATGGCCTTTTCCTATGCTCCCGGCTTTGCGGCATGGGTTATCTTTTAAATCGTAGTACCGGACAGCGTAATTCATGATGGCGGAAAGTTGGTTGTTAATTGTCCGTAGATAGGTTTCAGAATAGGGCTTGTCTTTTTCATCCCGGTAGGCGATCAATGCATTTTGCCATTTCCGCACATGAGCCGGGGTGATCTGCGACACTGGGAGTTTTCCAAAGAAAGGCAGCAGCTTCTTGTTTATGACATACTGCTTCTGAATAAAGGTATGCTCCCTGAGGCGGTGCTTCATGTCCTCATTATAGATTTTTACAAAGGATTCAAAGGATATATTAAGGTCAGCCTGTTGAGTCTCCAGAAAATTCCTTTCCCATTCTTTGGCGTCCCTCTGGAGTTTAAAGCCCCGTTTCTTTTTCTGTTTCCGGGTTCCGGTGTGGTCTGTGTAGTAGCATTTTACAAAGTAAGTTCCCCGTTGTTCGTCTTTAAATACTGGCATAATACCCTTCCTTTCTTGCTGGGCGGCATGGATGAAGAGAAAGGTATTTGACAATAGTTTTTTATTGACATATAATATACTTAACAAGAGAACCGATGACTAGAACACACCTAGTCGCCGGTAAAGTAATTTGCTAAAGTAGCGCCTTAGTTTACCAGACCGAGGGCGCTACTTTTTGCGTGATATGTAAATAACAAGAGTTATCACTGCACAAAGCATGGTTACAAACTGGAATAATTCCGACACTGTAATCATTGGCACCAGCTCCCTTCATTTGTATTCCGGTGACTGGTGTAGTCGCCCCATCGGTTCCCTGGGTAAGTATATTATATTGTCAAGGTGCGGAATAAGGTCGTGATTCACGACCTTATTCGGTGTCTTTGCGGTATTCGGGGATTTTCATTATATCATCTGCATAATCAGAAATCTTCTGTATTCCATCATCATTAAACTGATCTATTTTTTTATCTAAGGCTTTTCTTTTGTTGGAAGCCTCGTTTTTGCCATTAAACAAACGATCCATGAATTTTTGCTGTTCTTCAGGGGATGCTTCTTTTCCGTAGAAATTTCCGTCAGTATTGGTAAAATCTTCTTTTAATTCTTCAGGGGAAAATTGTGACCAGTCTATCACCAGTTCATACAATTTTACATCAAGAGCATTTGCTATTTTGCGAATGGTAACTAATTTGGGTTGTTCAACTATTTTTTCATATTGTGCAATAGTTTGTTGGGTTATTCCCCCCATTCTTTCACCAAGTTCACGTTGAGTAAGTCCTTTTTTTAAGCGTAATTCTTTTACTCTTTCACCAAATGTCATATCCTGTATACCTCCATTGCAATTACTTTATCATATTATGTACAGAAACACAATAAAAAAACTGTTTTTATATTGACACAATAATAATGCTGTGATATATTGTGAAAAACAGTAAAAATACTGTTTGAAAAGAGGTGAGCATATTGAGGATAAGCAAAGAAAAGATTGAGCTATCTATGGCAAGGAACTGTCTTTCTACAGAAGGATTAGCAAAAAAAGCAGCCATGCCAAAAACATCTTTAGCTAATGTACTTACTAAAAAAACTTGCAAGCCATTAACTGTCGGAAAGATCGCGAAAGCTCTCGGCGTTGATGTAACTGAGATCATCGAAACAGAAGAATAATCTCTATGCTGGGCGGCATGGATGAGAAGAAAAGGAGGAAGAACAATGGAAGGATACAAGGTATATTTAACGAAGTCTTATGAGGTTGCGGCGTTAATTGAGAAAGCGCACACCGTAGGAGTAGATTATGTGACAGAAATTAAGATTAGCAGATCTGCAAGCGCAGAAGTACCAGCGGTCTATTATGATTATGGATTCTGCTGTGTTGTGAAATACAAGGGGATAGAAGAACCAAGTCACAAGATTATCTTTGCCTAATGGGAAAGGAGGAGCCAATGAATAAGCAATTTGTAACGGTAAAGGAAGTGCAAGAGGCCCTTGGAGTGAGTGAGGGGAAGGCCTATGAGGTGATCCGGGAGCTGAATGGGCGGTTAAAGGCACAGGGGTACATAACCATAGCTGGGAAGGTGAATAGGGCCTATTTCGAGGAGAAATGCTGCTATGGCGGCGTTAAGGCAGGTGAGTAAGCTGGAGACACTGAGAGATTGGGCGTTGAGATACGCCCATTGGGGCTTATCTGTGTTTCCCCTGAAGCCGCAAGACAAGCGCCCAGCAACAGAAAATGGCTGTAAGGCCGCTACCACTGATTTACAGCAGATAGAAGACTGGTGGGGGATTAATCCCCAGTACAATATTGGAATCGCTACAGGGGGCAAATCTAACGGCCTGGTGGTTATTGATCTGGATGTAGATAAGGACAAGGGGATTGATGGCTACGATGTTTTAAGGGACTGGCAGAGGGAGAATGGGGAGCTTCCTGACACATGGACAAGTGTCACAGGCCGGGGCGGCTATCATCTTTTATACAGGGATAGTGCCGTGAATCGGAACCGTGTCGGGCTTTATGAGGGGGTTGATATCCGTGGAGAGGGCGGGTACATAGTGGCTCCGCCAAGCATACACCCAAATGGGCGTCAGTATGAATGGGAGCAGGGGCCGGGAGATTGTGAGATTGCCCAGGTAGATGGCAGAGTGGCAAATTTTCTCATGGGATCAGTTCCAGAAAGGCAGGAACTTTTTCAGATGCCGGAGACAATCTCCGAAGGGGAACGGACAAACGCTATGATTAAGCTGATTGGTAGCTTAAAAGCAAAGGGGCTTGATGATGAAGCAATCAAGGCAGCAATCCGGGCAGAAAATGACAAGAAGTGCGTTCCACCGCTCACTGACCAGGAACTTGAAAAGACAGTGTTTCCTGCGTTGAAACGGGGCTGGAAAACGGAAAAGTCATATACGGCGGTGTACGATAATGGTAAGTTCCGGCAGAAGACAGAAAAAAAGACAATCAATTATACTGGGGCGGATGCTTTAATGACAGCCGATCTGCCACCTATTATACACCTTGTAGAAGGAATTTTAACAAAAGGATTAGGGGGGCTGTCCGCTAAGTCGAAATTGGGTAAGAGCTGGCTTGCGCTACAATTAAGTGTCGATCTGGCGTGTGGAGATAAGTTTCTGGGGTTTACTACGAAGAAATGTGGTGTCCTATATGTGGATCTTGAGAATACTCCATCTCTAACACAGGATAGATTGAGAGCGATATTGGACGGGAGAGAACCGCCGCATAATTTATGCTTTGCTCACGATTTTAATTTAATGGGTGAAGGATTTGAAGAAGATTTATGTAGTTTCCTGGAAGGGAACCCGGATGTAAAAATGGTCGTTATTGATGTGTTCCAGAAAGTAAAAAGAGGGAAACAGCTCAACCAAACGGACTATGAAGCAGATTATGAAATTCTGACAAAGCTCAAACAGATTGCAGACCGTTTTGGCGTGTGCATCATGCCCATATACCATGATAGGAAATTTGTTGACCCTACAGACCCGTTCAGTAATCTTTTAGGATCTACTGCGATCATCGGTGTAAGTGATTTTGTATGGGTTCTCTACAAAGAGAAGCGAGAGGACAAAGAAGCCACCCTTGCAATAACAGGAAGGACGCTCATAGACAGTAGTTATAAGCTGAAACGCAATGGTGTTAAGTGGGAGAATTTAGGTGATGCCGCAGCCGTAGAAGAGACAAGAAAGCGTCAGGCTTATGACCGTGACCCTATAGTGAATACTATAAGGCACCTTGTAGACCAGGGCAAGGGTAAGTGGAAAGGCCGGGTAAAGGATATTATAGAGAGCAGCCAATACTTCAAGGGATGCCGGATATATGGCACTTCTCAGAAAGTTGGGAACCAGATTAAAGCGTTACTGCTGGACCTGGAGGAATACGACGCTATTCACCATTCAGAAATCAGCAAAGGCACGGCAGCCTGTATTCATGTTTTTGAATCCGAAAACCCATTTTTATAAGACTTAAACACATAACAAACGTTTCTTTTGTTTCTTTCATTTCCACCGAAACAAAAGAAATGAAAGAAATATTATTTACCAGTATAGGAGTGAGACAATGACCTTTAGTAAAGTGGTTGATAGACAGCTTATGATATGTAACTGGATTGACAAGAAATTCTCACCATCAAAAAATATCCGGAATGATTGTAATTCTGTGTTTTTGCTGCGACTTGTACAAAGAGATATTCCAGACGTAACGCATGAAGAATTTAAACAGGCTATGGCAAGATGCGGATATTTTGGAGATTGTTCTTACTGTGATGAACACTATGTAAAAATATTTTTTAATGTATCACAGAAAAGCATAAATAAACTGAGGAGGTGATCCAAAATGAGCAAAAGTAAGACAGGCAGTGAAAACGGGTTTCGTGTCATAAAAGAGGATGGTTGCATAGAGCTCCCAATGGAGAAAGCCAGAATTCAGGCTAAAATGTTTCAGTTCATAAAGTCAAAGAAAAAAGGGAGGAGAAAATAATGTACCAGATATCACAGGAAGAAAAGGACAAGCTGTTAAAAAACTGGATTACGCAGCAGAACCATAGGCTTGAAATATTGCGGCTCTATGGCTTTGATCGGAACCAAGGCATTGAGATGCTGAAAGTCTTTATGCTGGACTCTATCGAGGAAATGTTAAGGTACAAGTAACCAAAAAAAGGCCCTATAGATAAATACCTACAGGGCTGTCTATCTCCGAAAAGCTGGGCGGCTTTAAAAAGGAGACAGGTACATAGTACCATAGTTTTAATTAAAAGTAAATTAGCGGAAAGGAAGAGTAAGATGAGTAAAGAAGAGTACAGGGATTGTATTAAAAAAATGATTGACGAGATAATTGATGGAAGAGCTCTAAAGTTGATATTTCATATAGTGCATAGAATGTACATGGAGGTAATCAGATGAGTGATAAGATTGAGAAACTACCCGTAAGGCTAAGAGTATCTTACCAGACACAAGAGGACTTGGATCTGGTATTGGAAATCCTGGGGGATACCGTGAAGGTCTGCAAGGTATCTAAGAATCAGCAGGGCAAATATAAGAGGGCGTATGTATGGTTGAAATCAAGGGAATTGAGTAGATAATTACACAAATAATAAAAGGATTTACTGGGGCACCCTGTAGAAATACGGGGTGTTTTTTCTGTAAAAAGGTGTTGCGATGGGAACACAACTTACAAAGATGATGGAAGCATTTATTGATGAAGCAAAGGAGCAATAAGGCTGCCATCAGAGCCGGTTATTCCCCTCAGACGGCCTATTCGGTCGGTGAGGAGAACCTGAGAAAACCTGAAATCAAAAGCAGAATAGATAAAGCCATGGCGGCTCATTCAGGGCATGAATTACTAGGGAAAACTAGAGTTTTAGCAGCAATTAGTAAAGGGGAGGGGGTTCGGAAACCCGTATAAAGAAAAGATTCCGGGGTTGCGTACCCCTCCCATGTTTGGTATAATTATCTCGAGTCAAATAGAATATTGAGAAGTACCCCAGTGCTAAATACTGCCAGCGCTGGAAGCCTTTGAGAGAATGGCGTGGGAAATAACTTACAGACAGAAATGTCTAGAAGTTATTCCTGCGCCTTTTTTTTATTTGTCTGAATATCCTCATTGTATTTATATAGCCGACCGGGCGATAAACGGGGAAAGGAGATACACATGGAGCATCAGAGTGTGGAAGGCCAGAACATGGCACAGGAACAGCAGCAGGAACCAAGCGGCCAGCAGGGCGCTACCCAGCAGCCGGAGGAAAAACTGTTCACCCAGGAGGAAGTGAATAAGATCGTCAGGGAGCGGCTCGCAAGGGCCAAAAATCTGCCGGATACTTCTGAACATGACAAACGGGAGCAGGCGTTAAATGAGCGGGAGCTTCATCTGGATGCCAGGGAAAGGCTGGCAGATGAGAAAATACCGAAAGAGCTGCTGCCCTTGGTGAAATGTGGAAATAAAGAAGAAATGGAAGAGAGTATAGAGCTCATCAGCACCTATTTCAAAGGTTCTAATCTTAGACCCTACCGGCTTCTCAACGGGAGTCTCAGCAACTCAGGACCTTCATCGGCAACGGGCGGGGAAGCTGGAAGCGATGAGATCAGGAAAGCGATGGGTCTGAAAGGAAGATGATAGATGGCAATAGAGTTAGTTGAGAAATATCTCCCTTATGTGGATGAACAGTTCACACAGGAGAGTAAAAAAGAATATCTTACAAATCAGGATTTTTCATTTTCTGGTGCGCACTCCGTGAAGATCTATAAGATCAGTACCGGAAAAATGAACGATTATGGTCGTACCGGAGCCACTGAGGGAAATTGGTCACGCTATGGAGCGGTAGAGGCGCTGAACGCGACGACAGAACGAAAAGAGCTGTCCCAAGACCGTTCTTTTACCTTTGCGATTGATACGCTTGACACGGAGGAGACCGAGGGCCAGCTGGAAGCGGCCACTGCATTGAGCAGACAGATGAGAGAAGTGGTGATCCCAGAGGTAGATACTTATGTATTAGGGAAAATCTGTGAAGGGGCGGGGAATAAGCCGGCAGAAAAAGAATTGACTTCCTCCAATATCTACGATGAGATTTTTACAGCGAACACGGCTCTGGATAATGCAGATGTACCAGAGACTGGACGGATTTTAGTCATAACACCGGAGACTTTGCTTCTGATGAAGACTAGTAAGGATAGCGCAGGGAGATATCAGGATATGGTCCGCGCGGTACTAGATGAAGGTAAACGGAGTGTTGGCTTTGTTGGGAATCTGGACGGACTGGACGTACTCAAAGTGTCTGCTAAACGTCTGCCGGAGAAATTTGGTTTTATGGTTGTCCATCCTTGTGCGACAGTCGCACCTACCAAGTTGGAGAGCTATAAAACACATCAGAATCCACCAGGCCTTAGTGGGTCATTGGTAGAGGGGCGCATTGTCTATGATGCGTTTGTGCTGGAGAATAAAGCGAAAGCAATCTATTATCAGGCTTTGCCAGACAGTGAGTAACTGACAACGGGCCCTGTGCTTCCAGAAGGGGGGTATGGGGCCTGATTTTCTTATAAATGGGATAGGATAAGAGGTGGCATTATGACGAATGAGCAGCTTGTAGTCCTGATTCAGGATGGCATAGACGAAGCGGAAAATATGCGTTTACTTTGGCAGCAGAACCAGGGGTTTATTGGGAAGCTGGCCATGATTTATTCCGGCCAGGAGGAACTTGATGATTTAAAGCAGGAGGGATATCTGGCTCTGTGTGATGCCGTGAGGGGCTATGACGCCGTTAGAGGTGTACCTTTTATCAACTATGCGGCGTTCTGGATCAAGACAAGGATGCGGCGGTATATGGAGCAGGACAGATCTATAAGGCTGCCTTCTTATCTGAATGACGAAGTAAGGCAGTACAGGAAGACCAGGGATGATTTCATAAAGAGATATGGCTATGAGCCCTCTGATAGGGAAATGTGTGGGCTTCTATGCGTGGGTAGGAGAAAGGTCGAAAAGCTAAGAGAAACGGCCAGAATGGGGCAAATACAGAGCCTGAGCGAGCCTCTGCCAGGTACTGAGAATCTGACCTTGGAGGAGAGCATAGCCTCAGAGGAAGACTTGGAGGAAGAGGCTATTGAACGCCTGGATAGGGAGCGAATGAAAGAAGAACTGTGGAGATCAGTGGATGAATTGCCGGATAATCTGCCCACGGTTGTCCGGATGCGCTATCAGGAGGAGAAGACACTGAAAGAGGTGGGGGAAGACCTGAGAGTAAGTACGGAGTATGTTCGCCAGCTTGATAAGAAAGCGATGAGGACTCTCAGGCAGAGGGTGCACAGGTATCAGTATAAGCAGTATTATGACCAGTACCTAGCAGCGGCGCCCATTCGCCATGTAGGGCTGGAGAGCTTTAAACGGACGTGGTACAGTGCTGTGGAAAGAGAGGCTTTGGGGTGGTACTAAGATGGGACTGAAAGTATGTACAGATAGGATAATAAGCAAAAAATGATATGGAATGCAGCGTTTTATATGAGGAAAATAGCTGATGTTACAGAAAACGATGTAAGTTAAACTTGTTACAGAATAGACCAGGAGTTTTTGGTAGAATATAAGAGTAAGTTGAAAATTAATAACAGGAGGATGTAAGAATGGATGGAATTATGAAAAACATCAGGAAATCGGAAGTGTTGAGACTCAAAGAGGAAGTAGCTTATCAGGAAGGACAAGTGGTCAGTAAGACCTTGGTACAAAATAAGGCGGTCAGCGTCACCTTGTTCTCTTTTGCGAAGGGGGAGGAGATCAGCACCCATGAGTCGGAGGGGGACGCCATGGTGGTGTGTCTGGACGGCGTGGGTCTGATCACCATCGACGGAGTAGAGTATGAGTTGAAGGAAGGAGATTCCATTGTCATGCCGGCGCGACATCCCCATGCGGTCCAGGGTAAGGAGAACTTTAAGATGATGCTGACGGTGGTCTTCTGAGAAAGAGCGCCGTGCGCGGATATCCTCTGTTGACATTCTGATCTGCCATCGTTAGAATGGTAACGTATGGGTAACGAGATTGAGCAGCAGTTTTCATGTCCGATTGGGCAGAACAGGAGGAAGAGATGAAGATCCAGAGGATAGAGGAGCAGTTCTCCATATGTAAATTAAAAGATTTATCCCAGGTGGATTGGAAGGATACGTATTGTTTTGTGGGTAAGACGGAGGAGGAGAATTCTCTGGTGTGCGCCACACAGAAAGTACCTGGCAACGCCACGGAATGCGACCATGGTTGGAGAGGGTTTCGTGTGCAGGGAAGTCTGGATTTTTCGTTGGTGGGGATTTTGTCGGAGATCACTTCTATCTTGGCTGAACATAGGATTGGGGTGTTTGCCGTCTCAACTTACAATACAGATTATATATTCACGAAAGAAGAAAATTTTGACAGGGCCATCGAAGCTCTGCAGGGAAATGGCTATGGGATAGCCGGATAGAGAGCGCGAGGGACAGATAGAATGTGTGAGACTAGAACCGTGGAGAACGCCGGGGACGGAGAGAGAGAAAAGGTGGAGGAGTATCTCTACTACGCTATGGAGATTGGAGAGAAGATGTTGATCAGTGGCGCTGAGGCCGGCAGGGTGGAAGACACGGTCCGGCGTATCTGTGAGGCCTATGGAGCCAGGAGGGCAGACGTGCTGTCTATCTCTGCCAGTATTGTCACCACTGTATACTGGGGAGAATTCTATTCCTGTACGCAGAGCAGGCGAATTCCGGGGTTGAAGAATAACCTTCATATGCTGGACGAATTGAATCAACTCTCCAGAAAAATCTGTGAGCAAAAGCCAGAGAGCTCTGAGATTCGCAGAGAGCTGGACAGAATCGCCGGGGAACCTCTGTACTCCTACGGAGTACAGTTACTGACCTATGCGCTGATCTCCGGCTCTTTCTGCGTGTTTTTCGGAGGGACTCTTAAGGATATGATCGTGTCGGCCTTGATCGGGGTGGTCCTAAAGTTGGCAGATTCCTGTTTTGCCAGGGGAAGCTCCAACCCGATGATCACCAGTTTGTTGTGCGCGGTGGTGGGAGGGCTGTTGTCTAACCTGGCCGTCTTGGCTGGGGCTGGGGACAATGCAGATTTGATCAGTATTGGCAATGTCATGTTGTTGATCCCAGGGATGGCGTTCACCAATGCAATCCGGGATATCTTCTCCCGGGATATGATCACAGGAGGGGTGCGTTTTTTGGAGTCTGTCGTGTTGGCGATTGCCATCGCTGTGGGCTTTACTTTCACAAATTTTTTGTTCTAATATGGGGAGAATGAGATGGCACAGATGGTTCAGCTACTCACAGCATTCACAGGTTCTCTGGGGTTTGCTTTACTGTTTAATATTCGGCGGGAGAAGGCGTTTTTGGCGGCTCTGGGCGGATTCCTCGGCTGGGCGGTTTTTCTAGCCGTGAGAGGATGTTTCCAGGCCAATGATTATGTCTGCGGCTTTGCGGCTTCTGTTATGTTGACTGTCTATGCGGAGTGGATGGCACGGATTCAGAAGACGCCGGTGACGGTCTTTCTGGTCTCTGGAGCGATTCCACTGGTGCCAGGGGCGGCACTCTACCGGGGAATGAAACATTTGATGGACCGGCAACTGGACGGTTTCGGCCGGGAAAGTATCTATGCCCTGTTGTTCGCCACAAGCATGTCGGCGGGGATCATGGTGACTACCATTGTGTTCCGTATGTGTTGGAGGATCGCCACGGGGGAGCGCAGCAGACGGATTTGATTGGAATTGAGAATAGGCGAGGATGAAGAGTGTCTCAAGCGACCGCGCCCGGCGCGGGAATGTGCTGGGGCACATTCTTTTTGTGTTACAGGAAAGTCTTTGTCATGTTGACGTGTGTGATTTTGGGTTGGGAGGGCGCTTAGGTACCTAAGTATGGCTATCAGCAGTGAAAATGTGAAAAAACATTGAACCGTGGAAAATTTTAAGTATAGTTAAGTTTAGACCAGTATCTTTGAATAAGATATCTAAAAGGAATATCGGGAAAGGATACGCAGATCTATGTCAAAGAGAAACAGGATAAAGAAGTGGGGCGCCGTCGCGGTGGGAGCGATCGCGGCGGTGAGTGTCCTGAGTTTCATTGTGGTAGCACAGGGCAGAAAGGCCAAGGAGGTGGGGGAACAGGCGTTAAGTGAGAGCCGGGAGAAAATACGGCAGATCTACACAGAAGAGTACCAGGAGCAGGCGAGACAACAGTTGGAGGAAAGGAAAGAGTCACAGGAGTACACGGAAGATCACATGTTGATTCAGGAAAATCCTTTTGGCACCAACACGTTATCTTTGTATGTCTATTTTACCACGGCGGAGCCGGCCACGGTGTCCTATCAGGTCTCGGCTGAGGACGAGAGCGCAGGGGACTTCTCAGGGATTCCGGAAGGGGAGAACGATTATAATCAGGAACATGAATTTCAAGTGATCGGTCTTTTGCCGGACCAGAAAAACGTGATCACATTCACCGTCACGGCGGAGAGTGGAGAGGAGCGTACATACCGACAGGAGTATGAGATGGGAAGCCTTCTCGGGGGGGAGGAGGTACAGTTGGAGCGTTCCGGGCAGGAGGAGGCCTTGGCGGAGAGTTCGGTGAGCAACGGCCTCTATGTGATCCTGGGAAATGACAGCGACGGGTTGGATTTTATGTACTATTACGATAACCAAGGGGTACTCAGAGGAGAAGTCCCCCTGATTGGATATCGAAGTCATCGTCTCTTATTTCAGAATGGAAGGATGTACTACAGTATATCCCAGACGAAGATTGCAGCGGTAAATTCCCTGGGCCAGGTGGAGCAGGTGTACGATACGAAAGACTATATTTTACATCATGACTACGTGTTCGACGATGAGGGAGATTTGTTGGTCTTGGCCACGGACACACAGAGCGATAGTGTGGAGGATCAGATACTTCTCCTGGACGATGAGACGGGTGAGATTACGATGGAATTTGACCTGGGAGACTTGCTGGGGGATTATAAGCAAAGTTGTACAAGGAGTCCGGACGAGGAGTTGGACTGGATGCACATCAATTCCATTCAGTGGCTTGGAGATGAGACAGTGATATTGAGTTCCAGAGAGACCTCGTCGATACTGAAGATCTCTGGCCTGTACTCAGATCCTCAGATAGACTATCTCATTGGGGAGGAGAGCTTTTGGGAGGGGACGGGATATGAGGGTCTCCTCTTGAAGAAAAATGAGGAGGAAGGATCTTTTTCCAACACAGGAGGGCAGCACACGGTGACTTATGAGAGTGATGAAGCTCTCCCTGAGGGGCAGTATTATCTCTATCTGTTTAACAACAATCTGGGGGTCAGTGAATCGCAGCCAGAGTACGACTGGAGTCAGATTCAGGGAATTGCCACCTCTCTTTCAGCGGGCGAGAATTCTTATTACTATAAGTATAAAGTGGATGAGAGTACAGGTACTTACTCCCTGGTGCAGTCATTTTCCGTTCCATTTTCCGGTTATGTGAGCAGTGTACAGGATTATCAGGGGAACATCATCGTGGATTCAGGGATGGAGGGCGTCTTTGGGGAGTATGATGCCCAGGGAAATCTTCTGCGGGATTTTAAGATGAATTTGTCGAAATCCTATATCTATAGAGTTTACAAATATGATTTTGAAGGTTTTTATTTTGAGAACTGACGTCTTTTTCGCATCTGGCAGAAAAAACTGGAAGCATCCCTGGAATCTGTGGTAGAATAGGGCTGTTTCATCGATAAGTTATTTCTTGGTGGAGAGGATGAAAATAGATGATAAAGGCAGTATTTCTAGATTATACGGGGACGGTGGTGCAGGAGAGTGGCGCGGAGATTAAGGAGACGGTGATGAGGATTTGCCAAAACAGCGACCTGCGAGATCCCAGAAAAGTGATGGCGCTTTGGTGGAAGCTGGTAAAAGGGTATGAGGAGTCCAGTTACGGGGATACTTACCTCACAGAAGATGAGATTGTGGACCGGGCTTTGCAATATCTGGTGGAGACGGTTCACCTGCGGGAGAACTTGGCGGAACTTCACCGTTTGATTCAGCAGTTCTGGGTGAGAGCTCCACTGTTTCCAGATGCCAGGGAGCTGTTTGTCCACTGTCCCTGTCCGATCTATATGATCAGCAACAATGGGGTACAGTATGTGGGACGAAGCATGGAAGAGAAAAATCTCTCTCCAGCCGGTATTGTCTGTGCGGATATGGTTCGCGCCTATAAACCGCACAGAGAGTTGTTTGAGAAGGCTTTGGAAGTCAGCGGGTGTAAGGCGGGGGAAGTGATCCACGTGGGGGACTCCTATGTGTCAGATGTGAGAGGCGCCCAGGTCGCGGGGATACGCCCCATCTTGATTCAGCGGACCCGGCAGACGCAGTATTCTGATGTGGAAGTGATCGAGAGCCTGGGAGAGATCTTGCCCCTGTGTCAGGAGAAAAAAGCGCTTTAACCCTGTAGGGGAAGTCTCACGTTTCTTGGGCGGGAGTGAGACTTCCCTGTTTTGGCAGGAGTGTAAGCGCCTGTCAAAATGCCACGAGGGTGGCAATAAGATTCTGAGTAGGTAGTGGAGCGGATTGCGGAGTATCCGTTTTGACTCTGGCGGGACGGTTTTCACAGTTGGGAGTCGGAGTCCGTGATTTTTCTCTCCATGGCGACGATACATTCGGTGATCACGTGGTGTTCTACATTGAGGGCGTGGATATTTAAGTCCTTGTATTTGCAGCAAAAACTTTCACCGTCCTTGGGGACACGGCCGATGACACTGCAGACAAATCCGCTGAAAGTGTCGAAGATCTCCACAGGGAGAGGGTATTTTAATTTTCTGGCCACTTCGCTAAGCACTGCGCCGCCTTGGATACGCCATTCATTCTCGGAGAGTGTCTCGATGTCCTCCGGCTCTTCTTCGTCCAGATTCCCCACAAGAGATTCCATGAGGTCATGGATTGTGGCAATTCCGGACAGTCCGCCATACTCATCTAAGATCACGGCAAAATAATTTCGGCTGTTCTTCATCTTTCGGAATAAGACGTTGGCCTTCATAGTCTCCGGGATGAACTGGGCCTCGCTCACGGCCTCTCTTAATATGACAGTTCTGGTCTGATCTGGCGCCCGGAAATAGTCTTTCGTGTCCAAGATACCGAGGATGTCGTCTTTGGTCTGTCCGCACACGGGGTAGTGGGTGTAACGGCTGTCATGTATCGTCTGCCGCCATGTCTGGTCATCGTCTGCGGTGGATAGCCATACCACGTCTCTTCTGTGCGTACAGATATCTTCCACGGTGATATCGTTGAAGGCGAAGACGTTCTGGATCAACTCGTGTTCTTCCTCTGGGATGCTGCCCTGTTCCGTTCCCTCCACCAACATCATCCGGATCTCTTCCTCGGTGATTTTGTCCTCTCCTTGGTTTGGGTCAATGCCCAACAGGCGGAGAATGGCGTTTGTGGAAACCGTCAGAAAGAAGACGATCGGGGAGAATACCTTGGAGACGCCGTACAGTAATCCAGATAGGCCAAGAGCCAGATCGTCCGTCTTCTTCATGGCGATTCTCTTGGGAACCAGTTCACCGAAGATTAGGCTGAAATAGGAGAGAATCAATGTGATGAGGACGACGGCGGCGGAGTTCAACGCTTGTCTGGGGATTGGCACCCCCGAGGAGAGCAGTAACTCCACCAGAGGTTTGGCGAAACTGTCCGCCGCGAAAGCGCTTCCCAGTAAGCCGGCCAGTGTGATGGCCACCTGGATCGTGGCCAGGAAGCGGGCAGGCTGTTGGGTCAGGATCATTAACTTCTTGGCCTTTTTGTTGCCCTCGGAGGTCAAATGCCTTAATTTCGCCTCACTCATGGATATCACCGCGATCTCCGCGCTGGCGAAGATCGCATTGAAAAAAATCAAAATAATCTGTAGTATAAATGCTTCTGTCATATCTCAATGTCACCTCCATAGTCATTATCATTATACATATTTCCAATATAAATTCAACGTTCTTTCAAAACGGTTAGAGATTTCCTCTTGAGGGAGATAGCCAGAAAAAGATACTAAGATATGTGGACCAGAGTTGATGTCTGTAAGTCAGAAGAACTCATCTTTGCCCGGTCAGGCAAATGAGATTTCATAATTTGTTCAATAAAATGGGAGAAATGTTCCTAGATCCCGGTAGGCTTTGTGGGATAATAAGGGGGACGACGGGGATGGAAGAGATTGTGTAGAGAAATGCCCCCGGCGAATAACAGTTAATTGATAGAAAGTGTGTTTAAGGAGGATGCTACCTATGTATATGGACGGAAGTTTTGAGCAGATTCAAAAGTTTGACCCGGAGATTGCAGCATTGACCACAGAGGAGGAAGAACGTCAGCTCCACACGTTGTGTCTGATTGCCTCTGAGAATTATGCGTCTTTGTTGACCATAGGGATGGAGGGAACTGTGTGGGCGAATAAGAACGCGGAGGGATATCCTGGGAGACGGTTTGCAGGGGGATGCCAGTTGGCGGATAAGATAGAGCAACTGGCTGTCCAGCGGTGCAAAGAACTGTTTGGCTGTGAGTATGCCAATGTACAGTCCATGAGTTCTACCCTCTCAAATATTGCTGTGCTGAGGGCTTTGTTGAAACCTGGGGACACAATCTTGTCCATGGAACTGAACCAAGGAGGGCATCTGAGCCATGGTGCAAAGTTTCACTACAGTGGTAAAAATTATAAGGTCGTTCAGTATGGTCTGAACAAAGAGACTGAGACCATCGATATGGAGCAGGTGGAGAGTCTGGCCAGAGAGTACAGACCACAGTTGATTATCTGCGGTACATCTTCCTATCCCAGAAAGGTAGACTACCAGCGATTCGGGCAAATCGCCAGGGAGACAGGGGCCTATTTGATGGCGGATATCGCCCACCCAGTGGGACTGATTGCAGGCGGAGTGATCCCATCCCCGGTCCCCTATGCGGATGTGGTGACTACCTCCACGCACAAGACGTTCCGCGGGCCGAGGGGATGTGGTATCATTATGTGCAGAGAAGCTCTGGGAAAGAAGATTGATCAACAAGTCTTTCCTGGGATGCAGGGAGCGCCTAAGATGGATATGATCGCTTCCAGGGCGGTTCTGTTTAAGGAGTGTATGACGCCGGAGTACAGAGCCTATCAGCAGATGGTGGCAAAGAATGCGCAGGCTCTGGCAGATGAGTTGAAAAAGTGTGGACTTCGCCTGGTCTCAGACGGGACGGAGACACACCTTGTCCTGGTGGATGTGAGGGAGTTGATTCCCACAGGGCGCCAGGCCGAGGAAGTATTGGGATCTGTGGGGATTGTGGTCAACAAAAATATGATTCCCTATGATCCGCAGCCGGCGAATCAGGCCAGCGGTATTCGGATTGGGAGCCCGGCATTGACCACCAGGGGATTTAAGGAGGATGATATCCGGGAGGTGGCGAGGCTGTTGGCGGAGACTTTAAAACACCGGGACAATCCTGCCGTTCTCAGCGAGATTGCGATCAAAGTTAAGACGAAGGCAGAGCGATATCCAATGTTTGCTAAGGAGTGGATCCCGGCCTAAGGTCTTGCGTGGGAATTTTTATTGTTTTCTGGACGGTGAGGAAATGCTGAGGGTGAGAGGAGGAAGTTATGGGAAAAATACAGAGATTGGACTGGGGGAGTATCGAGTGGATCTATGAGCCAAAACAGGACTCCTCCGATCATATGAAGGTTGGGATCAGTGTCATGTATCCCCATGCCTCTCAACCTCGGCACATTCACTATGGGGATGAGCAATTTATGTACATCATCAGCGGAAGGGGATGGCAGAGAATCGAGGATGAGGAATGTGCGATAGAGCCGGGAGAATCTTTTCACATCTCGGCCGGAATGGCCCATGAGAGCTTTAACACAGGGGAGGAGCCGATTGTGAAGCTGCTGGTCTCTCTGCCGGCCGTGTTTGTGCCGCCGAAAGTATCCTTAGATAAGCGGGAGCGGACGAAGAAGATGGAGCAGATTGACAAAAGGGAGTTTCTAGAGGAGACGGTCAAAGAATTGCTGCGCCATAACCTGCAGCCTCTGAAGGTACCTCTTTCTATTTTTGATGAGAATGATGATCTGGTCTACACCAACGAGGAATTTCCGCAGTACTGTAGAAGATGCTGTGAGACTCAGAGCGTGCTGCAGAACTGTGAACTCTATAAACAGACGCCGATGTGGGTGCCTCCTTACTATGAGGGGGCATCCGCTTACGTCTGTCATCACGGGCTGTCTCTGTATGTGTTGCCAATCGTCTACCAGAGGGAAGTGCTGGGGTTTATCAAGACCGGCCATATCCGTACCAGTCCAGAGTTCGGGAGGGAGACGAATCTCCCGTACAATGTGCCGGAGAGTACGGCCAACGGGATGTTGAATTTGATTCACAATATTGCGGAGTCCATATGCAGTCACTATCAGTTTTGTCAAATGCAAGTGAACTTACAGCACAAGTCCAGAGTCCTGTCTGACAAGGCTAAGGTGGAGAATCTGCTTCAAAACCAATTGAAGAGTACCAGTGACAAGGTGCTCAATCTTCAGATCAATCAACACTTTTTATTTAACACTTTGAATACCATTGCGGGGATGGCGATTCGGGAAAATGCTTACAATACTTATCAGGCTGTGGGAGATCTGGCTCAGCTTTTTCGTTATACTCTAAGGGAGAATCACACGTTTGTCCCCTTGTCTGAGGAGATCAAATATGTCCGGAATTATACAAACCTTCAAAAGCTCCGGTTCAAAGATCAATTGGAAATCCGTTTTGACATTTCCAGGGAACTGTTGGCAGGACAAGAAGTTCCCTTTCATTTTCTACAGCCTATTGTAGAGAACTGCTTTAAGCACGGTTTTAAAGACAGAGATAAAAAGATGGAAATACAGATCCGGGCTTTTCGGGACGAAAAGTTTTTTAATATTCAGGTGGCTGACAATGGCTGTGGGATCTCGAAGCGGACAATGAAAGTGTTGCGCGCTAAGATTCAGATGGGAAATGAGGCTCATGGGACTTCCATGGTGGTACGAAAACTACAATCTGTCTATGGCAAATCTTTCTGGTATGATGTGAAATCTGTTCCAGGGAAGGGAACCACGGTGAGTATCCAGATTGCGCTGACGGGAGGGGAAGAAAAGTGAAGAGAGTGATGTTGGTGGACGATGAGCAAGTGTCCAGTGAGATTATTCGGTATTTTATCCAGAAGAATAATCTGCCTCTGGAGGTTGTGGGGGAGGCGCGTAATGGGAAGGATGCTGTGGCTAAGATCAAGAATTTGTTGCCAGACGTGGTATTCCTGGACATTGAGATGCCTGGGCTGAACGGATTGCAGGTGATGGAACGGATCAATAAGGAAGTTAGCCGCAAGATCAATTTTGTGATTATCACTGCCTATGACACGTTTGCCTATGCGCAGCAGGCGGTACGTCTGGGCGCCAGAGATTTTTTGCTAAAGCCGGTGATGTATGAACAATTCTGCGAGACTATGGAGAGAGTGGTGGGGTATGCGTATTTTGATCATCCTTTGATGAATCAATTGTTAGCCTATATCGATGAACATTATATGGAGAATCTCAGTTGCTCTGTGTGTGCGAAAATGTTCAACACAAGCCAGAGCAATATGGCAAGATTGTGTCAGAAATATTTGGGAATGAGCTTTACGGAGTATTATAACGATGTGAGGATTGGCAAGGCAAGGGAGATGATCCAGGAGGGGGAGCCCATTAAGGAGGCGGCTTCCTTGGCAGGATACCAGAATCTAAATTATTTTTACCGGATGTTTAAGAAAAAGTATAAAGTTCCGCCTAAGGAATACATCCGAAGGCAGACGTCGCCGCAGTGACGAGAGGGGGATTCTCTGAGAGAGAATATGAGTGATTTGTACAACAAATTGCAAGATCAGTGAATAGATTTCGTCTGTGACGAATGGGATAATGGGGTAGATGTAAGAGATACTTCAAATCCTTGGGAATCAGGCTGGGCAGTGTAAGGGGATTTGAGAGACTGAGATTTCTCAAGTCCCTTTTACAATTGAAAGGATACCTTTAATGGTGTGTGGAAGATCTGGCACAGAAAGGAGAGAGAATGAGAAAAGTATATGTATTGGCCACTGGGGGAACCATCTCGGCGGCGGGAAGCGAGGGAAAGACCACGGGATATTATGATGGGAAACTTGATATCAAACAGCTTCTGGACGGCATCGAGGGGATTGGGGAGCTGGCCCGGCTGGATGGGCAGCAGATCTTGAATTTGTCCAGCGACGATATCACGTGGAAGGACTGGATCTTATTGGCGAGAAAGATCGAGGAGCTGGCTTTAGATCCGGAGATATATGGATTTGTGATCACCCATGGAACCAACACTATGGAGGAGACAGCGTATTTCCTGAACCTGGTGTTGAAGACAGAGAAACCGGTGGTGCTGACCGGGTCTATGCGTCCGGCCACGGCGAACAGTCCGGATGGGCCGCAGAATCTGTATGAGGCGGTGGCGTTGGCGGCAAGTGACGAGGCCAGAGGCAAGGGGGTGTTGGTGGTCTTCTCTGACGGGATTTTCAGTGGGGACAGAGTACAGAAGGTGAATTGTTTTCGGACGGATGCCTTCAGTGGACGGGATTTTGGCTGTGTGGGATATATGCAGGATGCGACTCCAAGGTTCTTGCAGTATCCTCTGGAGAATCACACGGTGCACACAGAATTTTCTGTGGGGGTACTGCGAAAGATTCCAAAGGTTGGGATCATCTATTTCTATGCGGATGCAGATCCAGAGATTTTGGATTTTTGCGGGGGTAACTGGGATGGTTTGGTGATTGCAGGGGCCGGGAGCGGTCTGTTCTCCATTCCGTGGAAGAAGAAAATCCGGGAAATCACGCAGAGGATTCCTGTCATACGGTCCACGAGGGTGGGCGATGGGATGGTGTGCCGGGACCACTGTGACCGGGAGCTGGATACGATACCAGGCGGTGTTCTCACACCGGTGAAAGCCAGGATCTTATTGACCTTGGCGTTGACAGTGAGAGAGACCAGAGAAGATCTAAGGGAGGTCTTTCGCAGGTATTAGAAAGGAGAGAAGCTATGGATAAGAAGTTGGAGTTTTATGGAGGAGAGTGGGTTTCTATCTCTCCACTGATCATCTTTATCGGGTTGATTTTTGTGACGACTTTTTGGTGGGGATCCACCTCCGACGGGGCGCTCTGGATTCCGATTTTCTTGGGAATTGTCATCCCGTTTTTTCTGGCCAAGAATAAAAAGGAGTACAGTGGCGCTGTGATCGAGGGCATGGCCAGTAAGGACACGGCGTTTCCCATAGCCACTTGGATCTTCGCAGGGGTATTTTCCAGGATTTTGAGAATGTCTGGATTTTCGGCTGGTCTGGCCGGGTTGGCCGGATCCTTCGGCGTGGGTCCTGTGACCTTCACGGTTGTCTCCTTTTTAGCTGCCACGCTTTTTTCCTCGGCCACGGGGACAGGGTTTGGGACGATTGCAGCCTGCATGGGGGTGCTCTATCCAACTGGGATTGAGCTGGGCGTAGAGCCAGCCTTTCTGGCGGGAGCGATTCTGGGTGGAGCTGCTTTTGGAGACAACCTGGCGCCGATCTCAGATTCTACGATCGCCTCGGCGACGGCGATGGAGGTGGACGTCCCCAGGTGTGTGAGAAGCCGTCTGAAGTATTCTCTGACTGCGGCGGGGATCACCGTGGCGATCATGGTCATCGTGGGCAACGTCTTGGATCAGTCTGCCAATATCGAGGAATTGATTGCCTATGATCCCAAGACGCTTTTGATGATTATACCGGTAATCATCACTCTCTTTACGGCGGTGAAGACCGGGGACTTGATCCTGGCCACGACGGTGGGGTCGGTGCTGGCTGGACTTACGGCCGTGGCGTTTGGGCTGATGGATTTTATTCAGATCGACGTGGAAGATCCGGCTAGAACGGCATTATTTTCTGTGAGTGGGGAGGGGCTTGACCGGGCTGTGGGGGGCGCCGTCTTCGATGGCCTGTCCAGTATGACGCAGATGATTGTCCTGGTACTCTTGTTGTTCAGCGCAGTACACATTATGAAATTAGGGCATGGAGATCTCAAGATTCTGGATTCCTTAAGCTGTATGACGAGGACTGCAGTCGGCTCAGAGCTGGTGGTATCGGTGATGATTATCATCTTGTCTGCAGTTATGGGGTTGAATGCGCCTGCGATCTTGACAGTCGGTCCTTTCTTCGCAAGACCTCTGGCAGACAAACATGGAATCAGCAGATATCGTATGGCGAACTTGATGGACGCCCAGTCCTGCACCTGGTGCTATAGCCTTCCGTGGACTTGTACTATGATGTATATTCTAAGCTTCACTGTGGGGACGGATGCGCCCCTGCGGGGAATACAGTTGACTCCTTACTGCTTTTTTACCTTTGCGATGACAGTGGTGATGTTCGGATCCATCTTTCTGGGAATTGGGAGGAAGGATTTTATGGATTGTCAGCTTGATGTGGAAAAGGAAGTATTTGGAGATTGAGTGTGAAAGAAGCTTAAGAGGATGAAAGTGAGGAATGAGACGAAAATGAGAAAAGGCGGCAAGAAAACCATTGGTATCATAGGGGGGATGGGACCGCTTGCCACCTGTGATCTGATGGAAAAAATTATCGCGCGGACAGGGGCAGAGAATGATCAGGAGAACCTACATCTGGTGGTGGACTGCAATACAGAGATTCCCGACCGGACGGAGGCGATCTTAAACCAGGGGGAATCTCCGGTTCCCCAGTTGGTCCGAAGCGGAATTAAGTTACAGGGTATGGGGGCGGACGTCCTGGTGATGTCCTGCAATACGGCGCACTATTTTTATGACTGTGTGATTCCTTATCTGGATATCCCTCTGCTCCACATGATCCGGGAGACCGGGAGCTATCTGAGAAGGCAAGGCGTGAGAAGAGCAGGTCTTCTGGCCACGGATGGAACCGTCCGGTCGAGGGTCTACCAGGAGGCGCTGGAGCAGGTGGGGATATCGCCGCTTATCCCGGATGCGGCGGGGCAGAGATCGGTAATGGACTTGATTTATCGCGGCGTGAAGGCCGGGCGCCGGGAGTATGACACACAAGATTTCCAGCGGACTGTGGAGAGACTGCTGGGACAGGGGGCGGAGCGCTTAATCCTAGGCTGCACGGAGCTTCCTTTGGCGGTGAAATGGTACGGCCTCTCCTATCCGGCGGCAGATCCGACGGAGGTTCTGGCAGAAGCGGCGATCCGGTATTGCCGGACGGGACAAAAATAAAAATGAAGAGGTGTGAGGGAACAGTACCTGACAGCGGAACATAGAATATTTCTGTGTGAAGCGGTCAGGTATTGTTTTTCCAGGGATACAGTTTCGGGAGGTTATGCTGTGGGTAGGGAGAAATGTGATTTTTTTGTGTTGGGCTTATTTTGATGTTGACATTAAAAAGAATATTTGTATAATGGGTAATGTTAGACACCGAACAATCGGAGGGATCCATGGAAAGAGAAGAGAGATCAGAAGAGGATTTGGGAAAATGGATTAACATTGTCTCGCACCAGCTAAAACGGCAGACTTGCTTTTTTGAGGCGGAGGATGGCTTGACGAATATGCAGAAACATATCCTGCACTATATTCTGTTGGGGACCATACACCGGGAGATCTATCAGAGGGACGTGGAACGGGAGTTTCAGATTCGGAGGTCCACAGCCACAGGGGCTTTGCAGCTTTTGGAGAAGAATGGGTTTATCCGCCGGGAGGCCATAGAGACTGACGCGCGCCTGAAACGGATTGTGCCCACGGCCAAGGCCCAGGATATCCGGGAGATGATTCTGGAAAATATCCGGAGGATGGAGGCACAGTTGAGAGAAGGGATCTCTGGGGAGGATCTGGCTGTGTGCGGCAGAGTGTTGAGGCAGATGTCGAAAAATTTATTAGGAAGAGAAAAAAAGAAGGGGGTATAGGTATGAACAGAACATTACTCCGGTCGATCCGAGAGTATAAGAAACAATCGATTCTCGCACCGATTTTGGTAGCCCTGGAAGTTTTTATGGAAGTGTTGATTCCGCTTCAGATGGCGAAGATCATCGATGTGGGCATTGTCCAAGGAGATATGAGTTATATCATCAAAACAGGTCTGTCGCTGGTTGTGATGGCTATATTGGCGCTGGTCTTTGGCGCGAAGGCTGGACAGGTGGCGGCCGTGGGGGCGGCGGGTTATGCAAAGAACCTTCGCCGAGATATTTTTTATAAGATTCAAGAGTTCTCTTTTGGGAACATTGACCATTTTTCCACCTCAAGCCTAGTCACTAGGCTGACTACGGATATTACCAACGTGCAGATGGCATATATGTTTTCCATTCGCCTTCTGGCCAGGGCGCCGATTATGATCGTCTTGTCTTTGATTATGACGGTGACCATCAACAGAGAAATCGCATTGCTCTTGTTGATCACGATCCCGATTCTGGGAGGCCTTCTGATCTATATTGCCAAGAAGGCGCACCCACATTTTATACAGGTGTTTGACGAGTATGATGTGTTGAACAATACTGTGCAGGAGAATGTCAACGCAGCCCGGGTGGTCAAGGCTTATGTGCGGGAAGACCATGAGAATGAGAAGTTTGGCAAGATCTCAACGAAGGTGTTTAATTTGTTCTCAACGGCTGAGAAGATCGTGGCCTGGAACTCGCCGGTGATGCAGTTCACCATGTATGCGGTGGTGCTGTTGATGGTTCTCATTGGCGGCAGGAGTATTGTATTCCAGACGATGCAGACGGGTGAGCTGACCAGTGTGATGGTCTATGCGATCCAGATTTTGATGTCCTTGATGATGGTCTCTTTTGTCTTTGTCATGATCATGATCGCGGAGGCGTCCACCGACCGTATCCAGGAAGTGCTGGATGAGATTCCAGAGATGAAAGATGAGAAAGATGCCGTCCAGAATGTGGCAAATGGAGATATTGAATTTGAGCATGTGGACTTTGCATATGGACAGGAGGGTGGAAATCTTTCCCTAAAAGACGTCAATTTGCACATTAAGAGTGGGCAGATCGTGGGAATCATCGGAGGGACGGGGAGCGCCAAGTCTACCCTTGTTCAGTTGATCCCCAGACTGTACGATGTGACCAAGGGAACCGTCAAGGTAGGCGGTGTGGATGTGAGAAAATATAATCTGGAAGCCTTGAGGGATCAGGTGTCCATGGTGCTCCAGAAAAATGTGCTGTTCACAGGAAGTATCTATGAGAATATCCGGTGGGGGGACGAGAAGGCCAGCGACGAAGAGGTACGGAGGGTCTGCCGACTGGCCCAGGCCGACAGTTTCATACAGGATTTCCCTGCCAAATACAATACCATGATTGTTGAGGGAGGAAACAATGTGTCCGGCGGGCAAAAGCAGAGGCTCTGTATTGCCAGGGCGCTGTTAAAGAAACCCAAGATCTTGATCCTGGATGACTCCACCAGTGCGGTGGATACCCGGACAGACGCTTTGATCCGCCAGGCATTCCGGGAGGAGATCCCAGATACCACTAAGATCATCATTGCCCAGAGAATCTCCTCTGTGGAGGATGCGGATCTAATCATCGTCATGGAGAATGGGCAGATCAACGGGATCGGCACCTCGGAAGAACTCTTAAAGACCAACGAAATCTACCGGGAAGTGTATGAATCCCAGATGAAAGGAGGGGAAGAGAATGAGTAGGCAGGATAAGGCTTCGCTGAACAAAAATACATTGAAGACGGCGAAACGCCTTCTTAAGTATGTGACCAGTACTTATAAAGTACAGTTTATCATCGTTCTGATCTGTATTTTGATCAGTTCCATTGCCACGATTTCTGTGTCTTTGTCCCTGAAATATCTGTTAGACGATTTTATCATTCCACTGATCGGACAGAAAAGTCCCAATTTCGGGGAACTGTATATGGCGCTGTGTGTCTTGGGAGGAATTTTTCTGTTGGGCGTTCTAGCCACCTTTCTGTACACACGCTTGATGGTTATCATTGGGCAAGGAGTGCTAAAGAGAGTCCGGGATGAGATGTTTGAACATATGCAGACCTTGCCGATCCGGTATTTTGATCACAACACCAATGGATCCGTCATGAGTCTCTACACCAATGATACCGATACCCTGAGACAGATGATTAACCAGTCCATCCCACAGGTGTTGATGGCTTCGCTGACCATTGTGGTCACTTTTATCGCAATGTTGGCGCTCAGCCCTGTGTTGACTATTTTGGCCGTGGTGATCATTGTGGTGATGTTTCTGACATCCAAGGCGATTGGAGGGAACAGCGGAAAATACTTTGTCCGTCAACAACTGGATCTGGCCAAGATCACAGGATTCGTGGAAGAACGTATGAACGGACAGCGTGTGATTAAGGTATTTAACCATGAGAGGGTCTCCAAGGAAGAGTTCGACGTGCTCAACGAGCAGTTGTTTGTCAGCGCTTCCAGGGCTCACACTTTCGCAAGTATGATGGGACCCATCATCGGCAATATAGGAAATTTACAGTTTGTGTTGACGGCGATTTTGGGTGGCTTTTTGTCTATTGCCGGGATCGGACATATCACTTTGGGAGTCATGGCCTCCTACTTGCAGTTTACCAAGAGTTTCACCCAGCCTTTCATGCAGGTGGCTCAGCAATTTAACTCGATCATCATGGCTTTGGCAGGCGCGGAGCGTATCTTCCAGATGCTGGACGAGGAGCCGGAGGTGGATGAGGGCTATGTCACCTTGGTAAATGCCAAGAAGAGTCCAGACGGTACGATCGTGGAGACCAAGGAGAGAACTGGTATGTGGGCCTGGAGGCATCCACATCAGGCGGATGGCACAGTCACTTACACAGAGCTGAAGGGGGATGTGCGCTTCTACGACATGACCTTTGGCTATACGGAGGATCACATGGTTCTCCACGACTTGACTTTATATGCGAAACCGGGGCAGAAATTGGCGTTCGTGGGTTCCACCGGGGCTGGTAAGACGACGATTACCAACCTGATCAACCGTTTTTACGACGTCCAGGATGGGAAGATCCGCTATGACGGCATCAATATCAATAAGATCAATAAGATCAAGAAGGCAGATCTCCGCCGCTCTCTGGGAATTGTACTCCAGGATACGCACCTGTTCACAGGGACGATCATGGAGAACATACGATACGGAAAATTGGACGCAACGGATGAGCAGGTGTACCAGGCGGCGAAACTGGCCCATGCGGATCAATTTATCCGGATGCTTCCCCAGGGGTATGATACCCACCTCAGTGGAGACGGAGAGGAGTTGTCCCAGGGACAGCGCCAGCTCTTGGCAATTGCCAGGGCGGCCGTGGCGGATCCTCCGGTTCTGATCTTGGATGAGGCCACTTCCAGTATCGATACCCGTACCGAGAGCATTGTACAGAAGGGGATGGATAACCTGATGAAGGGGCGGACGGTGTTTGTCATCGCCCACAGACTGTCCACGATCCGTAACAGCGACGCTATTATGGTATTGGAGCATGGCCGGATCATCGAGAGAGGCGACCACGAGGAGCTGTTGAAATTAAAGGGAACTTATTATCAATTGTATACTGGAAAGTTGGAGCTGTCGTGATAACTTTCCTGGGAGAAGGCACGATCTGGAAGAGTAGATCGTGCCTTCTTTGTCTGGGAAAGATATTGTGGTGGTAATGTTGAAAAGCGCGGCGTTTTCCTGTAAAACAAAAGCTTTCCAGGTGGTGTCTCCTATTCCATTTCATCCAGGAAAAATCTCAGCAGACGACGCCTGCCTTGGCTGTCCTCTATAGAGTAGCTTTCCTGGATTTGTCCGTGTTCTAAGTGGAGGACATAATTGCAGCACCGCAGTATGAATTCTGGGTCGTGTGTCACCAGGACAATGGTTTTTCCGGTATTCGCTATTTGGTTGACAATTTTCGCAACTTGTTTCATGTGAGAGAGGTCCAGGCCGCTGGTGGGCTCGTCGAACAGTAAGAGCGGCCGCTCTGAGGCCACCGCAGAGGCCACCGCCACACGTTGTTTTTGTCCGCCAGATAGTCCCAGTGGGTGGCAATCTTCGTATGGCGCCAGATCCATCTGACTTAAAATGTCTTTTGCTCTTGACTTCTGTTCAGTTTTCATGCTCAATAGGATCTCGTCTAAAATGCTCTCTGTAAAGAGCTGGTGGTTTACATCCTGCATAACCATGTAGCAGAGTTTGAGCCGGTCTCTTCTGGAATACGTCTTTTCTTGATGTTGCACGGTTCCTCCGCACCGTTTTTCCAATCCGCAGAGACATCGGGAGAATGTCGACTTTCCAGCGCCGTTATTTCCAATGATAGCCGTAACGTTGCCTGATGGAAAGATAGCCTCTGGTATGTGCAGGATCTCCGGTTCATGCTTGTAGGCAAAGTGAAAATCCCTGACTGTCCATACGCTGCCGTCGTTTCGCCGTGGCGGCTGTTCTATATCTTTTAGACTGGTCAGGTCGAGGGGACGCAGTCCCATCTCCGCCCTCTGTTTTGTAGACAAACATTGGAATTCCTCAGCGGTGTAATCGCCCTGAATTTCTCCGTCTTTTAAGTACAAAACACGGTCAAAAAGGCCAGACAGATAGTACAGCCGGTGTTCAGAGATAATGATGGTCTTTTTCTGGGACTTTAAGGCAGAGAGAAGCCGGCGAAAGTCAGCGATAGCGTGGGCGTCCAGATTAGAAGAGGGCTCGTCTAGTACGTATATCTCAGGGTCGACGGCGGCTGCCGATCCACAAGCGATTTTCTGTTTTTCCCCTCCAGACAGAGAAAAAATACTTTTGTCCAGAAGCGGTTTAAGTTTTAATTGGGCGGCCACATGGTTGACTCGGCTCCAGATAACTTCCTCTGTCATACCGTGATTTTCCGGGCCGAAGGCCAGCTCGCTGGTGGTGTCCACGTTAAAGAATTGAGAACGTGGATTTTGAAACACGGATCCGACGGTTAGAGAGAGGTCAAATAGTGACAATTCGCGGGTATCTTTTCCGTCTAGATAGACGGATCCGGTAAAGGTTCCCTCGTGATAATGGGGAATAAGGCCGTTAAATAGCCGCGTCATCGTGGTTTTGCCGCAGCCAGAGGCTCCGCACAGCAGGACGAAAGAACCCTTCTCAATGGTGCAGGAGAGGTTGTGTAGGACGCCTTTGGCTGTCTTGCTGTCGCCGGGTAATTCGTCGGACGAGTAGGAAAAACTTACATTCTGACACGTAATCATTTTCATCACCCCCTTGTGGCCAGTATATAGATCTGTGCTGCAAACGTGCCGAGACAGATCAGCAGAAAAACGATATCCTGTATCTGGAGGCTCAGTCTGCAGATGTTTGTTCTTTTTATCGGACCGCCCAATCCCCGCGTAAGCGCTGCCGCCGAGAGCTCTTCTCCAATCTTCACGGAGCAGATCATCATGGGTACGATACGATACTCTAAAATTGCGCTTACTTTACCGCCGCCTAGGCGGATGCCGCGTATCCGCATGGCGTCTTGGATAGCACTCCATTCTTCCGCCACCGTGGGGAAAAAGCGAAACATCACGGACATGGGGATGGTAACTTGTTGCGGTAGATGGAGGCGTTCCATAGCCGCGACGAATTCGCTGACGGTTGTAGTCGTCACAACGAAATATCCCATGACAACACTGGGGGTAAATCGCAACAGGATTCCCACAATGGCAACGGCGATGAAATTTGCTACGCCAGTCAATCGGGGCAATCCCCATATTTCTAGGCACAGGCTGCCACCCCAGATTACTATGTAGAGGAGGGCGCTTTTCCATTTTCTTGCAGTCAATAACAGGAGCAACGGGATGGCCGCCAACAGGACGATGCAACATTGTAGGATGCCCTTGTGGGAGCCGCCTAGAATAAAAACCGCTATGGTAATCAGCAAGGCCAGTTTTGTCCGTGGGTCTAGGGGTATTCCACAGTTACTTTTTTGACTGGCAAGAAGTTCACGGCCCATTACGCGATGCCTGCCCGTTTAAAGTGTTTTTTGAAGATCTTCTGTCCGATCAAACCGCCCAAAAGCCCACTGACAAAGGCGGCTGCCAGAAGTACAGGCAAAATCCAGTCGGGCATATAAGCCATTAGAGTGTCGGCGTATTCCTGCCCATAACTGGGGAGTAGGTTCTGATAGTAGGCATCCCGTGTCACTACGATGGGTATAAACGCACCGATCACCCACATGGAGAAGACGCCGTGGATCAGGATTTGGCGTTTGGCGTTTTTGTAGGCGGAAGCTTTCAGCATAAAATCGGAAATCAGACCGAAGATCAGACCGGTGGGAATACACCAGTACCCCATGCCAGCCAACAGCATAATGATACCCAGTAGTAGACCACAGATGGTCAGCATGCCGAATTTTTTGATTTTAGAGAAGAACAACATCATTGGAATGCCGCCGATAAGTGGTACGATCACACTGATTAGAGGAATGAAAACCGGTATGAAGCCGATTGACGCCGCGGCGAAGATAACAATAAAATAAATTGCTGTAAAGACGCCGATGTTGATTAGATCTTTTCCCTGTAATTTGTTCATTGTAAAACCTCCTAATATGATTACTTTCTGACGGTTAGAAGTTGCTAACCTACTTGATGGTAACATATATCCGTGGAACCTTCTATGCACATATCGGCATTTTAGATCCGAATAGCAAGGAGTTCTGTCTTTGTCCGGGGAGACATTGACCGGGAAAGGCTCCGCCGTTATAATAATATAAACGACTTTATATGGCGGGAGGGGAGAGATAATTGGATGATATGGTATATTCCATTCTGGAGAACAGTCGCTCTGTCTCAGGAGTGACCTTGAAAAAAGGCCCAAATAGCAGCGAACTGCATTTGGATCAGGGGAACGGTGAAGGGCAGATGGTATTTCACACACTTTTCCCGGGTTTGACAGTGGCTTTCATTTTTGTGAGCGCTCCTGTATGGCCGGAGTCTGACACAAATTCAGAGTGGAATCCACTGCTGATCAATTATTGTGTTTCTGGCAGGTGTGAATTGCTCTTGGATGACGGAACATACATCTACCTGAAAGAAAATGATTTTGGTATCAGTGACCAGACAGCGCAGAAGGAGTACATCTTTCCCACAGGACAATATCAAGGGATCAAAATATATTTTGACTTGGCGCTTCTGTCGCAATCTTGCGGTCAACTCATGAAATTCTTCTCGGTGGATCCGGCCCGGTTAGAAGAAAAATACTGTGGAAGACGGAGAACTTATATCAACGAAGCAGACGGCCGCTTAGAAAATATTTTCCGCAAACTCTGGCAGCTCTCGGAGAGACCGTCTCTTTTTTACTTACAAATCTATACGCTGGAACTTCTCCACTGCCTCCTCAGCGCAAATGTCGGTTCCTCAAAGGCTTGCTGTTTCTATACGGAGACACAAGTGGAGATAGCAAAAAGGACGGCGAAAATTCTTTCCGGCGATCTTCGCCGGCACATCCCAGTACGTTTAATCGCAGAACATTTCTCTGTCAGCGAGACCAGTCTGAAGAATTATTTCCGCGGCGTATACGGACAGAACATCTCTACTTATCTGCGAGAGATTCGAATGAACACGGCAGCAAAATTGCTCTCGGACTCCAAAGATTCAATCGCTGAAATTTCTCAGCAAGTGGGCTATTCCAACCAAGGGAAATTTGCGGCGGTGTTCAAAAGGCAGTTTGGCTCGTCGCCTTTGGAGTATCGACGGTCAAAAAATTTAGAAAATCGATAGGATAGCCTGTGGAGTAGATAAAGTGCGGCAGACACTTGACAGAGAAAGAGAGACATGCTAAAATCATAACAGTGTTATGAAACGATGTTATGAATGGGGGACAGTTATGGCAAGACAGATAGAGGGAGTCTATGAGCGGATTCTCACATGTGCAAAAGAGGAATTTCTGGAGAAGGGTTACACGGAAGCCTCTCTCAGGACGATTGCAGCCAAAGCCAAGACCAGCACCAATTCCATCTACGTCCGGTTTGGAGATAAAGAGGGACTCTTTGAGGCGATTGTGGCCCCTGCGCTGAACCGGATCCTAGATCGTTTCACGGAAGTGCAGGAGCGGTTTCACAGTTTCGACCCAGAGAGGCAGAGAGAAGAGGTGAACCAGTATAGTTTCCGTGAGATGGAGCATCTGATCGATGATATCTATGAAAACTTTGATGAGTTTTACCTTCTTTTGGATGCCTCCCATGGAACGAGATATGAACATTTTATCGATGAGCTGACGTCCATTGAGGTGGAGTATACCTATCGGTATATGGAGGCGGTGGGATGCCCTGGGACAGGGAGCAGGGAGATAACGGAAGAATTTCTCCATATCGTCACGACGGCGTATTTTGAGGGAGTATTCGAGATCGTCCGTCACCGGATGGACCGGGAGAAGGCGAGAAAATATATCCAGATGCTGGAGTGCTATCATGCGGCAGGATTTGAGAAGTTTTTCTATCCGGATTAAGAAAGAGCGGGGTTTTATAGGACAGATAAGGGCATGAATGCGGAGTGAGCCGCCTCAAGGGCTTGCGACTACCATGCGGGTTCTGTCCTTTAAAATAAAATCAAAGTTAGGTTATACTAACTGAATGAGAGGAGTGAGCTACATGGAAAAAAGCCCAATACTTCGCCTGTGGGAGCTTGGCCGGCAGGAGCATGGAAGATTGATCTGTGCCATTGCCAGCGCAAGTCTGGGGATACTGGGAGGAATGCTCCCGTATTTCTCAGCAGCCAAGGTGATTATAGGACTGCTCAATGGGCGGGAAGACTGGAATTATTATCTGATGTGGTGTGCAGTCGGAGGCGTGGGGGCGATTCTCAGAGAGTGTCTGTATGCCTTGGCCTTGTCGCTCTCACACCAGGCGACTTTCACCATTTTAAAGGAAATCAGGGAGCGACTATTGAAAAAATTGCCCAGACTTTCGCTGGGGACAGTTATGGATATGTCCAGTGGGAAGCTAAAGCAGCTTATTGTGGATCAGGTTGAGAGTATGGAGACTCCCTTGGCGCATCTCTTGCCGGAGATGACAGCCAATGTGTTGGGGCCAGTGTGTATCTTGATCTACCTGCTGGTGTTGGATTGGAGAATGGCGCTTCTGTCACTGGTATCCATTCCAGTGGGAATGTTCTTTATGATGCTGGTCATGAGAGGATATGGGGAGCAGTATGAGGGGTCTGTGAAGACGTCACAGGCTATGAATGCCGCTATTGTGGAGTATGTGAATGGGATCGAGGTGATCAAGGCTTTCAACCAGGGGAAGCATTCCTACGCAAAATTCTCAGAACGTGTCACGGCCAATGCGGCGTATTTTTATCAATGGATGAAGAGCTGTCAGTTCCCAGTCTCCTTGTCGAAAGCGGTCTCGCCTACCACGTTGATTACGGTTCTCCCTGTGGGGTGGCTGTTGTACCGTGGAGGCAGTCTCTCTGTGGAGACCTTTATCACCACGATAATTCTGTCTCTGGGAATTGCGGGACCGCTTCTGGCCGCCATGAATTTTGTGGACAGTCTGGCCCGGGTGGGGACTACGGTAAACTCTGTGGATGAAATATTACACAGCGAGGAGCAACAACACGGGGCAAATCCGGTCGCCCTGGAGAATATGGACGTACGTTTAGAGGAGGTGTCTTTTGGCTACCATGTGGGCAAAGAAGTCTTGCACCACGTCAATTTGGACATTCCAGCAGGGAGCATGACGGCGCTTGTGGGACCATCCGGCAGTGGAAAGTCCACGATCGCCAAATTGATCGCTGGATTCTGGGATGTGAAGGAGGGGAAGGTCCTCATAGGTGGACACGATGTGAGGGAGATTCCGCTGAGTCAGCTCTATGATCTGACGGCCTTTGTCTCTCAGGACAATTACTTATTTGACGAGTCCATTCTGGAAAATATCCGTATGGGAAACCGTCAGGCGTCTGACGAGGAGGTGGAGGCTGCGGCTAAGGCGGCAGGATGCGATGGGTTCATTCAGCAATTGGAGAGGGGATACCATACCATGGCCGGGGGAAAGGGGGCGCACCTCTCAGGGGGAGAACGGCAGAGAATTGCCATTGCCAGAGCCATGCTAAAGGACGCCCCCATTGTGATTTTAGACGAGGCCACCGCCTACATTGACCCGGAGAACGAGGCGGTGATTCAAAAAGCAGTGGCCAAGTTGATCAGTGGAAAGACGGTATTTATCATTGCCCACCGTCTGTCGACCATCATAGACGTGGACAAGATTGTGGTGGTGAGAGACGGTGAGATCCACGCAGAGGGAACGCATCAAGAGTTGCTTGAGAGAGACCCACTTTATCGTGGAATGTGGGGGGCACATATCGGAGCAAAGGACGGTGAGAGCAGATGTTAGGAGCGTTGAAAAAAATATGGCGGTTTGCCGGGAAAGAGAAAGAGAACGCCAATAAATCCATTGCGGTCGGTTTTCTCTATGCGATTTTTCATATGCTTCAAGTGGGAGCTATTTACGCTGTGGTGTTGGCGCTGACCGGCCAGGAGCAGGGACAAAATACAGCTTGGATCGCCTTGTCCTTGTTGGCGGCCAGCATCGTTGGAAGAACGGTGTGCAATTATTTTTCGCAGCTTCAGCAGACTCACGCCGGTTATTTTATGGTGGCCGACAGGCGGATTGCCATGGGCAATCAATTAAAGAGTGTCCCAATGGGGTATTTTGACGATCACAATCTGGGAGAGATCACCGGGATGGTGACCACGGTAATGGAAGAGGTGGAGAATACGGCTCCGATGGTCATGGTGGGGATGCTGGGAGGCCTGATCAACACCGCTGTCTTTGCCCTGATGGTTCTACTGTTTGACTGGCGGATCGGCGCTCTTGTGGTATTGGGGATCGCCCTTTATCTGTTTGTCACGTCCTCCATGGAGAAGAAGTCACAGATGCTGGCGCCCAGGCGTCAAGAGTCCGCCACGAAGATGGTCGGCGCCGTGTTGGAGCAGATCCAGGGGATGAGTGTGATCAAAGCTTTTAACCTGACTGGGAAAGGAGACCAGAAAGTTCGAAGGGCTTTGGAGGAGAACCGGAGCAGTAATTTGGCGGTGGAACAGCTTTTTACTCCCTATGTGATCGCCCAGGGGCTGATCTTGAGAGGGTTTGGAATTCTACTGATTCTGGCGGCGGTGGCCTTCTACCAGGATGGAACCATGTCTTTGGCCAACGCGTTGATGGTGGTGGTGGTCTCTTTTCTGGTCTTTGCCCAGGTGGAATCAGTGGGAAGCAGTATGGCGATCCTGCGTATGGTGGACAGTGCCATCGACCAAGCTGAGAAGATTGACGAACTACCACAGATGGATGAGAAAGGGGAGGAGATTCATCCCCGGAATCATGGAATTGTACTGGATCATGTGAATTTTTCTTATGGGAATAAGGAGATTCTCCACGACGTGTCCGCTGTAATTCCTGACAAGTCGACTACGGCTATCATTGGCCCCTCAGGTTCTGGCAAGACGACGCTTTGCAATCTCATGGCCAGGTTTTGGGATGTGGATAGCGGTGGAATAAAAATCGGAGGGAGGGATGTGAGAGATTATACGCTGGAATCCCTGATGGATCAGATTAGTATGGTCTTTCAGAATGTCTATCTCTTTGGAGATACCATTGAAAACAATATCAAATTCGGGAAGCCAGAGGCCACCCATGAGGAGGTGGTGGCAGCGGCGCAAAAGGCCTGCTGTGATCAGTTTATCCAGGCGCTTCCAGATGGATACCAGACGGTCATTGGGGAAGGAGGGGCTTCCCTGTCTGGAGGCGAGAAGCAGAGAATCAGTATCGCGCGCGCCATGTTAAAAGACGCCCCTATCGTCATACTGGACGAGGCCACAGCCAATGTGGATCCTGAGAATGAGGATCGCCTACAGAGAGCGATAGAAGCTCTGACAAAGGACAAGACGATTATCATGATCGCTCACCGGTTGAAGACCGTCCGCAATGCGGATCAGATCTTGGTTCTAAGAGATGGCCGAATCGTACAGCAAGGAAGGCACGAGAAGCTTATCCAGCAGAAAGGAATCTATGCCGACTTTGTGCTCAAGCGCAAGGAAGCCATTGGATGGAAATTAAATAGAGATTGAGTAGAGTCCAGAGAGGGATTCTGCGACAGTTGACAGACACTCCAGATTTGGGGTGTCTGTTTTGACAGGCTTTTTTCTTTTTTAAAATTGTGATATAATTTATTACATCTTTGCAAAGATAAATTGCGTAGAGCAGTGGGTAACGGAAAAGAGCGAAGATATGAGAGTTATGGTCAAGTGATGGAGGTGAGGAGAGGTCTGTGAAGGGACCATGACAGTGAAAAACGGAAAATAAAATATGAGTAAAGAAAGGTAGTGGTTGCAAATAGAATAGATCAAAGAGCGTTCGCACTTGTATTTTTCTTGGTTCTAGAGCTGAGAAATTTTAAGAGGGCTTGTGTAATGTAACGGAGGTTCGGCGGTCTTGTCTTTTGACGTCAGAGCCGGAACTTGTGAAGTAGTATTGAGAGTAGGAGGGATGGTATGGAGACATTTGTAAACATTGTGACGAAGATTAACGGCTGGGTGTGGAGCCTTCCGCTGGTTATTCTCTGTCTGGCGGCGGGGATCTTCTTTACGGTATTGACCAGAGGATGCCAGTTTCGTCTATTCGGGGATATGCTAAAGCTGATACGTCAGAAATCCACCAGGGATGAGGGGATCTCTGCCTTTCAGTCCTTTGCCACCACAGTTGGGTCCCGTGTGGGAATGGGGAATATAGCAGGTGTGGCTACCGCTATTTTCTTCGGAGGACCAGGCGCAGTCTTCTGGATGTGGCTGATTGCCTTGATCGGCGCGGCCTCTTCCTTTGCCGAGTGTACTTTGGCTCAGGCTTACAAGGAAAAGGAGGGCAAGGAGTATGTGGGCGGCGCCCAGGTATTCATCACCAAGGGGCTGAAGTTAAAGCCTTTGGCCTACGTGTTTGCCATCGCAGCCGTATTGGGGCCTGGCACGCTGATGCCGGGACTTCAGGTGTACCAGATTGCGTCCACATTCAGCAGCGCTTTTCACACACCCACATTGATCATTGGGATTGTGTGTGTGATTCTCACGGCCGTTGTGGTATGGGGCGGTATCAAGCGAATTGGCCAGGTGGCGGAGCTTCTGGCGCCGGTGATGTGCGTGGTGTATGTGGTCATGGCGGTTGTGATCATCGGCCTGAATATCGGTGAGCTGCCCAAAGTGATCGGATTGATCTTCACATCGGCTTTTGGGGCGAATCAGATGTTCGCCGGTATCTTGGGCGCGGCTATCTCCTGGGGTGTGAAACGTGGCGTATACTCCAATGAGGCCGGACAGGGGTCCGGGGCGATTGTATCCGCGGCCGCAGAGTGTTCACACCCGGCCAAGCAGGGACTGATTCAGGCGTTGTCAGTCTACATTGACACCATCGTGGTGTGTACGGCGTCGGCGATGATTATCATGGTGACGGGGAATTACACGGTTGTGGACGCCAACAATAATCCCATTGTCAACAATACTTCCAGCGAATATGGCGCGCTCTGGGCGCAGGATGCGGTGAACCAGTATCTGGGAAGCTGGGGAGGCAAGCTGCTGGCGATTATGATTGTGCTGTTTGTGTTCACCAGCCTGATGGGTTACTATTATCAAGCAGAGAGCAATATGAAATTTATCTTCCAAGGGAAAAAGGCGGGAACTTACCTGATGCGGGCGATTTTCCTGCTGGCGGTCTTCTCAGGCGTTATCGTGGATGGGCAGACGATCTGGAGTATGGCGGACTTAGGCGTGGGACTGATGGCCTGGGTGAATATTGTGGCGATTCTGCTTCTGTGGAAGAAGGTCAAGGCGATCTTACAGGACTATGAAGCTCAGAAAAAGAAAGGGCTGGAGCCGTTGTTTGACCCGGCGAGATTCGGAATCGAGGACGACACCGGAGCCTGGGATTCCTATGCCCAGGAATTAAAGGAGCGGGAGAGAAAAGCCTGATTCGGGAATTCTGCCATGGGCCGACGTAGGTAGGAAGAAATAGAGAAGAGCTGGGAGATCCGGAAGAGCTGGGATTTCCCGGTTTTTTATGTTGTGGGAAAGTTCCTAGAACTTTCCCACAACATAAAAACACACTTCGTGTGATGATGCGCACTCGCGGGAAGATGAAAAATGTCGCAAGCGACCGCGCTCGGCGCGAGA